>CALCID010000132.1 GCA_937907535.1 uncultured bacterium | reverse complement strand
CTCGAACGTCGCCCGCAGCCCGCCCGACGGGAACGACGACGCGTCCGGCTCGCCCTGCGTCAGATCCTTTCCGCTGAACTGCGCCGTCGCGCCCCCGCCCACGTTCGGCGTGATGAACGAGTCGTGCTTCTCCGCGGTGAGACCGGTCAGCGGCTGGAACCAGTGCGTGTAGTGCGTGGCCCCCTTCTCCGTCGCCCACTCCTTCATCGCGATCGCGACGGCGTCGGCGACCGAGGGGTCCAGCTCCGTCCCGCTCTCGATGGTGTCCATCAACTTGGCAAACACCTGCTTGGGGAGCCGGTCCCGCATCTCGGCGATCCCGAACGTGTTCTCGCCGAAAATCTTCTCAATGTCGAACGGCCGGGCGGTCCTCGCTCCGGCCGTTGACGACTGGCCCATCCCGTTCGCAGGCCAATTCTTCGCCGCATCGAGCGCGTCGAATCTCCACGTCCTGACCGGCATCGTCACTCCTGGGTTCGGGGGTCTCGGGGGCTGCCGGGCGGGCATGCCCGGCGTCCGTGTCGGGCGTCCCTCGTACGGCGGGACGGTCCACGCTAACGGTCCGGCGACCATTTGTCAATGGGCAAGGCGACACTTTGCACGTTCTGGACCACAAACTGGCCGTTCCTGACACGTTCCTTGCAGATCGTCACCACGGATGCGCACGATCGTCACGTTTCCGATGTACACCACGCAACAACCGCGGGTCCGCCCCGCCGCACCGGCACGCAGGATCCCGGCCAGCGAACGCATGCACGGCGTGAGCGCGCTTCCGGCGTCGCCGGGCGTGCGCCGCACGCCGTACGCCGTGCCCGTGAATGGCGGACGAGCCGGCGGCAACGCTCGCCCGACCGGCCGGATCGGCCGGGCGCACGGCGTCGGCACTCCGTGCAGCGCGACCTGTATGCGTCGTGACGGATTCCGGTGTGGTCGCGGTAGTCGCGGCAATTATGTGTAGACGCGCACGTGCGTGGTCACGCGCGCGAGGTGGGCGAGCTGCGGTTCGGCGGTCCGGCCGGGCGGGGAGCTGGAGGTGGGGATCGCGGGGGCATAACCGCAGGGACCTCACGCCGCCGTGAGCCGTGCGCGGCAGGCGGAGCGGCCGCCACCCACCACCGGCATGCGATCGCGGCGCGGACAACGGTTCTCCGGGGTCAACAAAGCGCCCCGGTGCCTCCCGGTCCGACGCCCGCCCGGTACAGTCTCCGTGGCAACCCGCTGCCTGCGCGCGCCGGCCGTACAGGCCGATTCGATCGCTCGAGCAGCGCCATCTGTACGGTTGACGCTACGCGGCTGTATGCCGCGGCCGGCTCGCCTGCCCGAGGAGTTCTCGCCGCCGTGGCCCGGCACTCGCCGGGCGACGCCGGCGGCACGGTGTGCACACCGCGGCCGGCAGCGGGCCAGGGGGCGGGGGACGACGGCCGCGGACGTGGCGCGCTCCCGGCGCCGGGTCGGCCGGGTCCCTACAGGGCCGGGCGTCGAGGCGAACCCGGATGCGTTCCGACGCATGCTGCAGGGCGGGTTCGCGGACGCAGCGCGCCCGGCCGGCGAAGGTCGGCGCCGTCCCCCCGAACGTACCGGTGCGCGCCCCGATGCCCTGCAGGACCCGGCACGCGCGTCGTTCGGCCCGTCACGAGGAACGGCGGCCTCGGCCCCGGCCCGCCCATCCCGACACCGACCCGCCCATTGTCGAGCCACCGGGCGCGCGGCATATTGTCCCGGACGCGACGGACCGCGCCCCAACCCCCGATCCCGACGAGGACGTCATGGGCTCCCAAGCCGCCGAATACCTCCTGATCTTCACCGAGACGACGCCCGAGCGGTACGAAGCCATGTCCCGCGAGGAGCTGGAGCAGGCGCTCGGGCGCTGGAACGCGTGGTGCGACGAGCTCGCGGCGCTAGGGCGTCTTCGGGCCGGCAACACGCTGGCGCCCGTTGCCCGGACCGTGTCGGCGCGGGGCCGCACGACCGTCGTCGATGGTCCCTTCACCGAGACCAAGGAGCTGATCGCCGGCTACATGCTGATCACCGCGGCCAGCTTCGACGAGGCCACGGAGATCGCCAGGACCTGCCCCAACCTCGCCACCGGCATGGTCGTCGAGGTCCGTCCGGTGGCCCGGGCCTGCCACCTCGCCCGAGCGCTCGGCTGGGAAACGATGCGCGGGCCGGCTGCCCGGCCCGCGTGAGGATCGCGACGTCGCCGATCAGCCCTCTTCGGGCGTCCCACCGTTGATCAGCCAGGGGATCCCGTAGCGGTCGACCAGCATGCCGAACCGCTGGGCCCAGAACGTCTGCTGGATCGGCATCGTGATCGTGCCGCCATCCGCCAGCTCGTTGAAGATCCGCTCGGCCTCGGCCGGATCCTCCGTGGTGAGCGCCACCGCCAGCCCTTCCGGCTTCACGGACTGACCCAGGGGCGTGTCGCTGCCCATCAGCACCGCGCCGCCCGCCTCCAGGTACGCGTGCATGATCCGGTCGTGCACCTCCGGCGGGAGGTCGGGCGCCATGGGCGTGTCCCCCATCCTCATGATCTGGGCCTGGCCCCCGAGCACGCGCTCGTAGAACCGGAACGCTTCCGCGCACGTCCCATCGAAGTTCAGGTACGGTATCAGTCTCATGGCTGGGTCTGCTCCTGTTCGGTCGGTCCTCTCGTCCGGTCAGCTCCGGGCCCCTTTGCGCCGGCCTGCCGCCGGGCGGCACCGTGCCGCCCACCATAGTGTCGGACGAGGATGGAGGATTTCGACACGGGAGGGCAACCGTCGCGGCAGGGCTACCTATCCGGGTCGTGAACGGGGGACAGCCTTCGCGGCAGGGCTGCGCTTCCGGGTCGAGCACGTGCACGGGGCAACCTTCGCGGTTGGGCTGCGTTTCCGGGTCGTGCACGAGCACGAGCACGTGCACGGAACCTCCATGAGCAGGCCGGGCGGCGCTGGCGCGTCTGCCCGGCCGTTCCACGCATGTAGACGACCAGCCCGGCCATGGATTCCTGAGCCTCGCAGTGTAGTCTTCTCGACGTGGCCCGGGGGAGAGGAGCGCTCAATGCCTGCGGGGCTCGATCATGAACGGCTGGATGTCTACCGGGTGTCCCGCGAGCTGAGCCGGGAGGTTGCCCGGATCGCCAGGCAGGTGAGGCGCAAGCGGCCGGACCTGGCGGGCCAGCTCCAGCGGGCTACGTCCTCCGTCGCGCTGAACATCGCGGAAGCGTGCGGCAAGCCGACCTTCCGGCGCCGGGCGTACTTCCTTCGCGTAGCCCGGGCTTCGGCCACCAACGCCGCCTCGGCCCTCGATCACATGGTCGACATCGGGCTGCTAGACGCAACCGACATCCGGACCAGCAAAGCCCTCATTGTGCGCATCGTGTCGATGCTCATAAGGATGCTGGGGAGCTGAGGAGGGGATGGCGGAGTAGGTGCCGCGCTCGGATATGTGGGGGAGCGCGTTCGCCGAGCCTCACACCCGCGCTCGACCCGGCTAGGTAGCCCCGCCGCGAAGGCTGCCCCGTGCTCGTGCACGTGCTCGACCCGGCAAGGTAGCATTACGACGAAGGTCGCCCCCGTGCTCGACCCGGCAAGGTGGCCCTACGACGAAGGTCGCCCCCTCAAATCCAACTCCCAATCCTGCGCC
>CALCID010000131.1 GCA_937907535.1 uncultured bacterium | reverse complement strand
CCTCCTCGACGCGCTCGTCGTGCAGCCGCACGAGCCGCTCGAGGATCTCCTCGTCGGAGAGCGGCCACGGCCAGCCGTAGGCCTCGGCGACGAGGCGGTCCAGCTCGTCGTGGATGTCGCGCAGCACGCCGCACGCGGCGCTCTCGTGCACCGCGCGCTCCTTCTCCGTGAGCGGCTCGCCCGCGCGCAGCTTCTCGACGACGTTGTACATGCCCGTCATCGTGACCCGCTCGTCCCGGGCGAGGGCCTGCTTGCGATGCGCGTCCAGCCACTCGGCCGTGTCCGCGATGCGCTGCCGCAGCTCGGTTGGCGGGGCGGGGAAGGGGAAGGGGTCGAAGCAGAGGGTCTGGTTGTAGCGCGGATCGTTGCCGACCCCGAGCCTCCCGCCGGCAGCCAATGCCCAGGTCACATGAATCCGACTGGACAGAACGCCCAGATGGAACGCATCTGGGGACGCGATCACCCTCAACGTATCATCTGGCGCAACGGCTGCATCGAGGAACGTGAAGAAACGGTGCCTGGACACGTAGGGCGTTGCGATGTAGCGCGACAGACCGTGCGATGCTTGGCGGAACTCCTCCCGATTCCGAGCGAAGCGCCACCAGCGCTCGCGTGCTGCTCGATCAGAGTTGGCATCGCGCTGCGGCTTGACGCGCGTCCTTACCAGGTCGAACAGTACTGGGTAGGCACGTGCCTCTTCCTCGCCTCGTTGCCCAAAGTCGATGATCCACACTCCGCGTGGCTTCGCGGCCAGATCCCGGCCGTTAAGATGCGGCCGGATGATCTCCGCATGTCGCGGATCGTAATCGAGCAGCCGTTGCGCCTCATCCGCCTCCAGAACGAACCCGCGTCCGACCACGTTGAACCCATTCGACGCCAGGCCCCGATTCGCGAGGAGCGCTTCCGCGGCCGCCTTTGGGATGTCTGCGTGTGCGGTGAGGTCTGCATTCAGTCGTGAGACTCGAACCTCTGCCGTCACCCGCGCCTGGTCGTCCACCTGGATCAGCGTGGCGCGTTCCCGGATCCCGCGCGATTACGGTCATGGAGACTCTGACGGCCGCGCTGCCCGTTTCGTCGACCCACGGATGGTCGGGAATGGCCCAGCAGATGCGGGCACCGTGGTCAGCCGCACGTTCGATAATCCCCCGCTGCTGTTTCTGGCGGATCGTATTGGTCGTGATCATACCCGCGCGGATCGTCCGGCCCCCGGCAACCTCGCGGGCCGCCCGGTACCACCAGTACATCACGTAGTCTGCATCCTCCGGCACCTCCGGATACGCTGCGCGCAGCGCGTCGACGTATCCATCGCCGAACTCCTCGCGCTGCCGCCAACGCCCCATATACGGCGGATTCCCCACGATGAACTCCGCCTGTGGCCACGGCGCCTGCCTCGCGCCGCGGTACTCGAAGTACTGCAGCTTCGCGTCGGGATCCGGCACCAGCTCGCCGGTCACGGCATGCGGGATGCGGGGCGTGGGATCGGGACGCGCGCGGGCGGCGTCCTCCACGACGTCGTCCCACGCGAGCACCGCGTCCCGGTGCTCGAACGTGCCGGTGTCGACGAGCACGGGCTCGGGCGGGCGTGCGGCGCCGTGCGTGCGCTTCCACCACTGGTGGTAGCCGATCCACAGCGTCAGCTCGGCCAGCTCCCTCGCCCACAGCTTCACCTCGATGCCATGGAATTGCGACGGGTTCACTTCCTCGATCCGGGTTTCGTGCTGGCCGGTGATCTGCTCGATCTCCCGGAAGACCTCGAGCTCGATGCGCTTGAGCGTGTCGAGCGCGACGTACAGGAAGTTGCCGGACCCGCAGGCGGGGTCGAGCACGCGCAGCGAGCGCAGCCAGCGGTGGAACGCGTGCAGGCGGTCGAGCGCCTTCGCCGTCAGCTCCTGGCGCGTGCGCGGGCTGCCTGCGGCGTCGATGCGCTCGCGGAGCTGGAGCACCTCGGCCTGCACCAGCGTCCAGCGCTCGCGCACGGGCTCCTCGATCGTCGGCCGCACGACGCGCTCGACGTACGCGCGCGGCGTGAACTCCGCGCCCAGCCGGTGCCGCTCCGCGGGGTCCAGCGCGCGCACGAGCAGGGTGCCGAAGATCGCGGGCTCGACGTCGGCCCAGTCGGCGCTCGCGGCGCGGTGCAGGATGCGGATGTCCGCGGGCTCGAGGGGGATGACGTCGCAATCCCGGAAGAAGTGGCCGTTGAAGCGGAGGAGCCGGTGGTAGCCGAAGGGGCCGCCCCGGTCCATGGCCTCCCAGAGGAGGCGGAGCGCGTCGGCGAACTCCCCGGGCGCGTGGAAGCCGATCTCCTCGATGGCCTTGCGGAACGGCTCGCCGGGGAGGAGGCCCACGTCCTCGGCGAACAGGGTGAAGACCACGCGCATGAGGAAGCGCGCCACGCGTTCGTGGGGGTAGCCGCGCGCCTCCAGGGCCGAGGCGAGCTCGGCCAGCCGCTCCGCCACCTCCCGGGTCACGGCCTCGGCGCGCTTCGCCGGGTTGCGCTTCTCCGGGTCCCGCCAGATGTCGACGAGGAGGGCGATGTCCTCCGGCCGGTCGGCGAGGGTCGTGAGGTCGATGCGGCGGCCGGCGTTGAACCCGCCGTAGGTCCCGTTCCAGCGGTCCCACACGATCAGGGTGCGGCCCACGTCCAGCACCAGCAGGTACGGCGGGATCTGCCCCGGCAGGTGCGACACGTAGCTCCGCGCCTGGCCGAACGCCTTACGGAGCAGCAGTTCGTTCGACCGGCCGGGCTCCTCGTCCTTCGCCTCCAGGAGGAAACAGCCCTGCTTGTACAGGTCCACGTAGTTCGTGGACTCGGTGCCGTCCGGGTTCACCACGCGGATCGGGAATTCGAACTGGTAGCCGCTCCCCGCGGGGTCCGGGCGCTCCACGCCCAGGGCGTCGCACAGCTCGATCAGGTAGAGCTGGGCGTTCGCGCGCTCGGAGGCGGGCCTGCCCGCCCAGCGCTCGGCCAGCTCGGCCAGACGGAGTTCGGTGCTCATGGGGTCAGACGAACTCGGATAGCGGAACGATCCGCAGCCCCGGGATCGACGGGAGGCGGCGGCCGCTCGTGACGAACGCGGTGCAACGGGCCGTGAGCGCGGCGGCGAGCCGGAGCGCGTCCGGAAACGCAACGTGGTGTACCGCGCGCAACTGCGCCGCGGCCCGGAGCTGGGCCCGGTCCAGGTCGATGAGCCGGATGCTGCGGCTCCGGGTGAGCAGCGCCTCGTAACGGGCCGCCAGCGGGAGGTTCCCGGCCCGGTACGGAACCTCCAGCAGCTCGAGGAGCGTGATGGCGGACGTCACGATCTCCAGTTCGCCGCGATCCGCGCCCTCGAACAGCGGTCGCACGATCCCAAGATACGCAGGATGCTCCTCGATGAGGTAGAGGAAGATGGCGGTGTCCACCGCCACGGGGCCAGGCCCCACGGTCTCGGCCAGTCCCACGCGCGGCGCCCGGACCCTGCGCGTCCTGCCGCGTCGTCGCTCCGGCCGCGGCTCCGCGCTCAGGCCCTGGAGCTCGAGGACGGAGAGCGGCTCCGCTTCCCCCATTGCCTCCTCCAGGATCCGGGTCACCTCCTGGGCCACGGATCGGCGCTCGCCCTTCGCGCGGGCCTGGAGCCGTTCGTAGAGCTCGTCGGGCAGGTTCTTGATGTTGAGGATGGCCATGGGGTTCCTCCATTCTTCCTCCAATCTGGAGGAAGCCGGGATGGCGGGTCAAGGAAGTCGTCGCCGCCCGGCGCCGGCCCGCGATCTCCTCGCCTCGCCCAAGTCCTCGCCTTACATTGAGATACGCCCCCGCCGTCGCATGCGATCGGCGCGGGCCGCCATGGGCGGGACCGGGCGAAGCCACGATCTCTCGACCCGGGAGGGAACGATGAACACACCGACGTCGCGCTCTTCGTGGACGTATGCCGACTACGCGCGCCTCCCGGATGACGGCAACCGCTACGAGGTCCTGGACGGCGAGGTGCTCGTGACGCCGTCCCCGTCGCCTCGGCACCAGCATGTGTTGTTCACGCTCGCCACCGCGCTCCGGCAGTACGTCGAGCGGCATGGGTTGGGCGTGGTGCTGCCGGCTGTGGACGTGCTTTTCGTGACGGGCCAGTTCCTGCGGCCGGACCTGGTGTTCGTGCCGAACGCGGCGCGGGACGGGATCACGGATCGGGGCGTGGAGAAGGCGCCGGGGCTGGTCGTGGAGGTGCTTTCGCCGACGTCGTCGTCCATCGATTCCGTGAAGAAGCCCCGGCGTTACGGCGAGCTCGGGGTGCCCGAGTACTGGGTCGTGGACCCGGAGGAGGGGGTGGTGTGGGTCTGGCGGTTCGCGGAGGGCCCGAGCGAGCCGGAGCGGACAACGGAACGGCTCGCCTGGCGCCCGGAAGGCGCCGGCGAGCCGCTGGTGCTCGAACTGGACGAGGTGTTCCGGCCGCTCTAGCGGGCGGTCACCAGTTCTTCATCTTCTCCACGATCGTGTAGACCGGCTTGATGTCCACCGGGACGGTGCCGGCCAGGCGGTCGAGGGCCGCGCGCATCTCCGGCCGCATGGTGCCGTACCGGGCGATCACCTCGCCCGCCTTGTCGTAGTCGCCCGTCGCCTGGATGGTGAGGAGGAGCGTGGCGAGCTCCCGGTTCCCGGCGATCAGGGCGTCCACATCCGCGCCGAAGCGGCCGGTCTCCGGGTCGTACCGGATGGCGCCCCGCTCCCAGAGGTAGTTGAACTGGATCAGGTTCGCCATCCCGTGGGCCGCGCCGGCGCCGAAGCGCACCGCCCGGAACATGTCCGCGAAGTGGCCGAGGAAGGCGCGGCGGACGAAGGCGTCGTCGTACATCCCGTCGGCGGCCAGCATGGTGATGTTGTGGAGCCCGGTGATGTCCGCCTTCGCCTCCTCCAGCGCCGAGTAGTGCTCCCGGAGCGCCTGGTTCACCGTGGTCCGCTCGCCGGAGGGGAGGGTGATGAAGCCCGGGCCCATGCCGTGCGCCAGCTCGTGCATCAGCACGTTCACGAACCACGGGTCGAACGTCACGTCCTCGACGAGCGCCGGGTCGATCACCTCCCGGGCGATCGGCACCAGGATCTGCTCGAACTTCGCGCGCATCACGTTGCGGAGCATCACCTTCTTCGAGCCCTTCGCCGCCCGGACCCGCTCGTCGTTCGGGAGGGCGAAGGCGATGGTCTGCACGCCGGCGCGGGTGTCGCCGCCGGTGTAGACCTCGTCCGCCACGCGGATCGGGCTCTCGAAGCCCCGGTCGAGGTTCTTGTACCGGTCCTCGATGGGGAGCCGGCGCTCCAGCTCGGGGAGGTACTCCTTCAGCCGCTCCAGCTCCGCGCTGGCCTGCGGGTCGCTGACGGTCACGAAGCTCTCGAAGGCGGCCTTGTAGCCCATGAGCCGGTCCTCGTAGACCTCGTAGGGGCCGATGGTCGGCTCGATGCGGCTGCCGGTGATGTCCATCCAGGCGACGTCGCTCTCGAAGTAGTCATCCGAGAGGAACGCGTCCGCGCGGGTGCGGAGGTACCGGGAGAGGGACTCGTTCCGGGAGAGGTCCGCGGCCTCCCGGAGCAGGGCGGCCGCCCGGGTCAGCTCGTCCCGGTACGCCTCGGAGTACGGCACGGCCTCGAGCCCGCCGTCCTCGGTGCGGCGGATCACCGTGAAGTAGCTGGTGAACGCGTCCCGGTCCTCGGGGTGCGCCTCCAGCCACGCGTTGAGCTCCTCGGCGGTCAGGTCCTCCGGGTAGTAGCCGGCGCCGGCGGGCTTCTCGCCCACGTCGAGGAAGGGCGCGTCGTTCTCCAGCCGGTCCCAGGGGCCGACCATGATGTCGAAGTAGGCGAGGGCCGCGTCGCGGCCGGCGCCGTGTTCGGCCTCGAGGCGGGCGAGCCATTCCGGGTTCCGGGGCGAGACCTGGCGGGTGAAGATCTCGTGCATGATGTCCGACGCCTGGATTAGGCGCTTCAGGACTTCCCGTTCCCAGGGTTCGAGGGAGGAGTCGTCGAAGTCGATCCGTGCCGGCGCGAACTGGGCCACCCGCGCCTCGAGCGCCGCCGGCGTCAGGCCGGGTGCCAGCATGGAGATGGGCGCCTCCTCCGCCTTGCCGCCCGCCCCGCACCCCGCCAGCAGCGCGGCTGCGGACAGAACGAGAACGGCCGAAACGGGTCGTTGCATGGTTTGCCCCCACGGTAGGTGTGGTGCCTGGTCAGCGGCCCGGCGGGCCAGGGTTTGCCGGGCGCGGCTGCGCGTCGGTACCCGGCTCGCCGGTGAAGGTTCGTTGCGGAACCAAGGATAATCTCCGGAGCGTGGTGAGCGCCAGCGTCGGGTCTCTTGCTTTCGGGAAATCTTCGGTATAGTTTGGAGGTCCCTGCCGCGCGGGCCGGGCCGCGCGGATGGCGGAGCGTCGATGGGGACCTGGAGCGGCATGGCCACACGGCTCGCGGAGTTGCGGAAGATCCTGGAGGGCCGGTTCCCGGATGCGGTGCCGGTCACGTACCGGACGGCCGCGGCGGTGGCCACGGGGCTGGGCGCGCTGGACCGGGTGCTGCCCGGGGGCGGGCTGCCGCGGGGGCGGCTGACGGCGTGGGCGCCGGGCGGAGGCGCCACGGCCATGCTGCAGGCCGCGTGCGATGCGGCGGTGGAGCGGGGCGAGCGGGCGGCGTGGGTGGATGGGGGGCGGGTGCTGTCGGGGGAGTGGCTGGCGGGGAGGGAGGGGAGGGCGGCGCCGGTGCTGATCCATCCGGAGGGGGAGTGGGGGAGGCGGGCCGCCCTGGAGTGCGCGGAGGAGCTGCTGCGCTCGGGCGGGTTCGCGCTGGTGGTGCTGTCGGGGGTGGAGGTGGTGGGCACGGACGGGGTGCGCCTGTCCCGGGCGGCGCGGGAGGGGGGCGGGGCGTTCGTGGCGTTGTCGGGCGGGGTCCCGGTGGCGGCGCTGCGTCTGGCGTCGGCGTTCGTGCCGGAGCGGTTCCGGTGGCGGCGGGGCCCGTTCGGGGAAGCGGCGGAGCTGGAGGCGGTGGTGGTGCGGGTGAAGGTGTCGTCCATGGGGTTCAGCTCGCAGGTCGAGTTTCCGTTGCCGGTCGCGAACCACGAGTATCGGCTGGCGCTGGATCCCGGGCTCGCGGATCGGCGGGGAGCGGATCGGGCGCCGGCGGGAAGACGGAGCTGAGGTCGCCATGCGCTGCATCTGTCTCTGGGATCCGGAGTGGGAGGAGGCCGGCCCGCCGGAGGCGCTGGCCGTCACGCTGCTGGAGCTCGCGCCCCGGGTGGCGCTGGGGCGGGAGGTGGTCTGGGTGGACGCCCGGGGTTTGCCGGCGGCCGCCCTTGCGTCCCGGCTGCTCGAGCGGGTGGCGGGGGCGCGGGCGGGGATCGCGGACACGCCGGTGGCCGCGGAGGTGGCGGCCCGGACCGCGGAGCCGGGCGAGTGGATCCGGGTGGAGCCCGGCGGGGACCGGGCGTTCCTGGCCTCCGTCCCCATCGGCCTTCTCAGGCCGGACGCCCGCCTCCGGGCGTTCCTGGACGGCGTGGGGATCGGCGTCTGCGGGGATCTGGCCGCGCTGGAGCGGGAGGCGGTGGAGGTCCGGTTCGGCCGGGACGGCGTCGCGCTCTGGCGGCTCGCGCGGGGGGACGATCCCCGCCGTCTCTTCACGGCGCTCCCGCGGGAGCAGCCGCACGCGTCGCTGGACTTCATCGACTACGTGCTGACCGACCCGGCGCGTCTGGTCTTCGTCGCGAACGCGCTGCTCGGGAGCATCTGTGACGCGCTCCGGGCGCGGGGGGAGCATGCGCGGCGCATGACGCTCTCGCTGGCGCTGGCGAACGGTGCGCGGTGGCATCGCGCGCTGCGCCCGGCGCGGCCGACGGCGAGCCGGGCCACGTGGCTGCGGCTCGTGCGCGCGGAGCTGGAGCGGCTGACGGTGCCGGACGCGGTGGCGGGGGTGGAGCTGGGGGTGGACGCGTCCGAGCCGGCGGGCGTGTGCCAGGGCGACCTGTTCGACCGGGGCTTCGCCACGGCGGAGGCGGTGGAGGCGGCGGTGGCACGGATCATCGAGGAGCATGGCCCGGTGGTGGTGCGGCCCGAGGTGGTGCCCCATCCGCTGGCGGAGCGGCGCACACGGTGGGTGCCGGTGGAACCGGCCGTGGCATCCGCGACCGTGCTCCGGGATGCCTCGGCTGTGCTCCAGGGCGAGGTAGCAGGGGTGAGCAGGGAGCGTGGGAGCGGGGCGCCCGTGCGCGCTTTCGGGGGCGGGTTGCGGGTGGTGGAGGGGGAAGGCGGCGCTGCCCGGCCGGGCGATGCGGGGGCGGTGGTGCGGTTGGGGGTGGTGGAGGGTGGGGAGGGGGACGCCCCTGGTGAGGACGGGGCCCGCCTCAAGCTGCACCTGCTCCCGGAGCCGCGGCCGATCGTGGTGGAGTCGGTGCCGTGCCGGGACCATCGGGTGCCGGTGCGGTATCGGGACAGGCAGGGGTGGCGGGAGCTGGTCACGGCCGCGGGACCAGACCGGGTCTCGGGGGAACGCTGGGGCGAGGCCTATGCGCGGGAGTACTTCCGGTGCGTGACCGCGGAGGGCGTGCTGATCTGGCTCTTCCGGGACGCCCGGAAGGAGAGCTGGTACCTGCACGGGTGGTGGGATTGAGGGGGGCGGAGGCCACGGCGGGCGATCCGGCCGGAGTACAGGGGGGGCGGGGCGGTCGGGAGGGAGGAGGCGGTGGGCACGGAACGGCCAATGCGAGTCGGGCGGCGTTCGGAGCGAGCGTGACCCCGTCCGCAACGAGACGGACGGAGCGCCGCCCGCGGATTGCGGATCCATGAGGGGCCGGTGCCCCCGATCGGGATCGCCACTGCCGGCAAACGCCGATCGCCGGGGCGCTCGCCCTCGCCCGCATTGCGCGGGCCTTCCTCTGCTCCGGAATCGCGCCCGCCTCTGCTGCCGGGGCGGGAATAGGGCGGGGGGCCGTAGGCGACGACGGCTGCCGCCGCGATCGCGGCGAACGCGACGCGCGTCGCGGGTACAACGTCGCCTCGAACCCTGCGCGCTCCGTAGCCGGCGGAAGCGGCGAGGTCTTGACGGCCGGGCGGCCGGCGGAGCGGTGCAAGCGACCCGGCGGCCCTCACCGGTCCGCGGGTACCGGCGTGGATGCCGCCGGGACGATGGACGGATCGCGGTCGTGCGGGTGCCCGCGCGCGATGAGCGGGCGCGGCCCCGGGCGCATGATGACCTGGGGCCGCCTCCATCGGGGATGACCCGCCCGCGTGATCGCTGGCCGCCGCTACCGGCGCCGACGGATGGCGCGGATCAGCTCGGCCTTCCGCATCCGGCTCCGGCCTTCGATGCTCAGCTCGGCCGCCCGGTTCCGCAACTCCCGAACGGTCCGCTCCTCGAGCGGGCGGTTCGGGTTGCCGGTGCCCGACGTCGTCCTCCTCGAGGTACGCCCCGCCTCGCGGCGCGCCTTGTTGACCGTCCGCGCAGCGAGCTCCTCGGCCCTGCGGGTGGATGCGCCTCGCGCCCGGGCGCTCTCCTTGATGCGCTCGTACTGCCGCTCCTCCTTCGAGGTCCAACGGGAACGGGGCATGTCCAGCCTCCGGTCAGGGTCCACATCCAGGTTGTCATCGCTGGCTGGCGGTGCAAGAAACGGACGAGGGGGCAGCCTTCGCGGCAAAGCTACCTTGCCGGGTCGTGCACGAGCACGAGCACGAGCACGGGGCAGCCTTCGCGGTGGGGCAACCTTTCCGGGTCGAGCACGAGCACGAGCACGAGCACGGGTAGCGTGAGCTTCGCGGGTCGGGGGGAGGGTTGGGTAGGTGGGTAAGGGAGCTGGTTGTGGGTTTTGAACGGGCGGGGCTCCGCATGCGATGGTGTGGAGCGTGTTCGCCTGGCGGTGGGTCACGGGCGAGGGTGTGCGATGAGGTCGTGGTTGGCGGGTGATAGGCGGGCGTTGGATCCGGCGGCGGGTGGGTATGGCGGAGCGATCGTCGAGGTGGCCGGTGATCGTGGCCAGGGAAGGGAGGGGATCGCGGCCAGGCTCGTCGTGGTAGACGTGGGCGGTCCGGCGCGGTCGATACGTCAGCGCCCGTGCGGGCGGCGGTGTCGGGCGGGCGCCGTCACCCGCGGCGGCCCGGCGGTCGGCCGGCGCTTCGTGCGCTCGATTTCCGTTGGCGTGGTCTCGACGACGGCGTCGCCGGGCCGATTCGACACCCGCCCTGTGAGGGTTCTGAACAAGAAACCGTCATAAGGCAATAGGTCCTTCCAGGGACGGTTGCGATGGCGATCGGGTCCGGGCCCGGGGTCGCGGGGCGTCCGTCGGTCGCGGCGTATGGGCGTTCGTGGCGTCATTGCGCGCGAATCGGCGGCCGTGGGGCACGGCGATCGGTGCGGCGCCACCCCTTGACAACGGGTCCGGGTCCTGGCAACGTTGCACCGTCGTTGAGAATGATTTTCAATGTCAGACAAGCGCGGAGATTCCCATGAGGCGCTTTCAACGATACAGCACGGCTCGTCAAGCTCGAATCGCGGTCCTCACCCTCGCCCTCGGTTTCGCACTCCCTGCCTGCAGCGACGACTCCACCTCGCCAGACAACGGCCGGCCGGACGGCCCGGCGGAGATGCGGGTGGACGCCTCGCAGAGCTGGGCATACGTGGCACTGGGGGACGAGGCGCGGCAGGTGACGGTTTCGAACCCGGCGAGCTCGACCGAGTGGGACATAGCGTTCTTCGGGACGGCGGTGATGCTGAATGGCGGCGCCGCCGGGCCGGCCGACGTGGTCGCGCACTGCATCTGCGCGAACGCGAACCTGACGGATGCGCAGGTGGGCCAGCTCACGGCGATGGACGGGCTGGCGGCGTTCGAGGCGGTGACCGCGGCGGACATACCGTCGGATGCGAGTGCGTGGGAGAGCGATGCGCTCGTGCCGGCGCTGCAGGGGTGGTACGCGTACAACCCGACCACGCACGTGGTGAGCGCGAACCCGGACCGGGTTTGGAAGCTGCGGACGGCGGACGGGCAGTCGTACGCGAAGCTTCACATCACGGGGCTCGAGGGATCGACGCAGACGGCGATGGGTCGGGTCACCTTCGAGTTCGCGGTACAGCCCGGGAGCGGCGCGGCGATGGGCGCGGCGCAGACCGCGACGGTGGAGGTGTCGGCGGGCGCGCCCGTCTACTTCAGCCTGACCCGGGGCCAGGTGTCTGACGCGTCCGACTGGGACCTGCTGTTCGAGGGCTGGACGATCCGGCTGAACGGCGGGGTGAGCGGCAGCGGCGCAGCGGGCGCGGTGGTGGTGGACGAGCCGTTCGACGGGATCACGGATGCGTCGGACATGGGGACGCTGTACCGGGGCGACACGTTCGGCGGCGCGTTCGCGGCGCATCCCTGGTACCGGTACAACATCACGGGGAACGACCACCAGATCTGGCCGACGTACGACGTCTACCTGGTGAAGCGCGGGTCGACGGTCTACAAGGTCCAGCTGATCTCGTACTACGAGCCGACCTCGGGCCGGTCCCGGCACGTGACGATGCGCTACGCGCGTCTCACGGACTGAGGGGAGGCGACGATGGTCGAGAGCAGACGTAGCGTCCAGCTCCCGGTGCGGGGGCTGGACCGCCCGGGGCGCGCGGGAGAAGGGAGATGCCCGGTCCGCTTCCTGTGGGCCTGGGTGGCGATGGTTGCGGCCGTGCTGCTCCACGCGCCCGTCGCCGCGCAGCGGGGCGGGGTGGTGCGGGGGAGGGTCACGGAGGCCGGTACGGGGGTCGCGGTGTCGTCCGCGGTCGTGCGGGTCGTGGCCGGAGCCGGCCGTGCCGTGCTGACGGATGCGGACGGCGTGTTCCGGTTGGACGGTCTCGAGCCGGGGACGCACCGGTTGCGGGTCGAGCACCTCGGGTACGCGGAGCGTGAGATCGAGGTGGAGGTGACGCGCGCGGGGGAGGTCGTGGTCGACGTCGCCCTGACTCCGCGTGCGGTCGACCTCGACGCTCTCGTGGTCACGGCGACGCGGCGTCTCCAGGCGCTGGCGGACGTGCCGGTGCCGACGGAGGTGGTGAGCGCCGAGGAGATCCGGCGGAGCGGCGCATCCGACGTGGCGGCGGTGCTGGTCGAGCGGACGGGGATCCAGCCGCAGGGCGGGCACCCGGCGGGCGCGGGGCTCATGCTCCAGGGACTGGGCTCCGAGCGGGTGCTGGTGCTGATCGACGGGCAGCCGTTCATCGGGCGGATGTCCGGCCAGATCGACCTGTCCCGGATCCCCGCGGCGGCGGTCGAGCGGATCGAGGTGGTGAAGGGGCCGCAGTCCACGCTGTACGGTTCGGAAGCCATGGGCGGCGTGGTGAACGTGATCACGCGGCCTGCGGGCGAACGTGGCGAGCGGGCGTGGCGGGGCGAGGTGCTGATGGGGAGCGCGGACCGGCTGGACTTCGGTGCGGGCGCCCGCGGCGCCGTCGGCCGGGTCGGCTACGTGGCGGAGCTGGGGCGCCGGGAGATCGCGGTGACGCCCGGGGCGGCGGATACGTCCGGCGCCCGGACCGAGCGCTGGGACGGCCTGGCGACGCTCCGTTGGTCCGGTGAGCAGGGGCACGTGGAGGCGAGCGCGCTGGTGCTCGATGAGCGGCAGCGCGCGCGGAACGGGCAGCTCTACGACTTCGCGGACAACCGCCAGTGGTCGGTGCGCGTGGGCGGGAGCCGCCGGGCGGGCGCGCACCGCTTCGCCCCCGTGCTGTACGTCACCGAGTTCCGGAACCTGGCCCGTCGGTCGACGCGGCCGGAGCCCACTGCCGGAACGGGCGAGGAGGAGGTGCAGCGGGAGATCGAGGCGGAGCTCGCCTACACGCTGCACATGGGCGAGCACGCAGTGGATGCGGGCGTGGAGGCCCGGCGCCGCGCGATCCGGTCGGCGCGGGTGGAGGGCGAGTCCCGCACGCTGCACACGGTCGAGCCGTTCATGCAGGCCACGTTCGTCTCCGGGCCGCTCCGCGTGGTTCCCGGCGCGCGCTTCTCGTGGAGCGAGGCGTGGGGCACGCACTGGACGCCGCGGCTCGCCGTGCTTTGGCGGACCACGCCGTCCCTCGCGGTGCGGGCGTCCATCGGGACCGGGTATCGCGCCCCGGACTTCAAGGAGCTGTACATGCAGTTCCTGAACATCTCGCCGGGCGTGGCGTACGCGGTGCGCGGGAACCCGGATCTCCAGCCGGAGACGTCGGTCAACGTGACCGGGAGCGTGGAGTGGACGGGGTCCCGGCTCTACCTGCGGGCGCAGGCGTTCCACAGCCGCTTCACGGACTTCATCGAGACGCGTACGTTGGGCGACTCCGCGGGCGTCACGCTCTTCACCTACGGCAACATCGACGACGGGCGCACGCAGGGCATCGAGCTCGAGGCGGGCGCCACGTGGCACGGGCTGCGGGGTGAGGCGGGTTACGCCTGGCTGGACGCGGAGCGGACGACGGGCGAGAAGCTGCTCGGCCGCCCCGCCCATTCCGGTCGGCTCTCGCTGTCGTACGCGCTGCCTTTCGGCCTGCGCGCGAGCGCTGCGGGGGTCTACACGGGCCGCACGCCGATGCAGCGGACCGAGAGCGGCGAGGTGCTGGAACGGGACGGCTTCCTGCGGATCGACCTGCGGGTGACGCAGGCGCTCCCGCGCGGCTTCGAGATCGCCGCTGGTGTGGACAACCTGCTGGACACGCGCGTAGAACGGTGGCCCGGCTTCGCCGAGCGCCAGTTCCACGTCAGTCTCGGCTGGCGGAGCGACGGCCCGCGCTGACCGGCGCCCCGGGCACGGGCACGGACTCGGACTCGACCCGGCAAGGTAGCATTGCCGCGAAGATTGCCCCGTACTCGTGCTCGTACTCGTACTCGTGCACGACCCGGCAACGCAGCATTGCCGCGAAGGCTACCCGGTGCTCGTGCTCGACCCGGCGAGGCAGCCCTGCCGCGAAGGCTGCCTTCGCCCTCGACTCGACGGTGCCCTAGTGGCGAAGGACGTACAATGCGGCAGGTAGCACGGCTGGGACGCCGTACTCGTGCACGTGCTCGTGCTCGTGCTCGACCCGGCAAGGTAGCTCTGCCGCGAAGGTAGCAGACACATGTCTCATCGATCCTGGATCGCTTTAGCGCTCATCGCTATCACGGCCGCAGCTCCCACACCGGTGCTGGCCTGGCAGCACGTACATTCGTCAACGCACCCGCCGGCCGCGTCGTTGCGTAGCGACGCGCACGGGACCGGGCCCGTGGGAACCATCGTCATTGCGCACGGCGCCGGCCCCGACTGGAACGCGCAGGTCGAGGCCGTGGTCAAGACGGCGAACACGGGCGGGCCGGTGGAGGTGAGCTACCTGATGGGCCCTGGCGCGAAGACGCACCGGTTCCAGGATGTGGCCAGGCGGCTCGTGGAGGCGGGGGTGCGGGAGATCGTGGTCGTGCCGCTGCTCGTCTCGAGCCACAGCGAGCACTTCGAGCAGATCCGGTGGCTGGTGGGCGAGACGGACACGCTCGACGAGGTCATGATGCACCACCTGCACATGGCCGGGATCGAGCGGCCGAATGTGTCGGTGCCGATCCGCGTGACGCCGGCGCTGGACGGCGCTGAGGAGATCGCCGGGATCGTCGTCGAGCATGCGCTTTCCCTCGCGGAGGATCCGGCCTCGCAGGCGCTCTTCCTGATCGGCCACGGTCCGAACGCGTCGGAGTACTACGCCGCCTGGATGGAGGACCTCCGTCCGCTCGCCGACCGGGTGCAGCGGATGACGGGGTTCCGTGACGTGAAGGTCGGGCTCGTGCAGGACGACGCGGCCGGGCCGGTGCGCGCCGAGGCGGTCCGCCGGATCCGGGAGATCATCGCGCTCCAGCACCAGGCGACGGGGAAGCCCGTGGTCGTGGTGCCGATCCTGATCGGCACGGGCCAGATCAGCCTCGAGAAGTTCCCGAAGGATCTGGAAGGGCTCCCGATCGTCTACAACGGCAAGGGCTTGCTGCCGCACCCGGCGGTGGCGCGGTGGATCGAGTCCCGCGTAGCGGGAGAGGCGGTGGGCGTGAGCCGGTGAGAGGCCGGCGTCCGCGGTGGGGGCGGGGGCGCGGGCGAATCGCTCGCGCCCCCGCCGTGTTTCTCCCGGGTTCGTGGCTGGTGCGTGCGCCCGGGGCGCGACAGACCGGGGACCTCGCGTCCCGTGACCGTTGGAGCCCGACGTGGCCGCCGGGGAAATCGTCATGAGCCTCCGGTGGTTGCGCGGGCCATGTACCGGGCGCCGAACCCGGAGGGGTGCGAGCGACCCGCCGGGAGGCGCCACTCCGACCGCGCGCGGCTCGTAGTTCTCCGGCCTTACCGTGACGCGATGGCGCCGGGCCGGTAGGATCCCACGGGGGGCCGAAACGACATGGCGATCCGGTTCCACCCGTTGATCGCGACGATGGCCAGGGTCAGGTCCACCAGCTCCTTCTCCGAGAACCGCTCCCGCACGGCATTGTAGAGCTCGTCCGGGACGCCGCGCTCGTCGTGGATGAGCGTGAGCGCCTCCGTCCATGCCAGCGCCGCCCGTTCCCGCTCGCTGAAGAACGGCGTCTCGCGCCAGACGGACAGAGCGTACAGCCGTTGCTCCTCCTCGCCTTCGGCGCGGGCATCCTTGGAATGCATGTCCACGCAATACGCGCAGCCGTTGATCTGTGACGCGCGCAGCTTCACCAGGTGGAGGAGCGAGTGCTCCAGTCCGCACTCGCGGATGTACCGCTCGAGGTCGAGCATGGCGCGGAGGCCGTCCGGCGCCACCCTGGCGTAGTCGAGGCGCTGCTCCATTCTCTTCCGCTCCTTTCCGTTCGAGGCCCCCGCCTCCGGGTGAGCCGGGGGTGACACAAGAGAACGTGGCGAACGGATACGCGCCACCCCGCGCGCCGTATGTGGCGGCCTCGTGCTCCCCCGGCGGGAACGCTTCCCGGAGGTTCCCGGCAGGGCTCGCGGCAGGCCGTGGCGAGCGGCCGTGCGGCGCGTACCGCTTTCGGGTTGTGTTCGGGTCTCGCGCGCTGCATATTGTCCGGTCCGCGGGGGCCGGGCGCGGTCGTACCCGGTCCGGGCGAAGGCGGTGCCGGCCGTGCCGGAGCGAGCGGCGGCGCAAGCGGCCGGGGGGGCTGCCTCTTCCGATCGCGCCGGCCGGGACCGGGTGGGCGTGGCCTGGGGGGAAGCGATCCTGCGAGGGCGGCCGGGGATCCCGGACGAGCAGCATGGCCAGCCCGGACGCGATGGGGCGAGGCGCACCGGGAACCGGGGCCCGGGCATGGAGCTCGACCCCGCGGCGGAGGCGGTTTCCGAACCGGGGGTGTGGAGCGGATGAGCTACGTGGAGTTGCGCGCGCGCAGCGCGTTTTCGTTCGGGGACGGCGCGGTCACGCCGGAGGCGCTGGTCGCGCGGGCGGCGGAGTACGGCTATGCGGCGCTCGGGCTGACGGACACGGCAGACCTGGGCGGCGTGATCCGGTTCGTGCTGGAGGCGGAGCGGCAGGGGCTGAAGCCGATCGTGGGCGCGGAGCTGCGGGTGGACGGATATCCGGTGGCGTTCCTGGCGCGGAACGAAGAAGGGTACCGGAACCTGGCGGCGCTGGTGACGCGGTCGCGGGTCGGGGATCTGCGGGTGTGGGAGGACGGTTCGGCGGTTCGCCCGCGGGGGCGTCCGAGCCTGAGCTTCGCGGAGGTGGAGGCGAGGTCGGGGGGGCTGCACGTGCTGACGGGCCCGGCCACGGGCGAGCTGGCGTCGCTCATCCGGGCGAGGCGTCCGGAGGAGGCGGCCTATGCGCTGGACCGGTGGCGCGAGGTGTTCGCCGGCCGGATCGCGGTGGAGGTCCAGCTCCACCACGTGTCGGGGGAGGAGGCGGCGCTGGCCGCGGCGCTGATCGAGCTGGCGGAGCGGGGGCGGGTGCCGTGGGTCGTGACGAACGAGCCGCGCTACCTGGACCGGGACAGCCGGCTCGTGCACGACTTGCTGACCGCGCTCCGGGCCGGAGTGGACGTGCATACCGCCGCGTCCTGGGGGATGCTCCTGCCGAACGGCGAGTGGCGGCTCAAGCGGCCGGAGGAGATGGCGCGGTTGTGGAAGGGGAGGGAGGCGGGGCTCGAGGAGAGCCGGCGCATCGCCGCGGAGTGCCATTTCGATCTGCGCTGGCTGCGGCCGCCGCTCCCGAACTTCCCGGTTCCGCCGGGCTACGATGACGATTCGTTCCTCCGGGAGCTGGTCTACGCCGGCGCCCGGGAGCGCTGGGGCGATGTGGACGAGCGCCAGGCCGCCCAGCTCGAGCACGAGCTCGGCGTGATCCGCCGCCTCGGCTTCGCCGGCTTCTTCCTCGTCATGTGGGACGCGGTGCGCTTCGCCCGTTCCCGCGGGATCCTCTGCCAGGGCCGGGGGAGCGCCGCGAACTCCGCAGTGGCGTACTGCCTGGGGATCACGGCGGTGGACCCGGTGCGGCACGGGTTGTTGTTCGAGCGCTTCCTGAGCGAGGTGCGTACGGACGGCAAGACGGAGGCGCCGGACATCGACGTCGACTTCGAGATGCACCGGCGCGAGGAGGTGCTGGACTACATGTACCGCACCTACCGCCGGCAGCATGCGGCCATCGCGTGCACCACGCTCGTGTATCACGCCCCGAGCGCCGTGCAGGACGTGATGCGCGCCCTCGGCTACCCGGCGGAGCTCGCGTTCCAGGTGTCCAAGCGGCTGCACCGCTACCACGCCGCGGACGGTGCGGAGGCGCTGGAGAAGGAGGTCGCCGGGATCGTGGGGCTCGACGTCGCCTCGGACCCCCGTGGCCGTGCGCTGGTGGCCGCGGTGCGCGCGCTGGACGACGTGCCCCGCATGCGCGGCACGCACCCCGGCGGATTCGTGCTCTCCTCGGCGCCGCTCGGCGAGTACATCCCGGTCGAGCACACGAACATGGGCCGCACCATCCTCCAGTTCGACAAGGACGACCTGGACACGGCCGGCGTCCCGAAGTTCGACTTCCTCGGCCTGGGCGGGCTCTCCGCGATCCACATTGCGTTCGACGCCATCGAGCGCCGCACCGGCGAGCGGCTCGAGCTCTACCGGCTGCCGACGGACGATCGGGCCACGTACGAGATGATCTCCCGGGGCGACGTGGTCGGCACGTTCCAGATCGAGAGCCGGGCGCAGATCGGCTCGATCCTCCAGACCCGCCCCGAGCGGCTGTACGACCTGGTGGTCCAGGTCGCGCTGATCCGGCCCGGCCCGATCCAGGCGCGGTTCGTCCACCCCTACACGAGGCGACGTCGCGGCCTCGAGCCCGTCCGCTACGCGCACCCCCTGCTCGAGCCGATCCTGCGTCGGACCTACGGCATCCCGATCTTCCAGGAGCAGGCCATGGCGATCGCCATGGCGCTGGGCGGGTTCAGCGCCGCGGAGGCGGACGAGCTGCGTCGCGCCATGGGCCACCGCAAGAAGCTGCCGAAGCTGCACGCCGCCCTGGAGCGGCTGCGCAACCGGATCGTGAGCCGGGGCATTTCCGAGGAGATCGCGAGACAGGTCACCGAAGACCTGTACAGCTTCGCGAATTACGGATTTCCCGAGTCCCACGCGTGGAGCTTCGCGCTGATCGCGTACGCCACGGCCTACCTCAAGGCGCACTACCCGGCCGAGTTCCTGCTGGGGTTGCTGAATTCCTGGCCCATGGGCTTCTACCCGCCCGCCACGCTGGTCCACGACGCCCGGCGCCACGGCGTGACCGTGCTGGGGCCGTGTCTGCGGTACGGGGAGTGGGACTGCACGCTGGAGGGAGACGAGCCCGCGGTGCGCATCGGGTGGAAGTACATCCGCGGCCTGGGCGAGCGCGCCCGGGAGGCGCTCCAGGCCGCCCGCGCGGAGCGGCCCTTCACGTCCATAGGCGACGTGGTGCGCCGCGCCCGCCTCTCCCGCGCCGAAGCCCTCCACCTGGCCCGCGCCGGGGCCTTCGAGGCGTTCGAGCCGGGTCGGCGCAAGGCCGCCTGGGAGGCGTTGCGGGCCGCCGGGGATACGCTCCCGCTGGCCCCCGCCCGCTCCCTCCCGTTCGACCCGCGGGAGCTCGAGGGCGAAGAGCTGGTGTTCCTGGACTACCTGGCCACCGGGATCAGCACCCACGGCCATCCCATGGAGTTCCTGCGGGACCGGTTGCGGGAGGTCGGCGTCACCCCGAGCGATGGGCTCTCCGCGCTCAGGAGCGGCGCCAACGTGGTCGTGGCCGGGCTCGTGGTGACGCGCCAGCACCCGGAAACCGCGAAGGGCACCGTCTTCGTGCTCCTCGAGGACGAGGCCGGCTTCGTCAACGTGATCGTCCCCGCCCGCACCTACGAGCGCAACCGCGAGGTGGTGAAGTTCTCGCCGTTCCTGATCGTGGAGGGCGTTCTGGAGAAGGATGACCGGGTGGTGAACGTGGTGGGGAAGCGTTTCCGGCGTCTGCCGGCCCGGCCGATCGCCTACCGGTCCCGGGATTTCCGGTAGGCGACGTCGCACGGCGAGCTTCGCGGGCCGGCGCTACCCGCGCGGATGACGCCGGCTCCGCAATGGGGCATGGCGACCTCGACCGGTCCGGCGCAGGGTGGTCGGGCGATCCGGCACGCCCGGCCGGCCCGGCCGCGACCCGGAAGCCGGCAGGTTCGAGGCCGCCCCTCCCGCTACTCGATCGCCTGCTCGCCGGCCGCGGGACCGCCGGACGAACGGGCCCCCGACCCGTTCCCCGTGTCCGCCACGTAGACCGTCTTGATGTTCAGGAACTCCCGCATCCCGAAGTGGGAGAGCTCCCGGCCGTAGCCGCTCTCCTTGATGCCGCCGAAGGGGAGCCGCGGGTCGGACCGCACGAACGCGTTCACGAAGCAGTTGCCCGCTTCGAGCTCCTCCGCGGCGATCCGCTCGCCTCGCGCCACGTCCCGGGTGAAGACCGCCGCGCCCAGCCCGAGCGAAGAGTCGTTCGCCACACGGATCGCCTCGGCCTCGTCCCGCACCGGGATGATCGCCGCCACGGGCCCGAACAGCTCCTCCTCATAGGCCGGCATCCCTGGCTTCACGTCCGTCAGGACCGTGGGCGGATAGAACGCGCCCGGGCCCGGCGGGACCTCGCCGCCGAGGAGCAGCCGCGCGCCGCGCTCCACGCTCTCCCGCACCTGCCGATGCAGCTCGTCCCGCAAGTCGTGGCGGGCCAGCGGCCCGATCTGGGACCGCTCGTCCAGCGGATCCCCCATGACCACGTTCCGCATCCGCTCCACGAACATCCGCTCGAACGGCTCCCGCACCGCGTCCACCACGATGAACCGCTTCGCGGCAATGCAGCTCTGGCCGGAGTTGATCAGCCGGCTCGCCACGCAGGTCTCGACCGTGGCCTCCAGGTCCGCATCCTCGAGGATCAGGTACGGGTCGCTCCCGCCGAGCTCGAGCACGGTCTTCTTGACGACGGCGCCCGCCTGTGCCGCCACGGCCTTGCCGGCGCGCGTGCTCCCGGTGAGCGTGACTGCGCGCACGAGCGGGTGTTCGATCATGCTCCCTACATGCTCCGTGTCGATCAGGAGCGTGGTGAACGCGTGCTCCGGGAAGCCCGCCTCGCGGAGGATGCGGTCGATGGCGAGGGCGCATCCGGGGACGTTGGAGGCATGCTTCAGGATGCCGACGTTGCCGGCCATGAGGGCGGGCGCGGCGAAGCGGAAGACCTGCCAGAACGGGAAGTTCCACGGCATGATCGCGAGGATCACGCCGAGCGGCCGGAATGCCACGTAGCTGCGCCGGGCGTCCGTCTCCACGGGCTCCGGGCGCAGGAATGCCTCGCCGTGCTCCGCGTAGTACTCGCAGGCCAGGGCGCATTTCTCGATCTCCGCGCGCCCCTCGCGCACGGGCTTGCCCATCTCGCGGGCCATGAGGACCGCCAGCTCCTGGACTTCGCTCCTGAGGGTCCGGGCCGCGGCGCGGAGTCGATCTGCGCGCTCGGCCGGAGCGGTGCGGCGCCATTCGAGGAATGTCTCGTGCGCGGCCTCGATGGCGCGGGCCGCCTCTTCCGGTGAGATCAGCGGGTAATCGGCGAGCTTTTCGCCGGTCGCCGGATTGATCGCCTGTATGGTCATGGTGCGTCTATCTCCGTGAGAGCGACGGGGTTTCGAAATCCGTGAGCGGCGCCGGGCGTGGGCGGCAGTGTCCGTCGGCGCGAGCGGTGGCGGCCGGCTATCTCGGCGACATGGCCGGGCTCAGGCCGTGGCCGACGGGGCAGCGCACCCGGTCGGCACAGGGGCACGGCGAGCGCGGTCGGCCGGTCACTCCAGCGTGGCGGCGGGGAAGGGGTGGAGCTCGCCGGCCATGGTCATGACCGCGGTCATGTACGTGTGATCCGTGAGCCACGGAGCGGCCAGGATCAGGAGCACGCACGCCACGGCGAGGCCCACGGTGATCCGATCCCCGAGCCCCCACTCCCCGGCCCATCCGCCCCAGCGCTGGAGGCGCTCGGTCTGGGGATCGAGCGGTGCCGCCGCAGGCATGGGAGTCATCCCGGCCTCAGCCGCCACGGCGACCGCGGCGGCCGCGGGGCGCCCTCGCCGGGCCGCGCGGATGGTCACGGCGCGGACGACCTGGGCGGCGTCGTCCGCGGAAAGGAGCAGGCCACGCAAGGTGCGCTCCCACGCCGCGAACCGGGTGCCGGCCCGGCTCATCGCGCCGAGCTTGGTCGCGGACCTCAGCCCGACCACGCCGAGGAGCACGTTCATGTACAGGGTCAGCGCCAGGGCGAAGAGGACGAGGGCGATGTCCAGCTTCAGCTCCCACAGCACCTCCCAGAAGATTCCCCGGCCGTGCGGGCGCAGGTGCGACTGACGGATCCATTCCAGCACGAAGTGTCCGGCCACGACCACGATCAGCCAGAAGAGGCTGATCCACACGGATAGCACGACCGCAAGCCCGACGTACAGGATGATGAACAGCCAGCGGTCGTCGTGCTCGATGATCCAATCGCGGATCGACCGTGTCGTCATGGGACTCGCACTCCTCAATCAGGTCCGCGGGCTCTCGAGATGCGCCCTAGCGCCCAGTCGTAGCCGTGCCATCGAACCGGCGCCGGAGCCGCGTCGGTCTCCGCCGATCGTTTCCAGCCCGGCGGCCGCGCGGCGTCCGGCGCGGCCGCGGGACAGCGGGGAATGGCTCGCGGAAATACGCCGTGCCGCGTCCGCGGTTCCGCCGCGGCGCCGACCACGCGCTCTCAATCTGGCACGTTGGCGCGCAGCTCCGCCAGCCAGGCGGCCGCCTCGGAATCGCTCGGGGCGCGCCAGTCCCCGCGGGGGGAGAGGGAGCCGCCCGACCCGACCTTCGGACCGTTGGGGAGCGCGGACCGCTTGAACTGACTGGTCTGGAAGAACCGGTACAGGAAGACCTCGAGCCACTTCTTGATGATGGCCAGGTCGTACTCCCGACGCCGCTCGGGCGGGATCCCCTCCGGCCAGCGGCCGCGCTCCCGGTCCCGCCACGCGTGGTACGCCAGGAACGCGACCTTGCTCGGCCGGAAGCCGAAGCGCGTGATGTAGTAGAGGTTGAAGTCCTGGAGCTCGTAAGGGCCGATGATCTCCTCGGTGCGCTGCGCCGGGCCGCCGGCCGCCTGGCCCTCCCCGGCCGGCACCAGCTCCGGCGAGATCTCGGTGTCCAGGATCGCCTGGAGCACCCGGCTCGCCTCCTCGCCGAACTGCCGCGTCTCGATGACCCACCGGATCAGGTGCTGGATCAGCGTCTTCGGCACCGACACGTTCACGTTGTAGTGGGACATGTGGTCGCCCACGCCGTACGTGGTCCAGCCGAGCGCCTGCTCGCTCAGGTCGCCGGTGCCCACCACGAGCGCCCGGTGGTGGTTCGCGAGCCGGAAGAGGTGGGACGTCCGCTCCCCGGCCTGAACGTTCTCGAACGTCACGTCGTAGACCGGCTCGCCCTGCGCGAAGGGGTGCCCGATGTCCCGGAACATCTGCATGCATGACGGGCGGATGTCGATCTCCGACGCGGTCACGCCCAGTGCCTGCATGAGGGCGTGGGCGTTCGCGAGCGTGACCTCGCTCGTGGCGAAGCCGGGCATGGTGTACGCCAGGATGTTCGTGCGCGGCAGCCCGAGCCGGTCCATGGTCCTGGCGGCCACGATCAGGGCCTGGGTCGAGTCCAGCCCGCCGGAGACGCCGATGACCACACGGTCGAGCCCGGTGTGACGGAGGCGCTTCATGAGGCCCTGGACCTGGATGTTGTAGGCCTCGTAGCAGCGCTCGTCCCGGGCGGCCGGGTCGGCCGGGACGTAGGGGAACCGCTCGACGGGCCGGAGCAGGCCGGTGTCGCCCTCCGGTACCTCGAACGCGAAGCGCACCCGGCGCATGGCGCGCACGCGGTCGAGGTGGGCGCCCACGGCGTCGCCGAACGTGTTCATCCGCATGCGGTCCTGCAGGAGCCGCTCGAGGTCGATGTCCGCGGCGATGACCTGCTCGGTGTCCGAGAAGCGCTCGGCCTCGGCCAGCAGGTCGTTGTTCTCGTAGATCATGGCCTGGCCGTCCCACGCCAGGTCCGTGGTCGACTCGCCGAACCCGGCCGCGGAGTACAGGTACGCCGCCAGGCAACGGGCGGACTGGTTCGCGCAGAGCGCATGGCGGTACTCGGACTTGCCGATCGTCACGTTGCTGGCGGAGAGGTTCGCCAGCACGGTCGCGCCCGCGAGCGCCGCGTACGTGCTCGGCGGGACCGGGACCCAGACGTCTTCGCAGACCTCCACGAAGAGGGCGAAGCCCGGGACGTTCTCGGCCTCGAAGATCAGGTCGTTGCCGAAGGGCACAGTCTGGCCGAGCAGCTCCACCTCCCGCATCGGCGCGTTCCTCGCCGACGTGAACTGCCGCGCCTCGTAGTACTCCCGGTAGTTCGGCAGGTACGTCTTCGGCGCCACGCCCAGGATCCGCCCGCGATAGATCACGACGCCGCAGTTGTACAGCCGACCGCCGAAGCTGAGCGGCGCGCCCACGATCAGGACGGGCGTGAGCGCACGGCTCGCCTCGACCACACGGCCGAGCGCCTCCCGGGTCGCGTCCAGGAGCGCGTCCTGGTGGAACAGGTCATCGTTGCTGTACGCGGAGAGCCCCATCTCCGGGAAGAGCGCGACCGCGGAGCGGAGATCGGACGCGCGGCGGGCGAGCTGGATGGTGCGCTCCCCGTTGTACGCCGGGTCGGCGACCCGCACGAAGGGCACGCAGACGGCGGCCCGGATCAGGCCGTGGGCGTAAAGGTTGTGGAAGTCTCGGGGCATAGGCGGTTGCAACCTTCGCGGCAAGGCTACCTTTCCGGGTCGAGCACGTGCACGAGCACGAGCACGGGGCAACCTTCGCGGCAAGGCCACCTTACCGGGTCGTGCACGAGCACGAGCACGAGCACGGGGCAACCTTCGCGGCAAGGCCACCTTACCGGGTCGTGCACGAGCACGAGCACGAGTACGGGGCAGCCTTCGCGGCAGGGTTACCTGCCGGGTCGACCGCGGGGCACGGGGTAGCCTTCGCGGCAAGGCCACCTTACCGGGTCGAGCACGAGCGCGGGGCGGTCTTCGC
>CALCID010000130.1 GCA_937907535.1 uncultured bacterium | reverse complement strand
GGATCCGGGCGCGTTCCAGATGCCTCCGCATCAGGCGGCACGGGCGCGGTCGGCCGCAAGGAGTTCGAGTGCGTCAGCGAGCGTGCTGACGATGGGCTCGCCGCCCTGGCGGCGTAGCACGAGCGAAAGCGGCATGGGCCGCCGGACTTCCACGTCGAGCTGCTGATCCCGGAACGCGCTCTGGAGCGCGGCGAGCCTCGGCACCACGCCTTCCCGGAAGTTGATCCGCGCCTCCCGATCCCGGACCAGGATCGTCTCGACGCCGAGCCGCGCGCCGAGCAGGCGGAGCGCGGCCGCATCGAGCAGTCGCTGGACTTCGGGCGGCAGCGGACCGAACCGGTCCCGCAGTTCCTCCCGGATCGCCGTGACCTCCGCCGTGGACTCGACGCGCGAGAGCCTCCGGTAGAGGTGGAGCTTCTGGGCTGGCTCCGGAACATAGCTGTTGGGCAGGTACGCCCCGCCTTCGATGGAGACCTCGGGCGGCGGGTACCTGTCGGTCTCGGCCTGGCCGCGGAGTCTACGGATCGTCTCTTCCAGGAGCCGGGTGTACGTATCCAGCCCGACGGCGTGGACGAACCCGGACTGTTCCGCACCCAGGATGTTACCCGCGCCCCGCAGCTCCAGGTCCTTCAGCGCGATGGCGTAGCCGCTGCCGAGCTCGGTGTAGTGCTCGAGCACGCGGAGCCGGCGTTCGGCGTCGTCGCTCGCGGACTCCGGCAGGATCAGGTAGCAGTACGCCCGGTGGTGGGAGCGGCCGACACGCCCGCGGAGCTGGTAGAGCTGCGCGAGCCCGAACTGGTCTGCCCGGTCCACGATCAGCGTGTTCGCCGTGGGCACGTCGAGGCCGTTCTCGATGATCGCGGTGGTGACCAGGATCTGGACGGAGCCGTCCAGGAACGCGCGCATCACCGCGTCGAGCTCGACGGGCGGGAGCTGCCCGTGGGCCACCGCGATGGTCGCATCCGGGACGAGCGTGCGGACGCGGTCGGCCACGGCCTGGATGGTCTGCACCCGGTTGTGGACGAAGAACACCTGGCCGCCGCGGTCGAGCTCGCGGCGAATGGCGTCCTCGATGACCTCATCGACCCAGGGCAGTACGTGGGTGACCACCGGCATGCGGTCCCGGGGCGGGGTCTGGATCAGGGACAGATCGCGGAGCCCCGCCAGCGAGAGGTGGAGCGTGCGCGGGATGGGCGTGGCCGTCATGGCGAGGACGTCCACGGTGTGCTTGAGCGACTTGAGCCGCTCCTTCTGCTTGACGCCGAAGCGCTGTTCCTCGTCGATGATCAGGAGCCCGAGCTCCCGGAACTGCACGTCGGGTTCGAGGAGCCGGTGGGTGCCGATGACGATGTCGACCTCGCCGGCCGCGAGCGCGGCGAGAATCCGTTGCTGCTCGCGCGGCGTGCGGAAGCGCGAGAGCGCTTCGATCCGCACCGGGAACCCGGCCAGGCGCTGCCGGAAGGTCCGGAGGTGCTGCTCCACCAGGATGGTGGTGGGCGCGAGCACGGCGACCTGGCGGCCGTCCTGCGCGACCTTGAACGCCGCCCGGATCGCGACCTCCGTCTTGCCGTAGCCCACGTCCCCGCAGAGGAGCCGGTCCATGGGGTGCGGGGATTCGAGATCCCGCTTGACGTCCGCGGTGGCCTGGCGCTGGTCCGGCGTGTCCTCGTAGAGGAAGCTGGACTCCATCTCCTTCTGCCAGCGCGTGTCCGGCGGATACGGACGGCGCGTGGCGAGCTGCCGGGCCGCGTACAGCTCCAGCAGCTCCATGGCCATTTCCTGGATCGCCTTCTCGGTCCGGCTGCGCAGGGTACGCCAGGTCTTGCCGCCGATCTTGTGGAGCTTCGGCGGGGCGACGTCATCGGAATCCGAGACCCAGCGCTCGATCAGATCCAGGCGGTAGACCGGGACGCGGAGGATCTCGCCGCCGGCGTACTCGATGGCGAGGGCTTCGAGCTCGGTGTCGGCCACGCGTACGCGCTCGAGCCCCAGGAACCGGCCGATTCCGTGGTCCAGGTGGACCACGTAGTCGCCGGGGCGGAGCTGGGCGAGACTCTCCAGGGCGACGGCGCCGCGGAACCTCCTTCCGCGCCGGAGCCGCCGCGCGCGCTGGAAGATCTCGTGGTCCGTGAGCACGCGGACCGGCGGGTCCGCGCCTTCGAGCACGAAGCCGCGGGCCACGGGCTCCAGGGCCAGGGTGGTGCGGGGCGGAAGTCGGCCGTCCGGCGCGAGGAGCTCCTCGAGCCGCTCGAGCTGACCCGCGTTGTCGCAGAGGATGATCGTGTCCTCGCCGCGCGCCGCGCCGACCCGGAGCAGGGCGGAGAGCCGCTCCATGTCCCGGTCCACGGCCTCGGGCTCCCGGGCGTCGAAGCGGATCTCGGCCTCGGCCGCCGGTACCACCAGGACGCGGCCGTAGGCGTCCATCTTCGCCCGGGCGGTGTCCGGCGCGAGGAAGAGCCGCTCCGGCGGCTCGGGCGGCCGGGGATCGCCGGCGCGCTGGCGGACCCGGAGTTCGGCCTGATGGAGCTGCTGGACCTCGGTCCAGGTCCGGTCGAAGATCTCGTCCGCGGCGTCGGTCTCGAGCTCGACGAGGACGGTCTCGGCCGGGAGGAGGTCGAGGATCGAGCGACGAACGCTGCCGCCGACGTCGTCGCGCACGGAATCCTGGGCGTTGCGCAGGTCCACCGGCAGGACATCGATCTGCCGGAGGTCCCCGGTGGAGCGCTGGTCCAGGATGTCGAAGCTGCGGATCGAGACGACCTCGTCACCCCAGAACTCGATGCGGGCGGGCTCGGGCGAACCGAACCCGAAGAGGTCCACGATCCCGCCCCGGAGGGCATACTCTCCCACGCCTTCGACGATCGCCGTTCGGGTGAAGCCGAGGGCATCCAGGCGATCCGCCAGGTCCTGGGGCCGGATCTGGTCGCCCACCGCGATCCGGAGCCGGAGCTCGGCAAGGCCCGTGGGCATGTCGGCGAGCTCCTGGAGCGCGCGGTACGTGGTGACGAGGATGCGGGTGCGGCCGGCGAGGAGCGCCTCGAGCGCCTCGACGCGGAGCGCGCTGACCTCGAGGTGGTGCTCCTCGGCTTCGTAGGGCAGGGCCTCCCGCTGGGGGTAGAGACTCGCGTGGCCCGGGCCGAGGAGCGCCTGGAGGTCCGCCTCCACCAGCTCGGCCTCGGCGGGCGTACCGACGGCCACGAGCCAGAGGCGGTGGGGCGAGTCCGCCGCCAGGGTCGCAACGAGCAGAGAGGATGCGGATCCGGGCAGCCCGCCGACTCGCAGCGTGGTGGCGGGGCCGGGCAGCCGGGCGAGGAGCTGCGAGTACGCCGGCTGGCGCCGCATCGCGCCGATCAAGGTCTGGTGTGCCACGATCAGGAAGCCGCCGACCGGGCGCTGGAGGGTACGGGTTCACGGGCTGCGGCCGGAGCGCCGGCTGCCCCTCGGATCACGGGATCGTTGCCCGGGATCGGGCGCCCGTCGCCGGGCTGCCCGACCGGGGCGCGCCGCTCGCCGAGCCGCCCGGCGGACGCGACGAGCGCCTCCACGAGCAGCAGAGCGAGGGCGAGGATGAGGAGCGGGCGCCAGATCTCACGGCCGAGCCGCCGCTGGAAGACGTGGCGAGCCCAGCTGTCGGCGTCATCCGCCAGGCGGAGCGTCCAGCCCGGGAGGGCCGCCGCCAGGCGCCGCGGCTCGAGCCGGGTCAGATCGGACTCGGATACCGGCGGGTTGACGGCGAACGCCTCGATCAAGCCGGCGTCCCCCATGACGCGGTAAATGCCGGGCAGGGCAGGGACCCGATAGCGGGCGCCACCCTCGACGGCGTCCGTGTTGCCGTCGGGCCGCTCGATCCGCCTCGCCCGCGGATGCAGGGCGAGCACGGTCCCCGGTTCGGCCTCCGTCATCCCGGACTCGGTCGAGGCCCACGGGCCGATCATCCGGTCCAGGAGCGGGAGCATGGCCGCACTGGTGGGGAGCGAGGTGGCCTCCAGCGTCAGGGCCGAGGCGAGGATGACGTAGCGGCCTCCGGCCGGGTGGTCGCCGCGGACGGCCCATGGCGAGCCGTCGCGCAGGCGGAGCAGCACCGAGTCTGCCGCCGCCATCGTGCCGGACGAGGCGCTACCGGCCGCCACGGCCCCCACGGGCTCCAGCGGGAAGTACTCGCGGACCCGCACCTCTTCCAGCGATCGGCTCAGGTTGTCCCCCGCGACGGCTTCGAACCGCGCCTCGCCCCCGGTCCGGGGCTGGCCGAACCGCCAGGGCACACCCAGCTGCGCCAGCCGGTTGTTCGCCGCGGCCAGTTCCAGGGACGAGGTCGGCGCGAGGATCACCAGCGTCTGGCCCGGCCGGATCCGGCCGATCCCGGCCGCCCCGGGCGCGAGCAGGACCTCCGCGGCACCGGGATCCGTCCGGCGGACCCGGCCGGCTTCTGTGAGCACGTCCAGCGCCTCCTGCACGAACGCGACCGGCTCCGTGAGCGCCACGGTGGGGGGCGGCTGGACGCGGACCGCGAAGTAGCGGCGGTCATCGCCGCGCAGTGCGTCGGGTTCCAGCTCGACCCAGCCGGTCACGATCCCCTCCGTCCGCGCGGGGAAGGGGAGCGAGGCCACGCCGGACCCTTCTGCGGTCGCGGCGCCGCTCAGGCGGCCTTCCAGCGCCAGGCGCACCGTGAGCGTGTCGGCCGCGCGCGAGCCGGCCAGCGCCACATCCACCGTGGAGCGCTCGCCCGCCCGCGGCGCGAGGCCGCCGCCCACCTGAACGGAGGCAATGCCCGCATTCGGCGGCGGCGTGGAGCGCGGGGCCCACACGATGACCGGAGGTGCGTCCGGCGGCGCCTCGAGGGCGCCCACGATGGACGTCGCCTGGAGGTCGCTCAGGAGGTGGATCTCGGTGGCGCGGCCCTCCGCGCCCGCAGCGAGGAGCGTCCGTGCCCGGGCCAGGGCAGCCGCCAGGTCCGCGGCGGCAGCCACCGGCTCCGTCGCCCGGACCCGCTCCGCCGTCGACGCCGCATCCCCCGGCACCGCCGCTTCCCACGGCGTGGCCGCACGGATCAGCCAGAACCGGTCATCCGGGCCCGCCATGGCGAGGACCTCGAGGGCGCGGCGCTTCAATTCGTCCAGGACCCGCCGGTCACCGTCGACCAGGCCGCTGCTCAACGAGTTGTCCAGCACGATCGCCACCGCCGTGGGCTCGTGGCTGCCTCCACCTTGCCGCACGAACGGCCGCGCCGCGGCCAGTGCCAGCAGGACCAGCGCGGCCATGCGCAGCGCCATGAGCAGCCACTGCCTCAGCTTGATGCGGCGCGCATGCTCCCGCTCCGCCCGGCGGAGGTACCGCAGGGCGGGGAACACGACGCGCGGCCCCTGATGCCGCTGGAAGAGGTGCAGGATGAGAGGCACCGCGACCGCGGCGCCGAGGAACAACAGTGACGGCGTCAAGAAACCCATCAGCCCAACCGCTCCCGCTTTCTGAGGTACAGTCGCAGCGCGTGCGTCATCGCCCGGTCCGTCTCGATCAGGGCGTACTCCACGCCGTACGGCTCGAGCGATTGCCGCCACTCCATCAGGGCGCGCTCGACCGCCTCACGGTATTCGAGTCGCAGGTCGGCCACGCTCACCGGCAGCTCCTCCCCCGTCTCCGGGTCCACGAAACGGGCATCGCCGATCCCCGGCAGCTCCCGCTCGCCCGGATCCAGGAGATGGAAGACCAGCACCTCGTGGCCGCGGTGGCGGAGGAAGCGCAGCGCGAGCCGGGTCGCCTCCGGATCCACGAGGAGGTCCGAGAAGAGGATCACGAGCCCACGCCGGCTGAGACGGCCGGCCACGTCCCGCAGCGCCGAGCCCGCCTCCGTCCGGCCGCTGGCCTGGACCGTGTCCAGCGCGTGCACGACGTCGTACCAGTGCCGCCGGCCGCCGGATGGCCTCACGTGCGCGCGGATCGCCTCGTCGAACGCGATCACCCCGACCGAGTCGCCCTGTCGCAGGAGCAGGAGCGCGAGGCTCGCCGCGAGCTGCTTCGCGTACCACAGCTTCGGCGGGAGCTGGCCGGGCGCGGACGACCATGCCATGGACGCGCTCGCGTCCACCAGCAGGTAGGCCCGGAGGTTCGTCTCCTCCTCGAATTGCTTGATGTAGTAGCGGTCGCTCCGCCCGTACATGCGCCAGTCGACGTAGCGCAGGTCGTCGCCGGGCTGGTACATCCGGTGCTCGGCGAACTCGACGGAGAAGCCCCTGTGCGGAGACCGGTGCAGCCCCGCGAGGAACCCTTCAACGACGTGGCGTGCGACGAACTCGAGCCCGCCGAGGGAGGCGAGCTCGGCCGGGCCGAGGAGGTCTATGCGGCCGGCGCGGCGCGCGCGTTGGGTAGTGGTTCCATCCATAAATCACAACAACTTAGCAGGGTTCTCCCGAGGGGTCAATCAACGCCCGGATGATCGTCGCGTGGGATGGTCTACACCGGGACCCCGCAGAAGATCGGCCGGGTTGGCACGAAGGCGGCGAACACGCTATCTTCCCGCGGCCGGCGGTGCCGGCAGCGGACCCGCGCTGGTCACGGCGCAAGGCGCGGGCCGTTTCGCGACGAGGAGCGGATACAGGATGAACGTTCGAGCCAGTCTTGCCCTGCTCGCCCTGGCGGCGGCGGCGTGCCGGGCGCCGGCGGTGCCGCCGGGCGCGGCTACGGGCCAGGAGGAGAGCGGTGCCGTGAGCGAGGCGCGGGGCCGGGCGACCCGGGCCGGGTCGCCTGCCGCCGCGGCGGCCGAGCAGATCACGGCTGACGGTATCCGGGCGCACATCGCCTACCTTGCCAGCGACGAGTTGAAGGGCCGGGACACGCCGAGCCCGGGCCTGGAGATGGCCGCGGCGTACATTGCCCGGGAGTTCGAACGCTACGGGCTGGAGCCGGCGGGCGACTCGGATGGCTACCTGCAGCGCTACCCGCTCATGCGGCGGGCGGTCCGGACGGAGGGGGTGACGATCCGGGTGAGCGGACCCGGCGGCGAACGGGCGTTCGCGTTCGGCCGGGAGTACTTCGTTGCGCCCGGCGGCGCGGAGAGCGCGGGCGGCGCGCTCGTCTACGGAGGCGACGTCGAGCGGCTGGATTCCGGGGCCGCGGCAACCGCCCGGGGCGCGGTCCTGGTTCTCGAGCTGCCGGGTGCCCGGCCGCAGGATTGGAGGCCGGTTGCGCTACGGGGGCGGCGGATCGCCCAGGAAGTCGGCGCGGCCGCCGTCGTCTTCATCATGGATGCCGGGGTGTCCGAAGCGCTGATCCGGGAAGAGGCCACGGCCACGGCGCGGAGCGTGGCCGCGTCCCAGCGTCCGCCGGCGGCGTATCTCTCCGCCGGAGCCGGACGGGAGCTCGTCCGCGTGGCCGGCCGGGACCTGGACTCGCTGCGGGCCGCGCGGGCGCCGGTCGCCCTCCAGGGCGCGTCGGCTTCCCTTACCGTGCCCGTTGTGGAGGAGAACGAATACGCCCCGAACGTGGTCGGGCTGCTCCGGGGGAGCGACCCGGAGCTGCGGGACACGTACG
>CALCID010000129.1 GCA_937907535.1 uncultured bacterium | reverse complement strand
GTCCTGGCCGGGAGCGCGGGCTGAGCGGCGTGCGCGGGGCGGTGACGAGAGTCACCGCCCGGGCGTGCGCCGCTCGCGTATTGTGGCGAGCGTCGAACTGTGCGGCCTTGCCGCGAGTCCGGCCGTTCTGGATCGACTGGCCGGCAGGGGCGAGGCCTGGGTCAGGGTCGGATCGGATCCGGACACGGTCGGGGATTGTCGCCCATAGTCCATAGCACGCGTGGATCGGCTCTCCGTCGATGCGAACGTGTTGTTCTCCACGGGCTACATCGAGGACGCGGGCGCCCGTGCACTCTGGCCACGGGAAGGAGTGACACTCGTCACGCCGTGGTACGCCGTGGAGGAGGTCGGCCGCAATCGGGAGGGGCGAGAGCCGCGGCACCGGCTCCGGGAGCTCCTCGAATATGTCGAAGTCGTTCCGGTCGGTACGCTCCCGGAATCCGCGCTCGAGGGCGTGGACCTGCCCGATAAGGACCGGCCTATTGGTGCCGGCGCCGTCCTGGCCGGCTGCACCCACCTCATCACGGGCGACTTCCGGCACTTCGGCCGCTGCTTCGGCCAGCATCTGGCCGGAGTGTTGGTGTTGCCCCCAGGCGACTATTTGCGGCGTGCCTGCGGTGGCCCCCGGTGCGCTGACGTCCATCGTCCGTCAACGTAGTCGATAGACCTGGACGACCGGCACATCCAGCTCGGTCCTGGCGGTGCCGTAGAGGAGATCGCCGCGCACCACCTGCAGCTCGAATCCCTCCGGCAGGCGAACCTCGCGGATCGCATCTCGGGTCGGGTCGACGACCCACCAACGGGCTACGCCGCCCTCTGCGCCGGTCTGGACCCATAGCTCCCCCGCGTGCGAAAAGAGCGCCGCCCTGGCCGCGGAGCGCAAGGGCGGCAGCTGGACGGCCACGTCCGCGGCTCTGAGGCCACTTCTCTCGACGGCGGCCTGGAGAATCGTCCGCGTCTCGGCTTCCGTGACCGGCCTGCCGCGCTCGGGCAGCCGTACTTCCGCCGCACGCGTGAAGCCGGCTTCCGAGACCCGGTAGAACGTCACCTTGCCCTCGTATCCGTCCGCGATCGCGGGGAGCGAGTCTCCGGACAGCGCCCATGCCCCGCCCGCCCCCAGGTCGGTGTCGAGGAGACCCCAGGGGGCGTAGGCGTCCCGCTTGTGGTACAGGGCCGCGCTCGCGCGATGGCGGGCGAGGGTGTCGGTGACGGTCGACGGCGGGCGCACGGCGAGGAGCGTGGTGTACGGGTCGTCGTCATCGCGGTGCGTGAACCGCGGCGCCGTCGTGGCCAGAGCATGGCCCCCGCGCAGTGGGAAGAACCCCGAAAGCCTCTGGCCCGAGATGCTCGGCAGGCGCGTCGTTCCCAGGTGCGAGCCGTCGCGTGCGAACGTGCTCACCCGATTCTGGCCCGCATCGAACACGCGTACGACGCTGTCCACCACGACTCGAATCGGCCAGGTGAATTCGCCCGGGCCGCCGCCCCGGCGACCGAACGCGGTGAGCCGCCGACCCGCGCTGTCGAAGACGATCACGCGGTGATCGCCCGAGTCGAGCACGTAGATCTTGCCCGCGTCGTCCACGGCCAGGTCTGCGATGCGATAGAATGCGGCCTCTTCGTCGAGGTCCGAGCCGATCTGGCGAACGAGCGTGAGCTCCTGCGCCGCGGATCGCTGCCGGGCCTCCGCCGCTCCGGAGGCGGCCAGCACCGCGAGCCCGAGGAGAGCATGGACGACGGGATTCGCGCGTCTGCTTCCCATGTTCGGTTCGCTCCAGCCGTTTCGGGGAGCTCATCCGACGACTTCCGGGAGTGATTTCGAGGCGGGCGCCAGCGCAAGGACCGTCAACGCTCCCGGAGGGATCGGCGAATCGATGCGCGCGGTCTGGATGCTCGGCTCTGGCATTCCACCGTTCGACCCGCCGTCCATCGCCGGCGGTCGGGCGCGCCCGCAGCAAGAGTCGATCTCCGGTCCGGGCGGGAAGAGAGCGAAAACGAACAGCGGTCGACCGCGGCGCCGCCTTTGCCGGCTCTGCTGGGTATGGCCCGCCCGGCCCGGTCGTCTCGGGGCGCGGGGGATCGGTCGTCGGGCAGGGGACTGGTCTCGCACCGTCGCCGTCCGGGCCGGGCCGGTCCGCGGTCGCGGCCGGCCGGAGCGTCCACGAGACCGGTGGCCTTAAGGCAGCCTCCCCGAACGTGCCCGCATGTGGTTTCCGGCACGATCCAGAAATTGGAATCGACGGGACCAGCGTCAAGACACTCTGCGGGCGGCGTGCGGTCCGTGCCGGTCATGGGCGCGAGCGGATCGCGGGTGTGGGTCCTGTCGTGGGCGTACGGGAGGTCCACTGGCGGGTATTCCTGCGCCGTGCGGCGTGGCGCTCCCCGGTGTCGGGGCGGGGCGTGAGCGCCGGCGCGTTCCGGTTGACGCCGGAGGCCACATGCCGGGAAGGTCGCCGGGGCGACGTCGCCCGAAACCTCACGGGTGTGAGCCCCCGCCCCTGGCCATGGCCGATCCGCGAGGCGCGCTGGCCGGATCCCGGTGGGCCGCGGCGGGCGTCCGGCCTCGGCACCGCGGCGTCTTCCTGCAACCCGATCGTCTCCTCGCTCGTAGGTACCAGAGGGGAGCGTGGTGGGTCTGTTTTTCGTTCGACCGTGTATCTTGCTTCCCGGCAACGAATTGGACTATCATCTGCCGAGTCGGGCGGATTCTTCGGGGCGTGGCGAGGGAAGGGCCGACCGGAGGCGCCGGGGGCGCGCCGGTGGTCGCGGTACGCCCGAGCCCGTTCCGCCCGGGCGGAGCGAGAGCCGGGGACCTCGACGGAAGCGGGATGATCGAGCTCAGGAACGTCGAGAAGTTCTACGAGACGCGGGCTGGCCGCACGTACGTCCTCCGCCGGATCGACCTGGACGTGGCGGAAGGGGAGTTCGTGACGGTCATGGGACCTTCGGGCGCGGGGAAGTCCACGCTGCTCAGCATCCTCGGGATGCTCGATGGGAACTGGACAGGGGAGTACTGGTTCGACGGGCATCCGGTGCACGGGCTGAACGCGAAGAAGCGGGCGGAGCTGAACCGGCGGTACATCGGCTTCGTGTTCCAGCAGTACCACCTCCTGGACGACCTTACGGTGGCCGAGAACCTCGAGGTTCCGCTGACGTACCGGGACATCCCGCGTTCGGAGCGGCAGGCGCTGGTGGCGGACGCGCTGGACCGCTTCAACATCGTGGGGAAGAAGGATCTCTATCCGAGCCAGTTGTCGGGAGGCCAGCAGCAGCTCGTGGCGGTGGCGCGGGCGGTGATCGCGAACCCGAAGGTGATCCTGGCGGATGAGCCGACGGGGAACCTGCACTCGCAGCAGGGCAGGGAGATCATGGAGCTGTTCAAGGAATTGAACGAAGCCGGGACGACGATCATCCAGGTGACGCACTCCGAGGCGAACGCGGCGTATGGGAACCGGGTGATCAACCTTCTGGACGGTTGGATCGTCTAAGGACCGTAGGCCGGTGATGTGTCGGCGCGGCGCGAAGGGGCGTGCCGGAGACCGCATGGGCGAGGCCGGATCGAAAGGAGAAGCCGAATGCAAACGGGTACGGGAACGCAGCCGCTGATCCGTCTGGAGGGAGTGACGAAGGTGTTCTATACGGACGAGG
>CALCID010000128.1 GCA_937907535.1 uncultured bacterium | reverse complement strand
TCGAATAGTCGATGAACGACTCCCGCATCTCATCTTCGATCAGCCGGGGAATGACTCGCTCCCGTCTATGTGGCATCACCATCGTCGGTTCGCCTCCCAATCCCGTCATCGTCGGGTCGTGCTGGTCACCGGAATCCATCATGCTCGGTACCCACGGGGTGGGCTAAGGTTCGGTCTTCTTTCGGGTTTCTGCAAGGGGGCGGGGCCCCGGCGGGCTGGCCGCCGAGGGGAGGAACGCAAGGCCCGTGCGCCGTGTGCCGCCGGAGGCGGTGCGCAGCGCGTCACGCGTCATCGCGGTCCGGCGGCAGGCTGCGGAGGAGCTCGGCGACTTTCTTCCGGAGTTCTTCGGGTGCTGCGGCCTGGCCTTGCGCGGCCCGGCGGAGCGCGTCCCGGAACGCGCGCCCGAAGCAGAGGTCCGGGTAGCAGGCCTCGCAGATCTCGAGATGGCGTCGGATCTCGGCGGCCTTTTCACCGGTCAGCTCGCCATCCAGGAACTCGTAGAGTCGGGCCAGCGCTTCGCGGCAGGTGATCGTGCTCATGGTTCGCGGGCCGGGATGTAGCCGTTCTCGACGGCGTACTCGTAGAGGACCTTCTGGAGCAGTCGACGTCCGCGGAAGAGTCGGCTCTTCACGGTGCCGATGGGCACGTCCAGGACGCCGGCGATCTCGGCGTACGGCAGACCTTCGAGGTCGCTGAGGAGCACGACCTCGCGGAAGTCCTGGGGGAGCCGGTCGATCGCCTCCAGGATCGTGCGGTCAATCAGCGCGTTGAAGAAGAGGCCTTCGGGGTCGGCCTGCACGGCGGGCGCGAAGACGTGAGTCTCGCCGGGCCCGTCCGCGGCGGCGTCGACATCGGCCAGGATCTGGCTCACGACCCGCTCGTGGCGCCGGCCCCGCTCCTGCTGGCGGAGGTACGTATTGCGGCAGATCGTGAAGAGCCAGCTCTTGGCGCTGGTGCCGGGCTCGTACTGGTGCCAGTTGCGGTACGCGCGCAGGAACGTTTCCTGGACGAGGTCTTCGGCGTCGGCGGCGGAGCCGGTGAGCCGCAGGGCGAACCGGTAGACCGCGTCGAGGTGTGGGAGCGCTTCCCGCTCGAATGAATCCGCTCTCGTCATGGCGGTCGAACGGCGCGGGCACGGGCTGCCTCGAAGCGGGTCTCGTGCGTCGGCGCCGATACTTACGGGATCATCGGTCAGTTCGGCCGGGAGACTACAGCGGCGGCCGGCGCAAGTCAATCGGCGGTGCGGGCTCGGGCCCGACCGGGCCGTACCCTGGCCGGCGCCGCCCGGTTGTCCGCGGACCTGCGAGGCCGTCGGCCGGCACCGGCCCGTTTGCCGACGCCCCGGCCCGCCGTCCGATCGGTCGCCCGTCGCCTCACGCCATCTCTTCCAGGATCATTTCGAACTCGGCCGCCATGCCCGGGTGCCCGTGGCGGTTCGCGGCCTGAATGCCCGTGCGGTAGGCCTCGCGCGCCTCGTCGTCGCGGCCGAGCTGGCGGAGCGCGTTGCCGAGTCGGCCCCAGGCGTTGCCCTCGTCCTCGGCGCGGGCGAGGTACTCGCGCAGCTCGGCCACGACCTGTTCCCAGAGGCCGAGCTTTTCGTACTCCGCGGCGAGCCCGAAGCGGAGCCGCGGGTCGTCCGGGTTGCGTTCTATGAGCTTCCTGAGCGCGTCTATGCGTGGATTCTCCATGAGCGTCCTCCAGCGAGGTCGCGGGATTCCGTGCGTTCCGAGTAGGAGCGGCGCGCGGCGGTTTTCGGGCGACGTCGCGGCGCTGCGCGCTTCGCGTCGGCCGCCTCCGCGGCGTGCTCCGGGCGAAAGCTAGGAGGTGGGGCGCGGGGGGCCAAGCCCGCGGGCGCCGGCGGCGGATCGGCCGTTGGGGTGGTCGGCGCCCACCGGTCGCCGCTGGTCGGCCTGGCGAGGAATCGGAAGCGTGGTGCGCACGTACACTGAGGGCAGTGGGACAACAGATATTAGTGGATGGGATAACATATGTTGTCCCATCCACCATAGGTCGTATTGGCCCCATGTCGTTACACAGCGTCCGTGGCGGCGGGCCTCACACCCAGCCGCCCGGCGAGCCGGATCGCGTCGAAGGGTGCCCAGCCGTCGGCGTCGTTGTCGAAGTAGACGTAGACGTCCCGGCCGCGGCGGGCGGTGGGCGGGCGGAGGCGGGTGATGGTGCGGGCGTCCCCGGGCATGCGGCCGGCCGCCCAGGCGCGGATCCGGGCCGCCCACGCGTCGAGCCGGGCATCCGTGTAGCTGCCGGCGTACAGGACCTCGGGGCCGTGCAGGCGGATGTAGACGAACGGCGCGGTGATCTCCTCGGCGTAGGGGAACCGGCCGGCGGTGTCGGCGATCACGAGGGCGGCGCGGTGGCGGCGGAGCAGGCGGACGAACGCGTCGTCGAAGAAGCTCGGGTGCCGCACCTCGAAGGCGTAGCGGATCGGTCGGCGGACTTCGGCGCGGGTCCAGCTCCGGCCCCGCAGTCGTGCGTCGTGGTGGCGGGCCAGCGCGGCGGCCTGCTCCGTGTTCCGCGGCAGGAGTTCGAGGAACCGTGCGAACCGCTCCTCGTCGTAGGCGAGGTGGGCCGGGAACTGCCAGAGGATCGGTCCCAGCTTCTCGGCGAGGCGGAGCACGCCGGAAGCGAAGAAGTTGGCGAGCGGCCGTTCCACGTCTCTCAGCTTCTTCATGTGGGTGATGAAGCGGCTGCCCTTGACCGCGAAGATGAAGCCCTGCGGGGTCTCTTCGTACCATCGGCGGAAGCTGGTCGGCCGTTGCAGGGAGTAGAACGAGCCGTTGATCTCGGCGGTGGTCATGCGGCGGGCGAGGTATTCGAGCTGGCGGCGGCGGGCGAGGGTTTCGGGGTAGAAGCGCCCGCGCCAGGCGTCATAGCTCCAGCCGGACACGCCGATGCGTACGCTGCCCGCCACGCTTCTGCGACTCCCGGGCGATGTGTCGGATCCCGACCGATCCTGGCCGACCGGTGGCGGTGCATCCCTTGCATGGACCGTTCCCGCGGTCCGACGCCGGGCCCGCAGCCGCCCGGCCGTGTGGCTCCGGGCGGCCCCAGGCAGGCGCCCGGCGCCTGAGCGTGCCGGGCTTGGGGTGACCGGTGCTCGCGGCTCGCCGCGAGAGCAGGATAGGGAGGTGGCAGTGCGGCAGGTCGTAGCGCCGCTCGTCATCGCGCTCATGGCCGGTGCGTCCGTGGCGGCCGCGCAGACGCCCAACCGCGGGGCGGTCTTCGTGCCGACGACGGACCGGCCGAGCGTGGACGAAGGGAACAGCCGGGTCGTCATCACGCCCGAAGTGCTCGACGGGTGGAATTTCCTGTACACGTTCATCACCGAGGTAGAGTTCGTGCTCTGCCTCGAGGGATACGAGAAGAACGGGGTGATCTACGTGGATGGTTTCCGGCTCGCCCGGATCGAGGAGGCACGCGCGACGAGCGTGCGCTACCAGCCGTGCACCGGCGACCGCTACGTGGGCACCGCGCACAACCATCCGCCGGTGGAGAGCGGCGGTCCGCTCTGCTACCGGTCGATCCCGGACCGGCAGAGCTTCGATCTCGACACCCGCGCGCTGGTCGACATCGTGATCTGCGGGCGGGATCGGTATCTCTGGGCGCTGAAGGACGGGACCACGGGCGGGCGGCTGGACACCGCATCGCACGAGTGAACGTTCGCGGGGCCGGTGGGGCGGGGGCGGGCGCCGGCCGGGCCCCCGTTCCCGTCCGCGCGACGGTTCCTGGAGGCCGGACGCCCCCGGCGGGGCGGGTCCGTTGCCCACCACCGCGCCTCGCGCACCGGAACCGATCCGCGCCGTCCTGTCGGGGGGTAGCCACGCCCGGCGCCGTGCGTCGGCCGCAGCCGTGTCGCGTCCCGGCCGCGTCGCGGCAACGGGCTGCGGCTCCGCCGGGCCCTACTGCATCCCCTCCTCCCCCACCGCCCGGAACCCGATCACGAACACGATGGCCATGAGCACGATCAGGAACACGCTGTAAGCCGCGGCCGCGCCGAAGTCGAAGGCGCGGAGCTGGGAGAGGATCTCGATGGAGATGGGGCGGGTCCGGTGGGTGTAGAGGAGGATGGACGCCACGAACTCGCCGAGCGCGGTCACGAACGCGAGGAGCGCGCCGGCCGCGAGGCCGGGGAGCACCAGCGGGAGCGCGACCCGCCGCACGGTCGTGGTCCAGGACGCGCCCAGGGACGCCGCAGCCTCCTCCAGCGCCGGGTCGAACTGCCGGAAGCTCGTCAGCGCCGCTCGCGTGACGAGCGGGATGTTCCGGATGAAGTACGCGAGCGGCAGGATCGCCGCGGTGCCGACGAGCACGAACCGGCCGGTCCAGGGCTCGTGCGCGCTGAACGTGGTTGCGAGCGCGATGGCGAGCACGGTGCCGGGCAGGGCCCAGGGCAGGATCACGAGTGCGCCGAGCAGCCCGCGGCCCGGGAACGGCCGCCGGACCATGAGGTACGCCGCGGCGAAGGCGAGGATCACGTTCGCCGTGGTCGCGATGGCGGCCATGCGGAGCGAGTTCACGATGGGTACGAGCCGGTCCGGGCGACTCAGGATCGTGCGGTAGTTCTCGAGGGAGTAGACCGGCGGCAGCAGCTCGATCGTCCACGTCCCCTGCGGCACGAACGACACGAGGAGCACGGTGGCGTGCGGGAGGAGCAGGAACGCGACGAACGCCGCCGCGACCAGGCCCACGAGACGAGCGGTCCAGCGGCCGGGGGCACTGCCCCGGGCGACGTCGCCTCCCTCGTCCGGCTCCGCCCCCACCCGCCCCCGGTTCGCGCGCAGCCCCTTGGCCGTGCCCGTGTACGCCCGGCCGGCCTCGTAGCGCTGGAGGAAGATCAGGAACACGATGGAGGACGCGGCCAGGATTACCGTCTCCACTGCGGCCATGGCCAGGTCGTTGTTCAGCTTGCTGGCGAAGATCTGGGTGGAGAGCACGCGGAACCCGCCACCGAAGATGTACGGCGCGCTGAAGGAGCCCATGGAGGTCATGAAGACCAGGAGCGACGCGCCGCCCAGGGCGGGGGCCAGCATGGGGAGCGTGACGCGGCGCAGCGTGGTCCACCGGGACGCGCCGAGCGCCGCCGCCGCCTCCGCGTGCGTGTCATCCAGCCGCGCGAGCCCGGCCGACGTGAACATGTAGAAGTACACGTACATCGTGTACGCGTGGACGAGCAGGATCGCGCCCGGCCCGTTCAGCCGCCAGGGGGGCGAGTCCAGACCGAGCAGGAGCTGCACGCCGCGGGTGAAGAAGCCGCTCTCGCCGTACAGGAAGAGGAACGCGATCACGCCGACGAGAGGCGGGAGCAGCACGGGGAGCCCGGCCAGCGCGCCGAGCACGCGTCGGCCCGGGAACTCGTAGCGCGAGAAGAGGAACGCCAGCGGCACGCCGATCAGCGCGGAGAGCACCACGCTCCCGGCGGAGATCCAGAGGCTCGACCAGAGCGCGCGGAGCTCCGCGCTGCTCCGTAGGAAGCGGACGTAGTTGGCCAGCGTGAACCGCCCGTCCAGCCGCAGGCTGTCGGCCAGGACGAAGAGGTTCGGGTAGAGGACGAGCCAGAGGAGCAGGAGCGTGACCGCCATGCCGAGCAGCACCGAGCCGCTCGGGCGCCGGAAGCGGAAGCTCCACCGGCGGGAGCCGGACCTGGCCGCGGCGTTGGCGGTCGTCGCCCCGGCGGTCGCAGGCGACGTCATCCCGTCGAGGCTCCCGGCGCGCTCCGTCATGCCCGGCGCCGCCGCATCCGGGGCGGTCGGCCGCCCCACCCCGCCCTCACCCATCGGCCCCCGCATCGGATTCGCGGAAAGCGTGGAGCACCGTGCCGGTTCGTGGCCTTAGCGCCACCCGGTCGCCCGGGCGCGCGTCCCCGGCCTGGCCGGCGGCCATCAGCTCCACGCCCGCCGCCTGGATCCGGTAGTAGGTGACCGCCCCGGCGAACCGGCGGTCGAGCACCGTACCCTCGAGCGCGCCGGCGTGAGCGCCTCCGACCCCGGCCGACGCCAGGGCCACCTCCACGCCGGTGCCCGCGCCGCCGGCGGATCCGCCGTCGGACCGCGTGGCGTCAGAGCTCCCGTCCGCGCCGCCCTCCAGCCGCACGAGCACGAGCGACTCCGGCCGGACCATGAGCCGGACCGGCTCGCCCGGCGCACGGCCGGCGCCCTGGGCGAGCCGGGCGCTCCACACCGCCCCGCCCCCCGCCACCCGGCACAGCGCGCCGTCCCCGTTCACCGCCTCGACCCGGGCCGGGAGGAAGTTCGCCCGCCCCAGGAACGATGCCACGAACGGGTTCGCCGGCACGTGGTAGAGCGCCTCCGGCGAACCGACCTGCTGGAGCCGGCCGGACTCCATCAGCGCGATCCGGTCCGAGAGCGCGAACGCCTCCTCCTGGTCGTGCGTCACGAACACCGCCGTGATCCCCAGCCGCTTGAGGAGCGCGCGCAATTCCGACCGGGTCCGCTCCCGCAGGGCCGCGTCCAGGTTCGAGAGCGGCTCGTCCAGCAGGATCAGCGGCGGCTCCGGCGCGAGCGCCCGCGCCAGCGCGACCCGCTGCTGCTGCCCGCCCGACAGCTCCTGCACCTTCCGCTTCCCGTAGCCGCCCAGATCCACCAGCTCCAGCGCCCGCTCGACCCGCGCGGGAATCTCCGCCTTCGGCACGCCCCGCGCCCTCAACCCGAACGCCACGTTCTCGAACACGTCCAGGTGCGGGAAGAGCGCGTAGTGCTGGAAGACCATGCCGAACCCGCGGCGCTGGGGCGGCACCGCCGTGATGTCCCGGCCGTCCAGGAGGAGACGCCCGGCGGTCGGCGCCTCGAACCCCGCGATCATGCGGAGCGTCGTCGTCTTGCCGCACCCGCTCGGACCGAGCAGCGTCAGGAACTCACCCCGCTCCAGCTCCAGGGTGAGGTCAATGACCGCATCGGTGCGGCCGAACCGCTTGCTGACCGACTCCAGCTTCAGCATCGCTCAGCGGCGCCCGCCGCGGCCGCGAATGTTCTCGTCCCAGTACCGCATCCACACCGGCGTGTGCTCCTGGAGGAGCGCCCAGTCGAGCGGCTCCGGCACGATCGACTCCATGGCCGCGCGCAGCCGCTCGGGGAGCGAGTCCAGCGGGATGTCCGTCCTGGCCGGGACCCGGAAATGATCCCGCGCCGCCAGCAGGATCCCCTCCGTGCCCCCCACGAACTCCACGAACTCCCGCGCCAGCTCCGGGCGTCGCGTCCCGGCTACGACCGCGATCCCCTCCACGGGGAGCGGCGTGCCGCTCGTCGGCACCACGTACTCCAGCGGCAGCCCGGCCTGCGCCTTGATCATCTCGATGTCCGGCATCGCCCAGAGCGTGATGAGCCCCTCCCGCCGGGCCAGCTTCTGGTACAGCAGCGTGGGGTTCAGCACGTACTCCTTCGTCTGGGCATCGAGCCGGCGCAGCCAGTCGTAGCCCGCGGCCGTGTCCCCGGTCTCCCGCAGGCTGCGGTACATGATCATCCCGAAGATCGTGCGCATCGTCCCGCTGGCGAGCGGGTCCCGGATCAGGACCTGGCCGGCCCAGCGCGGGTCCAGCACGTCGTCCCAGTCGCGGGGCACGTCCTCGGGCGGCACGGCGTCGCTGTTGTACGCGATGACCTCCGGCGTGACGTACGTGCCGTGCCAGTAGCCCTCGGCGTTGCGCGCGTGCGGCGGGAGCGCGTCCGCCCAGGACGGGACGAACTTCTCCAGCAGCCCCTCGGCCGCCGCGTCCTCGAACATGTGCGCCGGCGCGCCCCACCACACGTCCGCCTGCGGGTTCGCTCGCTCGGACCGGATCCGGTCCAGCACCTCCTGCGAGCCCATGTCCACCCACTGGACGTCCACGCCGGGGTGCAGCTCCTCGAACCGGCGCTCGAACGCCTCGAGCATCTCGCGCCCGTGGGGGCTGTAGACGACGATGACCTGGCCGCCCTCCCCGCCGCACGCCGAGAGCACGGCGGCGGCCGCGAGCAGCCCGAATGTCTTCTTCATGAATCCCGATCCTCCAGCGGCTTCGGGCCTGTGTCGGCCGGCGGGTTCGTTCGGTAGCCGCTCGCACTGCCGCGGCCACGCACCGTAATACGGCGGGTCGCGCCCGCGCTCATTACCCGATACCTCCGCGCTCCCGCGCACCATCACGCCACCGGCGAGTTCCCTCCGCACCCGTGACGCGATCCGGCGTCCTTGCCATGACCGCGCGTGTCGAAAATGGCCGGCTCCGGGCGCAGGACGCGACCCCGGATCCGGCGTCCGCCGACGGGCTGCACAGCCGGGTCGCGCCGCGCGGCAGCTCCCGAGCGCGGGGTGTCCCTGCCTTCCCGCATCGGGGCCGTCCCCGGGCGTACGCTCCAGGGGCGGCTTCGGCCGCCTACGATCGTCGGGGCGTCCCAATGCGTGTGGCGTGGCCGGACCCGCCCTCGATCATACCGCCCATCCCCCGAGCCCATCCCCGGTGCAGGACACGGCCCGCCAGTACGGGTCGGGCGCACCGGAGCGAGGGAGCGTCCCCGCACGTACGACATGGCCCCGGTACACGCCCTGCCCGACGTGCGATCCGGGGTGGCGCGCGCACGGCTCGCCCCGATTCTTCAGGGCGCCGGGAGCGCCCGTAGCGGATCACGCCTCGCGTCCGACGCCACCGGCGAGACGCGGGGCATGCCCGCCGCCACATCCGGTCGCGCACGAAGGGCGCGCCGGATCCGCCCGGGTGCGTTCATGCTCCGCCCGGCCATTTCCGGGGGCGACCATTGTCGGGCGGCTGCACGGATCCCGCGCCGGGCCCTACCCGGCGACCGGCTCACCTTGCCGCGCCCAGCGACAGCAGATTCGCGAACAGCCGGTAGGCGCCCGGCACGCCGGCCGGGAGCTGGCGGAAGAACGCCAGGCCCGTGTACACGTAAACGCCCTTGCCGTGCCGCGCCACCAGCAGCGCGCCTCGCATCGGCGCCTCGCCGAGGTCGTTCATCTCCAGGAGCGGGACGTACCGCTCGTCCCAGGTGCGCGGGAAGTAGAGCCCGCGTTCCTGGATCCACCCCTCAAAGTCCGCGGGGCCGATCCGGTTCGGCCAGCTCAGGACCGGGTGCGACGGCTCCAGGAGCCGGACCGGGGACCGTTCGTCCGTCACCCGGTCGTGGGGCCGCGCGATCGTGAGCGGGTACGGCGCGTAGCCGCCCTCCGAGAACGTGTACTGGTTGTACTGCACGATCAGCACGCCGCCGCGCTCCACCCACTCCAGGAGCCGCCCATTGTGCGTGCGGAGCGCGGGCTGCGTCTCGTACGCGCGGACGCCGGTCACGATGACGTCGTACCGGTCCAGGTCCGCCTCGGCGAGGGCTTCCGCGGCCAGCGGCTCGAGCCGGACGCCGAGCTGCGCGAGCGCCTGCGGCACCTCGTCTCCGCCGCCCATGATGTAGGCGACGTGGACGCCGCCGGCCACGCGCACGTCGAACGCCCGCACCGTGGACGCCGCCTCCCGGTAGAGCGGCCGCGGCCGGATGTGCGGGTAGTCGACGATCTGGTACCCGCGGTCGTAGCGCGCGCCGTCCGCGGACTCGAAGACCGCACGCACCGGATACTCGCCCGGCTGCACGCCCGCCGGCAGGTGCAGCGTGAACTCGTGCGCCGAGGCCGCGCCCGGGCCGTCCAGCCGGACCGGCGTAGACGCGGGCTCCACCCGCCACCCGGCCGGTGGGACCAGCCGCAGCTCGCCCGCCCTTCCGTCCGGCGCCTCCCCCGTGACCCGGACGGTGAAGCGGAGCGGCGCGGGGGCGCTGGCCGCCCCGCGGCTGCCCGCTGGCGGGTTGCGGTCTCCATGCACCCCGCCGAGCGGCAGGACCAGCACGCCGGGGTCCAGCGTCACGGACACGGCCGGCACCACCAGCACCGGTCGCCGTACCTCGCCCGCGCGCCGGTCCAGCGTCCGGTGGGCAGCCTCCCGCTCGAGCTCGACGGACGCGCCGAGGAGCGTGACCGTGGCGCGGGCCCGGACCGCCGGCGGCTCGAAGGGGAGCGTGGCCGAGGGTTCGTCCGGTGCCCAGCGGTACGCGGCGCCGGCCCGCGGCTCGCGCAGGAAATACGGCTCGGTCGGCGCGGCGTCCGGCGGGACCTCGACCCGGAACCGGCGGGTCAGCAACCGACCGGGTTCGATGGTCCGCTCTTCGGCGGTCGCGGCCTCGGCCTCCACGGGCGCCGCGCGCCAGCCCGCCGGGAGCACGGGCTCCAGCGCCTCCACGGTGATCGGCCGCGCGCCGCCGTTCCAGAGCGTCAGCTCGAGGTGGAACGACTGGCCGGGGACCACGCGGTCGTCGTCCGCCACGGCATCCAGCACGATGCCCGCGGCGCGGGCCAGGGCGCTCCGGGCGGCCCTCAGCTCTGCGGCAACCAGGAAGCGGAGCTCCCAGGCCGCATCGTCGCCGAGCCCGGCCAGGATCGAGTCCGCGGCCGCGAGGTGCCCGATCCCGGCGGCGATCCCGGGCACGATCCCGTCCGGTGCCATCGGGTTGAAGCGCCCCCGCGCCGCTTCCACCTCGGTCTCGTAGGCCCGGAGCGCGGCCAGCACGCGCCGCCAGGCCGAGGAGTCCCGCCCCGGGCTTCCCGCCGCCGCGGACGTGGCCCGCGCCACGAGGGTGGTGTCCATGCCGCCGAAGATGGAACGCGACGTCGCGTCCTCCGGGTTCCCGGGCCTGGCCCCGGACCCGGCGTCAGCCGGCGAGCCCGCGGCCGCACGCAGGGCAGCCCCGCCGGTCCGGTCGACGAGGAGCGTCACGGATGTGGCCCGCGGGCCGGGGAGCTCGAGCTGGCCCATGTCCTGGGAGCGGTGCCGGCTCCGGCTCGCCATGGCGACCTGGTGGTAGGAGCGCCCGAGGAGCGGGTCCAGCGTACCGGTCTCGACCGGGATCGGCGCCTCGCCCTCGAACCGGATCCAACCGCCCCGGTAGAACCGCGCCGGCGCGTGCGGGCGCAGCCCCCTGGAGAAGTGCTCGGGGAAGCGGGCCGGATCCCCCGCGGCCTCGAACGCCTCCCGGGCGAGCAGCCCGGAGGCCTGGTGCTGCCCGTGCCCGTCCCGGGGCGTGCCGCTGAACATCGCGACCACGACGTCCGGCCGGAACGCGCGGATCACCGCGACCACGTCCGCCAGGACCGAATCCCGCGGCCACTGGGAGAACGTCTCGTCCGCGCTCTTGCTGAAGCCGAAATCGTATGCGCGGGTGAAGAACTGCGCCGCGCCGTCCAGCCGTCGGGCCGCGAGCAGCTCCTCGGTCCGGATCAGGCCGAGCGCCTCCTGGAGCTCCGGCCCGATCGAGTTCTGCCCGCCTTCGCCGCGGGTCAGGGAGAGGTACGCGACCTCGGCGCCCTGGCCCAGGGCGAGGGCGCTGAGGAGCTGGGTGTCTTCGTCGTCCGGGTGCGCGGCGATCATGAGGACGCGCTTCGCGGTGCCCAGCCGCCGCAGGCCGAGCCCGAGCGCTGCGGCGCCCTCGTATTCGGTCGAGGCGGTCTGCGCGGTCGCCGCGGCCGGCGCCACCGCACCGCCGGCAAGGATCGCGGCCAGGAGCGCCAGCCGTTTCCATCGTCTTCCGTTCATGCCAGGAAGCTATCCGATGGAGGGGGGTGCGCAAGTGGCGCCCCGGTCCGGCGATCGGGCCTGGGACGGGGCGAGGTTGCACTGCGGGAGCCGGTTCGGAGATGGGCCGCCGGAGTCGATGGGGATCCGGTCGTTGGACGGGCCGTGAAAAGGGACAGGGCCGAGAGCGAGGATGCGCGGTCGGTGGGATGCCGTGGCCGGGCCCGTCGTCGCCACGGGATCGCGGGAGAGCGGCGTCCCCGCCGTCGGCATGGGCGGGGCGCACACCGGAGATCAGGCGGTTGCCGCGGCTCGTGGCTCGGGCGGCGGGTTGCCGACGGGGTCGATCGGTGAATCCCGGGGCGGAACGCCGTCGTAGGGAGTCACGGGACCGGCGATGCGGGCGCCGTGCACGGCGGGGACGTGCGGTCACGGTACGGGTCGGGTACAGGGTCGGGGCCCCGGACCTGATCCGATCGCCGTGCCGCGGCGGGCCGGCGCGGGCCACGGCCCGGCGACGCGACCTGTCCGGGGAGCTGCCCCCGCCCCGCGGCGCCCTGCGGCGCGGTCCGCCGTGCCGGTACGGACCGGGCGTGGTCGTCCGCCCCGCGCCGGCCCGGCGAATCGGCCGGCGGGGTTGCCGGTCCGGCGCGAGAGGGTAGCTTCCTCCCCGCGGTGCAACGTCTCGGCCGGCCGCCGACCGGCGCGGGTACACCGGGAGAGTGAGCGACCGGCCGTGCTCGGACGTTCAACGTAGGGCGGGCGTGGGCAGCCCCCGCACGCGGACCGGTACCGCGAGCGGGGAGCGGGCCCGGGTCCCGCCGCCGGGGTCGCCTTGCCGGTCCGCTCGCGTGGGCCGGGATCGGAACTCAGTCGACGTCGCCTTTGGCCATGTACCACCGACCCACGTTCTGGCTGAACTCGTTTCTCTACGTGGCTTGCCTCCACCTGTCCGTGGTGCTCTGGTCGTACATGCCGGAGCGGTACCCGGTGCATTTCGACCTGTTCGGGAACCCGACGGCGTGGGCGGAGCGGAGCCCCGGGCTATGGATCCTGCTCGTCGTCGTGTTCACGCTCAGCTTCCTGCCGGCGCACCTCGCTCAGCGGTTCCTGTTCAACGATCCGGACACGACGCTGATCAACGTGCCCTACAAGCGGGAGTTCCTGAAGCTGCCGCAGGAGCGCAAGGTGCCGGTGCTGCGCCGCACGAGCCGCATGCTCGGCGTGATCAACACGGTGGTGCTCCTGTGCTGGATGGCGGTCCTCTTCCTCACGTTCTTCACGGCCAGGAGCCCTGGCTCCCTCGCGGCGAAAGCGGCGCACCTGGGGTTGATCGGGTCCATCGTCCTCGTGCTCGTCATCGTGCCGGTGGAAGTGGTGCTCGTTCGGCGCATGATCCTTCGTAAGTTGCGGGAGGAAGGGCTGCTGTCGGAACGGTAGGCGGGCCCGCCGAGCCCGCCCGACGGGTCGGCGCCGTGCCCCGTGGAGCGGAGGGGGCGGGCTTCGCCAAGGGAGGGCGCTCCTCGGAATCGGCGGCGGAGGCCGAGCGGGCGGCTCGCGGCGGACGGGATTCCGCCCCGGGCGGGAGGCAGGACCGCGGAGACGGCCGCCGCCGCGAGGCCGGCCGGGCGCCGTGCGGGCGGCGGAGCGACGTCGCCCGCCGACGGATTCACGCCGCAGGATCCATGATCTGACCGAGGAAGAGCACCGTCTCGGTGGCGTGGTCCCAGATGGCGAGGAAGAACGGGCGGTCGAAGACGATGGCATCCATCACGCTCCCGACCAGGTCGCTTCCGACCACGGTGACCGCGGCGGCTTCGGTGCCCTTCTCGTCCACGCGCAGGAAGGTCTTTTGTAGCAGCTCGTTGATGTAGGCACCGCCGGTGCCGAACATTCCCGAGAAGTCAGCGCTGTTCGGATCGAACGCGGAATGCATCCCCATCGCCTCGAGCGGCTCGAGGAGCGATGCCTGCCATTCGACCTCGAAGCGCGGCAGCCACACCGTGAGTTCCGGGTTCTCCTCGAATTCGTCCATCCACTGGCGCAGGCGGGCGGCGTCGAACTGCTCGGCGATCCACTCCAGGTCCGCGCCATCCGACGGGAGGGCCGGCACCACGCGCAGCCGGCCACGGGGCGGTTCGTTCCCGCGCGTCGGCGTGCGGCACGCGGTGTCCTTCGAAGGAGCCGTGACCGCAGCGGACCCGGGCTGATTCGGGATCGCGAGGGTCCGCCGTTTCTCCGCGCTCGGCGGCCGGGTGCGTGGCGCATGCAGCGGGTCGTCGGGTACGCCCGCCGTCGTCGGTCGTGACCCGGGAGTTTCCTCTTCGGCGCTTGCCGACCGGGCTGCCAGAATATCGGCAATGGCGCAGGTGAATCCGCGCCTGGCGCCGCCCCCACGGCTTGGAGCCGTGCGGGGGTGTTCCTATATTGGTGTCTGCGTGAAACATCGCATGGTGACTGACCCACCGACCGGGCTGATGTCCACGACCTCGGAGATCACGCGGCTGCTGGCCGAGTACGGCCGTGGCGACCGTTCTGCGCTCGACCGGGTGCTCCCGCTGCTGTACGACGAGCTGCGGGCGCTGGCGCGTGCGCAGCTACGGGCGGAGCGGACCGGTCACACGATCAACACGACCGGGCTGGTGCACGAGGCGTATCTCCGGCTCGCGGGCGTACGCGAGGGGGAGTGGGAAGGTCGCCGGCACTTCCTGTCGCTGGCCGCGCGGGTGATGCGCCGGATCCTGGTGGACCACGCGCGGCGGCGGCAGGCGTTGAAGCGGGGGGGCGCGCCGGAGCCGGTGACGCTGGACGAGGATCTGCTGGTTGCGGAAGAGGATGCGGACCGCATGATCGAGCTGCACGAGGCGCTCGAGCGGTTGGAGGCGGAGCATCCGCGGCCGGCGCGCGTTCTGGAGATGCGGTACTTCGCCGGGCTGACGATCGCGGAGACGGCGGAGGCGCTGGGCGTGTCCGTGGCCACGGCGGAGCGGGACGCGCGTTTCGCGCGGGCGTGGTTGGCGCGGTGGCTGGACGCGCCGGTGCGGGGGTGACGGGAGCGCGATGCGGGAGGCGAACGGGTCGTCGGCGGATCCGGCGCGGGTGAGGGAACTCTTCGACCTGCTGGTCGACCTGGATCCGGCGGAGCGGGGGCGGCGCATAGCCGAGATGTGCGGGGACGACCCCGTGCTGCGCACGGAGGTCGAGGCGCTCCTGGCGATGGACGAGCGGGCGCCGGAGCTGCTCGAGGATGTGGAGCGGCTGGTGCGCCGGAGCGCGGGGTCGCTGACGCGGCCGTACGAGCCGGGCGCGCGGATCGGGGAGTACACCGTGCTCGGCGAGCTGGGCGAGGGTGGGATGGGCACGGTGTACCTGGTGCGGGATTCGAAGCACGACCGGCCGCTGGCGCTGAAGACGCTGCACACGTTGCCGGGCGCGGGGTTGGGCCCGGGGCGGTTCCGGCGGGAGATCCTGCTCACGGCGAAGCTGCAGCATCCGCACATCCTGCCGGTGCTGGATTCGGGCGAGGTGGGTGGGCGGCCGTGGTTCACGATGCCGTATGTGGAGGGGGAGACGCTGCGGGCGCGGCTGCGGCGGGAGGGGCGGCTGCCGGTGGACGAGGCCGTCCGGGTCATGCGGGAGATCGCGCTCGCGCTCGGTCATGCGCACCGGAACGGCGTGGTGCACCGGGACATCAAGCCGGAGAACGTGCTGCTGTCGGGTGGGGTGGCGGTGGTGGCGGACTTCGGGGTGGCGAAGGCGCTCGCCGCGGCCCGAGGGGAGGGTGGGGGTGAGGGTGGGCAAGCGGGGCGCGGGGCGGACGCCCCGCTCGGCACGCCGGCGTACATGGCGCCGGAGCAGGTGCTGGGCGACCCGGC
>CALCID010000127.1 GCA_937907535.1 uncultured bacterium | reverse complement strand
CGGAGGTAGGCAACCTTCGCGGTAAGGCCACCTTGCCGGGTCGAGCACGAGCACGAGCACGAGTACGAGCACGGGGCAGCCTTCGTCGTAAGGGCACCTTTCCAGGTCGAGCACGAGCACGTGCACAGGCGTGAGGGCGAGGATTGCGGGCTCGCTTGGCTGAGGGTGGCGGCCCAGGCGTTGTCCGGCCTGAGACGATGGCGGCGGGCGCGTACAGGTTTGATCGGTGCCGCGTGCACGATCGTGGACCGTCTGCGGACTCCGCGCCGGTCTCGGGCTAGGGGCCGCACTCGCGTACGAGCACGTGTTGTTGACCGTTTGCCCCGACCGCAATGTTCAGGCGCTGAAAGGGTAGCGAATAACGGATGGATTTCCTTCATTCGTTTGACGACAAATAGCGCTATCTGATACATTATTGTATATACCGTGCGCGCTGCCCGTGCGCACGGTATGTTTTTTCGGTCGGTGGTGGGTGGCCGGGGCCGGTGGGCCGTGCGGGGGCGATCGCCGGCCTGTCGGGCAGTGCCCGAGGCGCGTCATGCGGGCGAGCCCCGGCGATCTTCTGGTCTCGAATCGCGGAAAAGGACTCGAGCGTGTCGCTTCCCCTCTACGCCCAGCTCCTCGCGCATCTTCTCTTCGCGTACACGCTGTTCGCCGAGCCGTGGCTCGGCGTACGGGCGTACGCCGACTTGCGGGCGGCGGCCGCCCGGGGCGACTCCGGGGCCCGGCTCCGGTTCTACCGGTCGATCCTGATCATCGAGTGGCTGTGGGTCCTGGTCATCGCGGCGCTGGCGGCCGGACTGGAGGACCCGGTCGCGTCGCTGGGGCTGGGCGCGCCGGGCGGGATCCTGGGATCCAGGTTCGGCATCCTGTTTCTCGCCGGTGCGTTCGCAGGGATGGCGGCCGGGGCGGTGGTGGTCCGGCGGGACCCGGCGTTTGCGGCGCGGCAGCTCGAGCCGATCCGTGACATGGTGCCCGCCACGGCGGCCGAGCGCCGCGTTTTCGCCGCGGTCTCCGTGACCGCCGGGATCTGCGAAGAGCTGCTGTACCGCAGCTTCCTCTTCTTCTATTTCACCGAAATCTGGGCGCTCCCCCTGGCCGCGGCGCTGGTCCTGAGCTCGGTGATCTTCGGCGTCGCCCACGCGTATCAGGGCATCCGCGGGATCTTCGCCACCGGCCTCGTGGGGCTGGTGTTCGGCGGGCTGTACTGGGCGAGCGGGAGCGTGTGGCCCGGCGTGGTGCTCCACGCCCTCATGGACCTGCGGATGCTGGCGGTGGCCCGGGCCCTCGACGAGGCCGGTGCCCCGGCCTCGCCGCGGGATCCGGCGGTACCGGAGGGGTCAGCGCCCGTCTCGGATCCGGCTGATGGGACGTGAGCGCCCTCCGGTCGTGTCCGGATCACTGACTGTCGGACCGCGCGTTACGGGGTCCGATCCCCGGGGGGCGGGGCGTCGGCCGGGCCGGGCGGACCGCTCCCGGGGCCGGGTTCCGCCGGGACCGGCTCCGCCGTAGCGGGTGGCTCGCTCGCCGCGACGGGCGCGGCCACGTCGTCGCCCGGATCGAGCCCCGCATCCGCGCCGATGTACGCCCGGGCCCGCTCCAGCGCGTCCTCCACGCTCCCCATCACGTTCTCCTCCCCCACCGCGTACAGCAGCCGCGACCGCTCGATGGCGAAGAGCGGCTGGGCGTGGACCTCCGAGAGGATCACGAGCGTGCCGTCCGACCGGCTGCGGCGGACCAGGTCCTTGAGCGCGTGCAGGCCGGTGGAGTCGATGGCGGGCACGTTGCGCATGCGGACGATGAGAACGCGCGGCGGGCGCTGGACCCGGCCGAGGGTGGTCTTGAACTTCTCGGCCGCGCCGAAGAAGAACGGACCGTTGATCTCGTAGACGACGACGCCGTCCGGCACCTCCCGGCGCCAGGGCGCCTCCCCGTCCGTGGCATACTCATCCGGGTCCTGGAACTCCCGGGTGACCATGCTCACGTTCGTGACCTCGGACATCCGGCGCATGAACAGGAACGCGGCGAGCACCATGCCGACCTGGATCGCGACCGTGAGGTCCACGAGCACGGTCAGGATGAAGGTGGTGAGGAGCACGGCCACGTCGCTGCGGGGCGCGCGGAACTCGGCGATGAACACCCGCCACTCGCTCATGTGGTAGGCCACGACCACGAGGATCGCGGCGAGGGTGGCGAGGGGGATCAGGGCGGCCCACTCGCCGACGAAGAGCGTGATGACGAGCAGCGTGACGGCGTGGATCATGCCCGCCACGGGCGTGCGGCCGCCGTTCTTGATGTTCGTGACGGTCCGCGCGATCGCGCCGGTCGCCGGGATCCCGCCGAAGAGCGGGGTCACGAAGTTGGCCACGCCCTGCGCGACCAACTCCATGTTGGACCGATGCTTCCCGCCGATCATGCCGTCCGCGACCACCGCCGAGAGGAGGGATTCGATGGCCGCGAGGAGCGCGATCGTGAAGGCGGGGCCGAGCAGCGCCGTCGTCTCGGCGAAGCCGATGCTCGGCAGCGTCGGTTTGGGGAGCGAGGCGCTGATGCCGCCGAACCGGCTGCCGATGGTCTCGACGGGCAGACCGAACAGGTGGACCACGGCGGTGGTGACCACCAGGGCCACGAGCGTCCCGGGCACGCGGCTGCTGACCCGCGGCCAGAGCACGATGATCAGGAGCGCGAGGCCGGCCACGGCCACCGCGGCGGGGTTGACCGTGTCGATGTGCCGGGCGTACGCGGCCCACTTCTCCAGGAACTCGGCCGGCACATCGCCCATGTCGAGGCCGAGGAAGTCCTTGATCTGGCTGGAGAAGATGATGACCGCGATGCCGCTGGTGAAGCCGGTGACCACCGGGTACGGGATGAACTTGATCGCGCCGCCGAGGCGGACCAGGCCGAACCCGACGAGGATGACGCCGGCCATCATGGTGGCGGCGATCAGGCCGTCGATCCCGAACTTCTGGACGATGCCGTAGACGATGACGACGAACGCGCCGGTGGGTCCGCCGATCTGGACCCGGGAGCCGCCGAGGGCGGAGATCAGGAATCCGGCGATGATCGCGGTGTAGAGCCCGCGGTCCGGCGTGACGCCGCTCGCGATGGCGAAGGCGATGGCGAGCGGGAGCGCGACGACGCCGACGATGACGCCGGCGCCGAGGTCGGCGAAGAACTGCGCCCGGTCGTAACCTCGGAGCGTGGTGAAGAGCTTGGGGACCAGCAAGTTGCCTCGGAGAACGAAAATGCCGTGTGGTTACGCCGGAGCGGCGGCCGGTTCGCCGTGGGCGGCGCCCGGCGGTTCGCTCCGGCGGATGCGCCCCCGGGCCGGTGCGCGCGGCGGTGTCGTGGCGCCCGCGCCGGGCGGCGGGAGGCAGTCAGGAAGTATGTGATGAGTCCCGCCGAATTACAAGCGGCGTCGGCGTTTGCGGGCCAGCCACTTCCTCAGCTCGCCCAGCGGTCTCGTGTTCAGCACGTCCTTCTTCTCGAGCCACCCGCGCCGGGCCTGGTCCACGCCGTAGCGCATGAAGTCCAGGGACGACGTGGCGTGGGCGTCCGTGTCGATGACGACCATGACGCCGAGCTCCTTGGCCCGGCGCGCGTAGACGTCGGAGAGGTCGAGGCGGTCGGGCTGGGCGTTCAGCTCGACGGCCACGCCGAGCTCGGCCGCGGCGCGGAGCACGGCCTCGATGTCCACGTCGTACGGCTCCCGGCGGCCGAGCAGGCGGCCGGTGGGATGGGCGAGGATGTGGACCGCGGGGTGGGAGATCCCGCGTATAATGCGGTCCGTCATGCCCTTACGGTCCATGCCCATGCTCGAGTGCACGCCCACGACCACGACGTCGAGCTGTTCCAGGTACTCGTCGGTGAGGTCGAGTCGGCCGTCGCGCAGGATGTCGACCTCCATGCCCCGGAGGATCTCGATGCCTTCGACCTTCTCGCGCACGGCATCGATCTCCTTCCACTGCTCCTCCATGCGCGCCACGGTCATGCCGTGGGCGATGCGGGCGGACCGGCTGTGGTCGGTGATGGCCATGTACCGGTAGCCCCGCTCCTTGCAGGCCCGGGCCATGGCCTCGATGGTGTCCTGGCCGTCGCTCCAGGTGGAGTGCATCTGGAGGTCGCCGCGGATGTCGTCGAGCTCGATGAGCTTCGGGAGCCGGCCCTTCCGCGCGGCCTCGATCTCACCGCGGTTCTCGCGAAGCTCGGGCGGGATCCAGGGGAGGTCGAGGGCGTCGAACACGTCCTGCTCGCGCTCGCCGCCGATCCGTTTCGCCTTTCCACGGGCGGCGGCCTTCACCGCGCCGGTGCGGGACCGGGCGCTCGCGCCGCGGGCGGCGGGTGCCAGGCGGAAGACGCCGTACTCGTTGATGCGGATCCCTCGCTCGATTCCCAGGGTGCGGATCGCGATGTTGTGCGCGCCGGAACCGGTGAAGTGGTGCATGGCCGCGCCGAACGAGCGTTTGGGGAGGATGCGGAGGTCGACCCGGAGCCCGGACGCCAGCACGACCGTGCTCATGGTCGGGCCGGAGGACTCCACGCGCGCCACGCCCGGGAACGCGGCGAAGTATTCCATGGCCGGGCCGGACCGTTCGCAGATCGCGAGCACGTCCAAGTCCCCCACGGTCTCCCGCCGGCGCCGGTAGCTCCCGACGACCTCGACCCGCTCGACTCCCGGCCCCGCGCGCAGGTACTCGAGGAGCGGCTCGACGAGCTCGTCCGCCTCGGCGAGGGTATAGCGCTTCGCCCGGGCGCGGGCGTCCCGGATGGCCTGACGGAGCCGTTCCGCGGACTTCTTGCCGAAGCCGCGCATCCGCTCCACGCGGCCGGCCTCGATCGCCTCCTCGAGCTCCGCGATGGAGGTGACGCCCAGCTCGTCGTACAGGCGCCTGGCCCGTTTCGGGCCGACCTCCTCGAGGGTCAGGAGCTCACTCAGGGAGCTGGGGACTCGTTTCTCGAGTTCCTCGAGCCGCCGGAGCCGCCCGGTCCGGACCAGCTCCTCGATGTGGTCGGCGAGGTCCTCGCCGATGCCCGGCAGCTCCCGCAGGTCCTCGCCCGCGGCGAGCATTTCGGCCACGGAGCGGCTCAGGTTGCCGATGGTGCGGGCGGCGTTCCGGTAGGCGCGGATGCGGAACGGGTTGCCCTCGTCCAGGGCGATGAGCGACGCCACCCGTTCCAGCGTCCGGGCGATCTCCGCGTTCGACGGCGGAGCCGCCCGCGCCGGCTCGGGTGCGGCCTTCGCCGGGGCCGGGCTCGGCCTCGACCGGGTGGACCGGGGCTTCCGCGGGCCGCTCGCCTGCCCGGCCGGGGATCGGCGGGCCCGCGGCCGCTTCCCGGCCCCGCGCGCCCGGCGCCCCCTCTCGGCGCGTTTCGCCATGGACTCACCTCCGCTTCCCGTCCGGCTTCTTGCCCCGGAGCAATGCCCGCAATTCGGATTCCGTGAGGGTGCGGACGCCGTGCTTCCGCGCCGCGTCGAGCTTGCTGCCGGGGTCCTCGCCCACGACCAGGTAGTCGGTGCTCGGGCCGACGGATTCGGTGGCCCGGGCGCCGAGCGCCTCGACCCGGGCGATCGCCTCGTCCCGGGTGAAGCCTTCCAGCCGGCCGGTGAACGCGATGCGGAGCCCGGCCAGGGGCCGGTCCTTGCCGCGGGCGGGCGGCTCCTCGATCTCCACGCCGGTGTCGAGCAGCGCGTCCACGGACCGGCGGTTCCGGGGTTCATCGAAGTATTTCCGGACCGCCTCGGCCACGGCGCGGCCGATCCCCGGCGCTCCCTGGAGTTCGGCCAGATCGGCGCGGAGGATCGCGTCGAGGGAGCCGAAGTGGTCGGCGAGCTCGCGGGCCGCGACGGCGCCCACGCCGGGGATGCCGAGGGCGATGAGGAAGCGGTGCAGCTCGATGCGCCGGGAGCCGGCGATGGCCGCGTGCAGCTTCTTCGCGGAGCGGTCGCCGACGTGGGGGAGCGTTTTCAGGTCCTCCGGCTTCAGGCGGAAGAGGTCCGCGGGGTGGCGGACGAACCCCTGCTCCACGAGCGCCTCGGCGAGCTGGGGGCCGAGGCCGCGGATGTCGAACGCCTCCCGGGATGCGAGGTGCACGAGCCGGGCGCGGAGCTGGGCCGGGCAGCCGAGGGCGTTCGGGCAGTACGTCAGCGGGCCGCGCTCCTCGACCGGCGTGCCGCAGGATGGGCAGCGGGCGGGCATGCGGAACGGAGCGCGGCGGCGCCGGCCGGGTTCGGGGATGCGCTCGACGATCTCGGGGATGACGTCGCCCGCGCGTTGGATGCGCACGCGGTCCCCCACGCGCACGTCCCGGCGCCGGATCTCCTCCCGGTTGTGCAGGGTGGCCCGGGATACGGTTACGCCGCCCACGTCCACGGGCCGGAGCAGGGCGACGGGGGTGAGGAGGCCGGTCCGGCCGACCTGCACGGTGATCATCTCGACCGTGGTCTCCTGGTGGCGCGGCTCGAACTTGAAGGCGAGGGCCCAGCGCGGGTGCCGGCCGGTCGTGCCGAGGGAGCGGCGCGCCTCGAGGGAGTCGACCTTGATCACGATGCCGTCGATCTCGTACTCGAGGGTGTCCCGCGCCGCGGCCCGGTCCTCGTGGTATCGGAGGATCTCGTCCACGTCCGTGGCCGCGACGATCGGCTCCGGCGTGCGGAAGCCCCAGTCGCGGAAGGCGTCCAGCACCTCGCTGTCGGTCGCGAACTCGGCGCCGCGGAGGTCCATGATCTCGTAGACCTGGACTTCGAGCCGGCGCTCCGCGGTGATCCGGGCGTCCAGCTGGCGGAGGGAACCGGAGGCCGCGTTGCGCGGGTTCGCGAACGGCTCGCGTCCGGACTCGACGAGCTTGCGGTTCAGCGCCTGGAACGCCGGGATCGTCATGAGGACCTCGCCCCGGATCGCGAGGAAGGAGGGCACCGGCCTCCGGTCGTCGCGGAGCCGGAGCGGGACCGAGCCGATGGTGCGGGCGTTCGCGGTCACGTCCTCGCCCCGCCGGCCGTCGCCGCGGGTGACCGCGCGGGCGAGCACGCCGTCCTCGTAGACGAGCTCGATGGACGCGCCGTCCAGCTTCGGCTCGAGCAGGTAGCGCGCGTCCCCGCCCAGGGTCCGCTGGACGCGGCGGTGGAAGGTCCGCACCTCGTCCGGGTCGCGGGTGGCCTGCAGGCTGAGCATGGGCGCGGTGTGGACGCGGGTGGCGAACCCGGCCCGGGGCTCGCCGGCCACCCGTTGGGTGGGCGAATCGGGGGTGACCAGATCGGGATACGCTTCCTCGAGCCGGACGAGCTCCGCGAAGAGGCGGTCGTATTCCTCGTCCGAGATCTCAGGGCGGTCGAGGACGTAGTAGAGGTAGTCGTGGTGGCGGATCTGGTCGCGGAGCTCGGCGGCGCGGCGGGCGGCCTCGGCGGGCGCGCGGCCCGCGCGTGAGCGGCCGGAGCGGCCGGACCCGCTCGACTGGCCGGCCGGCTTCTCCGCCGGACGGCGGGCGGAGCGGTCGGCTCGCGCGCGGGTGGGGTCCTGTTTCGCGCGCCGCGTACGCGCCCGGCCGCCGTGCCTGTCGTCCTCGACCTCGCGGGCGCCGGCCACGGTCAGACCCGCCGCTCGGCGATGGCCCGGACGAAGTCCGTGGTCGTCACGAGCCCTTCGAGCCGGTCGCCCTCCATGACGAGGATGCGGTGCACGCCGGTGCGCAGCATGTAGTCCGCGGCCTCGGCGAGCTCCGTGTCGGGCGGGAGCGAGCGGATGTTCCGGGTCATCACGTCCGCCGCCACGCGCTGGTTCAGGGGATCGCCCGCGGCCCGGCGTTCGGCGAAACGCTCGAGGATGTCGTCACCCGCGGTGGACCAGATCTCGGTGAAGAAGGCGGCGGGCGGATTCTCGTCGAACGCCTGGTAGTCTTCGTCCGCCTCCCAGACGACCTCGTCCTCCTCCGCCTCTTCCTCCTCATCCGGCGGTTCGTTGGACGCCTCGAACTCGATGATGTCGGTCGCGGAGATCACGCCGAGCACGCGGCCGCCGGACACGACCGGGGCCCCGCTGATCCCGTGCTCCGCCAGGAGCTCGGCGACCTCGCGCAGGGTGGCGTCCGGACTCACCGTGACGACGTCCCGCACCATGATGTCGCGCAGCTTCGCCATGTCAGGCCTCCGACCGGGTGTGATGGGCGCCGGGCCCGCCGCGCCACCGGACGCGGCCAGCTGCCGGGCAAGTGGAGGGCGAGCCCGGACCGTGTGGGGTCCGCGTGCCGTGGTGGGCCGCACGATCCCATCCAAGATCGCACCGTGCCGCCGGGAGCGCCATACCGGGGCCTGGCCGGTCCGGTCCGGCGTTGGCCCGGGGCGACGTCGCGCTGCGCACCGTCGCCGGCGGCTCCCGACCGTCCGGGGTCAGTACATCCGCCGGTAGGGCCGGACGGCGCGCGGCCAGTGGCGGCGGGAGTAGCCCCGGTCCTCGTACTCGAACTCTTCGTACCTGAAGTCTCCGGGCCGTTCCCGGAGCCGGTGGCGCGGGCGCCGGCCGTGGCGGAGGTCGCGTTCGACCTCCCAGCGCTGGAGCGCGGACCGGCGCGCGAACGCGTGCTCGAAGCGGCCGTACCGGCGGTCGAATTCGGGGCCTCGGTAGTCGTAGCGGGTGCGGTCGAATCGGGCCATGGGGACCTCCTGGGGGTGTGTAGCGAGAGAGGTGCAAGGTGGGTTCCAGTGGGTAGCCTTCGCGGCAAGGCTACCTAGCCGGGTCGAGCACGAGCACGTGCACGAGCACGAGTACGGGGTAACCTTCGCGGCAGGGCTACCTGTCCGGGTCGAGTACGAGTACGAGGCAGCCTTCGCGGCAAGGCAGCGTTTCCGGGTCGAGCACGAGCACGAGTACGAGTACGGAGCGAGTTTGGGGCGGTGCGGTCTTTGCCCGGGGTAGGTGGGGGAGTGGGCCGGGGAGGGGCGGGTGGCGATGGCAGCGATGGAGGACGGGCATGACGGTGACGAGGGAGCAGTTCGACGCGGGCTACACGTGGGACGAGTGGCTCGAGGTGCTGGGCGATGGCGGCGGACGCTGGCGCGAGCGGTTCGAAGCCGCGCGGCTGGGCGAGCTGCGGGCGGAGTACCAGGCCATCCCCACGCCGCGCCACGTCCTGTGCATCGTGGACGAGGACGGGGTGGACTCCCTCGGCTCGGTGCCGTACATCGCCCGGGCGTGCGACCAGGCGGGGGTGACGGGCGGGGTGGAGCTGCGGCTCGTGCCCGCGTCCCGGCATCCGGAGCTGCTCCAGCAGTACCTCACGGGCGGCCGCGGGCTCACGCCGGTCTGCCTGGTCTTCGACCGGGACTGGGTCCAGATCGGGCGGTGGGGGCCTCGGCCGGAGCCGGCGGAGCAGCTCGCTAAGCGCCGGGCCGGCGCCGTGCCGGGCGAGGCGCTGGCCCGGGAGCTCGAGCTCTGGTACGAAAACGACGCCGGCCGGACCACGATCCGGGAGTTCCTCGAGGTGCTGCGCGGCAAGCCGGTCCCGCCCTGGCAGGTCAGCCCGTCACGGCGGGAGGGCCTGCGGCGGCAGGCGGAGCGGGCCCGGGAGCAGCAGATGTAGGCGGGCGGCGGCCAGCGCCCCGCCCCGCCGTCAGGACGCGCCGGGCGGCAGCGCCCGAACGCACTCGCCGAGCGTCGCGACCGCGTCCTGGAGCTGGCGGTCCGAGAGGTAGGGCGCCGGGCCGAGCCGTAGCGTGTCGCCCCGGTGGTCGGCGTACACCCCGGCCTCCCGGAGCCGCCGGACCAGCTCGCCCGCATGCGGGGAGCGGAGCGCGAGGAACCCGCCGATACGCTCCAGAGGCACGGTCCGGTCCCGGTCGATGACCCGGGGATCCAGGTCCAGCGCATCGAACGCCGCGGCCAGCACTCCGATCTGGTGCCGGCTCACCTCCCGAAGCAGCCCGGGCGTGAGACCCTGTTCCCGGAAGAAGTCGAAGACCTCGGCCGCGCGGTAGTGGCTGGTCGGGTCGTAGGTCGCGCCGGCGAAGCGGTCGGCCCCCGCGCCGTACGGCACGAGCGCACCACGCTCGGACGCCGCGAGCTCGCCGAACTCGCTGAACCACCCCGTTACGACCGGGCGCAGCTCGTCGCCCGGCGGCAGGCGCAGGAACGCGTTCCCCTCGCCGAGCTGGCAGTACTTGTAGCCGCCGCCCACGATGTACGCGTCCTCGAGGCCCTCCGCCCGGATGGAGAACGGGACCACGTTCAGGTGGTGGTAGACGTCCACGAGCAGCCGGGCGCCGGCCCTCCGGCACGCCTCCATGACCCGGCCGAGCCCGGGCACGATGCGCGCGTCCTGATAGAAAACGGAGGAGATGAGGACGGCGGCGGTCCGGTCGTCCACGGCCGCGGCCACGCGCTCCGCCACGTCGTCCACCGGGTCCCGCGGGACCTTCACCACCTGGATACCCTCCTCGGCGAGCCGGTCGAGCTGCCTGCGGATCGTGTGGAACTCGCCCGTGGTCGTGACGAGCCGCGGGCGCTCCCGGAGCGGCAGCGCGGAGAGGAACCGGACCACGAGCTCGTGGGTGTTCGCGCCGAGCGCGACGGCGCCGCCGTCGCCTCCGTCCGGCTCGAGGAGGCGGGCGTAGCCGCGGCGCACCCGATCCGCCCGGGCGAAGGCGTGCTCCCACTTGTCGTCCACGTAGCGGGCCGCATCGAGCCAGGCCTGCTCCTGCCCGAGAAACCCACGGTCCGGCCACGCCTGGTGCGAGTGGCCGGTGAGGAGCAGCCGCTCCGCCACCCGGAATCGGGAGTAGTGGGGCGCGAGGGCGTTCGGGCTCGCGTAGAGCGTCCGGGGCTCGATCATGCGGCGCCCTCCCCCAGGGAAGTCGGACCCGCGCCCGGAACGCGGCGGGGCCGCGTCGTCGCATCCCGGCAGACATCGCCTACGACCACGATCACAGCTCCGTCCGGATGGCCCACAGATCCGGGAACGCGGGCCTGAAGAGCGTGGTCTTCAGGTACTCCGCGCCGGCGCTGCCGCCCGTGCCCCGGCGGGTGCCGATGGTGCGCTCCACCATCTTCACGTGCCGGTAGCGCCACTCCTGGACCCCTTCGTCCAGGTCCACGAGCCGCTCGCAGATCCCGCTGGTCTCGGGGTCACGGCGGTACACGTCGATCAGGATCCGCTGGATCTCGGGCGACGGCTCGATGGGCCGGGTCACGTCCCGCTCGAGCAGCTTGGGCGGGACCGGGTACCCGGCGCGGGCGAGGTAGCGGAGGAACGCGTCCCAGAGGGTGGGCTCGCGGAGGCGCGCCTCCAGCATGCGGCGGGCGGGCGAGCCCTCGGGGTAGTGCCGGACGGCGCTCTCCCGCTTGAACCCGAGCTCGAACTCGAGGGCCCGGAACTGGAACGACTGGAAGCCGCTGCCGCTCTCGAGCCGGTCCCGGAAGGAGAGGAACTCGAGCGGCGTCATGGTCTCGAGCACGTCGATCTGGGCCACCAGCACCTTGAGGATCGTGAGGATCCGCTTCAGGGTGTGCCCGGCGCGCGGGGTGTCGTGAGCGGCGAGGAGCCGCTTGAGGTGGTCCATCTCGTGGAGGATCTCCTTGAACCAGAGCTCGTAGACCTGGTGGATGACGATGAAGAGCATCTCGTCGTGCTCCGGTCCGTCGGAGACCGGCGTCTGGAGGTCGAGGAGCTCATCGAGCCGCAGGTAGCTGCCGTACGTAAGGGGCATGGTCCGTCGGTTTCGGGTTGAAGGAGTTCACGGCGAACGTAATCACGGGCGGCCACGGGGGCGAGCCCGGCCCGGCGGGGCGGGCGTGGGGACGGGCTCGCCGTGGGAGACGGCCGCCGCCCGCCCGTGGGCCGACCGGCGCCGGCGGAAAACCGCTCCGCCGTTGGCGGACGGGTCGCTCGTCGCGGCCCGCCGCGCGGATCCGCCACCCCGTACACCGCCCGGGCCGCTGTGAGCCGCGCCGTACACGGGGCGCCCGCGCGGCGGAGCGCCGGGCGCACGACCGCCGTCCGGCCCGCATCGGATCCACGGGGCCGGCCGGGCCGGGGAGCCGGCGGCGCTGCCGGGAAGGACGGGGCCGCGACGTCGCATCCGGTCAAACGAACCTCGGCGTGTAGCGGTTCAGCGTGGCGTACTGGGGCGGCCAGGGCAGCTCCCACCCCAGCTCGTAGGCCGCGTGGCGGGTCCAGTACGGGTCCCAGAGGTGCGCGCGGGCGAGGAGCACCAGGTCCGCGCGGCCTGCGGCCAGGATCGTGTTCCCGTCGGTGTAGGACGAGATGTTGCCCACCGCCATGGTCGGGATCCCGACCTCGTGGCGGACCCGGTCGCTGAACGGCGTCTGGAAGAGCCGGCCGTACACGGGCTGCTGGTCCCACACGGTCTGGCCCGCGGAGACGTCGATGACGTCGCACCCGTGGTCCTTGAAGGCCCGGGCGATGCGTACGGCCTCGGCGGAGTCCACGCCGCCGGGCTTCCAGTCCACGGCCGAGATCCGGACGGACATGGGCTTGTGCGCGGGCCAGGCGGCGCGCACGGCGTCGAAGACCTCGAGGGGGAAGCGCATCCGGTTCTCGAGGGAGCCGCCGTACTCGTCGGTCCGCCGGTTCGTGAGCGGCGAGATGAAGCTGGCGAGCAGGTACCCGTGGGCGCAGTGGAGCTCGAGCCAGTCGAAGCCGGCCTCGTCGGCCATGCGGGCGGCACGCACGAAATCTTCGCGCACGCGTTCCATGTCTTCCGGGGTCATCTCGCGGGGTACCGGGCTGTGGGGGTAGTAGGGGAGCGGGGAGGCCGAGTAGATCGGCTCCCAGCCGCCCTCCTCGGGCGTGAGCGGCTCGCAGTCCCCTTCCCACAGGCGGCGGGTGGACGCCTTGCGCCCCGCGTGGCCGAGCTGGACGCCGATCCGGGCTTCGCTGTTCCGGTGCACGAAGTCGACGATGCGGCGCCAGGCCGTCACGTGCTCGGGCTTGTAGAGCCCGGTGCATCCGGGACTGATCCGGGCGTCGGCGCTGACGTTCGTCATCTCGGTCATGACGAGGCCCGCGCCGCCGACCGCGCGGCTGCCGAGGTGCACCAGGTGCCAGTCGTTCGGCGTGCCGTCCTCGGCGCTGTACTGGCACATGGGTGAGACGACCACCCGGTTCGGGAGCACCAGGTCCCGGACCCGGAACGGGGTGAAGAGGGGCGGCGGGGCGCGGTGCACGGCCGGCGCGCCGATCGGTGCGCCGCCGTCCCGAGCCGCCGGTTCGGGGGTGGGGGCGACGTCCTCGGGGCGCCCGCCGGCCTTGCTGGCTACCTGGCGCGCGGCCCGCTCCGCGAACCACCGGTCCACCCGTTCCACGAACGCCGGGTCCCGCAGCTTCAGGTTCGCGTGGGTGACGCGCATGCTGCGGGTGAGGAGGTTGAACGCGAACTGGATCGGCTCGGTGCCCCAGTACCGTTCGGTGTCCTCGAACCACTGCATGCTGACCTGGGCCGCGCGCTGGAGGCTCTCCACCACCGGCCGGCGCTCCTCCTCGTAGCGCTCCAGCGCCGTGCCCACGTCCCGCTCCCGGCAGAGCGCGCCCGCCAGCGCGATGGCGTCCTCCATGGCGAGCTTGGTGCCGGAGCCGATGGAGAAGTGGGCGGTGTGGGCGGCGTCCCCGATCAGGACCACGTGGATGGGCGGGCCGCCGCCCGGCCGGGGGATCGCGTGGCGCCATCGGCGGTTCCGGACCGTGCCGAACTGGCGCCACACGGAGCGGTTCCGGACGAGCCGGTGGCCCTCCAGCTCCTCGGCGAAGAGCGCTTCGCAGAAGGCGACGGTCTCCTCTTCACCCGCCCGGTCCATCCCCGCCTTCCGCCACGTGGCCTCCGTCGTCTCCACGATGAAGGTCGAGCCGCCGGGCTCGTACGGGTAGGCGTGGACGCGCCAGAGGCCGTGCTCGTCCCACTTGAAGTAGAACGTGAACGCGGGGAACGGCTTCGTGGTGCCGAGCCACACGTACCGGTTCGGCCGCCAGTCGATGCTGGGCTCGAAGACGTCCCGGTAACGCTCCCGGACCACGCTGTTGAGCCCGTCCGCGGCCACCACCAGGTCCGCGTCCGGGAAGGACTCCGGGTCCGCGACCTCGCAGCCGAAGATCACCGGCACGCCCAGCTCCTGGCAGCGGGCGGTCAGCACGTCGAGCAGCGCGCGCCGGGCGATCCCGCTGAACCCGTGGCCGGTGGAGCGCAGGACGTGGCCCCGGTAATGGATGTCGATGTCATCCCAGTGCATGAACCGGCGCTGCATCTCCGCGAAGCCGGGCGGGTCCGCGGCGGCCAGGTTGTGGCCCGTGGCGTCCGAGAAGACCACGCCGAAGCCGAACGGGTCGTTCATGCGGTTCCGCTCGTAGACCCGGATCTCCGCGGACGGGTCCGCCCGCTTCAACAGGATCGCCAGGAAGAGCCCGGCAGGGCCGCCGCCCACGCAAACGACGTTCATGCCGACGCTCCGTGCGGGGGTGGTGGGTTCGAAGCAATGGGACGGGTCGACGCGTCCGGTCCGCCCGCCCCGCCCGGCGCCGCGCCCGTCTCGCCGGCCGGAACCGGTTCCCGGGCCGATGCCGATGCGTCCGTCATCTCGTTGCCGGACCGGGAGCTCGCCGCGTGGCCGGAAGCGGCGCCGGGGTCGGGCGGCGACGACGTCGCCCGCTCGATGAGGTGACGGGCGATGATCAGGTGCTGGATCTCGGTCGTGCCCTCGTAGATGCGGAGCGCGCGCACGGCCCGGTACAGCCGGTCCACCGGATGGTCCGCCAGGACTCCTCGCCCGCCGAGGATCTGCACCGCCTCGTCCACGATCCGCTGCGCGGCCTCGGTGGCGAACGCCTTGGCCATGGCCGCTTCCTTCGTGGTCCGGGCCGCGCCGTGGTCCGCCTCCCACGCCGCGCGGTAGACGAGCAGCCGGGCAGCGGCCAGCTCCGTGGCCATTCGGGCGAGCTTGTCCTGCACGAGCTGGAACGACGCCAGCGGCTGGCCGAACTGGTGACGGGTCGTGGCGTGGGCGAGCGCCTCGTCCAGGGCGCGGGCGGCCATGCCGCAGGCCGCGGCGGCGACGGTGGGACGCAGCCGGTCCAGCGTCGCCAACCCGAGCTTGTAGCCCTCACCCTCCTCGCCCAGGCGCCAGGCGGCGGGCACGCGGCACTCCTCGAACGCGATCTCGCCGAGCGGGTGCGGCGCGCTCAGGACCAGCGGCCGGACGAAGCGCAGCCCGGGCGTGTCCGCGGGGACCACGAAGCAGGAGATCCCGCGCCCCCGCCGCTCCGGGTCCGTGCTCGCGAAGACCGTGTAGAAGTCCGCGATCCCGGCGTTCGAGCTGAAGGTCTTGACGCCGTTCAGCACGTAGTGGTCGCCGTCCCGGCGGGCCGTGGTCCTCAGGGCCGCCACGTCGGACCCGGCGTCCGGCTCGGTCATGGCGAACGCGCCCATGGCGGCGCCCCGGAGCGCGGCGGGCGCCCATCGGTCCCGAGGCGACGTCGCGGCGGCCGCGTCCCCGGGCCCTCCGTCCGGCTCCCCGGCGGCGGCCGACCCCGCGAGGGGTGAAGGGGCGCCGGAGCCGGCGTGGACGACGTCGCCTGGAGAACTCCCGGAAGGGGCGGCGACCGGCCCGCCGGCCGCCAGCAGCATCGGCGTCACGCTGAGCGCCTGGAGCGCGAAGACCGCGTCCGCGAGCGGCGAGGCGTAGGCCAGGGCCTCGCGGATCAGGCACAGCGCCCGCAGGTCCCGCGCGGCAATGGGCTCGAACCAGCCGGCGCGGCCGAGGGCGGCCAGGAGCTCGCGGGCACGCGCCCGGGCGGCGTCATCATGGTCGGGCTCGGGGAGCGGCGCGATGGAGCGGGCGCAGAAATCCGCCACCCGCTCCGCCAGCTCGACGTGGCGGTCCTCGAGATACGGTCGGATCAGGGTCGGGTCCGGCATCGCGGTCCTCCGGCTGGTGCCGCGGATCGGGCCGCTCTTGCGTGGCCCGCGGGCCGGGGCGCGCTCCCCGCCCTCCCCCGCCCCACCCACCCCGCTCCCCGCCCGCCGGCCCCGGCGCTCAGGCGAACTGCGGCGCGCGCTTCGCCCGGAACGCCTCGTACGCTTCGCGGAAGTTGGGATCCAGCATGCACCCCGCCTGGACCTGCGTCTCCCAGGCGAGGGCGGTTTCGAGGTCCATGGACCACTCGCGGTCCAGCGACTCCTTCGTGATCTCGAGCCCGAACGACGGGCCGCGGGCGAGCTTCTCGGCCATGGCGCGGGCTTCCGGGAGGACCTGGTCCACGGGTACCACCCGGTTGTACAGCCCGATCCGGTACGCCTCGGCCGCGTCGATGAAGTCCCCGGTCATGAGCAGCTCGCTGGCGCGGCCGTGCCCGACGATGCGCGGGAGCAGCCAGGACGCGCCCATGTCCGCACCGGAAAGGCCTACGCGGGTGAACAGGAACGCGATCTTCGCCGTCTCGGCCGCGATCCGGATGTCGCACGCGGCGGCGATGACCGCGCCCGCGCCCGCCACCGTTCCGTTCAGCGCGGCGACCACGGGGCGCCGGCAGCGCCGGATCGCGTGGATGAGCTGGCCGGTGATCCGGGTGAAGTCCAGCAGCCCCTGGAAGTCCCGCCCGAAGAGCGCCCCGATGATGTCCTCCACGTCCCCGCCGGAACAGAACGCGCGCCCCGTGCCCGTGATCACGATGGCGCGCACGCCGGGCTCGGTGTCCAGGGCGCGGAACGTGTCGCGGAGCTCCTCGTAGACCTCGAAGGTCAGCGCGTTCAGCTTCTCCGGCCGGTTCAGGGTGATGGTCGCGACGCCGGTCCCGGCGTCGTGCTCGTACAGGAAGGAACTCGGGTTGAGGGCCATACGCGCGGCTCCTGGTGAGGGGTCACGGTCGGCACGATCCTGCGGGAAGTTTACGGCCCCCGGAGGTGCTCCGCTATCCCGTCGGCCCGCGAGGGGTGGTAGCCGGCGAGCGGGTGTTGGGAGCGCCGGGCTCGGCGCGTTGATGGGATCGTGTGTGGGCCACGGGCCCGCGGGAGGCCTGCGCGTCGCGTCCGGATCTACCGGCAACGCAACGGCGGCTGGGGCGAGCGCCGCAGTGGCGGCCGCGGCGCGCCTCGCACCGGGGCGATCGGCGCCCACAGCGGCGCCCAAGCGGAATCGGGCGCGCGTATGGGTCGAGGCGCCGCGCTCGCGCAGCCGGAGCCTGCCCGTTTCCGGGTGCCGTGTCTCGCCTCGGCGTCAGGGGTGCCGCCGCGCTCGAGGTGGGTGGCGCCGGGTTCGCGGCGCCCGGCGATCGTGCTTTAGGCGCGGGTGCACAAGGCTTTGGCGCTCCGTTAGATTTCGCCGCTTGACCGACCGGGCGGCCTCGGTTAACTTGACCACGGTCATGTTTGACCCTGGTCAAAAACCAACCGGCAGGATCGCGCGTAGTGGAATCTGTTAGAACAGACGAGGAACAGGTCGGGCTCGGGCGGCGGGAGCGGAAGAAGCAGGAGATCGAGGACCGTATCCGTCGAGCGGCGCTCGAGCTGTTCCGGGAGCAGGGCTATTCGGCCACGACGGTCGAGCAGATCGCGGACCGGGCGGACGTCGCGAAGGGTACGGTTTTCAATTACTTCCCGCGGAAAGAGTCGCTGTTGATGGTCCTGGCGGACGAGCTGGTGGCGTCCGTGCACGAGGTGCTGGGTCCGCGGGAGGCGTTGATCGCGGGCGGGGTGGAGGCGCTCCGGCGGGTGCTCTTGTACCTGGCGGAGCGGGCGGTGCGGGATCCGGAGCTGTCGAGGACGATCGTGATCGAGGGGATGCGGGCGTACTGGGAGGATGTGCGGCAGCATGCGGTTCAGGAGGAGTTCCACGAGCTGCTGCTGGCGATGCTCCGGGAGGCGCAGGCGCGCGGGGAGATCCGGTCGGACGTGGATCCGTTATCCGCGTTGGCTCTCCTGCGCGCCGCGTATTTCGCGACGCTGGTCGAATGGCTGAGGGAGTGCACGGGTCCTCGACCCGTGCTCGAGGAGTTGGCAATGAGGTTCGACATCATCTTTCGCGGCCTGGCGAACACCGAGGCCGGGGGAAGGAGTGGCGCGTGAGAGGCCGTAGATGGGCCGTCGCCGGGTTGCTGGCGGTGCTGATGGCCGGGTTCGCCGGCGGGTTGTCGGCGCAGCAGCAGCCGGTGCGGCTGACGTTGGAGCAGGCGGTGGCGCGCGGCCTTGCGGAAGGCGAGGAGGTGAAGGCGGCGCGGGCGCGGCGGGACCTGGCGGAGGGCCAGGTCATCCAGGCGCGGTCGGGCGCGCTGCCGCAGGTGTCCGCGCAGCTGGGATACACGCGGACGATCAGGTCGCTCTTCGATGATCTGCGGATGATCCCGTCGGGCGGGGATGGCGAGGACGGGTCGGAGGGTGAGAACCCGTTCGCGTCGTTGCCGTTCGGGCAGCGCAACGCCTGGGTCGCGGGGGTGACGATCGCGCAGCCGCTGTATGCGGGCGGCAAGGTCGGCGCCGCGCTGGGGATCGCGCGGGATGTCCGGCTCGCGGCGGATCTGGACGTGGAGGAGGTGGAAGCGGACCTGACGCTCCAGATCCGGACGGCGTACTTCCAGGCGGTGCTGGCGAACGAGCTGGTGAAGATCGCCGAGGAGGCGTACAAGCTCGCGTCGGATCAGCTCGCCCAGGTCGAGCTGTTCCACCGGCAGGGCACGGCTTCGGAGTTCGACGTGCTCCGGGCGCGGGTGGAGCGGGACAATCTGGAGCCGAACATCGTGGAGGCGAAGAACGCGCTCCGGGTCGCCGAGCTGAACCTGAAGCGGCTGATCAACCTCCCGGCGGAGCAGCCGCTGGAGCTGGTGACGCCGCTCGATCCGGTGATCGCGGATGTGGACCGGCAGGCGCTGGAGGAGGGGATGACGCGCCGGCCCGCGCTGGCGGCGCTGGATGCGGTGGTCTCGGCGCGGGAGGGCGCCATCAAGGTGGCGAAGGGGGACCGGCTGCCCACGATCACGGCGGTCGGGAGCTTTGCGCAGCAGGCGTTCCCGAGGCGGGGCGTGCCCTTCGACACGGATTGGCGTCATGACTGGACCGTGGGGATCCAGGCGTCGATCCCGGTCTTCGATGGTCTGCGTACCGCGGGTCAGATCGACCAGGCGGAGGCGGAGTTGAGGCAGGCGCAGCTCCAGCGCGCGCAGCTTCGGGAAGCGTTGAAGCTGGAGCTGGAAGCGGCGCTCGGGGAGTTCGAAGCGGCGAGGGCGCAGATCGAGGCGCGGCGTGCCACGGTCGCGCAGGCTCGCCGTGCGTTGGAGCTGGCGGAGCTCCGGTTCCAGTCCGGGCTCGCGACGCAGCTCGAACTTTCGAACGCGCGGCTCATGCTGGAGCAGGCGCGGGTGAATGAGGCGCAGTCTCTGTTCAACTACGTAAGTGCGCTGGCGCGGTTGGAGCGCGTCTCGGGCGGGGTGGTTCCGCTCGTGGCGCCGCGACTGCCGGCCGGGGGATGAGCGGGAATGGAAAGAGCGCAGGGTAATCGACGCCGGCGCCGTTGGATCCCGGCGTTGCTGGGGATCGTGGTGGTTGGCTTGATCGCGTTCCGGGTAGTGCAGGCCACTGCGGACCGTCCGGCGCAGCCGACGGTGGAGCAGATCCGGGCCGAGCGCGGGGTTCCGGTGACGGTTGCGGTCGTGGAGTCTGGGCCGCTCACGATCTGGCGTGAGTTCAGCGGGAACGTGGGGGGGGTGAAGGAGGCGGTGGTCCGGGCGAAGACCGGGGACCAGGTGGCGGAGGTGCTGGTCGAGGTCGGCTCGCGGGTCGGGCTGGGCCAGGTGCTGGTCCGGCAGTCCGGCGAGGCGAGTGGGGCGCGGGTCCGGCAGGCGGAGGCCGCGCTGAAGCAGGCGCAGAGCACCGTGAACCGGATGCGCCCGTTGCGTGAGGCGGGGGCCATCAGCGAGCAGGAGTGGGAGGGTGTCCTGACGCAGCTGGAGCTGGCCTCCGCGGATCTGGCCGCGGCGCGGGACATGTTGGTGCTGACGAGCCCGCTGGCCGGGACGGTGACGGAGGTGATCGCGCGGCCGGGGATGATCCCGAGCCCGGGCGATCCGCTGGTACGGGTGGCCGACCTGAGCCGCTTCGTGGTGTCGCTACGGGTGAGCGCGGCGGAGGCGGCGGACATCCAGGAGGGCCAGCCGGCGCGGCTCGCGAACGGCGAGGTCGGGCGGGTGCGGCGGATCGCGCTGCAGGCGGATCCGGCCACGCGCCTGGTGGAGGTGGAGGTCGAGTTCCCGCCCACGGCCGGGCTGGTGCCGGGCACGCTCGCGACCGTGGAGGTCCAGGTCGCGGCGCGTGACCACGCGGTCTGGGTGCCGCGCCCGGCGGTCCGGGACGGCGGCGTTTGGGTGATCGACAACGAAGGAGTGGCGCGCCGCGTGGCGGTGCGGACCGGGCTCGAGTCCCGGGACCGGATCGAGATCCTGGACGGCGTTTCGGCGGGGCAGCGGGTGGTGGTCGAAGGCGGCGCGCTCCTGAGCGATGGCGCGCGCGTCCGAATCATCAACGGAGGCGCTGGAGTCGGCGGCGATGTTTGATTTCCTGCCGAAGATAGCCGTTCGACGGCCGGTCCTCACGACCATGATCATCGTGGCCGCGCTGGTGCTCGGCCTGTTCGGGTTCACGCGTCTGCGCACGGACCTGTTCCCGAACGTGGAGTTCCCGGTCGTGTCGGTCGTCACGGTCTACCCGGGCGCCGGTCCGGAGGAGATCGAGACCCAGGTCACGGACCGGATCGAGGAGGCGATCTCCTCGCTCGCGAACATCGATGAGATGCGTTCGTACTCGCAGGAGAACGTATCGATCATCGTGGTGGTCTTCGACCTGGGCGTGGACGTGGACCAGGCGGCGATCGACGTGCGGGACCGAGTCGAGTCGATCCGGGGCCAGCTGCCGGAGGACGTGGAGCAGCCCGTCGTCCAGAAGTTCGACATGAACGCGTTCCCGATCATGGACATCGCGTTCTCCGGTCCGCAGGGCGTGGACGCGCTCTATGAGTATGCGGACAACGAGCTTCGGGAGCGGCTCTCGCGCGTCGGCGGCGTGGCCGCCGTGCAGATCGTGGGTGGGCGTGAGCGGGAGGTGGAGGTCCTCGTCTCGCCGGACCGGCTCAAGGCGTACGGCCTGACGCTCGCGGACATCGTCCAGTTGATCCGGGCGGAGAACGTATCCGTGCCCTCCGGCCGGATCACGGAAGAGGCGGCGGACATCCCGGTCCGGGTGGTCGGCGAGTACCGGTCGGTCGACGAGATCGCGGACCTGCGCCTCTTCCTGCCGGAAGGCCAGGTGGTCCGGCTCGGCGAGCTGGCCACGATCCGCGAGGGCTTCGAGGAGACGACCCAGGTCGCGCGGTACAACGGTGAGCCCGCGATCAGCATCTCGATCCAGAAGCGGTCGGACGCGAACACCGTGGCCACCGCGGCGGCCGTGTTGCGGGAGCTGGACCGGATCCGCGCCGAGCTGCCGCCGGGCATGTCGCTCACCGTGGTGCGGGACGGCAGCGAGTTCATCAACGACGCGATCAAGGATGTACTCTCGAACCTGCTGATCGGGATCCTGCTCACGACCGCGGTGCTCTTCCTGTTCCTGCACTCGTGGCGGGGCACGATCATCGCGGCGGCCGCCATGCCCGTCACGATCATCTCGACGTTCCTGCTGATGGACCTGTCGGCGTTCACGCTGAACGTCATGACGCTGATGGGGCTCAGCATCACGGTCGGGATCCTGGTCACGAACACGATCGTGGTGCTGGAGAACATCTACCGGCACCTCGACCGGGGCTCGAAGCCGGGGACGGCGGCGATGCGGGGGACGTCGGAGATCGCGGTGGCGGTGGCCGCGTCCACGCTGACGAACGTGGTGGTGTTCACGCCGATCGCGTTCATGGAAGGCATCATCGGCCAGTTCTTCTACGCGTTCGGGCTGACGGTCGTCTACGCCACGTTCTTCTCGATCCTCATCTCGTTCACGCTCGCGCCGCTGCTCGCCGCGCGGCTGCTCCGGTCGAGCAAGGCCGAGAACGGGCAGCGCCGGGGCTGGCTCGCGCCGTTCTGGCGCCGCTGGGATGAGGGCTTCCGCCGGCTCGAGGAGAGCTACCGGGATGGTCTCGCCTGGGCGCTGGCGCGGCCGCGCAACGGCTGGGCGATCATCGGCGGCACCTTCGTGCTGTCGATCCTGTCGCTCTTCGTGGCGGTGAAATTCGTGGGCGGCGAGTTCATCCCGAGCGGCGACGAGGGCGCGATCCTCGTGGAGCTCGAGCTGCCCCCCGGCTCGCCGCTGGAGCGGACGTCCGCCGCCGCGGCCCGGGCGGAGTCGCTCATCCACGGGCTGTCGGACGTGGAGGCCACGCTCACGACCATTTCCGGCGGCGGGAGCAACATGTTCGACGTGGGCGGCGGCGCGAACAAGGGGCAGATCCTGGTCACGCTGCGCGACGACGCCCGGCCGACGGAGGAGGTCCTCGGAGAAGTGCGGGCGATGCTCGCCGACCTGCCGGATGTGCGCCTGACCATCACCGCGGTGGATCCGAACGACGTCGGACCGGGCGGGCAGTCGCCGATCCAGCTCCTGCTGTCCGGGCCGGATTACGACGCGCTGCGGCAGATGGCGGATCGCGTGACCGCGTCGCTCTCGCCGTTGCCGCAGCTTTCGGACGTGCGGAGCACGCTCGAAGAGTCGCGGACCGAGCTGGTCTTCCGGCCGAACCGCGCGGCGCTGGCCGACCATGGCGTGACGGTCGGACAGATCGGCCAGGTGCTCCGCCAATCGGTGGAGGGTGCGGTCTCCGGCGTGTTCCGGGGCGAGATCGGCCGGGAGCGGGACATCCGCGTCCGGCTCGACGAGAGCGCGCGCCAGCGCGTGGCCCAGCTCGCGGATCTCGAGATCCGTACGCCGCGGGGGCTCGTGCCGCTCTCCGCGCTCGGCGAGCTCGTCGAGATGCCGAGCCCGACCACGATCCTGCGGGTGGACCGGGTCCGGACGGTCGAGATCGGCGCGAACATCGGTCAGGGCACGCTGACCGACGCGGTGGCGGCGATCCAGCAGCAGATGGAGGAGTCTCCGCTGCCGCCGGGCTACAGCTACCGGATCACCGGCGAGTTCGAGAACTTCAGCGATGCGCTCGGATCCATGCTCACGGCGCTGGTCCTGGCCATCGTGCTGACGTACATCGTGCTCGCCATGATGCTGGAGTCGTTCATCCACCCGATCACGATCATGATGACGCTGCCTCTCGGCGCGGTGGGTTCGTTCCTGGGCCTGTTCTTCTGGGGCGCGTCCATGAACATCTTCAGCATGATGGCGATCATCATGCTGGTCGGGATCGTGGTGAACAACGCGATCCTGATCCTGGACTACACGGCGCAGCTCCGGCGGGCAGGCAAGGGCATCGTGGAGGCGCTGCTCGAGGCCGGGCCGGCGCGTCTCCGGGCGATCATCATGACGAACATCGCGATCGTGATCGCGCTGGTCCCGCAGGCGGTGGCCGGCGGGGCGGGCGCGGCCTTCCGCGTGCCGATGGCCGTGGTCACCATGGGCGGCGTGCTGCTCTCGGCGGTGTTCACGCTGTACCTGATCCCGGTGCTGTACGTGAAGCTGGACCGGTTCGACCGGCTCCGGCCGGCCGAGGAGGACGAGCCGGTGCCCCTCGGGCACGCGGCGCTCGAGCAGGTGGCGACCGTGCCGGCGGACTGATGCGGATCGGGCGGCGTCCGCCAGACCGACCCCAGCTCGCGGATGACGCGCGGGCCCGGGAGAAACCCGGGCCCGCGCGTCTTCATTGCTGCCCGAGGGGCTAGCGCCTCAGGTGCCGCTCGAAGAAATCGGCCGTGGCCTGGAACGCCTCGATCCACCGGGAGTGGATGAGGAAGCTGTGGACGTCGTCCGGGTAGACGATGAGCTCGTGGGGGATCCCCCGGGCGCGGAGGAGCTGCACGAGTCCCACGGTCTGCGAGAACGCCACGTTCCGGTCGTCGTCCGCGTGGATGAGCAGCACCGGCGAGGTCCAGGTGTCGATCGCGGAGATGGCGGAGGCCTTGTACAGGGTGCTTTCCGGCTGGTCCAGGTCTCCGTACAGGTGCACCCCCGCGATGTCGACGCCCGCCCTGAACACGTCCGAGTTGCGGGCGAGCCCCTGGGCGGTCAGGATCCCGCCGTAGGAGAGCCCCCAGAGCCCGATTCGTGCGGGGTCCACGTCCGGCCGGGTCTGGAGGTAGCGCCCCGCGGCGATCACGTCCCGGTACTCCGAGTTGCCCCGCCGACCGTAGTCCGGCACGTCCCGGAACGCCTTGCCGTACCCGATCCCGCTACGGTAGTTGATCGACAACACCACATAGCCCTGGTTCGCGAAGAACTGGTTCATCGCGTAGGCCATGTGGTAGAAGTGGCCATAGTGGTAGCCGAGCAGCATCTGGCGGCGGGGTCCGCCGTGGATGAAGATCAGCGCCGGGCGCCGCTCGCCGGCGCGGAGGTCCGGCGGCAGGAAGAGCTGGGCGTGCGTCTCGACCCCGTCCTCCGCGGTGATGATCACGGCCTGCGGGACCACGTGCGCGTCGGCGGGGAACCGGTCCGGCAGTTTCGTGATGACGCGGGGCGAGCCGCCCTCCGCGGGGACCAGGGCCACGCTCTGCGGCTGACGCACGCCCGTGGCGAGCACGGCCACCTGGTTGCCGGACGCGAGCGGCGCCATCTGGGTCTCGATCCCGTCCCCGCGGGTGAGCTGGACCGGGCGGCCGCCCGCGACGGGGACGCGCCAGAGGTGGCGTCGATCCACGTCGCCCGTGTTCGACGAGTAGTAGAGGTACCGGTGGTCGGGCGAGGGCGCGACGTACTCCACGATCCCGTCGCCCGGCGTGAGGAGCGTCGGCTCGCGCCGCGGGTCGTCCACCCGGATCGAGAACCGGTGCCACTCCCCGTTCTCGGGCTCGGCCTGGAACACGAGGTGGTCGCCGATCCACATGAGGTTCGTGAGATCGGTGAAGCGCGGGTCCTTCGGCCAGGTGTGCCAGACCCGTCGGCCTTCGCCGGTGCGGGCGTCGGCGACCCAGAGCTCGAGGGTGTGGCCGCCGGCGAACCCGGCCCGGCGCAGCCCGTCCGGGAGGGTGGTGTCGGGCCCGAGCGGCCGGAGCCACCAGGGGAGCGGCTGTCGGGGCGCGCCGAACGGCTCGCCGGGCCGGCGGATGAACGCCACGCGTGTTCCGTCCGGCGACCAGGCGGGCGAGGCGTCCCGGTCCACGCTGGGCGCCATGTAGCGGAGCGTGTGGCTCTCGGTGTCGTAGACGGCGATGAAGCTGTGGTCGCCGCGGTTGCTGACGAACGCGATCCGGCGGGAGTCCGGCGACCAGACCGGGTTGCCGTTCCGGCCGAACGCGGTGATGAGCGGCCGGGCCCGGTCCGGGTCCGCGGCCTTGAGCTGCTCGGGGTCGACTGGCGCGCGGTGGATCTGGCCATCCTTCTCGTACGCGATCCAGCGGCCGTCCGGCGAGAGGACCGGGGCCCGGGCCTCGGCCACGCGCCACGGCTCGCCGCCCCGGGTGCGGACCGCCCACGCCGCGCGCTCCGCGCCGTCCGGGTGGCTCGACGGGTTCGCGACCCAGCCGTCCCGGTTCGGCTCGTGGCCGCGCACGAAGAGGAGGATCTCGCCGTCGTCCGAGATCTGGAGCGAGGTGAGGTCCGTGCCGTCGTCGTCCATGAAGGAGGTCAGCCGGACCGGGACGAAGTCCGGCGCCGCGGCCGTGTACACGTTGCGCATCCCCCGCTCGTTCTCGATCCACGCGATCCGGTCCGCCCTGCGCGCGGAGACGAGCTCGTAGCGGAAGGCGGGCGAGAGGATGTCCGGGATCGTGACCCGCTGCTGGGCCGTGAGCGGGGCCGCGAGCAGGCACAGGACCGAGGCGACGACGTGCGGGGCTGCGCGCCGCGGCGTGAATCGGGCGCGCGCGGCCGGGCCGGTCTCCCTCGCGCCGGTAACGGAGCCGGGCCCGAGGGTTGTGGAGCCCGCGGCGGAACCGGCCGGGCCGACGTCGCCCGGAGAGCCGAGCGCGAACACGGCCCGGACGGCCGCGGGGGACGGAGCGATCCGAATTCGACGCTGGCGATCCTGCGGGTGATGTTCCATGGCTCCCTGCGGTGGGTCTGGTCGTGCGGCATGAGCCGTCCCACCGGCCGCGCGGTGGGACCACGGCTCGCGGAACTACGAGGCCGGTGTCGGGTTTCCACGAATCTTGCGCGGCGCGCGGGGCGGGTGCAATAGTGCGCGCCCCGCGCCCGGCCGCGACGAAGGTTGTACCGAGGCGAGGCGCGAGGCGGCCGGCCGATGCGTTCACGGATCCCCCACCACGCCTGCCCTGACCAGGAGCGACCTGCGACTCCATGGCTGCCCCTCCGAAAACCGGACGCACGTTCGACCGATCGATCGTGGAAGGCCCCGTTTCCCGGGCGGTGTGGCGGCTCGCGTGGCCGACCATGCTCCAGAACGTGATCGCCGGGCTGCAGGGGATCATCGACCACGCGATGGTCGGCCACTTCGTGGGCTACACGGCCAACGCCGCCATCGGGGTGAGCTGGCAGATCGTGCTGGTGGTGATGGTCTTCGTCAGCTCGCTCTTCATCGGGATGGGCGTGCTCGTGGCCCGGTTCGCCGGCGCGGGCGATCCGGACAAGGTCAACCGGACGGTCTATCAGACGCTGCTCACCACGGCCGGGCTGTCCCTGGGCGTGCTCGCGCCCGTGGGCTACTTCCTCGCGCCGGAGCTGCTCGGGCTCGTCAACGCCACGCCCGCGGTCCAGGCCGAGGCGCTGCCCTACCTGCGCATCATCTTCGTGTCCAGCGTCGGCATGATGCTGTACATGGTGCTCGGCGGCGCGCTCCGCTCCGCGGGCGATGCCCGGACGCCGCTCCGGCTCGGCATCCTGATGACGGTGCTGAACATCGCGCTCAACGTGATCCTGATCCGGGGCGTCGGGCCGATCCCCGCGTTCGGGACGAAGGGCGCCGCGCTCGGCACCGTGATCGCGGGCGCCGTGGTGGCCGTCATCGGCCTGCACCAGCTCTTCAGCGGAGCGTGGGTCATTGCCCTGAGCCGGGAGATGATCCGGGGGCCGGACCCGGCCATCATCCGTCAGCTCATCCGGTTCGGGCTGCCGGCGGGGTTCCAGGGCGTAGTCATGAACGTGGCCGGCGTGCTCCTGCTGCGCTTCGTCGGCTCGCTCGAGCAGAGCGCCGAGGCGCAGGCCGCGTACGCGATCGCGTACACCGAGCTCTTCTCCCTCATCACGTGGACGTCCGTCGGGCTGCTCGGCGCGACGGCGGCCATCGCGGGGCAGAACCTGGGCGCGGGCCGGCCCGAGCGCGTCACGGAAGCGGTGCACGCCGCGGTGAGGATCGGGCTCGGCGTGGCCGTGGCCGTGGGCGCGATGTTCGTGACCGTGCCGCACGTGCTCCTCGGCGTGTTCGGGATGGACGACCCGGGCGTGGTCGAGATCGGCGTGGGGCTCCTCCGCTTCCTGAGCGTGTCCGGGCTGTTCGTCACCGTCGCGCTCATCTACACGGGCGGGCTCCAGGGCACGGGCGACACGCGCAGCCCGTTCTACATCTCCGTCGTCTCGCAGGTGGTGGTGCCCCTCGGGCTCTGCTGGCTGCTCCAGGCGACGCGCGGCCTGGAGCCGGCCGGGATCTGGACCGCGATCCTGCTCGGCCACATGACCCGGTGCAGCCTGAGCGTGTTCCGGTTCCGGCAGGGGAAGTGGCGTGGGATCGAGGTGGACATCCCGACCGCGCAGCGGGCGCGGTGAATCCGGGTTGATGCGGGAGGCGTGAGCCGCGGCGCGTGGCGGCCGCCCCGGTTTCCCTGTGGGAAAAACGAAAGCGGGGCCGAGCTCGCTCGGCCCCGCAACGTGCCCGGCGGCCCGACCCGACCCGCGCCGCGGCTCCCCCCGGCGGGAACCGCCCTCTTCGTGCGGGTGGGTGGGAGCGCCGCCGTTACCGCAGCCGGAACGTGGCGCCCACGTTGACGGTGGCCCCACCGGCGCCCGCGTCCGCGTAGAGCGCCATCTTGTCGCTCATGAAGTAGCGCACGCCGGCCCGGCCGATGAAGTACAGGCCGCTGCTCCCGCTGCACAGGTCGATGCCCTGGCCTTCCCAGCTGCAGTTGAAGATCTCGAACCCGAGACCGAGCCCGAGGAACGGGTCGATCTTCTTGTTCTCGAGATTGAAGTGGTAGTTGGCCGTGGCGCCGATCGGGATGTACCGGTAGCTGGCGCTGAAGGCCGACCACGAGTAGTACTGCGCACCGACCATGATTCCGAGGATCCCGTTGCCGAACTCAGGGAGCCGCTTCATGCCGACCTCGAAGCGCCCGCCGATCGCGAGATCCGCGCTGCCAATGCCGCCGAGCCCGATGGTGGGGCCGACGTCCATGTAGTTCTCGGTGAACCCTTCCTGCGCGCTCGCCGGGTACGCAGCCAGGGCGAGCCCCGCGAGCACGGCGAGCATGGAGATGCGAGTCCGCGACATGTAAGCTTCCTCCAGGGTCGAGAGTGTGACGATCGGTATCTGGCCCTGGGGACGCGCGGCTGTGTCCGCGATCGTCCCGCACCAGGCCGGTGCGCGGTGTCATGTTGCATTGCGCAAGAGGGGCGCGATGACTGTCATGCCGGTGGAGGCGCCCGGCCGGTGCCGCGGCGTGGCGGCGCGTCCGGGCCGGTGGCATGCAAGGGCCGGCGCCAATGGCGCGGGGGGCGGGCCATCGAAAGCGCTAGGGCGGCCCGGCGCCCGGGCGAGTGGCGCGAAGGGCCACGGGCCAGGCCCCCGAGCGGCCCGGCGGTGGGTCGGGCCGGCCGCCGCCCGGTGGGTGAGTGTAGCCAGCCGGGCCTATCGGCCGACCGTGCAGGCGCCCGGACGACCGGGCAGGTGCGAGGATCGGGGGCGTGGGCGCCGGGGCGCCGTCGAGCCGTGCACGCCCGATCGGGCCGCAACCCGCTGAACCGGTGGTCCGCGGCGGTGCGAGGGGGCCACGGCGTCGACCCGCGCGCGAGCCGGAACGAGAGGGCGCCATCGTGGACCGCGGACCGCTTCCCGCGCCCCGCGGCCGGCACGCCCGGAAATCCGGCGTCCCGTCCGGGGTACAATCCTCCGCACTGACCACGAAGGACGGACCCGTCTGATGCATCGGACCCGCGCCGTTGCCCGGCTCCGCCCTGCCCCGGGCCGCAAGCTGCCGCGCGAGTTGCGCGCCGATCGGATCGGCGAGCTCGCCGCGGCGCTCCCCGGCGGCGTGCGCGACCCCGGCTTCGCCGGGCTCCTCGCCCGGATCGACGACAGCTACCTCCACACCGTGGACCGGCTGGAGCTCTTCGTGGACGGGGAGCGCGCCATGGCCTCGGCTTCCGCAGCGATCGAGGCGGCGGAGCACGAGATCCTGATCGAATCGTACATCCTGCGGGACGACGGGACGGGGCTGGAGCTCAAAGACCGGCTCGCGGCCGCGCGGGAGCGGGGCGTCCGGGTCTGCGTGCTCGCGGACGCCATCGGCTCCTTCGGCACCGCGTCCAGGTACTGGAAGGAGCTCGAAAGCCACGGCGTGGAGGTACGGCTCTTCCACCGCCTGCTCCCTCACCCGTGGTACCAGTTCATCCGGGACCACCGGAAGATCGTGGTGGTCGACCGCCGCATCGCGTTCGTGGGCGGGATGAACATCGCGGATGAGTACGGCTCGTCCAGGCGCGCCCCGGATGGCCTCTGGCGGGACACGCACGTGCGGGTCGAGGGCACCGCGGCGCTGGAGCTCGCCGTCGTGTTCGCCGAGGGCTGGCACCGCGCGGGCGGACGGCGGCTCGAGTTCCCGGCCATCGAGCCACGGGACGACGGCGACCCGCGGGTGCTCGTGCTCGACTCACGCCCCGGGCGCGGCCACGCCGAAACCGCGTCCGTTCTGGCCGCGATCCTCGCGGCCGCGCGCAGGACGGCCTGGATCACGAACGCCTACTTCGCGCCGCCCCGGGCCGCCGTGCGCGCCATGGCGGACGCCGTCCGGCGCGGCGTGGACGTCCGGCTCCTCCTCCCCGGCCCGACCGACATTCCGATCCTGCGCCACGCCGGCCACGGGTACTACGAGGCGCTCCTCGCCCGGGGGATCCGGATCTTCGAGTACCAGCCCGCGGTCCTGCACGCGAAGACCCTCGTGGCGGACGACTACGTGGCCGTGGTCGGATCCTCGAACCTGGACTTCCGGTCGTTCCGGTACAACGCCGAGTGCAACCTCGTCATCCTGGACGAGGAGTTCGCGGGGCAGCTCGCCGCCGCGTTCGAGACGGACCTCGAGAACGCCGTGGAGATCGATCGGGCCGCCTGGGCGCGGCGGCCGCTCCTCCACCGCTGGGGCGACGCCGCCGCCCGCGCGCTCCGGGCGTTCCTCTGACCCGCCGGGCGCCGCCGCGGCCCCGGCGGAGAGGCGCCGGCGGGGCCGGGTGCGCCCGCGCGGCCGGACGGACCGGGGGTGAGGCGACCCGCCCGCGGAGGCGCCAGGCTCAACGGTCATACGCGCGCGCACGGCTACGTTTTCGGTGGACGAAATCCTTGTCCCGCCCTACTTTCCTGGCCGTGCACACGCAACCCGAGTCACCGGCCGAGCCGACGCGGACCCGCGCGCTCACCCGGTACGCCTGGATCTCGATCCTGGCGGCCCTGGCCACCATCGCGCTCAAAGGCGGCGCATACCTGCTGACCGGCTCCGTCGGCCTCCTGTCCGACGCGCTCGAATCGCTCGTCAACCTCATCGCCGCGATCACCGCGCTCCTCGCGCTCTCCGTGGCCGCACGGCCCGCCGACGAAGAGCACGCGTACGGCCACACCAAGGCCGAGTACTTCTCCAGCGGCTTCGAAGGAGCGCTCGTCCTGGCCGCGGCCGTGGTCATCCTCGCGGCCGCGGTCCGGCGGTTCCTCGCCCCCCAGCCGATCGAGGCCGCCGGCCTCGGGCTCGCCATCACCGCCGTGGCGTCCGCCATCAACTTCGCCGCCGCCCGGGTGCTCCTGAAGGCAGGGAACCGCTACGGCTCCATCACCCTCGAAGCGGACGCGCACCACCTGCTGTCCGATGTCTGGACCTCCGCGGCCGTCATCGTCGGCGTCGGGCTGGCCGCACTCACCGGATGGCAACGGCTCGACGCGATCGTGGCCGCCGCGGTGGCCGTCCACATCACGCGCACGGGGATCGACCTGGTCCGGCGCTCCATGCTCGGACTGCTCGACACCGCACTCCCGGAGGACATGCGGGACGCGATCCGCGCGATCCACGCCCGCTACGAGGCGCGGGGCGTCCGCTTCCACGCGCTCCGCACCCGGCAGGCCGCGACCCGCCGTTTCGTGTCGTTCCACGTCCTGGTGCCGGGGGATTGGACCGTCCAGCGCGGGCACGATCTGCTGGAGGAGATCGAGGCCGAGGTACGGGCGGCGATCCCGAACAGCACGGTGTTCACGCATCTTGAGCCGCTGGAGGATCCGGTTTCCTGGGCCGACTCGCAGCTCGAGCGTCCCTCCTCTTGACACGGGGCCGGGCGCCCGGTACACTCTTCCCTGCGGTTGAGAATCAATCTCAATTAGAGTGGACGCGGAGCGGAAGGCGTATGAGCGTCGTTGGTGGGGTACGCCCCGCGGGGCAGCGGGGTGAGAAGGCGTGGGCGCGGGCGGGGAAGGATGTGAAGCGGCAGGTCGCCGCGGTCGCGGCGGCCTTTGCGGTGATATGCGCGGTGCCCGGCGCGGGCGCGGCGGAGCTCGCGGCGCAACGGCCGGTCCAGGTCGGCGCGGATGGCGCCGCGGCGGTCGCGGGCGGGGTCATCCAGGGGGTGATTACGGCGGAGGGCGTGGGGCAGCCGGGCGTGACCGTGGAGCTGGTGGAGCTGGGTCTGCGGCGGGTCACGGATGCGCGGGGGCGCTACGAGTTCCGGTCGGTCCCGCGTGGCCGGTACACGCTGCGGTTCTCGCGGCTCGGGCTGGCGGTCCGGGAGGAGCCGGTGGTGGTGGAGTCGGGCCGGGTGGTGGTGGACGTGGCGCTGAGCGTGGATGCGGTGCGGATGTCGCCGGTGCACGTCCTGGCCGGCCGGACCCGTCTGGTCGGTGACTACGTGGATGTGGAGCGGATCCCGGGGTCGGCGCAGGTCCTGGACCGGGGCGAGCTGCAGAAGCAGGGGCTGGTCTTCGACGACGTGAACAACGCGCTGCGGCAGGTGCCGGGCGTCTACGTCCAGGAGGAGGAAGGGTACGGGCTCAGGCCGAACATCGGGCTCCGTGGCACGGGCACGGACCGGAGCTCGAAGATCGTGGTCATGGAGGACGGGGTGCCGGTGGCGCCCGCGCCCTATTCGGCGCCGGCCGCTTACTACTTCCCGGTGATGGGTCGGATGGAGGCGGTGGAGGTCCGGAAGGGCTCGTCCCAGATCCAGTCGGGTCCCTGGACCACGGGCGGCGCGTTGAACCTGGTGTCCACGTCGATCCCGCGGGGCTCCCTGCTGGAGGTCGATGTGTCGGGCGGCAGCGAGCGGACGGGGAAGGTGGTGGCGCGGATCGGGGACTCGGGCCGTCACTTCGGCTATCTGCTGGAGACCTACCAGATCGGTACCGAGGGGTACAAGCAGCTGGACGGGGGTGGCGACACGGGCTTCCGGATCAGCGATTACCTGGCGAAGGTGCGCTTCAACACGGAGCTGGGCGCCGCGGGCACGTACCAGGAGGTCGAGCTGAAGCTCGGCTATTACGACCAGCGTTCGGACGAGACGTACCTGGGTTTGACGGACGGGGACTTCGCGGCCTCGCCGCTGCGGCGGTACGCGGCCTCGGCGCTGGACCGGATGAACGCGGAGCATCGGCAGGCGCAGCTCCGGTACTTCGTCAAGCCGTCCCGGGCCGTGGATTTCACGGCGGTGGTGTACCGCAACGAGTTCTCCCGGAGCTGGTACAAGCTGCAGAGCGTGTACGGCCGGGGTCTGGGCGCGGTGCTGGCGGACCCGGCGACGTATGCCGCGGAGCTGGCGGTGCTGCGCGGCGGGAACAGCGACCCGGACGCGCTGGTCGTGAGGTCCAACGACCGGGACTACGTGTCCCAGGGCGTACAGGGCACGCTGGGGCTCACCTTCGAGGCGGGCGGCTGGCACGATGTGGAGCTGGGCGTGCGGCTCCACATGGACGAGGAGGACCGGTTCCATCACGACGATTCCTACCAGATGGTGGGTGGGCGGATGGTCCGGACCCGTGCGGGCACGCCGGGGAGCCAGTCGAACCGGGTCGCGGAAGCGAACGCCGTTGCGGTCTATGTGCAGGATCGTATTGACTTCGGGCGTTTCGCGGTGACGCCGGGGGTACGGTACGAGTCGATCCGGTTCAAGCGCTCGGACTACGGGAGGGACGATCCCGAGCGTCGGAACCCGACGGTGCGGGAGAACGACGTGGACGTGCTGATCCCCGGGATCGGCGCGAGTTTCCGTGCGAGTCCGGGCGTGTGGCTGTTCGGTGGGGTGCACCGGGGCTTCGGCCCGCCGGGCCCTGGCGCCGACCAGGAGGCGAAGCCGGAGACGAGCGTGAACTACGAGGTGGGCGCCCGTCTCGCGCTGGATCGTGTGGCGGCGCAGGTGGTGGGCTTCTACAGTGATTATGACAACATGCTCGGCGCGGAGACGCTCTCCAGCGGTGGCGACGGGCAGGGCGACCTGCACAACGCGGGCGAGGTCCGGGTCGTGGGTGTGGAGGCGTCGGCGGAGTACGATCCGCTCGCGGGCCGGGGCCTGGGCGTCCGGCTCCCGCTGCGGGCATCGTACACGTACACGCAGGGCGAATTCCTGACGTCGTTCCAGAGCCAGTTCGAGCAGTGGGGCACCGTGACGGCGGGCGATCGGCTGCCGTACCTGCCGGAGCACCAGGTGCATGCGGGCGCCGGGCTGGAAGCGGACACGTGGGCGGTACGGCTCGTGGCGAACTACACGAGCGCGATGCGTACGCAGGCCGGGAGCGGGCCGATCCCTGACGACCATCGCACGGATGCGGCGCTAGTGCTGAACCTCTCGGCCGAGTACGGGCTCCGGCCGTGGGGTACCCTGTACGGTGCGATCCAGAACCTGACGGACCGCCGGTACGTCGTGTCGCGGCATCCGGCCGGGGTGCGGCCGGGGTTGCCGCGCACCTTGCAGATCGGGCTGAGGGTAACGAGATGACGATGTCGAAGCACGGAATACGGGGAGCCGTTGCCGCGCTGGCCGGCGGGCTGCTGGTGCTGGCGGGCTGTGGCGGGGACTCGCCGCGCGGAGCGGCCGAGGGAGATGCGGCCGCGACCGCCGGTGCCGGCGCCGACGCGGGCGTGGTGAACGTCTATTCGCACCGGCATTACGAGGCGGACCAGGAGCTCTTCCGTCGTTTCACGGAGCAGACCGGGATCCGGGTGAACGTGGTGACGGCGTCGGCGGACGAGCTGATCGCGCGCCTGGAGGCGGAGGGCGCGGCGTCGCCGGCGGATGTGCTGATCACGGTGGATGCCGGGCGGCTGCACCGGGCGAAGGAGCGGGGGCTGCTCCAGCCGATCGACTCGGAGATCCTGCGGGCGAACGTGCCGGCGAACCTGCGTGATCCGGAGGGCTACTGGTACGGGCTCACGCGGCGCGCGAGGGTGATCGTGTACGCGAAGGACCGGGTCCGGCCGGAGGAGATTCCGACGTACGCGTCGCTGGCGGACGAGAAGTGGAAGGGGCGGGTGCTGGTGAGGTCGTCGGACAACGTGTACAACCAGTCGCTGCTCGCGTCGATCATCGCGCATCATGGGGAGGACGCGGCGAGGGCGTGGGCGGCGGCGGTGGCGCGGAACATGGCGCGGCCGCCGAGCGGCGCGGACACGGAGCAGGCCAAGGCCGTGGCGGCCGGCGTGGGTGACGTCGCCATCGTGAATACGTACTATGTGGCGCGGCTGATCGCGTCCTCGAACCCCGAGGACCGGCGGGTCGGCGAGCAGCTCGGGGTGGTGTTCCCGGACCAGGACGGGGTCGGCACGCACGTGAACGTGAGTGGGGCCGGGGTGACGGTCGGTGCGCCGAACCGGGCGAACGCGATCCGGCTGATCGAGTTCCTGTCGAGCGAGGAAGCGCAGCGGATCTTCGCGGAGGCGAACCACGAGTACCCGGTCAAGCCGGGCGTGCCGGCGTCGGCGGTGCTCCAGGGCTGGGGCGAGTTCAAGGCCGACACGCTGAACCTGGCCGTGCTCGGTGAGCTGAACCGGCGAGCCGTCCAGATCTTCGACGAGGCAGGGTGGAAGTAGCGCGAGTTCCGGTGGAGCGGGCGCCCCTTCGGGAGGAGGGGCGTCCGGGCGCGGTGCGGGCGTGGCTGCGTACCGTCCGGGGGGAGTGGACCGGGTGGACGACGGCCGCGGTCCTGATCACGCTCGTGCTGTGGGTCCCGGTCCTGATCGTGGCGCGCAGCGTGCTGGACCCGGCGGGGGAGACCTGGTCCCATCTCGCGCGGACGGTCCTGCCGGGTTACGTGCTGAACTCGGCGGGGCTCGCGCTCGCCGCCGGGCTGCTCGCGCTCGTGATCGGCACGGCCACGGCGTGGCTGGTCACGGCGTGTTCGTTTCCGGGCCGACGGATCTTCGAGTGGGCGCTGGTGCTGCCGCTCTCCGTCCCGGCGTACGTGGCCGCGTACACGTATTCCGGGATGCTGGACGTGGCCGGTCCGGTCCAGCTCCTGGTCCGGACGCTGATCCCCTCGCTGGGCGACCGGTTCCTGCACGTCCAGGTCGCGGGCTTCGGCGTGGCGGTCGTGATCTTCGCCGCCACGCTCTATCCGTATGTCTACGTGGGGGCGCGGGGTGCGTTCACGCGGCAGTCCCGGACCGCGCTGGAGGCGTCCCGGGTGCTCGGGCGGTCGGGGCCGAGCACGTTCTTCCGGATCGCGCTGCCGCTCGCCCGGCCCGCGCTGGTGGCGGGAACCACGCTGGTGGCGCTGGAGGTGCTGAACGATTACGGCGCGGTGAAGTACCTGGGCGTGACCACGTTCACGACGGGGATCTTCCGCGCCTGGTTCGCCCTCGGCGACCTCGACGCGGCCATCCGCCTCGCCGCGTTCCTGCTCCTCACGGTCTTCACGGTTCTCGCGGTCGAGCGGTTTCAGCGGCGGGGCGTGCGGACCGAGCCGACGGCGGAGGCGGAGCGGCCGATGCACCGGTACGAGCTCCGCGGGGTTTCGGCGGTCGTCGCGTTCCTGGCGTGCGCGCTGCCGCTGTTGATCGGGTTCGTGCTGCCCGTGGCGCAGCTCGGTTACTGGGCCGCGCTCACGGCCGGCCAGGTGGTGAACATGGAGTTCGTTGTCCTGCTCGCGCGCAGCTTCGGGCTCGCGCTGGGCGCGGCCGTGCTGGCGGTGTGCCTCGCGGTGGTGATCTCGTACGCGGCGCGGCTCGGCCGCTCGCCGGCGGTGCGGGGGCTCGCGCACGTGGCGGTGCTCGGCTATGCGGTGCCGGGCGCGGTCATCGCGGTGGGCGTGCTCGTCCCGTTCGCCGCGCTGGACCGGGCGCTGAGCGGGGCGGTGAAGGCGATGCTCGCGGGGTTCGGCGTGGGGGTGTCCGGCGGGCCGAGCCTGATCCTGAGCGGCACGGTGGTGGCGCTGGTCTACGCGTACGCGGTGCGGTACATGGCCGTGGCGTACCTGCCGGTGGAGGCCGGGTTCGAGCGTGAGTGCCGGGAGCTCGACCAGGCCTCGCGCACGCTGGGCGCGCCGCCGCTCGCCACGCTGCTGCGGGTCGGGTTGCCGCTCCTCCGCCCCGCCCTGCTCGGTGCGACGATGCTGGTGTTCGTGGATTTGCTCAAGGAGCTGCCGCTCACACTGATCCTGCGGCCGTTCAACTTCGACACGCTGGCCACGCGGGCGTTCCAGCTCGCGTCGGATGAGCAGGTCGCGGAGTCCGCGTGCGCGGCGCTGGTCCTGATCGCCGCGGGGATCCTCCCGGTGTTCGGGCTGAACCGGCTGCTCACGGGGAGGCGCTCATGAGCAGGCTCGAGCTGCGCGGGCTGACCAAGCGTTACCCCGGCGCGAAGCGGGACGCGGTACACAACGTCACGCTCCGCATCGAGCCCGGCGAGATCATGGGGCTCGTGGGCGGGAGCGGCTCCGGGAAGTCGACGCTGCTCCGGCTGATCGCCGGGCTCGAGACCCCGACCGCGGGTTGCGTGGTCCTGGGCGGCTGCACGCTCTGCGACGACCGCTCGTCCACGCCGCCGGAGCGGCGGGGCGTCGGCCTGGTCTTCCAGGACTACGCGCTCTTCCCGCACCTCACCATCGCGGAGAACGTGGCGTACGGGCTGCACCGCATGCCCCGCCGGGAGCGGGCCGCCCGCGTCCGGGAGATGCTCGAGCTGGTCGGGCTCGTGGAGGAGGCGAACCGCTATCCCCACCAGGTCTCGGGCGGCCAGCAGCAGCGCACGGCGCTCGCCCGGGCGCTCGCGCCGGACCCGGGGGTGCTGCTCCTCGACGAGCCGTTCAGCAACCTGGACGCGGTGATGAAGCCCGCGCTGCGGGACGAGGTCGGCCGGATCCTGCGCCGCGCGGGCACGACCACGCTGATCGTGGTCCACGACCACGAGGATGTGCTCTCCCTCGCCGACCGGGTCGCGATCCTGCGGGACGGCGAGCTCTGGCAGGTCGGCGCGCCGGCGGAGCTCTTCTCCACGCCGCGGGACGCGTACGTGGCCCGGCTCTTCGGACCCACGAACCTGGTCCCGGCCGTGGCCGTGAACGGCACGTTCCGCACGCCGCTGGGCGTGGTGCGGGGGCCGGAGGGGCTGAACGGGGCGGCGCGGGAAGTCACACTCTCCATCCGGCCGTACGACATCGAAGTCGCGCCGGCCGGGGACGGCGGCGTGGACGCCACTGTCCGCCGGGTCGCGTTCCTCGGCGGGTTCGACGAGCTCGAGCTGGAGCTGCCGTCCGGAGACGGCAGCGCGCCCATGACCGTGATCGCGCATCTCCCGGGCGGCGGGCGGTACGCGAGCGGCGATTCGATCCGGATCCGGGTCCGGCCCGGCGCGGTCCAGGTCCTCACGGGCGACGACGCGAAGCCGCCGTCGTCGCTCCCCTCCTGCGAGGTCTGTCCCCGCAACCCGCTGCGGGCGCCGGTGACCCTCCAGAAATGACGGCGTGATGCCGCGGCGCCCACCGGCGCGGAACCGACCGGCTCACGGCCGTCTCCGTGCCGAGTGGGCGCGCTCGTATGTAGGAGGGAGAACTGGTTTCGGCGCTCGACGGCGGGAGGGCAGCCGCGCCGTCCGAGCGCCGGAACCGCGTGGGGCCGCTCAGCTCCCCGCCGCAAGCTTGGAGAAGTATTCGTCGATGTCGAAACCGGTCGGATCGACCTCGTAGTAGAAGCTCCGCGCGAAGAACCCGGTCGTCGGGAAGTACGGGGGCGGATCGCTGATCCCACACTTGTCGTACGAATACCGCTTGAGGTAGCCCGTTCCCGTCGTGGTGCCGACCGCGCCACGCGACCGCTGGATGATCCCGCCGGTCAGGTACAGGCAGCCCCGCCCCCAGTTCCGGTTCCCGCAACGCTCGTCCTTGGTCGAGCCGGAATCGTACCCTTCGACCATGAACTGGTTGAGCGCCAGGACGAACGCGTGGATGAACTCGTCGGTGGTGTCGTCGTACGAGAAGTAGGCGGAGCCGTTGCCCCGCTGCCACGGTGCGTTGATCGGCGTGTTCGCGACCACGACGTTGTTGCCGGCGTAGAGCCCGAGGATGTCCGCGCAGTTCCCGACGCTCGGGTCGGTCGCGTAGACGATGTCGTCCGCGATGACGATGTTGCCGGTCGCGGCGACGGTCACGCGGCCACGCACCGTGCCGCTGATCGCCACATCGCCATCCACGAAGATCACGCCCTTGAACGACGGGTTCAGCGCCCGCGTGATGGGGAACAGATACTCCCTGTCCGGCCTGCCGTTGAGGAGCGGGCTGACCGGTCCGGACCACTTGAGCCAGCGACCACGGCTGTCGGTGGGCGTGAACCCGTTGAACAGGACAGGATCCCCGCCAAGGAAGCACCGGTGACCTTGGCTGGACAGGGCGGCCATCCAGTTGTCGTTGCCGTTCTCGGGATGGTCGGCGGCGGAGACGAACACCCCATTGTGGAAATGCCCACAATTACGTGAGTTGCGTAGATTGGCGGGCGGCGCCGCAGCGACCAACCAGTCCCGATGGCTGGAGCTGGTGACTTCGTAGACTCGAATGAACCCTTCGTTCTCGCCGGTCACCAGGCCGTCGCCGTTCAGGTCGATGGCCACGAACTCGATCCGCATCGTGGCGCGCCCCACGGGATTGTTCTTCGACGCGGTGAACGCCGTGCCACCCGCCTCGCCCTGGACTTTCAGCTTCTGGAGGTCCGCGGTCTGGGGGAGCGGGATCTGGGGGACGCGCTCGCGATAGCCTTCCCGGAACTCTCCGTACTCGCGGCCTTTGATCACCTTCGCGGTGGTCACCATGCTGTGGAAGGTGGCGCCGGAGTCGTAGATCTTGATCGAGTCGTTGGAGTGGACGGGGCCGTAGATCTGGTCGCCGCCGCCGAACGCGATCTCCGAGGGTTCGAAGTCCGTGAAGTACGCGTACTTGGAGAAGCTCTCCTGCTGGACCTGCGTACGGCGGACCACGACGCCCCGGCCCTCGTCCCGCACGACGGTGACGATGCTGCCGTACACGCCGTACTCGCCGGACGTGATGCCGGTCGGCCCCACGTAGGTCGAGCGCCGGACGCCCGGGATCACGTTGCCCTCGACGTCGTAGACTTCGACGTTGTCTTCCAGTGTGGTGTAGCCCTCCTCGGGAAAGAGGGAGCGGTCCGCGTTGATCCGCGCGCGCGCGAGCTCCAGTCCGTCTTCAGCGACCATCTCGAGGAGGTCCTGCCGCTCGTGCGACCTCGTGATCACGACGGAACCCATGCCGATGTAGATGGCGGCTGCGGCCATCCCGGACACGACGAGGGTGACGAGCAGCATCAGGGTGAGGGCAAAACCGCTATCCGGGCGGACTCGTCCATCTGGTGCTGACATGGAAGCCGTCTCCTGACGTCAAGGAACGTAGATCGGTCCGACGATGGTCATGGGCGAGAGCGTCGGCGTACAGTCCTGGGCCGCGATCGCGTAGCGGTAGCTCTTGCCGGTCTCGACGTTGCGATCCACGAAGCCGTAGTCCGTGCTGCCGGCCGGGATGCTGAGGTACGGGTCACCCCAGCTGGGATCCGACGAGGAACGTCGCCAGATCACGTAGCGGATCACATCCCTCTCGCCGCCGACCTCATCCACGGCCGCCAGCCATGACAGGGTGATGATCGGCTTGCCATCGTCGAGTCCGTAGACGGCATGGAACGGCTGACCGAAGATGGGCGCGCTGCCGCAGACCTTGAGCGTTGCCAGGCCGGCGTTGCGGAGCCAGACCAGGCGGGTCATGGACCGGCGCTCCTCCTGCTCGCCGGTCAGGCCGTTGGTAGCCGTCAGGTTGATCCGGATCCCGCGGATCGCGTCGATCCGGGCCACCGCGCCGGTGTCGGCCGGGGACTGGTGTATCGGGATCGTGTGGCGGAGCGGGAGCTGACTCGCCGGGATCGGCTGGACCTGCGAGGCCCCGCTGGCGTTGGTGGAGATCACCAGGTACTGGAAGAACGGCTGACCCGGAGTGGCGAGGATGTTGCGCGCCACGACCTCCGGCTCACCGTTGTTGACCTGCCGGAGCAGGACGAAGTCGTCGGTGCGGGCGGTCGATGCGTCGGGCGCGAAGCGGAAGATGATGAGCTCCGCGGGGCTGTTGATCCCCGGCCCGATCCAGTACGTGGTGTCCGGGTAGTTGAACGTCGTGCCGGGGAGGGTGAACCTCTCCGCCCTGGTGACGGACGACACCGCGCCCGCGGGCGCATCGGGGTCATAGTAGACCGCGAACGGGTCGTTCGGCACGTTCGTGGCGTAGTCGGCGTGGAACGCCACGACGTCCTGCCCGGCGTAGACCAGGAAAGGCTGGTGGGCGGGCACGTTCGTGCCGGCCGTCCGGAGGTCGCGGGTGAGCGCGGTCGCTGCGTACTGGAGGTTCTGTGTGAGCTCGATCCGGACGGCGCCCTCGGCGAAGGCCCGCGCCTGGGTCGAGAAGATCCGCAGCCCCGCGGCGACCACGATGGAGAAAACCACGAGCGCGATCAGCAGTTCGACGATGGTCACGCCCGCGTCCGGCCGGGGTGCGCCCGGGCCGCCCGCCTTCCACGATCGGTCGTTCATGGCGCCGCGATGGTTGTGGTCCGTGACACCGGCGCATCCAGGCCGGGCCCCTGGACGGTCACCGTGACGCGGTAATAGTCCAGCGACCGGCCGCCCTCGCCCGACTCGTTGATCCGCTGGATGGTCGTGGTGCGGCGGAACCCGGGATAGCCCGGGATGTCATTCTCCACGCCCTCGTAGCGGTTTCTCAGCTGGGCGTACTCCTCGTCCATCGCGATCAGCCGGAGCCGGTCCTGGAGGAGCTCGATCGCCACGACCTTCTGGCGGTTGTCGACGGCGGTGCGATTGAGACGGGCGGTGGTGCTGCTCAGCCCCAGCACGACGACGGCCAGCAACGTCAAGGCGACGAGGACCTCCACGACGGTGAAGCCCTTTCGATCCATCAGTGCACCCTCCGCCATCCGCCCGACTCGTACCGGAACGTGGTTACCCGGCCCGTGGCGCGCTCCACGGTCAGCGCGCGCGTGTGGTGCGCGAACTTGCTGTTGGACGCGCTCGCGGTGGAGGTCAGATACAGCCCCTCGGACTCGCTCGCGCTGCCGTTGCGGTGGAACGTCACGTGGGGCAGCCCGTAGGAGCCCGAGCGAAAGCCGATCACCACGGAGCCCGGAGGCCCGACGGGCGCGGAGCCGCGACCGAAGATGATCCCCTCCGGGAGCTCGATGGAGCGGACCGGTTCGTTCGGCTGGATGGCGCCATCGTTGTTCTGGTCCTCGTGTACCGTGATCCGGCGGGCGGCGGCGTCGAACGAGACGATCACGTCGTGCTGCAACACCGCTGCGCGGTAGCGGGCCGCGGCGAGCGTCGACGCCGTCTCGCGGACGGCGTTCTCGACCCGGTGGCGGGCCACGTCCACGTGCGGCATCGCGATCCCGATCAGCACGGCCACGACCATCGTGACGACGAGCAGCTCGACGATGGTGAAGCCGGAACGGCAAGTGGCACGCGGAACCATCTTCACGGGCCTTTCAGCGAGCAGGAGTTGAGACCGGTTGATCGATTCGCTCGACATCCCGGGGTGCCGGAGCGGGCAACGGCCATGCCATCTGCGGGGGGAATGTCCGGAAAGTCCCGAATACCCGGCGTTCCAAGTGATTTTCGGGCATCGAATTGGAACTGTCGCACGGGCGACACAGCAAACGTTTCGGATGTCCGGAACGAATTAGCGGATTTCTGGCGGGTTGGCGTGGCCGCCGGGGGCGCGCTCGAGCGAACGGAATGAGAAACCGGCGCCTGCGTCGGGGCGCAGGCGCCGGTCGTGTGCGGCGCGGCGGGTCGGCGAGTCAGCGTGTGCGCGTCGCCGGCCGCGCGGGCGCCGACGTCACCGGTCCGCCCTCATCCCATCGATCTGGCGGAGCAGCTCGCGGATCGCGGCGTCGAGCTCGGAGTCCCGCCCTGTGTAGGACTCGCCGACGGGCCGCTGCACGGGCACGTCCACGGGCCGCGGCGCGAGCTCCATGTTGTTGCCCGCGAGGTCCGTGACCTTCATGCGCGGGAGCCGGACGACGGACCCGTCGATGAGCGGCTGGTTCCAGGTGTAGATGATCCAGCCGGCGGTCGGCTCGCCGACCACCTTCCCGAGCCCGTGCGCGCGGTAGCCTTCGGTGAAGTCCTCGGCGTCCGAGAGCGAGTGCCGGTTCGTGACCAGGATCGTGGGCGTGCCGAGCGCGCGCTGGCCGAGCACGGTCCGGGCGGGCGCGGGCTGCGCGCCGCGCTGGGTCATGATCAGGTACTCGCGGCGGGCGAAAACGTCGATGGCATAGACGTTGACGAAGCCGCCGTTGTTGTTGCGAATGTCGACGATCACGCCCTCCTTGCCGTGGTTCTCGGCGTCCAGGTCGAGGTAGAGCTGGAGGAGCGAGTTCCACGACATGTCCGGCATGTGCACGTAGCCGAGCCGGCCGCCGCTCTCCCGTTCCACGTAGGCCCGGTTCTGCTCGACCCACTGGCGGTAGAGGAGCCCCTTCTCGGTCGACGTGTTGACGGGCCGGACCGCGACGGTGCGGGCGTCCCGCCCATCGGGCGTCGGAGCCACCCGCAGCTCGACCCTTCGGCCGATCCGGTATTCGAGGAGCGAATCGAGGTTCACGCCCTGTCCGACGGGCGCGCCGTCCACGGCGAGGAGGTACTCGCCGACCTTCACGCCGGCCACGTCCGCCGGGCCGAGGGCGATGACCTCGCTCACCCGCAGCCGTCCGGCGCTCTCGTACTCCACGCGGTCGAAGCGGAGCCCGAGCCGCCCGGTGCTGGGCGAGCTCGACCCGCCCGGCGGGTTCACGCCCAGGTGGGACGCGTTCAGCTCTCCGACCATGAGCTGGAGCGCGCGGCGCAGCTCCGGTCGGGAGCGGGCGCCGGCCACGAAGGGCGCGTAGGCCTCGCGCACGGCGTTCCAGTCCACGCCGTGGAAGTCGGGGTCGTAGAAGTGGTCGTTCAGGTAGCTCCACGCCTGCCGGAAGACCTCATGCTTCTCCTGGTCGAAGTCGACGACGAGCTCGGCGGTGACGTTGACCTGCCGCGGTTGGCCGCCGTCCAGCGGGACGGTGTGGATGCGGCCGCCGTCCAGGTAGTAGATGGTCTTGCCGTCGGGCGAGAACTGGACGCCGGACTTGCCGCCGGGGGTCGAGGTGAGCTGCCGGGGCACGGCCGGCTGGCTCGCGGTCTCGTCCAGGGAGTACGCGTACAGGTTCGAGCGGCCGGCCACGCTCGCTACGGCCACGAGCGTCTTGCCGTCGGGGCTCAGCGTGTAGTAGCCGATGTCCAGCCCGATCGGGAGCACTTCCATGCGACGTCGCAGCCCTTCCCACTCGATGCGCTCGGGCCGCCGGGCGTCCGCCTGGGCCGCGGAGGTTCCCCGGGCCGGGGAGCGTGCGGCCGCGACGTCGCCCGAAGCCCCCGAACGGGACGCGCCCCGGGGCGTCTCCTCCCGGAACAGGTCCCGGAACCGGTCCTCCCGGAAGACGGGCGTGCGCGGGACCAGGTCCACGCGGGCGATCACGCCTTCCTCCGTCCGCTGCCGGGTGTTGAACATGACCTGCTTCCCGTCCGGGCTCCACGCGACGGCGCTCCCGAACACGTTCGAGACCCAGCTCACGGGCCGGGCTTCGCCGCCCGCCGCGGGCACCAGGTGGATGTTCGTGAAGGACTTCTCGCCCGGCGCGAGGAACGCGATCCACTGGCCGTCCGGGGACCAGGCGTGGCTCCGGGGCGAGAGGATGGGCGGCTGGCCGAAACTGCCGGTGGCCAGCACGCGCTCCCGGCCGGACGCCACGTCCAGCACGCGCAGCTCGCGGCCGCCGCGGACGAACGCGATCGAGGCGCCGTCCGGCGAGAACACCGGCGAGTGGTCCCCGACCGTCGAGCTGGTCAGCCGCCGCTCCTCGCCGGTCGTGAAGTCGTACAGGTAGAGGTTCGGCACGCCGTCCCGGGCGGAGACGTAGGCCAGCCGCCGGCTGTCCGGCGCCCAGACCGGCTGGAACTCCGCGGCCGCGGTGTGGGTGACGCGCACGGCGTCCCCGCCGTCCTGGGCAGACGCGGCGAAGATCTCGCCCCGGGCGACGAACGCGAGCTTCTTCCCGTCCGGCGAGAGGGCCAGGTCGGAGAAGCCGGCGGTGAGGCGGAGCCGCTCGGCCGGGGTCGTGGCCGGCGCGCCCCGCAGCGTGATCGGGACCTCACGCGCCTCGCCCGTCGCGGTGTCCAGCGTCCAGATCGAGAGCCCGCGCTCGAACGCGATGATGCGCCCATCCCGGGAGATGCTCGGCCAGAGCACGCGCCCGTCCGTGAAGCGGGTCAGGCGCCGGGGCTCGCCGTCCGCCGGGAGGACCCAGATGTTCGCCGCGCCGTCCCGGTCCGAGACGTAGTAGAGGGTGCGCCCGTCCCCGCCCCACATCGGCCAGAGCTCCTTGCCCTTGCCGTCCGTGACGCGCTCGTAGGAGGGCGCGGCGCCGGCGCTGGCGAACCGGCTCGCTCCCGCCGGGCCGCCGTTCGAGGCGGCAACGCCATTTCCGATCCTCACCAGCCAGATCTCGGACTGGTCGATGTGGCTGTGCCCCCGGCGCCACCACTGGCCGGACGCGATGCCGCGGGCGCTGATGGCGAGGGTCGAGCCATCCGGGGCGGCGGCGGCGAAGAACTCGTTCACGTAGCGGTCCGCGGCCACCGGCATGGGCGTGCCGCCGTCCGCGGGGATCCGGTAGATGTCGTTCATCCCCGCGATGTCCCGGCTCGTGGACGAGTAGTAGATCCACCGGCCGTCCGGGGACCAGCCGTCGAGCTGGTCGAGGCCGTCGTCGAAGGTGAGGCGGCGGAGCTCGCCGGTGGCGAGCTCGAGTACGTAGATGTCGCCGTTCCCGGTCCGGTCCGAGACGAACGCGAGCCGGCGGCCGTCCGGCGAGAAGAGCGGCCGCGAGTTGTGGGACGCGTCCGAGACCAGCAGCCGGGCCACGCCGCCTTCGACCGGGACCGTCCAGATATCGCCGCCCGAGACGAACGCGATCTCGCGGCCGTCCGGGGAGATCCCGGGTTCGGCGAAGGAGGGGCGGGCTTCCGGCCGCTGGGCGTTCAGCACGGACGGCCAGGCGCCCGCCATGAGCGCCAGGCCGACGGCGATGGCAGTCGCGGCGGCTCTACGCGGACGGTGATTCCGGCGCCGGACAGGGCGTCCGATGATCGTCGAATCGAACATGGCTCCCCACCTGAATGGACACGGGCTGGCCCGTTCGGCCGCGCGGCCGCCGGGCGGATATCGACGTGAGCTGGGGGATATATGGAAGCGTTTGTGGGGCAAGGCGCAAGGGTTGGCACGGAGCGGCTTCGCCCGTGCTCTCCGTGCGCTCCGTAGACTCGAGGTCACCAGGACCACGCCTGACGGTAGATGGTGAGTCACGATCCAGGGTTCGGCGGACCTTGGTCAGCGGGCCGACCGGTGCCCGCTCGGCCGCCCGCCGCTTCCCCTCGGCCGACCGCCATGGTGGAGCGATATCGGCGCCGCTCACCCCGGAGCCACGATCTCGGTGCCGGAGCCGTGTCCCGCGACTCAGGCGGCGGCCGGCGCGCCGAAGCGGCGTCCGGGTAGGCCTCCATCGCACCCCGACGTCCGTGCCGGCTCCTGTGACCAAACGGCGGCGTCGGCGCAGACCTCCGTGGCGCCAGCGCCGCGGCCTCATCAACCCGTGCCGCCGACCAGCGCCTCGCTCAGCTCCCGGAGCCGCGCCCGGGCCCGCTCGTCGTACGCCTGGGCGTTGGCGCGGGCGGGGCGCTTGCCGTCGAAGTACCGGCCGGTCCCGAGGCCGGGCGCGGTGATCAGGTGCACGACCGCGTCCGCGCCCTCGGCCACGGTGCTGCGCGGCCGGATCCCGGCCCCGGTGACCATGCGGGTGTCCATGAGCGTGGCCGGGTGCAGCGCGTTCACGGTCACCCCGGTCCCCTCGAGCTCGCGGGCGAGGTCGAAGGTGAAGAGGATCTGGGCGAGCTTGCTCTGGGCGTAGGCCCGGAACGGCTCGTAGCCGCGCTCGAGCATGACGTTGTCGAAGTCGATCGGCGCCTGGCCGATGGACGAAACGTTCACGATCCGGGCGGGCGCGCTCTCGATCAGGCGGGGGAGGAGCATCCGGGTGAGCAGGTAGCCGGCCAGGTAGTTGACGGCGAAGTGCAGCTCGTAGCCGTCCTCGCTGAGCCGCCGTTCCCGGCTGCTCTCCAGCCAGATCCCGGCGTTGTTGACGAGCACGTCGAGCCGGTCGTAGTCCCGGAGGATCGCGCGGGCGAAGGCCCGGACCTGGGCGAGCGAGGCGAAGTCCGCGGCGTAGAAGCGGGCGCTGCCCCGGCCATCGCGCCGGATCTCATCGACGAGGGCGGCGCCCCGCTCCCGGTTCCGACCGTGGATGATGACGTGCGCGCCCGTCGCGGCCATGCGGAGGGCGACCTCACGGCCGAGCCCGTCCGTCGAGCCGGTGATCAGGATCACGGGCGATCCGGCGGGCGGCGGGTCGCCGTACCCGTCCGGCAAGGGTGCTTCCTGCGTCATGACGCCTCCCATCGAAAGCGCGGCCAGGCCGAGCGCCGCGGCCACGCGCGCGCGTTCCGAGAACTTCCCGGGCACGAACTTCCCGAGCACGGCACCGACCTTCAAGTGCCGGGCCCGGCCTGGGCCGCGACGCCCGCCACCGCCCCGGCCCGCAGCCGCCCGCGGTCGACCTTGCCGAGATGGGTGCGGGGGAGCGCGTCGAGGAAGAACACCGCGCGGGGGGTCTTGTAGGACTCGAGCCGCTCGCGCACGAACGCCCGGAGCGCCTCCGCCAGCGCCGCGTCATCCTCGGCGTCCGGCGCGGCGTAACCGTCCGCCCGCACCACGTACGCGTGCGGCTGGACGAGGCCGTTCGCGTCGACGGCGCCGACCACCGCCACCTCCTTCACCGCCGGGTGCTGGAGCAGACAGTTCTCGACCTCCTGGGGCGAGAGCCACTTCCCCGAGACCTTGAGCATGTCGTCCGCGCGGCCGCAGTAGGTGAAGTACCCGTCCTCGTCCATGCGGAGCATGTCCTCCGAGACGTACCACTCGCCCCGGAACGCGCGGCGGGTCCGCTCCATGTGCTGCCAGTACCCGATCGCCCGGGAGTTGCCCCTCACCCACAGGTACCCGACCTCGCCCGGCGGGAGGTCGTTGCCGTGCTCGTCCCGCACCCGGACCTCGAAGCCCGGGACCGCGGTCCCGAGGGTGCCGGGCCGCACCTGCCCGAGCTGGTTCGACAGGAAGATGTGCCACATCTCCGCAGTGCCGAGCCCGTCCAGGAGCTCCACGCCGAAGGTGGCCTTCCACCGATGGTAGAGCTCCACCGGCAAGGCCTCGCCCGCCGACGTCGCCAATCGGAGCGAGGAGAAGTCCTGCCTGGCCGCGTCCGGGTGCGAGACCATCTGCTGCACCATGGTCGGCACGTTGATCAGGATCGTCGGCCGGTGGCGCGCGATCTTCTCGAAGATCGCCTCGGGCGTGGAGCGCTCGGGGAAGAGCACCGAGGAGGCGCCGACCGAGAACGGGAAGAAGAGGTTCGAGCCCATGGCGTAGCCGAAGAAGAGCTTCGGCACGCTGAGCGTGATGTCGTCCTCGGTGTAGCGGATCACGCCCTTGCCGTAGCACTCGGTGCTGTTCGCGTAGGACGCGTGGGTCTGGACGGCGGCTTTCGGCCGGCCGCTGGTCCCGCCGGAGAAGAGCCAGATCGCCGGGTCGTCCCGGTGGGTCGGGTAGTTCTCGAGCGACGTCGGGGCCGCCGCGAGCTCGCGCTCGAAGCCTTCGTCGCCGACGACGAACAATCGCTTGAGGCCGCGGCGCCGGAGGCCGGTGGCGTCCGCCGCCGCGCGGGCCGCGGTCTCGAAGGTCTCCCGGTTCTCCCGGTGCACGAAGGCCGCCACCGCGCGGGTGTAGCGGAAGAAGTACTCGATGGCGTCCACGCGCAGGTACGGGTTGACCATCACGACCACCGCTCCGATTTTGAGCACCCCGAAGAGGGCGGCCACGTACTCGGGCCCGTCGGGGAGGGCGATGATGACCCGCTGTTCGGGCTCCACGCCCGCGTCCAGGAGCAGGTTGCCGAACCGGTTCGCGAGCGCCTGGACCTCGGCGTAGGTCAGGTTGCCGGCATCGGTGCGGAGCGCGATGCGGCCGCCGCGGCCTTCCCGGATCCGGTCGTCCAGGAAGTAGTCCGCGATGTTGAACCGTTCGGGCGGCTGGAACTCCGGCCCGCGGCCGGGCGAGCGGGTCTGAGAATCCGGGACCGGCGCGGTTGGAGAGAGGTGCGGGTCCCGCTGGGTGACTGGCGGTTGGGTGGACATGGCAGTCGACCCCCGGTCTGGATGTGGGCGAGGCCAGAACGTGGTACGACGGTGCGTAAGATAGGGTGACGGATGGCGCTGAGGGAACTCTCCGGGATGACCTGGGAGGAGGCGGCGGAGGCGGGGCGGGCGGGCGCGGTCGCGGTCCTGCCGGTCGGCGCCGTGGAAGCGCACGGCCCGCACCTGCCGCTGGGCACGGACGTGATCATCGCGGAGGCCATGGCCCGGGCGGGCGGGGAGCGCCTCGCGGCATCGGGACGCGACGTCGTCCTGCTCCCTCCGCTAGCGTACACCGCCGCACCGTTCGCCGCCGGGTTCGCGGGGACGATCCCGGTCTCGCCCGCCACGGTGACCGCGCTGGTGGTGGACATCGCGCGCGCCCTGGCCGCGCACGGGTTCCGGGTCCTCGCCATCGCGAACGCGCACCTCGACCCCGCGCATCTGTCCGCGCTGCATGCGGCGGTGGAGGAGATCCGCGGTGTCCTCGAACGGGCTCCGGAAGCGGGGAGTGAGCCGGGATCGTCCGCCGGGGCGAGACAGGCCGGAGTGGATGGCGCCGCGGAGCCGGCCTCGCCGGGAGGGATCGGGCCGCGGGCGAGCGGCGGGTTCGACGTCGTCTTCCCCGACATCACGCGCCAACCGTGGGGCTCGCGGCTGACCGAGGAGTTCCGGAGCGGCGCGTGTCACGCGGGCCGTTACGAGAGCAGCATCGTGATGGCCGCGCGGCCGGAGCTCGTCCGGGACGAGATCCGGGCCCTGCTCCCGCCCGTGCCGGTCTCGCTCTCCGCCGCGATCCGGGAGGGCCGGCGCCGCTTCGAGGAGATCGGCGGGGACCGGGCGTACTTCGGCTACCCGGCGGAAGCCACCGAGGCGGAGGGCCGGTCCACCATCGCGGTCCTGGGCGAGATCCTGGCCGAGGCGGTGGAGGCGGTGCTGCGCGGGGCGTGAGCGGGGTGCCGGGGTGCGCGGCGTGGAGCCGACGCCGCAGAGTCTTCGTGCCGAGCATGGCTCGCGGGCCAGTATCGTGCGGTGCCGTGGTCGTTGCTCTCCTCGTGCGTCGAGACGCACGAGGCGGAGCCGACACCTGACCGGGTTGTCGAGGTCCGGGCCGGGTTCCCTCGACCCGATGTGTGAGGCCGCCGATCATTGGTCGGTGTGGCCGGAGCGTGAAGCGGGCCGACGAGCGAGGCAGCGGCCCGGGGCGCGTACGCAACACCCGTCGGGTGTGGCCCGGTCGGGCTCCGACGCAGCTTCCCGGCTCTCCGAAGATCGGCGATCTGGCCGTCTGTCCGGCCGGCTCGGGGCGGGCGGTGGGCCGGGTCGAGCGGGCGGCCCGGTCGGCAGCGCGGCTGCATGCATGGTACCGGTAACCGGAGGCGTGCCATGACGCTCGAAGGGCGGACGGCGGTCATTACGGGCGGCGGGCGCGGGATCGGTGAAGCGGTGGCGAAGGCGCTGGCGCGGGCGGGCGCGAGCGTCGTCGTCGCCTCGCGTACGGTGGAGCAGGTGGAGGCCGTGGCGGCTGACCTGCGCCGCGAGGGCCGGACCGCGCACGCCGTGGCGTGCGACGTCACCGATCCCGCCTCCGTCGACGCCCTCGCCCGTGCGGCGGAGCAGGCGCTCGGCCGGGTGGACATCCTGGTGAACAACGCCGGGGCGGCCGGCTCCGCGCCGGTGCACAGGCTCGGGATCGAGGAGTGGGACCGGCTCTTCGCGGTGAACGCGCGGGGGACGTTCCTCTGCACCCGGGCGTTCATCGGCGGCATGATGGAGCGGCGGTGGGGGCGGGTCGTGAACGTCGCGTCGGTGGCCGGGCTGCACGGTGCGCGCTACATCGCGGCGTACGCGGCGAGCAAGCACGCGGTGATCGGGTTCACCCGGGCGGCGGCGGCGGACGTGGCCGCGTACGGCGTGACGGTCAACGCGGTCTGCCCGGGCTATGCGGACACGGAGATGACGCGCCAGTCGGTCGCCCGGATCGTGGAGAAGACCGGGATGAGCGAAGCGCAGGCGCTGGACGCGATCCTTTCCCAGAACCCGCAGCGGCGGCTGATCACGCCCGAGGAGGTCGCGCACGTGGTGCTGGCGCTCTGCGACGAGCGGGCGCGGGGGATCAACGGCCAGGCGATCGTGATCGACGGCGGGGCGCTGCTCGCGTGAGCCGCGGGCGGCGCCGGTCCCGCCGCGGCCCCGGAGCGGGGCGCCGCATCGCCAGGGAAGGAGCGGGTTGCCCGTGACCTACGAGATCATCAACCCGGAATCGCTGGGCGAGCCGAAGGGGTGGACGAACGGCCTGCTCGCGCCGGCGGGCGGCCGGATCCTGTTCGTGGCCGGCCAGACCGCGAGGGATGCGGAGGGCCGGATCGTTGGAGACGACGTCGTCGCCCAATGGGAGCGCGCGCTCGAGAACGTGCTCGCCGTGGTCCGCGCGGCCGGCGGCGGGCCGGAGCACATCGGGCGCATGACCGTGTACGTGACGAGCCGGGCCGAGTACCTGGCGACCCGGCGGGCGCTGGGCGAGCTGTGGCGGCGGCTCATGGGGCGCCACTACCCGGCCATGACGCTGGTCGAGGTGTCGGCGCTGGTGGACGAGGGCGCCCGGGTCGAAATCGAGGCCACGGCGGTCATCCCGTGAGCGGCTGGAATCTACGGCCGTGACCCCGTTCACCGGCCGGGCGTCAGGGGCGAACCCGGCCGACCGGCACGTTCCCGCTACAGTCGACGCGCAGCCGCTCGCCCGGCCGGAGGCCGTAGGCGGACGGTGGATCCACCTCGTAGTCGCCGTATATCTGGACGACGGCGTACGTGATATCGCCCTGTTGCGTACGCCGGGACGTGGAGCGGATCTCCGCGACCTCCAGCCGGACGCCGCCCCGTGGATCCACGAGCCGCGGCTGGCACTCGCCGGCCACCACGGGCTCCCCGTCCGGCTCGAAGCGCGGCGGGAGGTTCTCTGCCTCAGGGAGCGACCCGGTGTACGGCTCCGTCCGTCGGATCGAGACGCTGACTCGAATGCCTTCCCCGTTGCCCCGCTCTTCCGCTCGCACGGCGGCGTCCTCGGCAGGGTCACCGGCGCGGGACCCGGCCTCCTCGGCGGTGCCTCCGCAGCCGAGCAGCGCCAGCCCGACCAGGAGCGGGATCGGGTTCAGCCAGGTGCGTTGCAACGCCATCATACCCTCCGTGTGCATCCTCGGGTCTGACCTCTGAACGCCGTGGTGCCTCGGCGTTGTGCGGGGGGCGCGGGCCACCGCGGCCCCGCCGCCCCGCCTGCGTCCCGGCATGACGCGCCGGTGCGACTATCGGCTCGGTTCGGCTCGGGTGACCGACCGGGAACTCACCTCGGCGTTCATGGAGACGCCCGCCTGCGGGGCGGACGACTCGATGACCGTCTCGGATGTGGCGACGCGGGACACCGGGATGTGCCGGCCGGAGTCCCAGAGCACGGTCTCCTGGGTGGACAGCTTCAGGTTCTGGGAGACCTCCAGGCCCTGCATCGTTCCGTTGCCCGTCGCGGTCCCTTCTCCGACGATCCGGAGCACGTTCAGCGTACGCCCATCCACGACGGTGTCCGCCGCGTACGTCCCGCGATAGACCATCGTCATCTCCATGGCGAAGCCTTCCAGCCCCTCGAACTTCGGAGAATACCGGATCGTGTCGGTCCATTCCTCGCCGAGGCGCAGCTCCCGGCCCGGGACGATGATCAGACCGGAGACGGCAAGGGCGGATCCCATCGCGTCGAGCGGATCCGCGCCCGGCTGCGACACCTGGAACACGGTGCCGGCGATGGTCTCCGGATCCGGGCCCTTCGGGCCGATGGTCACGTCGAACGGTGGCCGCTCTTCCGAGTCCAGGGGCATCGTTCCCATCGGCGAGGACGTTTCACCGCGCATCCGCTTGAGGATCGCCGTGACCGTGACCCCGTCCGCCGCGGGAGCGAACCGCAACTCGCTGGTGGCCTGGACCGCGCCCGTGGAGACCAGCTCGCCCATGAGGGCGTTGCTCAACTTCGTCCGGGTCGAGTCGACGGACGTGAAGATCACGGTCTCGGGCAGCGGCGCCACGTAGCGCAGGTCCGCGCGCCCGGCCTGTGCATGGAGCGGCGAGCCGGCCTGGAGGATGAACGCGGCCGCCAGGAGCGCCGCTCCGATTCCGTTCCGCATGGAATGACCTCCGTGTTTCGGATTCGATGGGGCGCCGGACCCGGGAGGGAGGCGCGGGGATCCGGGACAGGTCCGTTCGTGAGCCGATCGATCCGGATCTGGCCGGGCGGAATCAGTCGCATCCGCGGCGGGGTTTTTCAAGTCCTGTCGTGGTCCGGCTACCGGCAGCGTGCGTACCGGCCGGCGGGATCCGGGCCCGCGCGCCCCGGCAGCGCCGGTCGGCTTCCCGCGTCGGATCCCTGGCGGGCGCCCGTTCCGGGGCGGCGGGTGTCGGCGGTCGCGCGCACCCTCTCTCGTCTCAGAGCGGCCGGGCGACCATGATCCCGTCCTGTCCCTGGATGGACCGGATCCGCTCGGCGAGGGGGAACTCGCTGATCTCGACGTCCTTGCCGACGAGGGGCGCGTGCATGAGGTGGAGGCGCCCGTCGAGCCAGATCGCGATCCCGGTGTGGGCCACGTCCAGCCCCCGGACGCTGCTGGTGGCGGCGATGATGTCGCCGTTCCGGATCATGGGCGCGACCTCGGCGATCCGGTCCTCCGGGATGTAGTAGCGGGGCCGGGCGCTGAGCCGGCGCTCGATGGCGCGGATCGCTTCGAGGTTCGCGGAGTCCTCGAGCTGGGGGTACGCGTCGGCGTTGCGGGAGATGAAATCGATCGGCTCATCGTCCGGGACGCCGCCCAGCTCGCGGGTGATGTCCTTGACGAAGCCCTTGCGCTCGGCGTCCTCGATCCATTCGCTGAAGTAGTGGAGGCGGCTCGGGTAGCCGTCGATCACGCCGTTGCGGTAGCGGAGCCGGGCGAGCTCGGCGCGGAAGGTGTCCATGTCGTACCGGCCCGCGCGGACCATGCGGGCCATGACGAGCATGGATTCCACGTAGGTGACGCAGTCGAACTCGCGGAGGTTGACCACGAGCTGTTCGGGCCCGGGCACCTCGAGGGTGCCCGGCACGTACGGCTCGCCGACGAAGCGCCGGCCGAGGGCGACGATGATGTCGCCGATGGGCAGGGTGTCCAGCCGGTCCGCGCGCGCGGCGCGCATGGTTTCTTCGAGGATCGCGTAGTCCCGGGTCGTGGGGCCGTGTTCGGGGGTGGCGGGGGGCGGTGGGGCGGACGGCCCGCCGGGGAGCGCGCCGGACTCGTCCGCGACGCGCTCCTCGGCTCCCGCGACGGCCGCGGTCGGAGGAGACGTCGCCTCGCGCTCACGGTCCCAGAGCGCGATGAATACGATCACGGCGATCACCAGCGACACGATCAGCAGCATCCCGGCCGTCGCGAGGGCCGTGCGGGTGCGCTCGTTCAAGGTCCCTCCTATCGATCATCTCGCCGGGCTCACACGCTCATCCTCCGGTGCGCCGGCGCAGCAGGCGGTGCAGAGCTCGCCGTTGGTCACGGGCCGCGCGTAGGCCAGGAGCGCGCCGATCCGCTCGAGGACGCGCTCCAGCTCGGCCCACTGGCCGTTCTGCTCCACCTCCCAGGAGTGGCCCCAGAGGTGGAACACGCCGCCGGTCCGCAGCACGTGGCGGAGCAGGGATTCGGCGTGGGCGGGCCACTCGCGGCCGGCCGCGTGGACCGCCCAGCGCACGAGCTTCCCGGGCGCGCGCCGCCGGATCGCGTTGCGGATGTAGTTGTCGGCCCGGTGCGGGTGCGCCTGGATCGTGGTGCCGAGCTCGAGCATGCCGGCGACGGGACGTGGCGGAGCCGTGGAAAGCAGCTCCACGGTCCGGAACCCGGTGTACCCGGCGTCGCCCATCATGAGCACATGGGTGAGGGAGAAGCGGCCCATGGGCGGGCAGAACATGGTGCACGCCGCGCCGGTCACGTCCTCGACCCAGGCGCGGGAGCCCGTGATCTCGGCCCGCGCCCGCGCGTCGTCCACCCGGGTCAGGACCACGTGGTGGAGCGTGTGGGCACCGATCTCGAAGGCGTCCGCCAGCTCCCGGAGCTGCGCGCGGGTCATGGTCCCGCCCGGCGCGGTGCGCGGCACGTAGAAGGTCCCCCGCAGCCCGTAGCGGGTGAGGAGGTCCGCCACGCGGAGGTCGAGTGGATGGCCGTCGTCCCAGCTCGTGGTGATGTACGGCCCGGTGTTCACGGCTCTCCGCCCGCCGCGACGCGTTCCCGGGCGGCGCTGGCGCCGCGGAGCCCTGCGACCACGCGCGCCATGCCCGCGATGGTGGCGAATTCGTCGGACATCAGCGCCTCGTCCGGGACCGCGACGCCGAACGCGTCCTCGATGAACGCGATCAGCTCGGCCACACCCATCGAGTCCACGTACCCGTCATCGAACAGCCTCGCCGTGGGGCCGAACCTCGGGTCCCGCGGCGAGACCGAGAAGTGCGAGCGCACGAACCGCTCGATGGTGTGGGCGATGTCTTCAACATCCATGGGTACTGCTCGCCTGCTCCAGGTGCATGCGTCCGCGCCCCGGTGGTTCAATCCCGGCATGGCACGGCGGATCGGTAGTGCCCGGCCCTGATGAAGCGGCCGGGCCCGGCGGTCGGGTCGGTCCGGTGCAGCCGCGCGAAGCGGCGCCGGAACTCGGCCTCGTCGAGTCCGCGCTCCACGCAGAGCGCGAGCACGCCCCGCCCGGTGCGCGGGTCCCCGATCTGGGCGCGGGCCTTTCCCCGGGCGTATACGTATTCCGGGATGCGCCCGCCGTGCACCGCGCGGTTCAGCCGCTGTTTTGCATCCGGCGTGCCCAGGAACGAACCGGGGAGCCGGAGGAGCGCCGCGGCCGCGCCGGCGTAGAGCTGCACCACCGGCAGTCCCCAGGCCTCGAACACGCCGATCTCGCGGTGCGACGTCTCCAGCCCCCGGACCAGCGCGTCCCGCAGCCGGCCCGGTGGCAGCCGGGGGAGCCGGTAGTGGGTGGCGCCGCGGTACGTCTCCTCGCGGTAGTCGGCCAGGAACTCGTTCATGAGGTCGCCGGTGAAGACGAGGGCGGGCGGATCCGTCGGAGCCGCAGTGGCGTGGTTCGCCGTGTCCGGCGTCGCGCCCGGGCCGGACGGGACGCCGCGGGCTGCTTCCTCCTCGGCGATCCCGCGGGCCAGCGCCGCGTTCACGAGCGCGGCGTGGACGTTGAAGTCCCGCCAGTCGATCCCCTCGGCGATCACCGTGTCCACCGGCTCCAGGAGCACGTCCTCGCCCACGGTGACTTCGAGGAGCGGGACGGAGAGCTCGCGGGCGAGCCGTCTGGCGGTGGCCCGGTCCTCGCTCGGCGTGCGGCGGGCGCGATCCAGGTCGAAGCTGACCGCGACGACGTCGGTGAAGTACTCCCGGGCGAGGATCAGGACGCCGGTGCTGTCGAGGCCGCCGGAGAGGCAGACGTAGATCCGGCGGTCGGCGAACCGCTCGGCGAGCGCGCGGCAGTAGCGGTGCAGGTCGTCCCGGATGCGAGCGGCCAGGGCGTCGAGACTCCGGAGGAGTGGCTCCGATTCGCCCGTGCCGGCAGGGGTGCCGGACGAGGACATCGGTTCGCGCGCGTCCTCGGCGGCCGACCCCGCCGGGTGGCCGGGTTCTGCCCCGTCCGGATCCGTGGCGGTCGCCGGATCGACCGGCCGTCCGCCCGGCTGCCCGGGTCCGGCCTCGGCCGGATCGGGCCAAAGGACGATGGGCGAGACCGCCGTGGCCCCGCTCTCCGGGTCCAGGTCCACACAGGTCCCGAGCGGGAGGGCGTGGATGTCATCGAACCGGCAGCCGGCCTCGACGAGGCGGATCGGGCGCGCGGCGAGGAGGATTCGGCCGTCGTCGCCCCGGGCCCAGAAGAGCTTGCCGAGCCCGAGCGGATCGCGGAGCAGGCGGACGCGGCCGTTCTCCCCGAAAATCGCCGCGCCGAGTGCGCCGGCGAGGGCGGTGGGCGGCGGCGCGCCGGGAGCGAGCGCCGCGGCGTTGATCCTGTCGGTCGCGTCGATGGCGAAGCCCCGGTCCAGGGCGCCGACGAGGACCGTGCCCTGCCCCGGCGGCGCGTCGACAGGCCGGCGACGCTGCCCCGGGTACGTCGCCTCGATCCGTGTGGTTCCCGTCATGATCCCGCCACCTCCCGGAACACCGCGAGGGCGCGTTCGAGCATGGACGCGCTGCCGGTCAGCGAGATGCGGAAATGGCCCGTGTGGTGGAACACGGCGGATGGCAGCACGAGCACGCCGCGGGCGGCCAGGGTCTCGACGAACTCCCAGTCGTCCCGGCCGTCCGGCACGGCCGCGTAGAGGAAGAAGGTCCCGTCCGCGGGCGCCACGCGGTAACCCGCCTCGGCGAGCCCGGCCCGCACCCGCTGGCGCCACGCGTCCAGGGGCGCGAGGTCGTGCTCCAGCCGCAGGAGCGCGGGGAGGGCCCGCTGCATCAGCGCGGTCGGGGTGCAGGCGCCGGTGATCCGGGCCCAGCGCACCAGCTCGTCGGCGGTCTCGCGGCGCTCCGGGTGCCGGGGGCTCACGGCCGCGTATCCGATCCGCTGTCCCTGGAGCGCGTGGTACTTCCCGAAGGAGTAGACGACGACGGTGCGGGCCCAGACCTCCGCGGGCGAGCGGAAGATCCCTCGCGGGAGCAGGTCCCGGTGCGTCTCGTCGGAGATCCAGGTGATCGGCCGGCCGGATCGCTGCTCGGCGCGGGCAAGGACGTCCGCCAATGCCCTGAGCTCCCGGGGGCGGTGGCAGCGCCCGGTCGGGTTCGCGGGCTGGCTCAGGAGGAGCGCACAGGTGCGCGGCCCGACCGCGTCCGCGATCCGGTCCGGGTCCAGGGCGAAGGCGGGTCCCTCCAGCTCGACCAGGACGGGCTCGAGGCCCAAGCAGCGGGCGTACGTCGGGTAGTCGAGCCAGCAGGGGACGGGGATCACGACCTCGTCGCCCGGCTGGCCCGCGGCGCGCAGGGCGAGGTGCAGGGCGGCCATGGCGCCGGGGGTGAGGATCACGTCCCGGAAGTCCGCGTCCGGGAGGTGGGTGGCGGCGAGCGCGTCGGCCACGGCGCGGCGGGCCGGGGTCCAGCCGCCGAACGGCGTGTACTGGAGGTCCAGCGTCCGCTCCTCCTCGAGGACGCGGCGGAGCACCTCCCGCGCCCGGGGGGTCACGCCGTCGAACGGGTTCGCGTAGGAGAGGTCGCAGACCCGGGCGCCGAGGCGGACGGCGCGCCGGCGGATCGCCTCGAACGCCTCCAGCGGCTCGAGGAGCCCGGCGAGAGGTCGGGGGATCACCGCGCCAGCGCCCTCACGTCGAACTTGCCGGTGGGGGTGCGCGGGAGCGCCGTATGCGCCACGTACCGCGCGGGCTGCATGTAGCCGGGCAGCTCGCGCCGGCAGTGCTCTTCGAGCCGGGCGATCGTGCCGCCCGGCCGGAGCACCACGTGCGCCACGATGCGGGATCCCCGCCGCTCGTCCGGCTCCGCCGCGACCACGGCCTCCGCCACCTGGCCGGAGGCGTAGAGCGCCTCGGCCACCTCGTCGGGGCTGACCCGGTAGCCGAGCGTCTTGATCAGTCCGTCCCGCCGGCCCACGAAGTACAGGAAGCCGTCCTCGTCGCGGCGGACCAGGTCGCCGGAGTAGACCACGCGCTCGGCGTCGGGCGCGTCGGGCGGGCGGAGGGGGTTCGGACGGAAGACCCGGGCCGTGGCCTCGGGGTCGGCCCAGTACCCGAGGGCGACGGTCGGCCCGCGGTGCACCAGCTCGCCGACCTCGCCCGGCCCGCAGGGCGTTCCGTCCTCCCGCAGGACCAGGATCTCCGCGCCGGGGATCGCGCGGCCGATGGAGTCCGGCCGCCGGTCCACCTCCTCGGGCGGGAGGTACGTGCTCCGGAACGCCTCGGTCAGTCCGTACATGAGGAACAGGCGCGCCTGGGGCTGGGCCCGCCGGAGCCGGCGCACGGCGTCCGTGGAGAGCCGGCCGCCGGTGTTCGTCATGATGCGGAGCGTCTCGATCGGCCGGTCCGCGAAGCCCGGCGTGCCGAGGAGCTGGAGCCAGAGCGGCGGCACGGCGGGGAGCACGGTCACGCCGCCGGCGCGCAGCGTGGCCGCGATCCGGGGCGGGAGCACCGACCGCTCGATCACCAGGTGCGCCCGCTGCCGGACCGCCACGAGGAGCTGGTTCAGCCCGTAGTCGAAGCTGAAGGGGAGGAGGCTCGCGATCCGGTCGTCCGGGCCGATGCCCAGGTAGCTCGCCACGGCCCACGCGCCCGCGTGCAGGTTGCCGTGGCTGACGGTCACGCCTTTCGGCCGGCCCGTGGAGCCGGAGGTGTAGATGATCTGGGCCACGTCGTGGGCGGTACGCGACGTCGGCCAGGCCGCGGCCGTCGGCTCCGGCAGCCCGCCGGGCGACGCGGCGTTCGCCGTAATGGAGCCCGCGGGCGGCCCGCCCGGAGAATCCGTGGGTGGCGCTTCGGCGCCGGACGGCTCCGCCCTTGCTCCGGAACCGGTCGCGAGGCCTCCTGCGCCCCGGGACGGGGGTGGGGAGGCCGGCCAGAGCGCGGCGTCGTCCAGCATCAGGACCCGTACATCGGTTTCCAGCGGCCGGTGTAGCCGGGCGAGCAATGCGGGCGACGTGAGCAGGAGCTTCGCGCCCGCGTGCCCGAGCTGATGCTCGATCTGCGCGGGCTTCAGCGTCTCGTTCACGTTCACCGCGATCGCGCCGGCGGCCGTGACGCCGAAGAACGCCGCGGCCGCCGCCGCCGAGCGAGGGAGCAGGATCCCGACCCGGTCGCCCGGCAGCACGCCTTCCGCCTCCAGCCACCGGGCGATCACGGCGGCGCCCGCGCACAGCGTGGCGTAGTCGACGGTGCCTCCGGAGTCCGTGACCGCGGGCCGGTCCGGGACCTCCCCGGCCGCGCTCCAGAGGAGCCAGGCTATGTTGCCCTGGAAGTGGTCCGCCGCATCCCGTCCGTGCGCCCCGGCGGTCCGTCCCATCCCCTCGCTGCTCATCTCCACGCCGTCCCCTGCCGGTCCCATCCCGGCGCCGGTGTGATCGCAAGGTCCTGGCCATCTATGGCGGTGCGAGGGCGGGCGGGAGCGCCCGACTCCCCCGGCCCAGGTGTGCGGCGAGACCGCGGGGCGGCGCCCGGTCGATCGGGTCGGTCCAGGGCGTGGCTCCGGGCTGGCGTGGCCCGGGGGCGGGGCCTCGCTCGCCCGCACGACACCCGCGCCGTGGCGGGCACTCGGGCCTCGCGCGCGGAAGGAGCGCGACCGCCCCGCAAGCATGAGGGCGATGAAGGCTGCGGCCGCGAGATTCAACCGCCGCCAGAGGAGGCGTAGATCACGATTCGGATGCGAAACGCCGGGGACACAGGAGCGCCGACCGGTGCCTCGATCCGGGCGTCACGTTCGGTTGCCCACCCCTGGAGCGCCCGGTCCGTGGTTGGCCGAACGAAGGCGATCATGGCCAACCCGCCAAAAAGCGCCTCGCCCCGGGACGAACCCGGGGTTGAACGGGCGAGCTGGGCTCGCGCGCGGCGCGGTCCGCATCCGGCCCGGCCGGGCCCAGTGGCCCGCATGGCGCCGGCGCCGGGCTCACGCGGTCGAGAGCGTCCCGCCTGGCCCGGGCCCGCGCGGCGGCTCGGGCACGCGCCATGACGCAGGGCACCCGCCCAGAGTGCAGGACGCGGCCGTAGCCCGGCGCGCATGGCCGATCGGCCGCGCCCGGCGACCCCTCGCATCACCCCGCCCCAGGAGGCCGGGATGGCGATCACCGTACGCCGCGCGGGGCCGGCGGACCGGGATGCGCTCTGGCGCTTCGACCGCCAGGCGTTCCCCGAGCTCACGGAGCACCGGGGCCCGGAGCGCTGGCGCTGGCAATACGAGCGCAACCCCGCGCTGGGCGAGGACGCGCCGCCGGTCTGGGTCGCGGAGGACGAGGGCCGGATCGTCGGGCAGATCTGCGCCATCCCGGTCATCCTCCAGCTCGGCGGTGAGGCGCTCCCCGCCGCCTGGGGCGCGGACTTCATCGTCCTCCCCGGGGCCGACCCGCGGGCCGCGTACCGGCTCATGCGCGCCGTGGCCGGGCATTACGGCGTCTTCCTCGCGCTCGCCATGGCGGACACGACCCGCCGGATCCTCATGGCCATGGGCGCCCGGGAGCTGCCCGCGGTGCCGACGCTCATCAAGCCGGTCCGTCTCCGTCCCGACGGGGCGCGGCGCATCCTCATCCGGCTGACCCGCGGCCGCCCCCGGCTGGCCCGGCTCGCCCGCTTCGCCTGCGACACGCTCCACGCGCACCACACGGCGTGCACGGCGGTCAACATCGCGCTCACGGCGCGGGACCGGCTCACGGCCCGGGGGGCAGATACCGCCGGGATCCGGATCGAGGCCGTGGAACGCTTCGAAGACGACGTCGCCTCCGCCATCTTCGACGCCCGCGACCGCCCCTTCTCCGTGGCCGTGCGCCGGGACGCCGCGTACCTCAACTGGCGCTTCGCCGATGGCGGCGGGCTCGGCTACCGGATCTTCGTTGCGTACCGCGACGGCGAGCCCGACGGGTACCTGGTGCTGCGCCGGACGCTGCCGTGCGAGATGAGCCTCGGCGTGATCGCCGAGCTGTACGCCCGGGGCGGCCGGGACGCGACCCACGCCGCCCTGATCCGGCACGCGGAGCGCCACTTCGGGACGGACGTGGCCGCGCTGGTCTGCGCCACGTCGCTCCCGGAGCAGCAGGCGGCCTTCCGCCGCGCCGGGTTCATCCCGGCTCACGAGGCAAGGCCGATGTGCTGGTCCGCGGATCCGGGCGTTGCCGCTCGCCTCGCCGCGCCAGGGACGCGATGGTTCCTGACCCGCGGGGACCACGATTGGGACACCGTCCGCCCGGTGCCGGACCGGTTCGAGGGGTGAGCCGGAGCCCGGTGAGCCGGCTGCGGCGACGTCGCCCGAATCCCCCGACCCTGGCCCCGGCCTTGCACCTGCTCGATAACGGGTAACCGATTCCGTCAACCGCGTTTAGGGGAGCATGGGCCGCATCTGGATCCTCGCCGGTCTACTCCTCGTTCCCGTCGGACACCTCGCCACGACCGGCCGTGAGGCGTACGGCCGCACGCCGGCCGCGGCGGCCCACGCCCAGCAGCCGGCCCCGCCCGCGGCGGCCCGGGCGACCCTCCCGGTCCCACCGCTCCAGGCGGACATCGACGGGATCGTGAACCGATCCATTACCCGCGGCTCGGTGACCGGCGTGCTCGCCGTCTCCCTCGACCGCGGCGACACCATCTATGCCCGCGGGCCGGACCTGCCGCTCGCGCCCGCGTCCAACATGAAGCTGCTGACCACGGCCGCCGCGCTCCTGCACCTCGGCCCGGACTACCGGTTCGCCACCTTCCTGCTGACCGACGGGCGGATCGTGGACGGCGTGCTGGAGGGGAACCTGTACCTCTACGGCACCGGCGACCCGACGCTCGGCAGCCGGTTCGCCCAGTCGCCGGCGCCGCAGCTCGTGGCGTTCGCGGACGTGCTGGACTCGCTCGGCGTGCGGGAGATCCGGGGCAACGTGATCGGCGACGGGTCGTACTTCCAGGGCCCGAGCACCGGCCCCGGCTGGACCCCGAACAACATCGAGGCCTGGTTCGCGCCCACGTCCGGCGCGCTTTCGGTGCACGAGAACATCGTGCGCGTCGAGATCCGGCCGGGCGCGAAGCCGGGCGCGCGCCCGCGGGTCAGGTACATCCCCGGGGGCGCGGGGATCGCGCTCGTGAACCTGGCGACGTCGCGAGGATCCAACGTCCGTGCGCGGCGCGCGGATTTCGGCCGGCCGATCGTGATCGCGGGCGGGATCGGGTCCGGTACGGCCTCCTACGCCGTGCACGTGGCGGATCCCGCGCGCTACGCGGCCGCGCTCTTCCGGGACGTCCTCGTGGAGCGCGGGATCGTGGTGACCGGCCAGGTCCTGGCCGTCGGGGACGCGGACGAATCGCCGGTGACCGGCAACCGCGTGTTCGCGCCGGCGTTCCGGGAGGGGCACCGGATCGCCGTGCTCGCGGTCCGGACCTCCGCGCCGCTCCGCGAGATCCTGCACGTGATCAACCACCAGAGCCACAACTTCTACGCGGAGCAGGTGCTGCGCGCGGTGGGCCGGGTGGCGGCCCGGGACGGGAGCATCGAAGGCGGGGCGCGGGTGATCCGCAGCCTGCTCCGCCACGCGGGGGTCGATCCGTCGGAGTTCCACATCGCGGACGGTTGCGGGCTCTCGCCGCTGAACCGGGTCAGCGCGCGCGGTTTCGTGGCGGTGCTCTCCTACATGGCGCGCACGCCCCTGGCCGCGGAGTTCTTCGAGACCCTGCCGGTCGCCGGGCGGGTGCGCCGGTTCCGGCGTATGGGCGGCACGCCGGCCGAGGGGAACCTGCGCGCCAAGACCGGCACGATCGCCGGGGTGTCGGCGCTCTCGGGCTACGTGACCGCGGCCAACGGGGAGCTGATCGCGTTCTCGATCCTGATCAACGAGACGGGGTCGGTGGCCCAGGCGAAGTACGTGGAGAACCTGATCGGCGCGCGCCTCGCCTCGTTCGCGCGGCCCGGCGGGCCCGGGCGCGCCGCGGTCGTGACGCAAACGGGTCCGTGATCATGCGCCTGCCCGGTCGGACCGCGGTTCGTGGCCCCGCCGCGGCGCGGGCGGTGGCCTTCTCCCACTATGTGCGGGCCGCACGGATCATCGCCCTGCTCGTCCTGGGGCTCTCGCTCGCGACCCTGGCGGGCTGGCTGCTCGGGATCGAATGGCTGCGCCGGGCCGCGCCCGGGTACGCCGGCACGCCGCCGGACTCCGCCATCGGGTTCGTGATCGGGAGCATCGCGGTCATCCTGGCCTTGCCACGTCGGGGCAGCCCGGCGCGCAGGATCGGGGCGAGCGTGCTGGCGGCGCTGCTCTCCCTGCTCGGCACGGTCCTCCTGGGATGGCACGTCTCCGGTTTCGGCAGCGAGCTCCGGCGCATACCGGTCCCGGAGTGGCTCGCCGCGGGCGCGGCCGCGTACGTGAGCGCGGAGGCCTATGCCGCGGTCGGCTTCATCCTGTGCGGGGTCGCGGTCCTGGGGCTCGTGGTCCGCAGGCCGCGCCAGTACCTCACGGCGCAGATCGCCGCGTTCGGCGCCGGATTCCTCGCGCTCCACGCCCTCGCCGGGTACATCGCCGACGCGCTCGTCTACCCGCGGGGCGAGCGTACACTGCCCATGACGCTCGGCAGCGCGTTCGGGCTGGCCGGGCTCGCGCTCGCCATCCTCCTCGCGCGGCCGGACCGCGGGCTCATGCGGACGGTCACCGCCATGGACATCGGCGGCCAGAGCGCGCGCCGGCTCCTCCCCGCCGCGGCGCTCGCGCCGTTCGCCCTCATCGTGCTCGACGCAACGGTCCGCTGGGTCGGCCTGACCGGGCCGCTCACCGGGCTCCCTCTCGTCATCATGATCACGGCCGCGATGTTCGTGGCCCTGATCTGGTGGAACGCCGAGATGCTCGGTAGGGTGGACGCCCAGCGCTCAGCGGCGGAGAACGCCCGGCGCGCCGCGCTCGACCGGGCCCGCGCCGAGCGCTGGTACCTGCACGCCATCGTCCAGCAGATGCCCGGCGGCGTGATCGTCGCGGACGCGCCGTCAGGCCGATATGTCCTGGTGAACGAGGGCGTGGCCGAGATCCTCCGCCACCCGCTGTCGGACCGGGAAACGCTCTACGACGCCGGGATCACCCGGGGGTTCCACCCGGATGGCCGGCCCTACGAGCCCGAGGATTGGCCGATCCACCGCGCCGTCACCCGGGGCGAAATCGTTCAGGAGGAGGAGATCTTCATCCTCCGGGGTGACGACACGTGCGCCACGATCTGGATGAGCGCCGCGCCCGTGAGGGCCCAGGACGGGCGGGTGATCGCCGGGGTCGGGGTCCTGTTCGACGTGACGGAGATCAAGCGCGTGGAGCGCGAGCGCATGGAGGTGGCCGAGCGGCTGCGGCTCGCGCTCGAGGCCGGCCGGATGGGGACCTGGCAATGGGCGGCCCGCACGAACCGCTTCGAATGGTCGCCCGAGCTGGAGGCGATCCACGGGCTGCCGCCCGGCTCCTTCCCCGGAACGTTGGAAGCGTTCCGGGAGCTGATCCACCCGGACGACCGGGACCGGGTGATGGCCGCGTTCGAGGCGGTGTTCAGGGGTTCGGACCTCTTCCACAGCGAGTACCGGGCGCTCCGCCCGGGCGGGGAGACGTTCTGGATCGAGGCGTGGGGGCGGGTCGTGCACTCGCCGGACGGTCAGACCGAGTACGTCGTGGGCGTGAGCCGGGACGTGACCGAGACGGTCCTGGCCCACGCAACCGAAGCGCGGCTGGCGGCCATCGTCGAGGCGTCCGAAGACGCCATCATCGCCAACGACCTGAACGGCGTGATCACGAACTGGAACCGCGGCGCGGAGCGGCTCTACGGCTACACCGCGGAGGAGGCGGTCGGCCGGCCGACGTCGATGCTCGTCCCCTCCGAGGTGCCGAACGACGAACCGCTGCTCCTCAGCCGGATCCGCCGGGGCGAGCGGGTCGAGCATTTCGAGACGGTGCACCGCGCCCGGGATGGGCGCCGGATCGACGTGTCGCTCACCCTCTCCCCGATCCGGGATGCGGCCGGCAAGATCATCGGCGCGTCGATCATCGCGCGGGACATCACGGAGCGGAAGAAAGCGGAGGCGGAACGGGCGCGGCTCCTCGAGTCGAGCGAACGGCGCCGGGAAGAGCTGCAGCGCGTCCTGGAAAGCCGGAGCCGGCTCATGCGTGGCTTCTCGCACGACGTGAAGAATCCGCTCGGCGCGGCGGACGGCCAGCTCGCGCTCCTGGAGGCGGGCGTCCTGGGCAGGCTCGCGCCGAAGCAGCTCGCGGGCGTGGCCCAGGCGCGGCGGTCGATCCACACGGCGCTGCGGCTCATCGACTCGCTGAGCGAGCTGGCGCGGGCGGAGGCCGGCAAGATCCACGTCGTGTTCGAGGACATGGATGTGCGCGCCATCGCGCGGGAGGTGGCCGACGAGCATCGGGCGGCGGCGGAGAGCAAGGGCCTCGCCCTCGAGCTCGAGCTCCCCGCCGAACGGGTCATGGCCCGCTCGGACCCGGAGCGGCTCCGCCAGATCCTCGGCAACCTCGTCTCGAACGCGGTGAAGTACACCCGGAACGGCGAAATCCGGATCCACGTGGCCGAACACGATTCGCGGCCCCGGCCGCTCCGCCGGGGCCGCGGTCCGTGGGTCTCGATCGCGGTCTCGGATACGGGCCCGGGGATCCCGCACGACAAACTGGACGCGATCTTCAGCGAATTCATTCGCCTCGACCCGGACGCGAGCCGCGGCGCGGGGCTCGGCCTCTCGATCAGCCGACACCTGGCCCGGGCGATCGGCGGCGAGATCACGGTCGATTCGAAGCCCGGCCACGGGTCGACGTTCACGCTCTGGGTGCCCCGGGAGCCGGCCGCGGCGCGCGCGCAGGAAGAGGAGCCGCCGGACGCGTCCCGGGAACGGGCGGCGGACGGCGGGGCGAAGGAACACCCGGACACGCCGGGCGGGCCGATCACGGATCGGGGCACGCTCCAGGCCCTGATCGACACCGTTCTCTCGCAGCTCGAGGGAATCACGATCTTCATGGTGGACCCGGGCGGGCACATCGCGTGCTGGAACCAGGCCGCGGAGCGGGCCACCGGCCTCGCCGCGGACCGGGTGATCGGCAAGCCGTACTCGATCCTGTTCGCGGACACCGGGCCGGATTCGCAGCGCGTCGAGGATTCCCTGCAACGGGCGCTCGCCCACGGCAGCCACGTGCGCAACGTGCGTATCGCCGGGCCGGACGGGACGCCGTTCGCGGCGCGGGAGATCGTCGCGCCGGTCCGGGACGATTCCGGCCGTCTCACCGGGTTCGCCGTGATCTTCGACCAGATGACCGCCGCACACCGGGCCACGGAGGCGGGCCGCAGCGTCCGGGACGAGCTCCGCCGCGCCCGCGACGCGGCCGAGGCCGCCAGCCGCGCCAAGTCGGAGTTCCTCTCCGTCATGTCCCACGAGCTGCGCACCCCGCTCACCGCCGTGATCGGCTACGCCGAGATCCTCGAGTCCGGTATGGACGGACCGCTCAACGACCAGCAGCGGCAGCGCCTCCGCCGCATTGCCGCGAGCGCCCACCACCTGGTGGAGCTGATCGAGGAGATCCTGGCGTTCTCCCGCCTCGAGAGCGGCCGGGAGAGCGTGAGCACCGCGCCGGTGGAACTGACCGGCCTCGCCCGGGAAGCGGCGGCGACTATCGCGCCTTCCGCGGCCGAAAAGGGGATCGCGTTCCAGACGTGCATTCCGGACGTGCCCGTGCACGCGCGCACCGACGCGGCGAAGGTCCGGCGCATCCTCCTCAACCTGCTCACCAACGCGGTGAACTTCACGTCCGAGGGAGAGATCGTGCTGGAGATGGAGCAGGTCGGGGACGACGTCGTCTTCCGGATCCGGGATACCGGCATCGGCATCGCGCCCCGCGACCTGGAGCACATCTTCGAGCCGTTCTGGCAGGCCGCCTCCTCCCTCACCCGCGAGGTCGGCGGCACCGGGCTCGGCTTGGCCGTGGCCCAACGGCTCGCCCGGATGATCGGCGGGGACATCACGGTGGAGAGCGAGCCGGGCAAGGGGAGCACGTTCACCGTCACGCTCCCCCGCGACGCGGGCGCGGCAAGGTAGGGGCGGGGCGCGGTGGAAGGGGGCGGGCCTGTGGCGAGGGGCAGCACGGCGGGCGGCCGGCCTGGCCGCCCCACGCGCCAACATGGCTTCATGATCGATCGACGCTCGCGCTCGGACCGGTGCTCAGGCTCGCCCGCGCGTTCCCGGCGGACGGCCGCAGCCGGTGGAGCGAAACCGTGGACTGACCCATCGCATCGAGACGAAGGCTCAGGAAGAGCGAGTCCGAAACGAAGTCGACCGGTACGCCGGCGGACTCGATCGTGCCCAGGTAGGAGCCGTCCGCGCCGAGCACATCCACCAGCGCCGGCGTGATGCCGTTCAAGGTCCGGGACACCCAGATCCGGCCGGCGTCATCCACCGCGATCGCCTGGACCGGCGAGACCTCCGGGACGTGGCCGACCATGTCCAGGATCTGCTCGGCCGATAGTCCGGCCCGCCGCATGAAACGCGCGTACGGCCCAGGTCCCGACGCCACGCTCTCCAGCGCCATGTCGCGCGTGACCGGGATCGGCGCCACCGCACGCCGTACGCTCGCCACCGGGGCGCCGCCTTCGAGCACGTCGACCCGGTACGCCGGGCCCCGCAGCACGTACAGCCGCCCGCCCCGCGCCGCCCACACCACCGACGGCGCCAGCACCCGTGGCGCCGGCAGCGATGAGCCGCCCATCCGGATCTCCCCCATCTCCAGGGCTGCCGCGTGCAGCGTACGGGCGCCGCCGGCGGACACCGCGACGAGCCGCTGGATCATCCCGCGGGGCGGGTCCTGGTCGGCGGTCACCGTCACGATGTCACCGGCGACCAGCGCGAAGCCCGGCCCCCAGTACCCGATCGGCGCCGGCTCCTCGCCCAGGTGCTCGCCCGCCGGCGACCACCGGCTCAACACCGACCGACGCGCGTCCCAGACGGTCAGCACGCCATCGGCGTCCAGGAACACCGCGGACGCGCTGCGGAACTCGCCCGGCCCGTCCCCCTCGCGGCCGAGGTCGCCGATCCATGCGCCGGATACGTCGAAGACCGCGACCCGCGCGCCCATCGCGTCGGCAAGGTAGATGCGGCCCGCCGCCGGGTCCACGGCCACGCCCCACGGCACCGCCGTGAGCGCGCTGTCGGGCGGGATCAGGTCCGCCACGTGCACCGGGACCACGCCGAACGGGACGTCCAGGCCCCCGTTCTCGACGATCGCGAGCCCCGCGGAGTCCCGTACCTCGGGCTGGCCCGCCGGGCCCGCACCCTGACCCGGCGCGCCGGAACCGCAGCCAGCCAGGATGGTGCCGGCCGCGAGCAGCAACGGCGTTAAGCGGCCGGTGGAGAGCCGGGAGGCCAGGCGGCTTCTCTTCGTCTGCGGGGCGACGTCGCGCATTCCGCATCCCGGGGCATCCGCAACCCGCCACGGCTCGGCTGCCGGCCGGTGTCCCGATCGATCGATCCTTCGGCATCGGCTCATCTCGCACCTCCTCGTCCGTTTGCTTGCCGGCCGCGCCGCTCCGTTGCGCCATGCACCCGGTCCGATATAAAGACTATCATTATATCGAGCATCTTTATATATGGCCAGGGCCGGTGTCAAGGCGGGGTCGGGGAGGGTGGTGGGGCGATTCATCGTGCAGGGCGACACGGGCGGCACGGAGCGGCTCATGAAGGCTCAGCCGGGAGCTGCATCAGTCGTGATCGCCCTGCCATGGCCCGGGATGTCGATCACGCTCCGGCCCGCGGCGCGGGTAGGCGACCGATACGCGGACCAGTGCGGGGCCCGACCAGCGCACGGATGCCCGTGGAACGCGAGGGCGCATACGCGAGGAAGTCAGCGGCGCTCGTCGTCGATCGGGGTCTATCGCCCGAGAGAGCAGCGGTTCGACCCGCGTTTACCGCCGGGAATATCCACTTGCTCGATGTGGATTATGTGTATACGTACGCAGCCGCTTACGTTCATGTCGCGAAGCATTCCCCGGAGCTTCCTTGCCACACCACCACCGGCACCATGAATCTGGCCTACGAGGCCATCAGCGATGACCAGGACAATGGTCCAGTTCGCTGCATCGGGGCAATCGACTCCTGTGCGCATCCATAGCTCCCGGGTACGTGGAGGTCTGAGAGGCTTGGCGGCAGGTGCGCGAACGGGCGGTCGAGAGCGCCCCGGCCGCCAGCGCGCCCGGCACACCGCGAACTGTTCGCGGACCGCGAAGGCAACCTTTGGGTCGCGCAGTGGCAACCGCCGGGACCGGTGCAACCAGCGTCGTGGTGGGTCTTCGGGCCGGATGGCGCCTTGCGCGCTACGGTCCAGACGCCAGCGGGCGCGCGTCTGCTCAGCGCGGGCCGCAGTTACGTCCTGACGCTGGAGCGAGACGAACTCGAGGTCGAATACGTGAGACTCTACCGCGTCAGATCATCGGAGCGATAGGCCGAGGGGGCGACCACGAACGTGTCAGGCCGAAAGAGGGTACGGTCCTACCAGCTCGCCGGCTTCTTCAGCCTGGACCCGTCCGGGAGGAAGATCTCGGGTGGGAACTGAGCCCGCTGAATGTTCTGCTGGCTGTGTAGTCGGCAGCCTCCTGCAGACTGTTATTGTGGCGAAGAAGCGGAAAGGCTACGCCGATCTTGGTACGAGGCAGTGTAGCGCCCCCGGTTCATTGGACAAGTCCCTGGCTTAATCAGGCGGCCA
>CALCID010000126.1 GCA_937907535.1 uncultured bacterium | reverse complement strand
GTACCAACGCCTCTCCAGGGTGGGTCAGGATGTACCCGGGCTTGACGGCGGCCGGCATCGCGCACCTTGAACCGGCACCGGAATCTCGGTAGATTAAAAGGCTTTGGTAGTCTGGAGGGGTGGTCCATGAGCGCGATGTTCGAAGAGCTGTCCGAAAAGCTGGACGCGGTGCTCGGCCGGTTCCGGCAGCGCGGCGTGCTCACGGAGCCCATGATCAAGGATGGGCTGCGGGAGATCCGGCGCGCGTTGCTGGAGGCGGACGTGCACTACCAGCTCGCGCGGGATTTCCTGGCGCGGGTGGAAGAGCGCGCGCTCGGGGAGCGGGTGCTGAAGTCGATCGCGCCCGGGCAGCAGATCGTCAAGATCGTCCATGACGAGCTGGTCGAGCTGCTCGGGACGAAGCGGGAGCCGCTGGCGGTTGCGCCGGTCCCGCCGACGGTGATTCTGCTCGTCGGGCTGCAGGGGTCGGGGAAGACGACGACGGCGGCGAAGCTGGCGAAGCGGCTGGCGCGGGAAGGCCGGTCGCCGATGCTGGCGGCGCTGGACGTGTACCGGCCGGCGGCCATCGACCAGCTGGAGACGCTGGGTCAGCAGATCGGCGTGCCGGTGTACGCGGACCGGGCGGAACGGGACGTGGTGGCGCTGGCGAAGGCGGCGCTGGAGGCGGCGAGGCGCGGGCGGCACCGGACGTTGATCCTGGACAGCGCGGGTCGCCTGCAGATCGACGCCGAGCTCATGGACGAGCTGCGCCGGGTGAAGGCGGCCGTGAACCCGACGGAGATCCTGCTGGTCGCGGACGGGATGACCGGCCAGGAGGCGGTCCGGATCGCGACCGGCTTCCACGAGGCGCTGACGCTCACGGGCGCGATCCTCACGAAGATGGACGGGGATGCGCGGGGCGGTGCGGCGCTGTCGATCCGCGGGGCCACGGGCGTGCCGCTGAAGTTCATCGGCGTGGGAGAGCGGCCGGACGCCCTGGAGGTGGTGGATCCGGCGCGGCTCGCGGACCGGATCCTCCAGCGCGGTGACGTGGTCGGCCTGGTCGAGCGGGCGCAGCAGGCGTTCGACGCGGAGGAGACCGCGCGGCTGGAGCGCAAGGTGGCGAAGGAGGGGAAGTTCGACCTGGACGACTTCCTGATCGCCATGCGCCAGATCCAGAAGCTCGGTCCGCTGGAGGGGCTCCTGAAGATGATCCCCGGCGTGAACCACAAGGCGCTGAAGCAGGCGAAGGTCGACCCGAAGCGGCTGAAGCACATCGAGGCGATCATCCTGTCCATGACGCCGCAGGAGCGCCGCCGGCCGGAGATCCTGAACGGGTCCCGGCGGGCGCGGATCGCGCGGGGCTCCGGCCGGCCGATCCAGGAAGTGAACCGGCTGCTGGAGCAATTCCGGCAGATGCAGAAGTTGATGAAGAGAATGAAGGGGCTGGGTCTGGGCGCCGGCGGGCGCCGGGCCCTGCCGCCCCTGTTCGGCTGATCACGCCCAGTCCAACACCAACCCGAGACATCGAGACGACATGGCCGTTAGAATCCGCCTCCGGCGCATTGGCCGGAAGAAGCAGCCGAGCTACCGACTGGTGGTTGCGGACTCGCAGTCGCCCCGGAGCGGTGAGTACATCGAGACGCTGGGCTTCTACAACCCGCGGACTCAGCCTGCCGAGCTCCGGGTCGATCTGGAGAAGGTGGACCAGTGGTTGGCGCGGGGCGCGGAAATGTCGGAGACGGCGGCATCGCTGATCCGCAAGGCGCGCAAGGGCGGGGACAAGACGGTCCGGCTGATCACGGCGACCACGCCGGAGGCGGCCGCGGCGCCCGCGCCCAAGGCGGCGAAGCCCGAGAAGCGGGAGAAGGCGGCGGAGGCTGCCGCTGAGGCGGCGGAGGCCGAGGCGACCGTCGCTCCGGAGGCTGCGCCCGAGGCCGCGGGGTCCGAGCCCGAGGCGCCTGCCGAGGCGTGACGAGCCGTGACCGCGCCGGAGCACCTGGTTGTCGGACACGTCAGCAAGGCGCACGGCACGCGGGGGGAAGTCTACGTCTGGCCGCTCACGGACCATCCGGACGAAGTGTTCGCGGAGGACCGGGAGCTGGTCCTCGGGGATGAGGACGGCGAAGCGGGTCCGGATCCGGAGTGGGTGACCGTCGAGTCCGTGCGTCCGTACAAGCGCGGGCTGCTGGTCAAGCTGAGGGAGTTCGCGGACCGGACGGCGGTCGAGCCGATCGTCGGGCGGTACCTTCTGGCGCCGATCTCCGAGCTGCCTCCCCTGGAGGAAGGGGAGGTCTACTACCATCAGCTCCTCGGGCTGGAGGTCGTGACGGTGGAGGGCGAGGTGGTGGGTCGGGTCCGGGAGGTCTACGAGACCGCGCCGGCCCATCTGCTCGAGGTGAAGGGCAAGGACCGGCTGCACCTGATTCCGTTCACGGAGGAGATCGTCGAGCGGATCGAGCTGGACGCCGGGCGATTGGTGATCCGGCCGCCGGCCGGGCTGCTCGAGATCTAGGCGGATTGTTGCGGATCAACATCGTAACGATCTTCCCGGAGTTCTTCGAGCGACCGCTGTCGCTGAGCATCCCGGGGAGGGCCGCCGCGGCGGGGCTGGTGGAGTACCGGATCGTCGATCTGCGGGACTACACGCACGATCGGCATCGTACCGTGGATGACTATCCGTACGGCGGCGGCGCCGGGATGGTCATGAAGCCCGAGCCGTTCTTCGAGGCGGTGGAGGCGTTGTCGCCGAAGGGGCCGGTGGTGCTCATGTCGGCGCGAGGCAAGCGGTTCCGGCATGAGGACGCGGTCCGGCTCTCGGTGCAGGACGAGGTGACGCTGCTCTGCGGGCATTACAAGGACGTGGACCAGCGGGTGGCGGACCACCTCGCGACCGAGGAGCTGTCGATCGGGGATTTCGTGTTGAGTGGCGGGGAGATCGCCGCGCTGGCGGTCACGGACGCGGTGGTCCGCCTGCTGCCCGGCGCGCTGGGCGAGCACGAGTCCGCGGCGACGGACTCGTTCTACGACGAGGGGTTGCTGAGCCCGCCGTCGTACACGCGGCCGGCGGTGTACCGGTCGTATGCGGTTCCCGACGTGCTGTTGTCGGGAGACCACGAGCGGATCAGGCGATGGCGGCGGGAGGAGGCGCTGCGGCTGACGCGGGAGCGGCGCCCGGATCTTTGGGAAGAATACGTGAGGAAGTTTGACGAGGGTCCGGCGAGCTGAGGATCGGTTCGCCGGGGAGGCCCGGAACGTCGAGGAGGCACCGATGGATATCGTGCGGGAAGTGCAGCAAGGTCAGATTCGGTCGGACGTGCCGAACTTCGGGCCGGGCGATACGTTGCGGGTGAACGTCCGGGTCCGTGAAGGTGACAAGGAGCGGATCCAGGCCTTCGAGGGCGTGTGCATCAGCCGGCGGGGCGGCGGGTTGAGCGAGACCTTCACGGTGCGGAAGATCTCGAGCGGGATCGGTGTCGAGCGGATTTTCCCGCTGCACTCGCCGTCGATCGAGTCGATCCAGGTCGTCCGCCGGGGGCGGGTCCGGCGTGCGAAGCTGTACTACCTGAGGCATCGCACCGGCAAGGCGACGCGGATCAAGGAAAAGCGCTGAGAACCGGCGTTCCGGCGACGGATGCGCGGCGCGGGAACGCGAGGTCGGCGGCCGGTGCCGCGACTCGAGCTGGAGGAGTCGTTCTGGGCCCGGGGCATCCGGAGGCTGGCCGGGGTGGACGAGGCGGGGCGGGGGCCGCTCGCCGGGCCGGTCGTGGCCGCGGCGGTGATCCTGCCGCCCGGGGTCGTGATTCCGGGCGTGGATGACTCCAAGCGTTTGCCCGCGCCCGTGCGGGAGGAGCTGGCGGGCGAGATCCGCCGGCACGCGTTGGCGATCGGGATCGGGGCGGCGAGCGCGGCGGAGGTCGACCGTCTCAACATCCTGCGGGCCACGCACCTGGCCATGTGCCGGGCCGTTCGGCGGCTGGATCCGCCGGCGGAGCACCTGATCGTGGACGGCCTGCCGGTCCCGGACCTCGGGGACGCGCACACGGCGATCGTGGAGGCGGACCGGCGGGTGCACTGCGTGGCGTGCGCCTCGATCATCGCCAAGGTGGTGCGCGATCTGCTCATGCGACGCCTCGCCGCGCGCTACCCCGGCTACGGCTGGGAGCGGAACGCCGGCTACGCCACGGCCGAGCACCGGGCCGCGATCGCGCGGCTCGGCCCCACGCCTCACCACCGCCGCACGTTCAGCTCGGTCCAGCTCTCCCTCGACCTCAATGGCTGACATGCATACGGAGCACCTCAACAACGTACGCCTCGGGTGGGTGGTTGCGGGGTGGTTCGTGTCGGTCGCCGTCACATCCGTCGTCCTGATCGTCCTTGCCGGCCTGCAACTCGTGGACACCGACCCGATCACGGGCTCGCTCTGGTCCGTGCTGGCCGTGGCCATCGGGTTCTGGATCGGCGGATTCTTCACGGGGCTCCGGGTTCTCCAGGCGCCGATCCTGCACGGGATCTCGATCGGGCTCACCTCGCTCATCTTCTGGTTCTTCCTCAACGTGGCCGCGGACGTCGCCTTCGGTCTCGCCGCGTGGGCGGGGCTCACGCCGACGCTCACCGCGGCCATCATGCTGGAGCAGATGGTGGTGGCGGTGGCGGGGGCGTGGGTCGGCTACCGGGTGGCGCAACGGGGCGGCGCCGAACTGGCCGAATGAGCCCATCGTGGTTGAATTTCGGTCGATTTTCGGCTAGATTGTCGGTGGGCCGATAGCTCAGCTGGCAGAGCAGGGGCCTTTTAAGCCCACGGTCCTGGGTTCGAGTCCCAGTCGGCCCATGCGCGAGAAGGAACCCCGCCGGGTGGTCCGGCGGGGTTCTTCATTGCCATGGCCGGGGGCGGGATCGGCCATGCCGGAACGCGTGCCGTTCCGGAACGCAGCGGGCCATCGATCGCTGTCCGCGGAGCCCCGCTCGTGATCGCCGAAGGGCGCTGGAGGTCCGTCCCCCGCGGCCAGGGCGATGGGGGGTGCCGTCGTGCGGAGCTCCTTCCAGCCGGGCGAGAGAGGCTCGAGATGGGGCATGGGCCCGGAGGTGCCGTCGGGATCGGTCCTTCGTCTTCTGTCAATGGCGATCGAAAATGTCCCAGCTGGCGGGGGGACGAGCCGTTAGTTGGTCGGCGCCTCCCGGCGATGGCGGTCCGGGTGGGCGGGTCATTCCACCGACGCAACTTGACGGCGCGGTTGCGTGTGCGGGCACGGGCGGCTAGCATGGCCGGGGCAGCGGCGACATGGACCGGCAACAGGCGGTGTGGTGAACCCATGTGTGGACGTTTCACGCTCACGAGCGATCCCGCCCAGCTTTCGGTGGAGTTCGGCGGACTGGTGTTGCCGGACGATTACAGGCCGCGGTACAACATTGCGCCGACGCAGAACGTGCTCGCGGTGGTGGCGGGGCCGGAGGGGCTTCGGGCGGGGTGGCTGCGGTGGGGGCTCATTCCTCACTGGGCGAAGGACCCGGCCATCGGGAACCGCCTGATCAATGCGCGCGCCGAGACGATCGCGGAGAAGCCGGCGTTCCGCTCGGCGTTCCAGCGGCGCCGTTGCCTGATCGTGGCCGACGGGTTCTACGAGTGGGCCAGGACGCCGGCCGGGAAGCGGCCGATGTGGATCCATCTGCAGTCGAGGCGGCCGTTCGCGTTCGCGGGGCTGTGGGAGCGGTGGGTTTCGCCGGAGGGTGAGGAGGTGAAGTCCTGCACCATCGTCACGACCGATGCGAACCCGTTCCTCCGCACGATCCACGACCGGATGCCGGTGATCCTGCCGGAGCCGGAGCGCGGCCGGTGGCTGGATCCGTCACAGGATGCGACGTCGCTCCTCGAGCTGCTCGCGCCATACCCTTCCGATGATCTGGCCGCGTACGAAGTCTCCACGCTCGTGAACTCCCCGAGCAACGACATGCCGGAGCTGATCGAGCCGGTGTGAGTCGCCGGGATCTCCCGTCCCATGCCGGGTGCGGAGGCGGCGGAGTCCGGGGTCCGGCGTCCGGCTGTCTCGCAGGATGCGAGACCGGGTGGGCTATTCGTGGGCCGGTGCTGAGGCACGTTTGCCTCACCTCCGTCGCATTATGCGACACCTCACGCCGTGCCGGGCGGGGGACGGGAAAGCTCAAGTTGGCCTCACGTAGCGACTTGTCATGACCTCCCGGCGGTCGGGTGGAGCGGCGCGGACTTTGCACGGAAGGACGGCGCTCTCCCCACGCCATGGTGATCGCTCCAGGGCGTATCCCATCGTATTCGTCCACAATTCGACTGACCGACGCAGGTTCGCAGTGGGCGACCCACAGGAATCTGGACAAACGGTTCGCCGGGGACCCGCCTGGGCTTCCGAACGGAAACCGTCTCGAGCCGAGAGGGACGCGTCCTCGGGGGAGGCGTACGTGTCGCAGTCGGGAGGACCACGGGTCCCCGCCGCGGCCGATCGGGATCGAGGGGCCGGGAAGTCCGGACAGGGGATGCGTGAGCCGCGGGCGTCCGGCGGATCCACCCCGTCGGCGCCGAACCCGGGAGTGGGCGGGAGCGGCGCACGAGGGAACGTGGAGCCGTCCGGGCATGCGGCGCGGGATGCGGGAGTCGTGCAGCGGCCGGGCCGGCTGGCGAAGCTCGCGGGTCCACTCCTGACGCTGGGCGTGATCGGGGCGCTGGAGGTGCTCGCCCGGCGCCACGGTTTGGCGCTCCCGCTGCCGGGCGTCTTGCTGGCGCTGGCGGCGATCTCCTCGGCATTCCTTGGTGGCCGCGGATCGGGTCTGATCGCGGCCGCGGCGGCCATCGGCTACGGTGCCTCCCTCCTCTGGCGGCAGGGTCTGGACGTGCCGGGAGCGCCGGAGCTCGGCGGGTTCGGCGCGGTCGCGGCGGCGATCGTGGGCTCGGTCCTCGTCGCCTCGAAGCTGGGCGAGCGGTACCGGGAGCTGGCTCGGAAAGATCGGGAGGCGACGGCGAAGGTCGAGGCCGCCATGCGGCGGGGCAAGTTCCTGTCCGAGGCGAGCGGGCTGCTGGATGCCTCGCTGGGTTACGAGGCGGCGCAGAACACGCTGGCGCGGCTGTACGTCCCTGAGCTCGGCGAGTGGTGCGTGCTGTTCACGCTCGACCCGGCCGAAGGCGGGATGCGCCGCGCCGCCGTGGTGCACGTCGATCGGGCGCGGGAAGACCGTCTGGCCAGGATCCTACCCTCCGGACCGTTCCGTGTGGATGAGCGGCCGGTTCTTCGGGAGGTGGTCGGGACGGGTGAGCCTCGGGTGCTGGAGGGCGCGGAGGCCCTGGTGGCTGCGCTCGGCCTGTCGAACGAGTACCGGGCCGGCCTGATCGAAGCGTTCCCGCCGTGCATCTCGCTGGTCGTTCCACTCCTGACCCGGGGCCGGGTGCTGGGCGTAATGATCCTGGTGTCCGAGGTGGAGGACCGGGGCTACAGCAAGGAGGAGATCGGGCTGGCGGTGGAGCTGGCGCGGCTGGGGGCGCCGGCGCTCGACACGGCCAGGCTCTACGAGATGGCCCTCGCCGCCCGTTCCGAAGCCGAGGCCTCGCGCAAGCGGATCACGAACATCCTCGAGAGCATCGCGGACGGGTTCATCGCCCTGGACCAGCACTGGCGATTCACCTACGTCAACGCCGAAGCGGAGCGAATGCTGCGGCGGGGAAGGGACCAGTTGCTGGGCCGCAGCATCTGGGAGGAGTTCCCGGAGCTGGTCGGATCGACGTTCTTCCGGGAGTACCACCGGGCCGCGGTGCAGCAGGTGCCGGTCGAATTCGAGGGGCTGTCCTTCCAGTCCGACGCGTGGATCGAGACCCGGGTGTACCCGTCCCGGGAGGGGCTGGCGATCTGGTCCCGGGACGTCACGAAGCGGAAGGAAGTCGAAGAGGCGCTGCGGCACAGTGAAGAGCAGCTCCGGCAGGCGCAGAAGATGGAGGCCATCGGCCGCCTGGCCGGAGGGATCGCCCACGATTTCAACAACCTGCTCACCGCCATCAAGGGTCACGCGGAGCTGCTCCTCGCCGAGATCGATGAATCGAGCTCCAAGCGGGCGGACATCGAGGAGATCTGGAAGGCGTCCGAGCGGGCGGCGGTGCTGACGCGCCAGCTCCTGGCGTTCAGCCGCCAGCAGGTCTCGCAGCCGCGGGTGCTGAACCTGAACGACGTCGTCAACGAGATCGGCTCGATGCTCGGCCGGCTGATCGGCGAGGACGTGGAGCTGGTCCTGCTGCCGGACCCGGACCTCGGCTACGTCATGGCCGATCCGGGGCAGATGGAGCAAGTCCTGATGAACCTGGCGGTGAACGCCCGGGACGCCATGCCCAGGGGCGGCCGTCTGACGATCGAGACCAGCAACGTGGAGCTGGCGGATGACTTCCCCCATCGGTTCGCGTACGACGTGCGACCCGGGCCGTACGTGATGATCTCGGTCACGGACACGGGCGTGGGGATGGACAAGGAGGTCCAGAAGCGGATCTTCGAGCCGTTCTTCACGACCAAGGAAAAGGGGAAGGGGACGGGCCTGGGGCTGTCCACGGTATACGGCATCGTCCAGCAGAGCGGGGGTTACATCTGGGTCGACAGCCGTCTGGGCCAGGGCACGACGTTCAAGATCTACCTGCCCCGGGTCCAGGCCGGGCCGGTGGAAGTGGAGCCGGTCACGGTGTCGCCCACGTCCGCGACGGGATCGGAGACGATCCTCGTGGTCGAGGACGAGCCGGCCGTACGGGCACTCATCTGCAAGACGCTGCGCAAGAACGGCTACACCGTACTCGAAGCGGTGAACGGGCGGGACGCGCTGCGGGCGGCGAGTGAGCACCGGGGACCGCTGGACCTGGTGTTGACGGACGTGGTCATGCCGGAGATGGGAGGCAAAGAGCTGGCCGAGCGGCTCTCGGTTTCCCGGCCGGACACGATGATCGTGTTCATGTCGGGATATGCGGAGAGCGAGATCGTGCACAACGGCGTGCTGAAGCCGGGCACGATCCTCCTCGAGAAGCCGTTCACGCCGGACTCCCTCGCGCGCAAGGTCCGCGAAGTCCTGGACAAGGCGAAGCTCCGCGTTGGGTCGAACCATTGACGGGTGGATTGCATGGCGAGCCCTTTCGAGAACGCGCGCATCCTGGTGATCGACGACGAGGAGGCCAACGTCGCGCTGCTCGGGCGCGTCCTGGAGCGGGCGGGTTGCCGTGAGTATCGGACGACGACGGACCCGCGGGATGCGCTCCCCCTGTTCGTGGAGTTCCGGCCGGACCTCGTGGTGCTCGACCTGCACATGCCGTACAGGGACGGGTTCGAGGTTCTCGAGGATCTTCTCAGGCACACCCCGGAGGACGAGTATCTCCCGATTCTGGTGGTGAGCGGGAATCCGGAGCCGGATGCGCGCAGGCGTGCGCTCGCGTCCGGGGCCAAGGACTTCCTCGTGAAGCCGTTCGACGTCGAAGAGGTGCTGCTCCGCGTGCGGAACCTGCTCGAGACCCGTCGGCTTCACCAGGCGCTGCGCAGCCAGAACGAGATCCTGGAGCAGCGCGTCCGGGAGCGGACGCGAGAGCTGGAGCTGGCGCGGATCGAGACGCTGGAGCGTCTCGCGAGAGCGGCCGAGTACCGGGACGATGCCACGGGCCAGCACACGCAGCGGGTCGGCCGGAGCGCGGCGCTGGTGGCGCGGGCGCTGGGCCTGCCGGGCGACCAGGTGGACCTGATCCGGCGGGCGGCGCCGCTGCACGATCTCGGCAAGATCGCGATCCCGGACTCGATCCTGCTCCGGCCCGGCCGGCTGACCGAGGCCGAGTTCGAGATCATGCGCACCCACACGCGGATCGGCGCACGGATCCTGTCCGGGAGCCAGATCCCGCTGCTGGACGTGGCGGCGACCATCGCGCTCACCCACCATGAACGCTACGACGGACTCGGCTATCCGGACGGGCTGCGGGGGGACGCGATTCCGCTGGTCGGCCGGATCGTGGCCGTGGCGGATGTGTTCGACGCGCTGACGCACGACCGGCCGTACAAGGCGGCGTGGCCCGTGGACCGGGCGATCGAGGAGATCGAGCGGCAGGCGGGGTACCAGTTGGATCCCGACGTCGTGGAAGCCTTCCTCCGGTCGTTGCGGCGGATCGGCTTCATCTCGCCGACCCCGGTGGTGAACGGCGGCGTGCCGCGCTGAGCGGATCCGCCGCCCTCCCGGCTTCCCGGCCGGAACGGACGTTGCAGTCTGGCTGAACGATGTGGACGCGCGCCGCACCGGACACCCGGTGCGGCGTTCGCACGTTCGGCACCCCGGGCCTGGGAGGATCGGATGGCGGATCAGACCTCGCGCGTGGAGGCCGGCCTCATCGCCGACCTGAACGACCTGCTACAGCTCGACCACGACGCAGTGCAGGCGTACGACGTGGCGATCAGGAACCTCTCGAACGAACACCATCGGCAGGCGCTCATCCGGTTCCGTGGGGATCACGAGAGACACATCGAGGAGCTGACGCGGCTGATCCGGGAGCACGGCGGTGTGCCGATCGAGGTGGCGCACATACCGACGGGCGTGTTCAAGCTGGCGGTGCAGAAGGTCGGCGCCATGGGCGGCGACCGGGAGATCCTCCTCGCCTTCAAGGCCAACGAGCGGCAGAGCCGGGACAAGTACCGCAAGTTCGCGGACATGCCGCATCCGGAGCGGGTCCGTGAGGTCCTGGAGCGCGCCGCCGAGGACGAGGCCCGGCACTATGCATGGGCGCTGGAAACCCTCGATGACATGGGGGCCGGGCCGGACACGCTGATCGGCCGGGCGGAGGACGTGTTCGAGCAAGGCCACAAGGCCGTTGCCGACGCGGTGGAGCGGGTCGAGCGCCGGGTCGTCAAGTCCGCGGAAGCGGCGAGGCGGAGCGTGAAGGAGTTCCCGGACCGGGTCCGGAGCACCGCGGGCAGCGGGCTGGAGAACGTGGCCGGCGCCGTGAACCGGGCGGGCGACTGGGCCGAGCGGCACGGAGGGATCATCGGCCGGGCGGGGGCACCCATCCACCAGCTCGCGGGAACGGTGGAGAACGCGGCCGGCTACGTCCGGTCACAGGATTTCGGCGAGATGCGAGCGGACCTGGAGTGTAGCGTCCACGGCCATCCCCTCCGCTCCGTGCTGGTCGCGCTGGGCGCAGGGTTCCTGCTCGGGCGGATCCTGCGCTGACCGGCGTGCGTCCGGGCGGCCGGAGCGCCGCGGCCGCCCCGCCGGTGCCGGCCGCTCAGTCCTCGATGGGGTCGCCGAGCTCGTCCGGCGTGCGGCCGTGCCGAATCCCGATGAGGACCTCCTGGGCGAAGGACTCGGCGTCCTGGTTCGGGTCCCGGCCGCGGATGTAGGCCAGGATGAGGCGCTCCCCGTTGGCGCATTCGAGGCCGACGTACGCCGACGGGAAGACGTCGGGCGGTCCGAACGGTGTCTCGGCCGCGTATGGCACGCCGACGACGCCGAGGTGGGCATCGCCGCTGGAGAGTGCGGCATGGATGCGGTGCCAGGTGTCGTCGAGCGGGAACCGGCTCGCCGCGATCATCGTGGGGATGCCATCGATGAGCAGGGCGACGTCGAGTTCCACTTCACCGCCCAGATCGTCGATCCGGAACGTGTGGATCACGGGGTACGGACCCGCGCGGAATACGCGGACCGCGGGCGAATCCATGGCGCTCACCTCAACGCGGGTGCGGGTCGTTGCCGCCGGTCGGGGCCACGGGACACCCGCGATCATGGTCCGACTCGATCTCATGCGTGCGATCCGCCCGGTAGGCCACCCGGGCCCGTCCCTGGCCGGAGGCACACCCTGGCTCGGGACTCGCTGACGGAATCACACGCGACGGCGCATGCGAGCATGCGCCCGGCTGCGCAGCCGCACGATGGCCGTGCAGCCGGATCACGCTATTACACGGCGCGTGCAGCATGGTTTCGGGCCGGGGCGCGGCGGCATGTGGGTTCGCCCGACGACCGCCGCGGTCAGATCATGTGGAGGATCCGGTTCAGGAGCGCAACGAACCGGGCGGCCTCGGCGGCGACGCCGAAGGGGCCGAGTTCGCGGCTCGTGCCGCCCGAATGCTCGAACAGCCCGGTAATGGTGCAGGCGGCGAGGCGACGGGCGTCCAGCGCGCGGCCGAGCCGGATGGTCTCCGTGAACGGGACCACGCGGTCGTCGCGGCCGTGGGCGAGCAGCACGCGGCAGTCGAGGCGGGAAAGCGCCGGACCCGGATCCAGGAGGGGATCCACGCGGAGGGCGGCGGCGGCCAGGGCCTCGGCTACCTCGCGGGCGCGCTCCGGATCGTGGGGCGGCTGGCCCGCCGGGGGCGCGAAGAGGTCGAAGACCGGGCGCTGTTCGGCGGGGAGCGCCGCCCGGAGCTCGGCTTTCAGCGGATCGAAGTACCCATCCCACGCATGCAGACCCGCTTTGCCGGCCGCTTCGGCGAGGCGGCCGAGGGCCGCGGCGGTCCGGCCGTTGTCCTCGAACCCCGGAATGGCGGTGAGGTAGTTCGCGCCCATGATCCAGCGACCGTACGGATCCGGATCGGTGCGATAACTCCTGCCGTCCAGCTCGTGCTCGCCCGTGTAGCCGAATCGGAAGAGCCGGAACACGTCACAGTAGCCGCCCCATGCGGCGACCGCGGCCAGGTGGCCCTTCAGGCGCGGGTCGGCGGCCGCGACCAGCGCCTGGGTGGCGCCGAAGGAGAACCCGATGACGCCGATGCGGCCGGGGATCGTGTCGTCGCGTTCGGCGAGGGCAAGGATCGCGGCGCGGATCGTGTCCACGGTGATGGCCGGCGCGACCCGGAGCGCCCGCCATTCCGGGATGTCCGGGACGAGCACCGCCGCGCCACTGGCGGCGACGGCGCGGGCGAACCGCTTGAGGGACGTATGCTCCCTGCCGGGGACGGTGAGCCCGTGGAGCAACACCCAGCCCGGCAGCGGTCCCGTGCCGTGGGCGGGGCGGTACAGCGTCGCCGGCAGGCGCTCGCCGTCCCGGCGGTAACCTGTCTCCACCTCGGTCACGCCGTCCGGGCGTGGGCGGAGATAATACCTGAGGAATTGTGCGATCGCTTTCACGGCCTGGACATGCTAATCCGCTGGCGGCCATGGCCGCCCGTCTTGCGCACGGAACGATGAAGATAGCATCATGCGAGATTGGGCACGACCATTCTCGAGCGCGACCCGACCCGGGTCGGAGGGGTCGAACCCTTTGCCGGTCGTGGGGGTGGGACGGGACTTGCGGTGTCCGGGTTCGGACAACGGGATCGATGCGCGGGCGGCCATGCGCGCCGGGTCCCACGACGTAGTCAGGATCGCAATGAGCAACGATCGCAAGAGCCTCGACGTTCGCGTGCCGTTGATCGCGTTGGCCATGGCCGTGGTTTCGGCGACGGCGGCGCACGCACAGCAGCCCCAACCGCCGAAGTTCACGGTTTCACTGGAGGCCGGCGCACAACTTCCCTCCTCGCTCTACGACAAGCACTTCGACGCGGTCGTGCCGACGGACTCGACGCCGCTGTCGGTACGCACGCTGTACCAGGAGCGGATTGACGTCCTCCCGCTGGGCCGGTTGGTGCTGCGGTACAGACCGGAGTCCGATTTCGGCGGGTACCTCGGAGTGCAATACGGGCGCGCGGGCACGACGGCGGAGTTCCACGGAGGGCTCCACGTGCCGGAGACCGTGGAGCGCTCCGTCGGGATCTTCGCGGTGGATTTCGGCGTGTCGGTGGTGATCGGCCGGTGGTCGGGCGGCCGCGGTTTCGTGGAGTACACGTTCGGCCCGACGTACATGCGTCACACGCTGGATCTGTCCGGCGGTCATCGCAAGGCCCTGGCGGTGGAGGTCTTCGACGTGCCCGACGACCGGGTCCGTTGGTCCAGCCGGAAGTGGAGCTCGTGGGGATTCGGGGTCGGGGCTACCGTCCGGTTCCCCGTCGGCGATGCGCTCGCCCTGCGAACGGGTTTCCAGACCCACATCGTGTCCGTCGCCGCGACCAAGCTCGCGTTCCAGGAACGGGAAGACCTGCGCCGGCTCTCGGGCCGCCATTCGGTCATTTCGTACGAGAACTTCACCGCCCATTACCCGGCAGTCCGCGTCGGGCTGGAATACGTGCTCAATCGGCAGCGACCGCGGCCGGCGCCGATGGTTGCGGTCCCGCGGGGGCCGCGCGCGACGGATGAACCCTCGGCCACGACCCGGGATGCGCTCGCCCTGCTGGCTCAGGGCGATACGGCCGTAGCGATCGACCGGCTGAGGGAGCGGGTGGAGGTCGATCCGCAGGACGGCTCGGCGTTGCGGGAGCTGGCGCTCCTCCTGGCGGCCCGGGCGGAGCTCGGCCCGGCGCAGCGCGAGGAGGCATGGCAGGCGCTGCAGCGCGCGATTCGGGTCAACCCGGGGGATGATGCCCTGCTCTCGGCGTACGGCCGGGTACGCGGGCTCATTCAGCGGGCCGGCCAGGTCCAGCGTCAGAGGCCGCCCCTCGCCCTGTCGGCGATCAACGCTCAAGCGGATGCCGCGGGCGTGCTCTCGCTCGCGTGGGTGATCCAGAACCTGTCGGATTCGGGGGGTACCGCGCGGTACCGGGTGACCGTGGAGGTCACCGACAGCCAGGGCGCGATCGTCCCGCTCCGTGCCGCGGATTCCGGCGAGCCGCCGAGGGACGTCTTCGAGCTGGAGCGCACCGCGGATTCCCAGCCCGTAGATCTGCGGCTGGAGCTTCGCCTCGCCCGGGCCCAGCCCGGTCCGCACAGCGTCCGGGTCCAGGTGACGGATCTCGGGAGCGGCCAGACGGTGAACGGCGTTGCGGGTTTCGAGATCCGGTGACGTGCGGCGCGACGTCGCCTGACGCCCCAGAACGAAGAACGGGCCCCGGCGCATCCCCTCCAGCGCCGGGGCCCGTCTGCTCCAGGATGCCGGAGTCAGTAGGCGTGCAGGGCCTCGATGGCCTGGAGCACGTCCTCCGCGTTCGGGAGGATCACCTCCTCGAGCTCCGGCGAATACGCGACCCACGTATCGAGCGAGGCTACACGACGAACGGGCGCGTCCAGCCACTCGAACAGCTCACCCGCGATCCGCGCCGCGATCTCGGCCCCGAACCCGAAGGAGAGCGCGTCCTCGTGGGCGACGATCACCTTGTTCGTCTTCTTGACCGACCGCGCGATCGTCTCCATGTCCAGCGGATTGATCGTCCGCAGGTCGATGACCTCGACGTCGATGCCGCGCTCGGCGGCGATCTTGGCGGCGTCCAGCGACCGCTTCACCACCGCCCCGCACGTGAGGACCGTGATGTCCCGACCCTCCCGCAGGACCTTGGCCTTCCCGAACGGAATCATGAAGTTCGGCCCGGGATACCGGCCCTTGTTGTAGACCTGTCGGTAGAGGTGCTTGTGCTCGAGGAAGAGCACGGGGTCATCGCAGCGGATCGCGGTACGGAGCAGGCCGGCGGCGTCCACTGCGTTGGACGGAATCACGACCCGGAGGCCGGGCGTGTGGGCGAAGATGCTCGCGCCGGTCTGGGAGTGGTAGATCGCGCCGCCCTTCAGGTACCCGCCGTACGCCACCCGGATCACGACCGGGGCGCTCCAACTGTTGTTGGAACGATAGCGCATGGTGGCGAGCTCGCCGCGGATCTGCATCATGGCCGGCCAGATGTAGTCGAAGAACTGGATCTCGACCACGGGCTTGAGGCCGCGGGCCGCCATTCCGGCCGCCCGGCCGACGATGTTCGCCTCGGCGAGGGGCGAGTTGAAGACCCGGATCCCGCCGTAGCGCCGCTGCAGGCCGTACGTGACCTTGAAGACGCCGCCCTTGCCCTTGCACTCCTCGAGGACGTTCTCCCGGCTGGCGTCGGCCACGTCCTCACCGAACACGACGATCCGCGGGTCCCGCGCCATCTCGTCCCGGAGGCAGGCGTTGAGGAGGTCCACCATGGTGGTCTCCTCTCCCTCGAACTTCGGGTCGTCCTCGGTGTCGAACGCCTCGCTCGTGGGATCGACGTCCGGCGAGTAGACGTACAGGGTGGCGGTCTCCTTCGCGGGCTGCGGCTGCTCCAGGGCGCGATCCGCGGCCTCCTGGATCTCCCGCTCCACGTCGGCCTCGAGCCGGTCGAGCTCGTCCGCCGTGGCCACGCCCTCTTCGATCAGGAACCGCCGGAAGTTCGGGATCGGATCGCGCCGGGCTTCCTGTTCCCGTTCGCTCTCCGGGCGGTACATCCGCTCGTCATCCGACATGGAGTGGGAGTACGGCCGGATGACGTGGGCGTGGAGCAGCGCCGGTCCCTTGCGTGCGCGGCAGTGAGCCACGGCGCGGCCGGCGGCCGCGTAGCTGGCGAGTACGTCGCAGCCGTCGACCTCTTCGATGTAGAGGTTCGGGAAGCTCTGCACGAGGCGGCTGATGCTGCCGCCCGCAGTGTTCACCTCGACGGGGACGGAGATGGCGTACCCGTTGTCCTCCACGAGGAAGAGGACGGGCAGCTTCAGGTTGCACGCCGTGTTCAGCGCCTCCCAGAACTCGCCTTCCGAGGTCTGGCCCTCGCCGGTCGTGCAGAGCACGATCTCGTCATCCTCGAAAGGATCGATGGCCTGGCGCATGGCCTCGACGCGGCTGGCCCGCATCCCGGCCTCGGCGCAGCCGACGGCCTGGAGGAACTGCGTACCGGTGGGCGAGGAGGTGCTGACGATGCGCAGCGCCCGGTGCCCCCAGTGGGACGGCATTTGCCGCCCGCCGCTGGACGGGTCGCTCGCGGCGGCCACCGCCTGCAGCAGGTGCTCGTACGGCGTCATGCCGAGGGCCTGCGACAGTGCGCGATCACGGTAATAGAGGTAGAACCAGTCGGAGCCGGGGCGCACGTGCGCCGCGACCGCGACCTGCACCGCCTCGTGGCCCGCGCCCGAGATCTGGAAGAAGATCCGGTTCTGCCGTTTGAGCTGGATCTCCTTGTCATCGGTCCGGCGCGCCGCGTACATGGTGCGGTACATCCTGACCAGAGTCTCGGGATCGAGCCCCAGAAACCGGTCGAGTCGCTCTTCGGCTTTTGCTCTCGTTGCCATGGTTATCCGGGTGATGTCGAATCCGCTCGAGCCCGGACGGACCGGACTCGGTGTGCCAACGCGCGGGTGCGCGTTCGGTCCACTGGCTAATCTACCGCCGTGGTCCGGCCGAGGCCACCCCTGGGGCCCGGAGGCGGGCGATGATGGGGGTACGACGCTGTTTACACGGCCGGTTGCGCGTGGTATACTAGGAGCGGCGGCCCCGGAGCGTTTTCTCTAGCGAACGGACTTGGCTCGAAGCTCGATTCTCACCCGTCTCGCTTTGCGGGCCTTGCGCCGCCCGAGGCTCTACGGCCTGTTGCTCAAGGCGGCGTGGCGCTTCCGGGCGCGGGATTGGTACCGGCGTCCGCCGTTCCTGCCCCTCCCACCGCCGGAGTATCTCGCCTGGCGTATGCATACCGCGTACGGCGATGAGGAAGTGCTGCCGTCGCTCGACGAGCTCGAGCGGTACCTGCGCTGGGTCGCGCGTGCGCGAAGCCCGCGGGGATCGGCTGAGGTCCGCGTATGATCAAGAAGTTGTTCCTCGTGCTGCTCATCGTGGCCGGGGCGACGGCGACGATCCCGCCGCTCCGGGAGCTCGCCGCGCCGCACGTCGGGCCGCTGTACGATGAAGTGGTGGGGTGGTGGATGGTCCGGCTGCGTCCGGTTCTGGACCCGGTGTTCCAGTGGTCGGCGAAGAACGAGCTCCGGCGGATCGCGCTCGACCTGCGGGAGCGTGCGTCGACGTTCCGGCCGCTGCCCGACCCGGCGCAGTTCGAGGCTTACCTCCGGAACCAGACGCATACGGGGCGGGGAGGGCGGGACCCGTGGGGCGTGCCGTACCGGCTCGTGCTGACCCGGGACTCGATCTACGTGTCGTCCGCGGGACCGGACCGGAAGCACGGCACGGCGGATGACGTGCGGGTGGTGGTGCCCCGGAGGTGATCAGGGATGGAGGGGTTACTGCACGACATCATTGCGCTCCTGACCGCCGTGGGGCCATGGGTCGTGTTCTTCGTTGCACTTTCCGAGACAGCCGTTTTCCTGGGTTTGTTGATCCCTGCGGAGGCGACGGTGCTCGTGGCGGCGTTCCTCGCGGACCGCGGGGTATTCCCGCTCGGGCAGATCTTCGCGGCGACGTTCTTCGGCGGCCTGCTGGGCGACCAGGTGGGCTACCTGCTGGGCCGGCACGGGGGCACGCGGATCGTGGCGCGGGGTGGGCGGATCGGGCGGATGTGGGACCGCTATGACAGCGCGGCGAGCGATCTGTTCCGCCGGCATTCGGCCCTCGCGGTGACGCTCGCCCGGTTCATCTCGTTCGTCCGAACGCTTTCGCCGTGGTTCGCGGGTATGAGCCGGCTCTCCTACCCGCGTTTTTTCTTTTTCGACCTGATCGGCGTGTTCGGCTGGGCGGCCGGGTCGGTGGCGCTGGGCTATCTGGCGGGCGAGAGCTGGCACCTGATCGAGGACGTGCTCGGCGTGGCGAGCGGCCTGGTGGTGGTGGGGATCGGGGTGGGCTTCGCCCTGGTCGCGATCCGGCGGCGGCGGGCCCGGTCGGTGCAGGGGTGAGGGCCTGCGCAATGCTTCGCGTCGGATTGACGGGGAACATCGCGAGCGGGAAGTCGACCGTTTCCAGGGTCTGGGCGCGGCTCGGCGCGCACGTGATCGACGCGGACGAACTGGCGCGGCGCGCCGTGGAGCCGGGCTCCCCCGGACTGGCGCGACTCGTGGAGGAGTTCGGGCCGGGGATCCTGGACGATGATGGGCGGCTGGACCGGGGCGCAATGCGCAGGCTCGTGTTCCGGGATCCGGAGGCGCGGCGGAGGCTGGAGGCGGTGGTCCATCCGGAGGTCGCGCGGCTGCGGGCGGAGGCGGAAGCGGCGCTGGCGGAGGCGGGAGTCGACGTCGTGGTCAACGAGATCCCGCTCCTCTTCGAAGTCGGGCTCGAATCCTCCTTCGACATCGTGGTGCTGGTCGAAGCGGACGTGGCGACCCGTCTCGAGCGGCTGATGCGCACGCGCGGGCTGGACCGGGCGGAGGCGCTGCGCATGATCGAGGCCCAGATGCCTTCGGAGATGAAGCGCGCCGGCGCGGACTACATCATACGGAACGACGGCACCGTTGCAGAACTCGAGGCGGAAGCCGAGCGGGTATGGAGAGAGATCGTGGAGAGGGCGGGGTCATCCGCATAGACATGCACGTCCACACGGTGCACTCGTACGACTGCCTGAGCGACCCGGACGCGGTGATCGGGACGGCGGTCGCGCGGGGTCTCGACCGGGTGGTCATCGCGGACCACAACGAGATCGAGGGTGCGCTGGCGCTCAAGGAGCGCTATCCGGACCGGGTCATCGTGGGGGAGGAGGTCAAGACCGCGGAGCGGGTGGACATCATCGGGCTGTACATTACGGAGCGGATCCCGAAGGGCACGCCGGCGCGGGAGACGTGCGAACGGATCCGCGCCCAGGGCGGGCTGGTCTACTTTCCGCATCCGTACGCGGCGGGGAAGGGAGGGGGAGGGAAGGTCCTGGAGGAGGTGGCGGACCTGGTGGACGTGGTGGAAGGCTTCAACGCGCGTCTGCACTCGGCGCGGCTGAACGAGCGGGCGCAAGCGTTCGCGCGGAGCCGGGGGCTGCCCATGGGGGCCGGGTCGGATGCGCACACCCTGAGGGAGATCGGGCGGGCCTACGTGGAGGTTCCGCCGTTCCGGGACGAGCCGGGCGCGTTCCTCGCCGCGCTCAGGGATGCGAAGATCGTGGGGCGGCAGTCCTCGCGGCTCGTCCACCTGGCATCCACCTACGCGAAGTTCAGGCGGCCACGGGCGCGTACGCCGTGAAGCTGGCACCGGGCGTGGGGAATGGGGTACGGGGAGGCAAGGGGGACGTACGGTGCTCAGGCGACGCCGCGTGCTCCACGCGTCGGGCGCGGGGACGCGACGTCGTCGCACCACCCTCCCGTGGCCAGGCCGGACCGACCCGGCCGGCCTCCGACCGGAAGGCCGGTACGTATCGAACGTGAGGTGTCCCACTCAATGAGCACAGCAACTCCGCACGGCCGCGCTGCCGGGCTCGAACCATGGCCGACGTGACCGGGATCCCTTCGGACCGCCGGCCGGCGCTCGGCCGGGTCCTCGAAGCGTTGCTCGCCGCGCAGAACCTCGTCCTGACCACGCACGTGAATGCGGATGGCGATGGCGCGGGGTGCGAGGCGGCGCTGGCCGCGTGGCTGGCGGCGCGGGGCAAGCGCGTGACCATCGTGAACCCGACGCCGTTCCCGGAGGCGTACCGGTACCTGGTCGACTCGTCCGTTGCGATCGCGGACTTCGGGACGGACGCGGCCAGTGACGCGATCCGGAGCGCCGACCTGTTCGTGGTGCTCGACACCGCCGAGCCCCGGCGGCTGGGCCGCATGGCGAAGATGGTCGAGGGCCGCCCAACGGCCGTCATCGACCACCATCCGGACGCGGATCCGGTGCTGTCGGCCCTGGGCGTCGTGGACCCGAGGGCGTGCGCGACCGGCGAGCTGATCCACGACCTGCTCACGCTCGCCGACCCGCCGCCGGCGCCCTGGCCCGCCGCGGTCGTGGAGGGGATCTACGTGGCGATCGTGACGGACACCGGGTCGTTCCGGTTCTCGAACACGTCGGCCCGCGCCCACGCCATCGCGGCGGACCTCCTGGACCGTGGCATCGACCCGGAGGCCGCATTCCGCCGGATCTACGGCTCGGTTCCGCTCCGGCGGATCCACCTGCTCCGGGCGGCGCTGGAGCGGCTGGAGGTGGACCCCGCCCATCCCATCGCCTGGATCACGATCCCGGCGGAGGTCATGGCCGCGCTGGGCGCCTCGAGCGAGGACCTGGAAGGGATCATCGAACACGCGCGCACCGTGGAGCAGACGGAGGTGGCGGTCCTGTTCCGGGAGCTCCCGGACGGGGGCACGAAGGTGTCCTTCCGGTCGAACGGCGAGGTGGATGTGAACGCGATCGCGCGGCGGTTCGGCGGGGGCGGGCACGTCAAGGCGGCGGGCGCGCTGGTCGGCGCGCCGCTGGACGCCGCCCGGGAGGAGGTGCTGGACGCGGTCCGGGAAGCGGTGCATCGGCTTGAACGGCAGGCGCCCGGCGGGTAAGTTTAACATACTATGGTTAACGAATATCGGGCCCCTGATTTCGAGACGCCGGAGCTCCGCGGGGCGCCGGACGCACGGTTCGAGCCGGCGCCGGCCGACGGGGTGCTGCCGGAAGGGTTCTTTGCGACGTCGAACCTGCCCACGTACGTGAAGGTGGACGGGGTGTGGCGGCTTCCGCGGTCGCCGCGGATGGACGGGGCGATCGTGAAGGAGGCGGATGGCACGCTCCGGGTGCTCGAGGCGAGGTACGTGAGGAAGGGGCAGCCCGTCGCGGTCGGGTACGCGGAGGACGGGAGCGAGGGGATCCTGGTGGACGCCGTGGGGCTCGACGGGGGTGAGGGAGGGAGCGACGCCGAGTTCGCGTTCATGCGCTCGGAGGTCAGCCGGGAGAAGCCGGTGGACTATGGGCGCATGGCCGAACTCCTGTGGGAGGAGCGGGAGAACGGCGGGCACATCGTGTGGGTGGTCGGGCCCGCGGTGCTGCATGCCCGGGGTCGGGACGTGCTCACGTGGTTCATCGAGAACGGGTACGTGAGCGCGCTGCTCGGGGGCAACGCGGTGGCCGTGCACGACATCGAGCAGGCGCTCATGGGCACGACGCTCGGCATGGACCGCACGGGGCGGCCCGTGTCGGGCGGCCACTCGTTCCACATGCGCGCCATCAACCGGATCGCGCAGGCGGGCTCGATCCGGGCCGCGGTGGAGCAGGGGATCCTGACTGAGGGGATCATGCATGCCTGCGTGACCCACGGCGTGCCCTACGTGCTGGCCGGTTCGATCCGGGATGACGGTCCGCTGCCGGACACGGTGACGGACGTGATCCGGGCGCAGGAGCTGATGCGCGAGCACGCGCAGCGCACGACGATGGCCATCATGGTGGCCACGGCGCTGCACTCCATTGCGTTCGGCAACATGCTGCCGGCGTACGTGACCACCCGGGACGGCCGGATCCGGCCCCTGCCGACGATCGCGGTCGATTCTTCGGAGTTCGTGGTCAGCAAGCTGAAGGACCGGGGGACGCACCAGGCGTTCGGCGTGATCACGAACGCGCAGGATTTCCTCCACGTGCTGAAGTACTTCGTGGAGGAAGCGGAGAAAGCCCGGTCCGAGGCGCGGGCGGCGGCCGGGGGAGACCCCGCCGGCGTCCGGGTGGACGGGGCCCGCCGCGGCGGCGCCAGGCGGAAGGCCGGCGCCCGGAAGAGGGCCGTCGCCCGCGCCGCCAAGTCTCCGGATTCACTGCTCCCAGCGAAAACGTGAGGTCCACCCCACCAGGTCCTGCCGCCCCGGGTATGGGGGTCACGGGCGAGCTGCTGGGCTCACTGACCTCGGAGCTTGCCGTCGAGTCCATCGACTCGGTCTGGGTCTTTCCGCCTCGTCGCCTCGGCGACGCCGAGAGCACCGTGGTGGTGCTCGCCCTCTATTGCGACGATGCCGACCGCCGCCGCATCGTCACCGCACGATTCATCAGCCGCCGCCAGCGCAACGGCGCCCTTGCCGTCGAACGGGAGGTGGCCGAGCACGGGATCGCGCCGGCGGAGCGGGTCGAGCGGTTGATCGACGGCGTCCTCCGCCGGCTCGGGGACGAGCCCGGGGAGACGCCGCAGGCCGCCCGCATCGAAGGTCAGCCGGACCGCTGGCTCGAGCTGGTCGCGCAGCATTCACCGTCTGCGGCGGAACCCGGCGCGTGAAGGTCGGGGCGGCGCGGTGGCGGGTGGTCGCGGGCCGTTGCGGTCGGGCTCGAGATCCGTTATCAATAATTATTGTTGATTAGAGCACCGAATCGTGTGCGGAGGCCGACATGGGGTTCGTACATCTCTTCCGCCGGTACCTGCGTGAACAGGGGTTGCCCGTCACGCAGCAGCGGGAGGCGATCGCGGAGGTCGTGTTCGGGTCGCCGGAGCATCTGTCCGTGGAGGAGATCGAGGCGCGGCTCCGCGAGCGGGGGGAGCGGATCGGGAAGGCGACGATCTACCGGACGCTGGAGATGCTGGTGAAGAGCGGTCTGGTCGCGGAGCACGATTTCGGTGAGGGTTTCAAGCGGTACGAGCATCTGTTCGGGCAGATGCCGTCGCACGGGCATCTGGTGTGCACGGAGTGCGGGCGGGTGACGGAGGTGCAGAATCCGGAGCTGATGCGGGTGCAGGAGGAGATCACGCGGCAGCACGGGTTCCAGGCGGCGCGGTACCGTTTGGAAATCTATGGTCTGTGTGCGGCGTGCCAGGCGGCTGGCCGGACGCTGGAGTGGGAGGGGCTGACCTGTCCGATCGAGACGATCTGACGGCAGGGGCCGGCATGCCGAATCGGCGAGAGGTGGGGGCTCCCGGGCGGGGTCCCCTCGTTTCATCCCAGGAGCAGGAAATGGGAGGGGGAATGCGGATTCCGGACGCGTTGCGGGAGCTCTCGTGGGAGCTGCCGCACAATTTTCTCGGGCTGGACGAAGAGGCGAGTGATTTCGAGTCGGCGCGGGCGGTGATCCTGCCGGTGCCGTACGAGTCGACGACGAGCTACGGGGCGGGCACGGCGCGGGGGCCGGCAGCGATCCTGGAGGCGTCGCGGTACATCGAGCTGTACGACCAGGAGCTGGACGCGGAGCCGTACGAGGCGGGGATCGCGACGCTGCCGGCGTTGCACCTGACGCGTGCGGGCGCGGGAGAGGCGCTGGCGGAGCTGAGGATCGCGTACGACCGGCTGCTGGATGTGGCCGCGGACAAGTTCATCATCATGCTGGGTGGGGAGCACTCGATCAGCAGTGCGCCGATCCTGGCGTGGGCGGACCGGCTGGAGCAGGCCGGGCGTGAGCGCGGCGAGGGGGCGGGGCGGCGGCTGACGGTGCTGCAGTTCGATGCGCACACGGATCTGCGGCCGGAGTACGAGGGGACCGCTTACTCGCACGCGTCCGTGATGCATCGGGTGCACGAGCGGGTGGATGTGGTGGCGGTGGGGATCCGGGCGCTGACCCGGGAAGAACGGGAGCTGGTGGACCGGACGGACTCGCTCTCGGTGTTCTTCGCGGACGACATCCACACGGGTGAAGCGTGGATGGACGAGGTGATGGAGCGGTTGGGGGAGGACGTGTACATCTCGTTCGACGTCGACTGCTTCGACCCCTCGCTCGTCCCGTCCACGGGCACGCCGGAGCCGGGCGGGCTGCAGTGGTACCCGGTGCTCAAGCTGCTGAAGCGAGTGTTCCGGGAGCGCAACGTGGTGGCGTGCGACGTGGTGGAGCTCGCGCCCATCCCGGGGCTTTCGGCGCCGGATTTCCTGGTGGCGAAGCTGATCTACAAGATGATCGGCTACCGGCTGGCCGGCGGCTGATCGGGCTCTTTCCGGGAATACCGGGAGAAGAGGGGGTGGAGGTCGAGGGGGTCGTCGATCCGGTAGTCCCTGGGGATCAGACCGGGCGGCGTCAGGATGAAGGGCCAGAACTGCCGCCCGCCGAGCGCGCCGTGGGCTCCCACCTGGTCATCGAAACAGATGCAGCGGTCCTCTTCGGCGTCGTAGGCGCCGAAGAGGATGATGTCTCCGGAATTGGGGAGCTGGGCCAGGTGCACGAGGGCCCGGCGCTCCACCTCCGATTCTGCGTAATGGCGGAGCGGGTCGTCGCCGTCGAGGACGGTGGCGTTCCCGCCGGCGTCGATGAGCGCACGGCCCCGGGCGGACTCGACGTGCGCGCCGTCGAGCATGCGGGTGATGACCAGACCGATCCCGCGGTGGGCCACGAGGAAGTAGTAGAGCGCTCGCCGATCCGGGTCCGCGCGGATCTCGTCGAACGACAGCGGTCGTGTCGGTTCGGTCCAGTAGAGGTGCGCGAGGCACGAGGAATAGGTGATCACGAGCTGGTGGGACTCGACCACGCGCACGGTCTCGGCGACGAGCGGGAAGATGGAATAGTGGCGGCGTAGCCAGCGGCCGAACCGGAGGCCGAGCTGACGGGTCGGCAGGACGGACGTCGCCGCCACCTCTTCGAGCTCGCGGATCAGGAACTCCATGGTTTCCTTGGGAGGCCCGAACTCGCCGGTGCTCGCCACCACTTCCACGCCATAGCGGGCCGCGGCCGCGATGGTGTCCCCCAACGTCTCCCCATAACGAACCCGGTAGGGGATCGACGGCGTCTGGCCGTGATCGCTGAGCACGTACAGGTCGTACGGCCGTCCGGGCAGCCGTCGGATCATGCGCAGGATCTCGCCAATGCGGCGGTCGAGGGCTCGCAGGCTCTTGAGCGCGGTCCTGGAGGATGGCCCGAAGTGGTGGGCGAACTCGTCGTACGCGTTGTACGTGGTGTAGATCGCGGGCACGCCCGTGTAGATGTCCAGGAGCACGGCCAGGGTCTGGAGCTCGCGCAGGATGACGTTCGACCCGATGTGGAGGAACGGGAGGTACCACCAGTAGAAGGTCGATTCGCCCCGGATCTGGCTGAGCAGCCGGTCCCGCTCCTCTCGTAGGTACTCGAGCACGCTGACGAACAGCATGCGCAGGATGCGGATCGGGTGGAGCGCGAGGAGGAGCAGGATGCGGGCGCCGCCCAACTTCCGGAAGAGCGGTTCGGGCCGTTTCGCCGCGAGGGTGAAGACGGCCCGGTTCGCCCCACCGTCGAAGAGGTTGACGTAGCTCGAGCCGCCGCTGAGCACGCCGTCCTCCGGGAGACGGTCCCGGATGAGTTGCATGGAGGCCTGCTGCGACCCGATGACCACCCGCCGGAGTTCCTTTTCGTAGAACCGAAAGGCCGGGATCCGGTCCTTGGTACCGTGGAAGATCGCGGCCTGTGCGGCGGGCGTGGCGCTCGGGAGGCCGGCTGGATAGCGGCGCAGCTCCCAACCGTGCCGGTCGATCAGCCGCTTCAGGTTCGGAACGTATCCTTGCTCGAGCGCGCGCTGGAAGTCCTCGTGGGCCAGCGCGTCGATCTGTATGACGACGAAGCCTCGCCGGGTATCCTCGCGACGGGCCCGTCGTTCGGCCGCGAACGGGAGGTACTTGGCGGCGTAGTACGCCCGATAGAGCGCGCGCCTGAGGCGCCGCCACAGCGATACCCGCCGGGACGTCGGGGTCCGGTCCATCACCGGGGTCCCTCGTCGATTCGATCTGGCCTGATCGGGTCGCTCACTGGAGCAGTTCCGGGAGGAACCGCAACAGCTCCCGGGGCTCCAGGGGTTTGGAGAAATAGTGGGCGCAGCCGGCGTCCATACATGCTCGCCGCTCGGCCGGACCGGCGCGGCCCGTGAGCGCGACGACCGGGATCGACCGCGTCGCCTGCTGACTCTTGAGCTCCCGGACGACCTCGAGCCCGGGGCGGTCCGGGAGTCCGAGATCCAAGAGGATCAGCGCCGGCGCATCTTCGTGAGCGACGGCGATCGCTTCCGCGGCGTTGCTCGCCTCCAGCACCCGGTACCCGGCGTCCTCCAGCAGGAGCCGGAACGCGTGGCGCAGCAGGTGATCGTCCTCTACGAGAAGAATGGCCGAAGACTCCGTGCTCATGGACTTGCCGTCGAGATCGCGTTGGATGCGGCGGCCGTCGGCGCGCCGGCCGCCTGGAGATCCTGCTCCGCGAGTTGCCTGCGGAGGAGGGAAGCGAACACGCCGTTCTTCCGGATCAGCTCATCGTACGTACCCTGTTCGACGATTCTGCCGTCCGCGAGAACCAGGATCAGGTCCGCATCCTTGACCGCAGTGACCCGGTGGCTCACGACGAGGGCGGTGCGTCCCTCCATGAAGGCGCGCAGGCGAGTCAGGATCCGGGACTCGGTGTGGGTGTCGACCGCGCTCAGCGCGTCATCCAGGACCAGGATCGCGGGGTCGCGGGCCAGCGCCCGGGCGAGGGTGGCGCGCTGGCGCTGCCCGCCGGAGAGGTTCACGCCGCGCTCGCCCAGGCGAGTTTCGAGGCCGTGGGGCAGGATCTCGATGACCTCTTCGAGCTGCGCGATCCGGGCGGCCTCGAGGATCCGATCCGCGGCGGCGTCCACGCCGTCCAGCCCGAACGACAGGTTGTCCGCCAGCGTCTCCGAGAACACGAAGGCGTCCTGCGGGACCACGCCCATGGCCGCCCGGAGATCCTCTGTGGCGATCCGGTCCACGGGCACGCCGTCCACGAGCACCTGGCCGGAGTCCGGATCGTAGAGCCGTGTGAGGAGGGCGACGACGGTGGACTTCCCGGCCCCGGTCGGCCCGACGAGCGCCACGGTCTGGCCGGCTTCGATCCGGAAGGACACGTCGTCCAGGACCGGCCGCTTTGTGCCGGGGTAGGTGAAACGGACGTTCCGGAACTCGATCTCGCCGCGGATCGAGGGCATGCGGACCGGCCGCTCCGGCGGGCGGACGGTCGGCTGGATCGCCATCGTCTCGTTGATCCTGCGCATGGACGCCGCGCCGCGCTGGAAGAGGTTGATGACCCATCCGAGCGCGATCATCGGCCAGGTCAGCATGGCGAGGTAGAAGCCGAAGGCGACGAAGTCGCCGGTGGAGATCCGGCCCTGGATGACCTGGGTCCCGCCGTACCAGAGGACGGCGACCATGCCGAGACCGGAGAGCAGGGCGAGGGACGGATGGAAGACGCCCGACACGCGGGCGAGCGCCATGTTCTTGTCCAGGTACCCGGCGTTGAGCACGTCGAACTCGGCTTCCTGGGCGCGTTCCTGCCCGTAGGCGCGCACGATCCGGGCGCCGGCCAGGTTCTCCTGCACGAGCGTGGAGAGATCGCCGAAGTGCGCCTGGATGCGTTCGAAGCGGCGGTGGATCGTGCGGCCGAAGTAGAGCACGATCGGCGGCATGAGCGCCATGGGGATGAGGGAGACCGCGGTGAGCGCCGGGCTGATCCTCACCATGACGAAGAGGGCGAACGCGGTGACCGCGACGGTATTGACGAGGTACATGATGGCCGGGCCCGCGGCCATGCGTACGGCCTGGGTGTCGTTGGTGGCGCGGCTCATCAGGTCCCCGGTCGTGGTGCGCCGGTAGAATGCGAGGTCGAGGCGGAGGAGGTGCTCGAAGAATGCGTCGCGCAGGTCGACCTCGACCCGGCGGCTGATGCCGTTGAGCAGGTGGCGCATGCCGAAGCGGGCGGCCCCGGCGAGGATCGTGGCGCCGATGATGAGGGTTGCGTGGCCGAGGATGATGGAGAAGGTGACGTCCGGCCGCTCCAGGGCGTCGACGGCGAGGCCGAGCAGCTTCGGCGTGGCGACGGCGAACGCGTTCGCGATCACCACCAGCGCGAGGCCGGCGAGGATCCCGCTGCGGTATGGTTTGAGGTATGGGATCAGTGCGCGCAGTTCGTTCATTCGATCCCCGGGTCCCCGGCGGGCCCTTCGATTGGACAAAGCGAACCCCGATCCGGGAGCGGCTTCGTCGGCCGCGCCCGGCCGGTGCCGGGCCCGTCAAGGCACGTGTCCCAGGGGCACCGGTTGGCACACGGGTTGCACGTGGGATACGCGGGCGTGCCGGGTAGGCAAGCTTGCAATTCTTAGTTTACCCAACACCAAGGATCCGTTCAAGCGGGGGTCGTATCCCCGGGAGGCGCTCATGCCCGGACGTAGGAGTCGAATCGCGCCGTTGCTCGTGCTGCCGATGTTGCTGGTGGCCGGGGCGTGCCGCGGGGAGCCCGATCGGTCCGCACTCGAGCAAGAGGAGCTGGAGCGGGAGCTGGATCTGGCCCTTTCGAGGGACACCGGGTCGGCCAATTTCGGGGACACGGCGGTAGCGCCGGCGGTGGAGCCGGAGCCGGTGGCCGCGGCGCCGGAGCCGACGCCGAGCCGGCCGCGGACGCAGCCGCAACCACGCCCGCGCCCTGCGGAGCCGAGCCCCACGCCGGCGCCGGAGCCGCGGCGAGAGGAACCGACGCCGCGCACGGTGAGGATGACCGTACCGATCGGCACGACGATCGCCGTGCGGATGGATGAGACGCTGTCCACGAAGGACAGCCAGCCCGGGCAGCCGTTCACGGCGACGATCGCGGATCCCATCGTGGGGTTGGACGGCACGGTGTTGATCCCGTCGGGCGCGAAGGTGCGCGGCCGGGTCACGGCGGTGGAGAAGTCGGACCGGGTCGGCGAGACCGCCGTGATCAAGCTCGCCTTCGAATCGGTCTCCTTCGATGGCCGGAGCTACCCGTTGCAGGCCACGGTGGTGGAAGCGAACCCGGAGCGGCGCACGCGCACGTCGACCGGTGAGCAGGCCGGGAAGGTGGCGGTGGGTGCGGCGGCCGGGGCCGTGCTCGGCCGGATCCTGGGGAAGGACACGGAGGGCGCGATCAAGGGCGCGGTGATCGGGGCGGCGGCCGGGACGGCCATTGCCATGGGCACCGCGGATGTGGACGCCGTGCTGCCGGCCGGCTCGCGGATGGTGATCCGGCTGGACGCACCGGTGGAGGTCGAACAAACGGTGCATTGATGCGGAGCCCTTCGGGCCAAGGACCGTTTCGCCCGGGGGCGAGCCCGCCAATGGACGTACCCCGAGGGCCGGCCCGGCCGGCCCTCGGGGCACCGTCTTTCAATGCCTCCCGGACGACGCCCTCGCCCCCTCAGGGGCTTGCGGCCAGTCCCCCCTGCCGGGGATCCGCCACCCCCGTCCACACATCCCCCAGCCGGAGGAGGGTGGGGGCGTTGCCGATGTAGCCCTGGCGCGGCTCCACCCTGTGTCCGAGCGCTTCCAGCGCCCGCACCTGTGATTCGGACAGACCGCCGGCCTCGAAGTACAGCACGTCCGGCAGGTGCTGATGGTGGATCCGGGGCGCGTACACCGCGGAGACCACGTCCATCCCGTGGTCCACCACGTTGGAGAGCACCTGGAACACCGCCGTGATGATCCGCGGCCCGCCGCGTGCGCCCGAGACGAGCAGCGGCTGACCGGCCGGGTCCAGCACGATCACCGGCGTCATGGCCGAGAGCATCCGCTTGCCCGGCTCGATCTTGTTCGCCTCGCCCTGCACCAGGCCGAACATGTTCGGCGCTCCGGGCTTCGACGTGAAATCATCCATCTCGTCGTTCAGCAGGAACCCGGCGCCCGCCACCGTGACCGCCGAGCCGTAGAGCTCGTTGATCGTGGTGGTCACGGCCACCGCGTTGCCGGCACCATCGACCACGCCGAAATGGGTGGTGTGCTCCGGCTCCCGCACGCCGGCGAGCACGCCGGGCGCGACGGCCTCCGAAGGAGTGGCCATGGTCGGCGAGATGTCGGCGCGCCGCTCCGCCGCATACTCCCGGGACAGGAGCATGGCGAGCGGCACTTCCACGAAGTCCGGGTCGCCGAGGAGGTGGTTCCGGTCCGCGAACGCCCGGCGCATGACCTCGGCGAGGAGATGCAGGGTGCTGGGCGAATTCCAGCCGAGCGCGCCGAGGTCGTACCCTTCGATCATGTTCGCGATGAGGGCCAGCGTGACCCCGCCGGAGGACGGCGGCGGCATGGAATAGACGCGGTGACCCCGGTACTCGAACACGATCGGATCGCGCCAGACCGCGCGGTAGCGGCGCAGATCCTCATGGGTGATGATCCCGCCGCCCCGGCGCATCTCCTCCACGATCAGGTCGGCGGTCTCGCCTTCGTAGAAGCCGGCGGGCCCATGCTCCGCGATGCGGCGCAGCGTGCGGGCCAGGTCCGGGTTGCGCCAGGTGGACCCCGCGCGGAGCGGCTCGCCGCCCGGGAGGAAGAGCTCGGCGGACGCGGGGAAGAGCGCCAGCCGTTCCGCGGCGTCACGGACGGACCCGGCGAAGTCCTCGTCCACGATGAAGCCCTCCTCGGCCAGGCGGATGGCCGGCTCGAGCAGCTCGGCCCACGGCTTCGTGCCGTAGCGCTGGTGCAGCTCCCAGAGCCCGGCCACGCTGCCCGGCACCCCGGAGGCGAGATGCCCGGTGACCGAGCGATCCGTGGGCTCGCCCTGTTCGTCCAGGTACATGTCCGCGGTGGCCGCGAGCGGTGCGGTCTCCCGGAAGTCGAGGGATGCGGCGTCGCCATTGGCGAGCCGGACCACGGCGAAGCCGCCGCCCCCGATGTTGCCCGCCTCCGGATAGACGACCGCCAGCGCGAACGCCACCGCAACCGCCGCATCGACCGCGTTGCCGCCGGACCGGAGCACCTCGACCCCCACCTCCGTGGCGAGCGGCGCGTCCGTGGTGACCATGCCGCCCGCCGCTGCCGTGGCATAGGCACCGGGGGTGTACGGCCAGGACGCCGGGATGCGTTCCGCAACCGCCGGAGGCCAGCCGGAGCCGGCCGCCGAATCAGCCTGGGGGGACGCGCCGCACGCGGCGGTCCCCGCCACGAGTCCCAGGTACAACAAGATCGAGCGTTTCCTCAAAATCCGATCCTCATCCCCGCGCGGATCTGGGAGAACTTCGACGAGTTGTCCTCGACGCCCTCCCGCTGGTGGAACGTCCAGTAGCGACCCCACTCGACGAACAGCGCGTTCCGGCGTGACGGCCGATATTCTAGCCCCGCACCGGTCAGGAGCGCGAGATCCGGATCCCAGCGGTCGAGGGACGGCATGCCGAACACCATCGTCCCCACGCCGCCGGTCAGGTACATCCCGAACGCGTCGGCGCCCCCGTAGCGGAGCCGGCCCGTCGCCATGGCGGTGACGACCCGGGCCGTGCCTTTCTCGATCAGGTCGTTTTCCCCGCCCAGCCGGTGGTACGGCGAGGGGGCGAAGGATGCATCGACGCCGATGGACAGCGCGGAACCGACCTGCCGGTGCACCCCGACGCCGCCCGCGAACGACGACCCGAAATCCCAAACCGAATTGCTACCCGGGTCGAAGACTCGCCCGGGGCTGATGTGGCCGCCCACCCAGCCCGTGATCCACGTCTTCGGAGCCGGCCTGGCCGCGGAGAACTGCGCTGCCGCCGGTTCCGCCACGAGGACGAAGGCCAGCGCCGTGAGGAGCGTTACTGCTTTCATCGCTACTACCTGTACTGCTAGGGATTCTGCCGCGCTCGGGAACGGAGTTCGGCGAGCGCCCGGATCGCGCATGCCGCGAGAATCGTTGTCCCGCAAGCAAGTACGCGCTCATCGATATCAAAAAGGGGGTGATGATGTTCCCTCGGCGGGTTCGGCGCCGCTCCGAGCCAGATGAACGCGCCGGGTGCGTGCTCCAGGTACGCCGAGAAGTCCTCCGCGCCCATGGTCAGCTCGGCCACTTCGATCACGTCCTCGCCGAGCGCATCCGCGACCGCCGCACGGGCGAGCTCCGTCATGGCCGGGTCGTTCCGGACGGGCCGGCAAGCGGGCACGATCTCCACGGTGGCATGGCCGCCGAGGGCGCGGACCGAGTCGAACGCGGCCCGCACCTCCCGGTGCAGCACCGTGCGCACGTGCTCCTCGAAGTACCGGATCGTGCCGCGCAGCTCGACCCGCTCCGCCACGACGTTCGGCGCCACGCCGCCCTGGATCGTGCCGATGGTGACCACGCCGGCGTCGAGGGGTGAGATCCGCCGGGCGACGATGTTCTGGCAGGCGAGCACGGCGTGCGCGGCCAGGACCACGGCATCCACGCCCTCGTGCGGCCGGGCCGCATGTGACGCCCGGCCCTCCACCGCCGCGTACACCATGTCCGATCCGGCCATGAGGGGCCCGGGGCGCAGATAGACCCGGCCGGCAGGCAGGCTCGCCCAGACGTGCAGGCCGAACACCGCGTCCACGCCCGCCATGGCGCCGTCCTCGATCATGCGCTCCGCGCCGGTCCGGTTCTCCTCGTCGGAGGTCTCTTCCGACGGCTGGAAGAGCAGGCGCACCGTGCCGGGCGGGAGCTCGCCCCGGTCCCGGGCTTCGGCCAGCAGCCTCGCCGCGCCGATCAGGCCCGCCACGTGCGCATCGTGGCCGCAAGCGTGCATCACACCGGGCACGGTGGACGCGTAGTCCACCTCGTTCGCCTCCTGGATGGGCAGGGCATCCATGTCCGCCCGCAGGGCGACGACGGGGCCGTCACCGTTCCGGAGCTCGGCCACCACGCCGGTCCGGCCGACGCCCCGCCGGACTTCGAATCCCAGGGCCGCGACCCTGTCCGCGGCGATCCCGGCGGTGCGGACTTCTTGGAAGGCCAGTTCAGGGTGCCGGTGCAGGTCGCGCCGGATCTCGATCAACTCGCGCTCGAAACCGAGCGCCCGGTCAAGGAGTCGGGGCATGGCCGGTTGCTTGAATCGTCTGTGACGGATTAACTTACGGGTCTGGGGAAGTTACGCGCCTGGAACGAATTGGGGCAAGTCCGCGGATACGAGATGGCAGCCTCCCGACCGCTCGACCCACGCCTGACCGAACAACGCAACCCGCGTACGGCCAGGATCGACCAGCTTTCCACGCTCGAGATCGTGGACCTGATCAACGCCGAGGACCGGATGGTCGCGCAGGCGGTCCACGAGGAGCGCGAAGCGATCGCGCGGTGCATCGACATCGTGGTGGACTGCCTGCGCAAGGGTGGCCGGCTCATCTACGTGGGGGCCGGCACCTCCGGCCGGCTCGGAGTGCTGGACGCCGCGGAGATGCCGCCGACCTACCGCACGGACCCGTCGATGGTCCAGGGGATCATCGCGGGCGGGTATGCCGCGCTGGTCCGGGCGCAGGAAGGCGCGGAAGACCATCCGGAGGACGGCGCGGCCGCGGTGGACGAGCGCGGCATCGGGCCGGACGACTTCGTGCTCGGGATCGCGGCGTCCGGGACCACGCCGTTCGTGCACGGCGCGCTGCGCCGGGCGCGGGAGCGCGGCGCCCGCACCGGGTTCCTGCTCTGCACGTACCCGAGCCCCGAGCTCCTGGCCACGCACGATGTGGTGATCGCCCCGCTGGTCGGGCCCGAGGTCATCACGGGCTCGACGCGGATGAAGGCGGGCACGGCCACGAAGATGGTGCTGAACACCATCAGCACCGCAGCCATGGTGAAGCTGGGGAAGGTGTACGGTAACCTGATGGTGGACCTCCAGGTCACGTGCCAGAAGCTGCGGGATCGCGGGGAGCGGATCCTGATGGAGACGCTGGACGTGGACCGTCCGACCGCGGCCAGGCTGCTGGACGAGGCGGAGGGCCACGTGAAGACCGCGATCGTGATGGGGAAGCTGGGGCTGGACCGGGAGGAGGCGCAGAGACGGCTGCATGAGGTCGAGGGCGTGATCGGGCGCCTGATCCCGGACCTGGATGCGGCGTGACCCGAGGCGGGGCAGGAGAGGGGCAACGGTGCGAGTGATCGGCCTCATGTCGGGCACGTCGCTGGACGGCGTGGATGCCGCGCTGGTCGAGTTCCGGGACGAAGGCGGCGGCGAGCCGTCGTGGACGGTGCTCGCGTGGCTCACGACGCCGTACGATGCCGCCATGCGCGCCCTGCTGCACGGCGCCATCGTGAACGGCGGCGCCGCCGAGCTGTGCCGGGTGAACGTGGAACTGGGCGAGTGGTTCGCCCGGGCCGCGCTGGCGGTCTGCGAGCTCGCCGGCGTGAGCCCGCGGGAGGTGGACCTGATCGGGTCGCACGGCCAGACGGTGTGGCATCAGCCGCCGTCCGGCGGCCGCTGCGGCGCCACCCTCCAGCTCGGCTGCGCGGCCACCATTGCGGAGCGGACCGGGATTCCCGTGGTGAGCGATTTCCGGTCCCGGGACATGGCCGCGGGCGGGGAAGGCGCGCCGCTGGTGCCCTGGGCGGACCGGCTCCTCTTTTCCGTGCCCGGCCGGCGGCGCGCGCTCCAGAACATCGGCGGCATGGCGAACGTGACCTGGCTGCCTCCGCGGGGTTCCTCGGAGCCGATCCTGGCCTTCGACACGGGGCCGGGCGTTGTGCTGATCGACGCCGCGGTCCAGCTCGCCACGGACGGCCGCGAGACGTATGACCGGGGCGGGGCGTGGGCGGCCTCCGGCACGGTGCGGGAAGACCTGCTGGCCGAGCTGCTCGCCGACCCCTTCTTCTCGCGCAATCCCCCGAAGTCCACCGGCCGCGAGGTGTTCGGCCGTCCGCTGGTGGAGAGCCTCGCCGGGCGGGTCGGCGCATCCAGCCGGGCCGATTGGGCCGACCTCGTCGCCACGCTCACCGAACTGACCGCGCGCAGCATCGGGGACGCGTACCGGCGCTGGGTGCTGCCGCGCGGCGTGGACGAGGTGATCCTGACCGGCGGCGGCGGGCGCAATCCCGCACTGGTCGAGCGGATCCGGGCGCAGCTCGCGCCGCTGCCGGTCCTGCCGGGCGAGGTGCTCGGGATTGACCCGGACGCGAAGGAAGCCATAGCATTCGCGGCGCTCGCGTGGGCGCACGTGCGGGGAGTGCCGGGCAACGTCCCGGAGGCGACGGGCGCGGCGGGGCAGCGGGTGCTCGGCTCCTACACGCCCGGCAGTCCCGACCGAATCTCCTGACCTCTGACGCTGGATCGCGATGCGCTGCCTGGGGAGTCTGGCTGCCGTCCTGGCCGTCTCGGCATACCTGCTCGGCTGCTCCGTGCGCGCGGCGAGCCCGGGCGATCCGGTGCCAGCCGCAGCGGCCGACCCCGTCGCGCGTTGGATCGAGCTCCTCTCCGTGCCCTACGGCCAGGGCAACGTGCTCGACACACTGGCCGCCGAGCTCGGTGGCCGGTTACACTGGTTCCTCGGCTACGTCGTCCGGGACACGACCGTGCCGCCGATCGCGCGGGCGAACGCGCTCCTGTTCCTGGGCGAGCGCCGGGCCGTGGACCAGATCAGCGCGTTCTGGTTCGGGCTGAGTGCCGAGGAGCCGATGGTGCGCGCGTCCGCGGCCGTCGGACTCGACGGCGTGCTCGACGCGGCGGAGCGGACCGCCATCGGTTTCCTCCAGCTCGCGCTGGAGGATCCGGACCGGGATGTCCAGGCGCGGGCGCTGGAGACGCTGGCGGACGCGGACGTCGGGCTCCTGCGGCAGTACCTGGCGCGCCGCCCCCCGGCCGATCTGGAAGCCATCGCCCGGAACCTGGTGATGGTCGCCGAGGAGCGGGGCGCGCCCCTCGAGCCGGTGGGCGACGGCTCGAACGGGACCGCGGAACCGACGCTCGCCCGGCAATCGGCTCACGGCCCCCGGCTCGAGTTCCGGCCGACGCGGGCCTGGCCGCAATGGGAAGCGGCGGTCGGGGAGCTGCTGGTGACGCCGCCGGGCGGGGCGCCGGTCCTGCTCGCGCGGGACGTGGAGGTGGTGCGGCGCGTGGTCCCGGCCTTCTTCTCGCCGGACGGCCGGTACGTGGTCTACGAGGTCGGCCGGGAGATCCGGGTGTGCGACCTGGCCACGGGCGCGGACCGGCTCGTGGATTCCGGCATAGCACCGCGGGTCCTTCCGTTCACCATGGACTTCGTGTTCCTGCGGAAGGTCAGGGAGGTCCAGGGTGAGGGCGGAAAGGTCGATGAGGGGCCGCCCACCACGATCCAGTACGACGTGGTACGCGGTTCCTTCGAGGGCGACCGGCTCGAGGTGCTGGGCGGGCTGCTGGCCGAGGTTCGGACGTCCGTCGCCGGGTCCTACTCGCCGGTGCGGTGGATGCGGGTCCGGGAGCGGCGGGACGCCTTCTACCTCGAAGGTCCGGGCGTGACGGCGTTCATGCTGCCGGACCCGTTCGGCCGGGGTCATGCGGTCGCGCCGGAGGCCGGAGACGGGAAGGATCCGGGCGGCGCCGGGGAGTGAGCCGACGCGACGTCGCGTACTACCGACTCCCGTCCCGATAGACGAGCCCGAGCCCGAGGCCGAACGCCAGATTCGGGACGAGACCGGGCGTGGGCCTCGCGGATTCGGCCAGGTGCTGGAGGGGCAGGTCGAGCTCCGGGATCAGGCGCTGGGCGACGACGACGGGGCCACCTTCGGGGGCGAGCGCCGCGCGGAGCGTGCCGAAGAGCAACCCACGGGCGAGGGGCGGGCCCGGGAGCCGGGGATAGAACAGCGCTGCATAGGCGGCGGCCGCACCGATGCCGGCCGCGAAGCGGTTCACGGGTCCCACGCCGTCGGCGTCATCTCCGGCCTGGCCGGTCCGGCGCCGCGTGAGTTCTTCGAGCACGGTCGCGGCGATGCCCGCGGCCACGGCACGGTGCCACCGGATGCGGCGCGGCCGCAGGACCTTCGCGGCGAGCCAGCCGGCGGCGGCCAGGGCGAGGGAGGCGGGGAGCTCCCGATCATCCCGGTCCGGATCGAGCGCCTCCAGCCCTTTCGCGAGCACGGCACTGCCCTTGCCTGAGGCGACGCCGTCCAGCTCTTCGAGCAGGTAGCCGAGGCCGAAAAAGACTTTCTCCAACATGGATCCTTCAGTGCGAGTCTCCATGACTGCTCCTGGCTGGATCATGGCGGGCCGGAGCCCCCGGCGCCGGATCGGTCGGCGGATCGCGGCACCGCGGGCAGAGTCCGGACCACCGGCCCCGCGTCTCGCTGCCGAGTCTCCACCCGGCGGGCGACCGTGAGCGCGCTGGATTGGGTCGTCGTCGGCTCCTACCTCGTCCTCTCCCTGGCCATCGGCATCTACCTCTCGCGGCGGGGCTCGCGGTCGATGGCGGAGTTCTTCGTGTCCGGCCGCTCCCTCCCGTGGTGGCTGGCCGGCACGTCCATGGCCGCGACGACGTTCAGCATCGATACGCCACTTTACGTGTCCGGGCTCGTCGCGCGCCAGGGGGTGGCGGGGAACTGGCAATGGTGGGCGTTCGGGATCAGCCACGTGATGCTGGTCTACGTCTTCGCCCGGCTGTGGCGGCGGGCGGAGGTGATCACGGACGCGGAGCTGATCGAGATCCGGTACGGCGGCCGGCCCGCGGCGATCCTGCGGGCGTTCCGTGCGTTCCTCTTCGCGGTGCCCATCAACGTGATCGCCATGGGGTACGCCATGCTCGCCGCGCGCAAGGTGGTGGTCGCGCTCGGGTTGGGGGACGTGCTCCCCGCCGCGCTGGGCGACCCCGACCTCTGGGCGGTGGTGATCATCGTCGTGCTGACGCTGGTCTATGCGGGGCTCGCCGGCCTGTGGGGCGTGGTGGCCACGGACTTCCTCCAGTTCTTCCTGGCCCTGTTCGGCGCGATCGTGGTGGCGGCGGTGGCGGTGGGGGACGTGGGCGGGCTCGCGGCGCTGCGAGACCAGCTCGAGGCGCGCGGGCTCGGCAACCGCCTGGACTTCATGCCGTTCGGGGAGCTGGCGCAGCTCTCCGTCTGGACCTTCTTCGCGTACCTCGGGATCCAGTGGTGGGCGTTCCGCCGGTCGGACGGCGGCGGGGAGTTCATTCAGCGGCTGTCCGCCTCGAAGGATGAGCGGGAAGCGGAGCGCGCCACGTGGTTCTTCAACATCCTGAACTACGTGGTCCGCACCTGGCCGTGGGTCATCGTGGGGCTCGTGGCGCCGGTGCTGTACCCGGACCTGCTGGAGCAGGGCGCGGATCCCGAGATCGGCTATCCGCGGCTCATGATGGATTACCTGCCGGCCGGACTCCTGGGGCTGGTGGTGGCGTCCCTCGTCGCGGCATTCATGTCGACGGTATCGACCCAGATCAACTGGGGCGCCAGCTACATCACGAGCGACCTCTACCGCAGGTTCCTGCGGCCGGACGCCTCTCAGCGGGAGCTGGTCTGTGTCGGACGGTTCGCGTCGGTGGTGCTCGTGGCGCTCGCCGGGTGGGTGGCTTTCCACGCGCAGGACATCGGCACGATCTTCACGTTCATCATCGCGATCGGGACCGGCCCGGGCGCCGTCCTGATCCTGCGGTGGTTCTGGTGGCGGATCAACGCGTGGGCCGAGATCGCGAGCATGGCGGCGGGGCTGTTGATCGCGCTCTTCCTGTACACGCCCACGGTGGACTGGTCCACGTGGGGCGCGATCGGCCGTCCGATGCTGGCCATTGCCGCGCTCGCGCGCCCGGTCTCCCAGTTCGGCAACGCCGGCGTCCTGGCGGTGACGGCGTTCGGGACGGCGGCAGTGTGGCTGACGGTCATGGCCCTGACCCGCCCGGAGTCCGATGAGACGCTGGATGCGTTCTACCGCCGTGCGCGGCCGGGCGGCCCCGGCTGGCGCCGTCAGCGGGAGCGGACCGGACTCGAGCCGCTCCAGGACCTCTCCACGGACATCCGGAGTACGATCTGCGGCATTCTCGTGATCTTCGGCTCGATGTTCGCCGTGGGCGGCGCGCTCTTCCTGCGGTGGGGCACGGCGCTGGCGTCCGCGGCCACGGCCGTGGCGGCGGGCGTGCTGCTCCGGCGGCTGCGGCGGGGGGCGGCGCCCCGGTCCGCCACCTGACTCCCGGCACCTTTCACGGATCGCATCGGATGCGCGACGTCTTCTCCCGCCCGATCGCTGTTTCCGGCCTCCTCCTCGCCGTGGGGATCGCCGCGTGCGGGGCGCCGGCGCCGGAGGCCCCTGTACCCGAGCGAGCGCCGGCACCAGCCGAAGCTCTCGCGCCGGAGCTCCCGGAGCTTCCGGAGCGGGACGGTGCGCTGGTCCTGGACCTGGTCTACCCGCCGGAGGGCGCGTTCGTCACCGTTCGGGACTCGACTTTCGTGTTCGGCTCGACCGGTTCCGGCCGGGCCCGCCTCACGATCAACGGGATCCCCGTCCCCGTGGAGCCGAACGGCGCGTTCCTCGCCTTCCTGCCCGTGCCGCCGGATGGGGTCTACCGGCTGGAGGCGACGAAGGGCCCGGAGACCGCCCGGCTGGAACGGACAGTACGCGTGCCGGGGCCGCCGCCGGAACTCGAGCCGCATCGGGCGCGGATCGTGGAGGGCTCGGTCTCCCCGAGGGGCGCGTGGGCCGCGTTGCCCGGAGAGCCGGTGGAGGTCCGGTTCCGGGGCACGCCCGGCGGCCAGGCCGCGCTCGTGCTCCCGGACGGGCGCCGGGTGCCGCTCGCCGAGCGGCGGGGGATCGCGGACGTAGCGGAAGGGTTGCGCACCTTCGGCATGGATCCGGGCCGCCTCGACGCGGCGCGGGAACCGGTCGTCGCGGAGTACCATGGTCATTTCGCCGCGATCCCCCTGGCGGCGCGGGACACGTCGATCGCGCGGCCGGCGATCGGGGCGTTCGCGTTCGCGGCGGAGGGCGATCGGCCGGGGTCCGCGGGAAGAGCGTCGGCGGGCCCGGGGCGACGCATCCCGGAGGCCGCGTCGGCGCCCGGGCAGGCCTGGGTGGAGCTGGTGGTCGGCCCGGACACCGCCCGCGCCCCCCTCCCACTCAACCTCGCGCTCCTGGACCCGGACCGGCTGCCCGTGGCCGTAGGGGTCGACGCGGGCCCGGAGGGCGCCACGGACGGAGTCGTGGTGGCGCGGCCGGCGCCATCCACGACGTCGCACTACTTCTGGCCCTCCGGCACGGAGCTGACCGTGACGGGCCAGCGCAACGGGGAGTTCCGGGTCCGGCTGACCCACGGCCTGACGGCCTGGGTGCCCGCCGCCGAGGTGAGGCTCCTCCCGCCCGGCACCCCGCCACCCCGGGGGATCGTGGGAACCGTGCGCATGACCCCGGCGCCGGGGTACGTGGACGTGCGGTTCGCCGTGCCGCGCCGGTTCCCGATCCACGTGGAGCAGGCCGGCCGCCGCGTCGACATCACGCTGTTCGGCGCCGTGAGCGGAACCGACTGGCTCCAGTACGGCGGGATCGATTCGTTCATCGAGCGGGCGGAGTGGAGCCAGCCATCGGACGACATCTACCGCCTCACGCTGCACCTGGACCGGCCGGCCTGGGGGTGGGACGCCTTCTTCGCCCCCAACGGCGACCTCGTGGTGCGGGTACGCCAACCGCCGGAGATCGATCCGGATCGGCCGCTGGCGGGGCTGACCATCGTGGTGGACGCCGGCCACGGCGGTGCCGAGCCGGGCGCGCTCGGCCCAACCCGTCTGCGGGAGGCGGACGCGAACCTGGGCATCGCGCTGCGGCTCGGATCGATGCTCGAACGGCGGGGCGCGAACGTGATCCTCACCCGGACCGATGACCGCACCCTGCCGCTCTACGCGCGCACCTCCATGGCCGAGGCGGCGGACGCGCACCTGCTCGTGTCGATCCACAACAACGCGTTCCCGGACGGCGTCAACCCGTTCGCGAACAACGGCACGAGCGTGTATTACTTCCATCCGCTCTCGGCCTGCCTGGCGCGGGAGCTCCAGCGGGAGCTCCTCGCCGAGCTCCGACTGCGCAACCTCGGGATCGGCCGGTCCAGCCTGGCCCTGGTCCGGCCGCGCTGGATGCCGGCCGCGTTGACCGAGACGATGCACATGATGGTGCCACGCCAGGAGAACGCGTTGCGGGATCCGGACGCGCAGGAACGGATCGCCGCCGCGCACCTCCGCGCGATCGAGACGTTCATCAGGGAGACGGCTGGCCGGCGTTGATGCGGCCGGCCTGGTTTCGGGTGTCGAGGCCCGTGAGACCGATGGGCAGGATCCTTCGCAAGACCGTGATGGCGTTGTTCGCCGGGCTCGTCGCGGCCGGCGCGGCGCCGGCGCCCGCGGGCGGGCAGGTCCCGCCGCACATCCCGTGGCAGACGCTGGCCACCGAGCACTTCCGGATCACCTTCCCGCCCGGGCTGGAGGCCGTGGCGCGGCACGTGGCCGACCGGGCGGAGGTGGCGCGGGCCCGGCTCGCGGAGGAGCTCGGCGCGCCGCCGAAGGGCGTCGTCGACATCGTCATCACGGACCACGTCGACGACTCGAACGGCTTCGCCCGGGTGTTCCCGACGAACCGGATCGTCCTGCACGCGCGTCCGCCGGTCGACCACCTGGCCCTCGCGTTCGCCCCGGACTGGATCGACATGCTCGTGGTGCACGAGCTGACGCACATCGTACACGGGGACCTCACGGGGACACCGGGCTCCATCCTGCGGCGGCTGCTCGGGCGCGCGCCCATCATCTGGCCGGTCTTCCCGGCCGCGGCCACGCCGCAGTGGTCCATCGAGGGGCTGGCCACGTACTTCGAGTCGCGCTTCACGGGGGCCGGGCGCACGTACGGGAGCATCCACGACATGATGGTGCGCGCGGACGTGCTCGAGGGCCGCTTCGCGGAGATCGACGAGGTGTCGGGGTACAGCCCGGAGTGGCCGGGCGGCCAGCGGTGGTACGTCTACGGTTCGCTCTTCTACGACTACGTTGCGCGCACCCGCGGGGTCGAAGCGCTGCGTGAGCTGGCCGCCCGCACGGCCAGGGCCTGGATCCCGCCGACGCTCGCGTTCGACCGGGTGGCCCGGCGCGGCATCGGCGCATCGTTCACCGAACTCTGGGCGGAGTGGCGCGAACATCTCCAGCGCCGGTACGCGGCGCTCGCGGACTCGTTGCGGGCCGAGGGGCTGACCGAGGGGGAGGCCCTGACCACGGAAGGGCGGTACGTGCTCTATCCACGGGCCGCGGCGGGCGGCAGGGTCGCGTACGCGGTCGAGGACGGACGGAGCGACCCGGGCACCCGGCTGCTCGATGCCGCCACCAGGGAGCGCCGCTCCCTCGGCCGGCGGAACGGCCTGGCCACCCTGGCCTGGTTCCCCGGCGGCGATTCGCTGCTCGTGGCCCAGCGCGAATTCTCGGACCGCTACCACGTGTTCGGGGATCTGTACGTCGTGGACGGGCGGGGCAAGGAGCGCCGGATCACGCGCGGCGCGCGGCTGTCCGAGCCCGACGTCGCGCCGGACGGTGTCCGCGCGGTGGCCGTCCAGACCGAGGCCGGGGCCACCCGCCTCGTGCTCGTGGAGCTGGCGACCGGAGCGGTGGAGCCGATCACGGCGTACGACCTCGCGGTCGGCTGGTCGGCTCCCCGGTGGTCGCCGTCCGGGGACTACATCGCGGCGGCGAGGTGGCGGCTGGGAGGGGAGTACGATGTGGTGATCCTCGCGCCGGACGGCCGGGTCGTCCGGGAGCTGACCCGGGACCGGGCGATCGACGGGGCGCCGGCCTGGTCCCCGGACGGCCGCTACGTGCTCTTCTGGTCCGACCGCAGCGGCATTCCGAACCTGTACGCGTACGACGTGACCGCCCGGGCCGCGGCCGACGGCGATACGGCCCGCCTCTTCCAGATCACGAACACGCTGACGGGGGCGTTCTACCCGGACGTGGACCCGGACGGGCGCTGGATCTACTATGTGGGCTACCGGTCGGACGGGTACCGGCTGGAACGCATCCCGTACGACCCCGCCCGGTGGCGCCCGGCATCCCCGCTCCGGCCGGAGCTCGCGATGGAAGCCGGATCGGCGCCCCCGGCGGGCGTGCGGGCCGCCTTGCCAGTGGAGGGGGGGCGGGAGGGGCCGGACCAAACGGTGGAGCCCTACTCGGCCGCGCGCACCCTCCTTCCGCGCTACTGGCTCCCGACCTGGACCGATGAAGGGGTGGCCGGACGGTTCATCGGCGTGACGACCTACGGGGAAGACGTGGTCGGGCGGCACGCGTTCGACGCGTGGGTCGGCCGGGACGTGGACCGGCCGCGGTTCGCCGGCGCGTTCCACTACCGCTACGCGGGGCTGGGCAACCCCGTCCTGACCTTCGGCCTGGCCCGTGATTGGGATCGGATCGGCCGCGTACGGCTCGAGGACCAGTCCACCCGGGACGTGATCGAGCGCGAGACCGTGGTCCAGGTCGGCACGTCGTTCGCCAGGCGGCGGTGGCGCTCCATCGCCACGTTCGACCTCGGCGTCGAGGACGTCCGCCGGCACCGCGAGATCCTGAACGGCACCGGGCTGCGGCTCGCGGATCCCCAAGACGCGATGACCGGCGTATACGTCCGCGCCGCGTACGGAACGGCGCGCTCCCGGACGATGTCCATCAGCCGTGAGGCCGGGCTCTCCGCGGCGGTCGGCGTGCGGCGTCGCTGGGAGCGGGACCCCGCGCCGGACCTGGACCGTTCCTATTCGGAGGCGACGGGGCTGCTCACCGCCTTCCAACCGATCCCGGCCTTCGGGCACGCCAACCACGTCCTCGCCTTGCGCGCCAGCGGGCTCTGGCGCGGCGGCGACGGCGCCGGGATCAGCGACATCGGCGGCGCCAGCGGCAGCGCGGTCGACCTCGGCGTGGCCAGTCTCGGCGCGTCCCGCTTCCTCCCGGTGCGCGGCTTCCCGGTCGGCGCCCGCTCCGGGACCCGGGCGTGGTCCGCGACCCTCGAGTACCGGCTGCCGATCGCCCTGATCGGGAGGGGCTACCGGGTCCTGCCGTTCAACGTCGACCGCCTCTCCGCCGCCCTCTTCCTGGATGCGGGCAACGCGTGGTGCAGCCCGGAGATCCAGGAGCGCTCCTCGCTCTGCACCCCGCCGGAGGGTCCGGGCGCCGCCGGGCCGTTCGACCCCGCGCCCCTGGTCGGCGCCGGGGCCGAGCTCGCCCTCGACCTGAGCGTCCTGTTCTCCGCGCCGACTCGCCTCCGGGCGGGCGTGGGATTCCCGGTCCAGGGCCCCACGAGCGAACCCGCTTTCTACTTCCAGTTCGGCGCCGGGTTCTGACGCGGGAGCCGCCGGCCGCCGAGGCCACGGCCCGGCCTCCCGCTGGTACGGTTCCTGTACCCTCTCGTCCCCGGGAAGCAGCGCGGGCCGGGGCCCGTGGGGCACCACCCCCGTCCCGCCCGGGCGCCAACATCCTCAGCGAGAGGTCCCCATGGGCGGGAAACGGCCGGATCAGTACCGCATCGCACCCGACGAGGGTCGCGCCACCGATTACAAGTTCCTCCCGAACGAGCCCCGGGAGGCGGACCTCCAGGACGAGCTCTACAGCCGCGTCATGGAGGGCCGCAGCCCGGAACGCCAGCCGATCCCGCCGGACGCCCTCGACCCCGATGTGGAACGCGAACGGGAGGCCGAGCTCCGGCGCGAGCGCCACGTCCGCGGACGGAAGGGGCGCCGGGGCAGGAGGCGGGGGCGCTGATCGGGCTCCAGGCCTTTGCCGAACATTGCTTTCGCTGTCCGACGCTGCGTGCGAACGGAGCCGGGCCGGGCGTCCGGGGTATGAAAAAATTGCGCGGCGATCCGAGTCTTGACCACAACATGCTGGGGTGGTATCATAGACGCCCCACTAGATATTGGGTTCCTCGGTGCTGATCGCGTAACGCGAACGCAACGCGATAGTTGCACGCCTTGTCGCAGGGACTTCACTGACGGGACCGCCGTCATCAATCCGTAGAACGGGGACACGAGGAGAGCAATGGAAAGCAACACCGCCACCGGCATCACGCCCGAGGCCGCGGCGCGTGAGTTGGCCCGGATGCCGGAAGATCTCCCGCCGGCCGAGCTGTCCGATAACGCACGCATTGTGCTTGCGCGCCGGTACCTGCGGAAGGATGAGCAGGGTCGCCCGGTGGAGGAGCCGGAGGAGATGTTCTGGCGGGTCGCGCGGGTGATCGCCTCGGAGGATGTGAAGTACGGGGCGAGCCTGGGGGCGGTCGAGGCGCTGGCGCGGGAGTTCTACCGGCTCATGACGACGCGGCTGTTCGAGCCGAACTCGCCGACGCTGATGAACGCGGGGCGTCCGCTGGGGCAGCTCAGCGCGTGCTTCGTGCTCCCGGTCGAGGATGCGCTGTCGAACGGGCGGGACGGGATCTACGACACGCTGCGCGCGATGGCGCTGGTGCACCAGTCGGGTGGCGGGACGGGGTTCTCGTTCAGCCGGCTGCGTGCGAAGGGGGACGTGGTGCGTTCGACCATGGGGGTGGCGAGCGGACCGGTCTCGTTCATGAAGCTGTACGACGCGTCGACCGAGGTGGTGAAGCAGGGGGGCACGCGGCGGGGCGCGAACATGGGGATCCTGCGCGTGGACCATCCGGACATCCGGGAGTTCGTGACGTGCAAGAGCGACGTGACGCAGATCACGAACTTCAACATCTCGGTCGCGGTGACGGACGCGTTCATGGAGGCGGTGCGGAAGGGGGAGAAGTACGCGCTGGTGAACCCGCGGAACGGCGAGGTGGTCGGGGAGGAGGATGCGCGGGAGATCTTCGATCTGATCGTGCATGGCGCGTGGGCCACGGGGGAGCCGGGCGTGTTCTTCATCGACCGGGCGAACCAGTACAACCCGGTGCCGCACCTGGGGAGCTACGAGGCGACGAACCCGTGTGGCGAGCAGCCGCTCCTGCCGTACGACGTGTGCAACCTGGGTTCGGTGAACCTGGGCGCCTTCGCGCTGCTGGACGCGCCGGCCGGTGCGCCGCCGGAGGACCGGATCGACTGGGAAGGGCTGCGGCGCGTCGTGCACCTTGCCACGCACTTCCTGGACAACGTCATTGACGCGAACCAGTACCCGCTGCCGGAGATCGACGATCTCGCGCACCGGATCCGGCGGATCGGGCTGGGCGTCATGGGTTGGGCGGACCTGCTGGTGCGGGTCGGGGTGCCGTACGACAGCGACGAAGCCATCGCGCTCGCGCGCAAGGTGATGTCCTTCGTGGACGAGGAGAGCAAGCGCGCCTCGGAGCGGCTCGCGGAGCAGCGGGGCGTGTTCCCGGAGTGGGACCGGAGCATCTGGGGGCCGGACGAGACGTGTGCGCGCGCGCCGGACGGCTCGCGGATCCGGCCGATGCGGCGGCTCAGGAACTGCAACCTGACCACGGTCGCGCCGACGGGGACCATCTCGATCATCGCGGACTGCTCCGGCGGGATCGAGCCGCTGTTCGCGGTGGCGTTCATGCGGAACCAGGCGGGCGCGCTGATGCCGGACGTGAACAAGGACTTCGTCCGGATCGCGAAGGAGCAGGGCTGGTACTCCGACGAGCTGATGGCGCGGATCGCGGAGGAGGGCCACATCCACTTCGACGAGGTGCCGGCGGAGATCCAGCGGATCTTCGTGACGGCGCACGATGTGACGCCGGAGTGGCACATCCGGATGCAGGCGGCCTTCCAGGAGTACGTGGACTCGGCGATCTCGAAGACGTGCAACTTCCCGCGGGAGGCGACGGAGACCGACGTCCGGAAGATCTACGAGCTGGCGTTCGAGCTGGGTTGCAAGGGCGTCACGGTGTACCGGGACGGGTCGCGGCCGGCGCAGGTGCTGTCCACGGGGAAGACGGCGAAGGACGTCCAGGGTAAGAGCGCGGAGCGCGCGGACCTGGAGGCGAAGCTGGCGGACGCGCGGGAGCGGGTGCACCGGCTCGAGCAGGAGAACGAGGAGCTGCGGCAGCAGCTGCACGAGGCGGAGGCGCGGCTCCAGCGGCGTCGTCACAAGCGGACGCGGCCGGCGGTGCTGCAAGGCACGACCCGGCGGATGCCGAGCCCGCTGGGGGACCTCTACGTGACCATCAACGTGGACGAACACGGCCGGCCGTTCGAGGTCTTCGCCACGCTCGGGAAGGCGGGCGGCGCGGCCATGGCGGACGTGGAGGCGATCGGCCGCCTGATCTCGCTGGCGCTGCGCAGCGGCATCACGCTGGACGACGTCTATCAGCAGCTGCGCGGGATCTCGTGCGACCGTGCGGTCGGCGTGGGGCCGAACAAGGTGCTCTCCGTGCCGGACGCCATCGCGCAGGCGCTCGCCCAGCACATGCAGGAGCGGGAAGGGATCCAGCAGGAGCTGCCGATCGCGTCCCAGGTCCCGGCCGCCACGCAGGGCACTGCGCCGGCTGCGGCCAATCGCCTGGCGTTCAATGCGTACGACCCGGGCGAGGCGTTCTTCGGCGCGTGTCCTGAATGCGCGTCCGAGCTGCACTACATGGAAGGGTGCATGAAGTGCATGACGTGCGGCTACAGCGAGTGCGGCTGAGCCGCGGAGAGCGCGGTTGAACGCGGAGGGTTCCCCGGTCCCGGCGGATGCTGATATATTGCTGCACAAAGGCATCTGCCGGAACCGAGGAACCCTCTGACGCAGGACGGTACATGAAGAACGACCCGGGACGCGCAGACTCGCCCGCCGGTGGCGGGGGCGCACGGCTCCGGATCGGGCGCTGGCTCCGCGCCGGGGCCCTCGCGGCCGTGGTTCTGGGTGCGGCTGCGCTCCCGGCGGTCGCGCAGGATACGGAGCGTGAGATGGTCGAGGCGGTGATCGAGACCTTCCCCCGCGAAGGTCGCCAGGTCTACGTCGCCCCGGCGCTCACGCTCTCCGATGAGATGGTCCAGTCCGGGTTCCAGGGGAAGGTCCGGCACTCGGCGAAGACGCTGGAGCGGGTCCGGCAACGGTTCCGGGCGAAGACCCTGTACCTGGAGGAGGCGATGCACTGCTCCGTGCCGAACAAGCCGGAGACGTGCATTCTGCCGGGGGACGGGATCCTCTTTCACTTCGACATGCCGAAGCCGCTCCAGAACGGCATCCTTCCGGTGCGGGTCCACGTGTTCATCAGCCGCGGCAAGGAAGGGAAGGGGATCGTCCGGGAGACGTGGGACTTCACGCTGACCCGCAAGCCCCGCCTGGGCTGGACGGTGCTGACGAAGCAGCTGGTGTCTTCGACGTAATCCACTGGCGGACGCGGCGGCGTCCGTCGGCGATGCCTGGGTGAGCCGGTCGTACCTGAGTGCGGCCGGCTCTTTCCATTCTGGCACGGCCGTCGGTTGACGAGTGGTCGGGCGGTCGGCATCCTTACGCCGACCAGCGGCAGAGCGGACAGTGGATGAGGTCCTTCGGGGGCCGGAGGCACTACATGCGGATTGCGATCGATCCCGTTCCGGTGGTACTGGGGATATATGCGTACGTCTCGGACGTGCTCGGGCAGGCGGTCGGGCGGCGGGCGGGGGAGGACGCGGCGTCGCTGGGGAAGCGGTACGGCGGCAAGAAGGGCCCGTCGGTGGACCGTGAGATCCAGAAGTTGACCCGGGCGCTGCACGCGGACGTCAAGACCGCGGACAAGCTGTTGAAGAAGACGGCGGACGTCTGGAAGATCTCGGCGGAGACGGACCTGGTGGAGCTGGTGGTGCAGGCGCGGGGCGAAGGTCCGGACCCGCAGGCGTACGTGCTGCTGCGCCCGGCGGAGATCCGGGCGGTGCTGGCGTCGATCGCCGAGGCGGCGCGGGGCGCGGGGGAGGGGGAGGAGACCATCGCGCAGCTGGAGGAGGCGGCGGACGCGCTCCCGGCGCGGTCGACGACGTATCTGGCGTTCGGCTTCGATCCCTGGGGAGTCTGAAGCTCGGTCATGGGTGCGGTGCGCGGCGTTGCGTGGTCGCTGGTCCTGCTCCTGGCGTGCGCCGGGGGTGTGGCGGGTCAGGGGCGGCTGGATCCGGCGCTCCGCCTGACGCTGCAGCTCGAGCGGGCGGGGATCCCGGCCGTGACGCCGCGGCCCGAGCGTCGGGAGCCCGGGGCGCCCGCGTCGACGCCGCTCCCGATGGCACCGGTGGCGCCCCCCGGCCTCGCGGTAGCGGCCGAGTCCGCGCCGGGCGGCCTCCCCGCGGTCCGGGCGCTGGTTCGGGTGGATTCGGGCGGGGTGGAGGCGCTGCAGCGTGCCGGTGCGCGAGTCGGCGTCCGGGCGGGGGGCGTGGTCACGGCCTGGGTGCCGGTCCGATCCGTCCCGACTCTCCTCGAAGACCCGTCCATCCTGTACATCGAAAGCGCGGATCTCCTGGAAACCGGGTGGCTCCCGCCGGTCGTGGGGCGCCCGCGCAGCGGGTTGCCGGGCCGGGCGGGTTCGGCACACCGGTGGCTTGCGCTGGGCGACGTCGCCACGCCCGATGCCGGGCTCAGCCGCCTGCGTCAGCGCGTCGGGTCCACGTTCCACGGCCTGACCGGGCGGGGCGTGATCATCGGGATCGTGGACACGGGGATCGACCTGGACCACCCGGACTTCCGCGGTCCGGACGGCCGCACCCGGGTGCTGTACGCGTGGGACCAGAGCGCCGAACAGGGTCGGCCGCCGGGCGCGATCCCGAACGGGGTGCTCGACTACGGGCACGAGTGCGACCGGGCGGAGATCGACGGCGGCGTCTGTCCGATGGTGGACCGTAGCGGGCACGGCACGCACGTGGCCGGGATCGCGGCGGGCAACGGCTCGGCCACGGGCGCGGGGCAGGCCGCGTACCGGTTCATTGGCGCGGCGCCGGAAGCGGATCTGATCATCGTGAAGGGCGGGGACAACTCGATCCCGGCCGACCGGATCGTGGACGGCGTGGCGTACATCTTCGCCCGGGCCGCGGAGCTCGGCCGGCCCGCGGTGGTCAACCTCTCGGTCAGCACCCAGTCCGGACCGCACGACGGCACCACGCTCCTCGAGCAGGCGCTGAACGCGCTGGCCGGGCCCGGCAGGATCCTGGTCAGCGTGGCGGGGAACCAGGGGGTCAACGCGAACGAGTTCCCTGCGTACGTCCGCGCGCCGGTCCATGCCATGGGCTCGGTCCTGAACGGGATGCGGTCCGAGCACGCCGTGGTCGTCCCTCCGTACGAGGCGAAGCCCGGGCCCTTCGAGAACGGCGCGGCGCTCGAGCTGTGGTACGACGGGCGGGATTCGCTCGCCGTGGTGGTCACCACGCCGGCGGGCGAGCAGATCCGCGTGGCCACGGGAGACACCGCGCTGGTGACGACCGCCTCGGGGGGCGTCTACGTGGCCAACGCGCCGGACGGACCGGAGGCGATCAACGGCGACCATCTCGCGATGATCGTGCTGTTCGACCCGGAGCCCGGCATGGCGCCCGCCTCGGGGCGGTGGCTCGTGGCGGTGGAGGGGGATCGGGTGCACGCGGGCGGCGCGTACCACCTCTGGCTCGTCGGCAGCACCATGACGAGCGCCACGGAGCTCACGAAGCTGGAGGGCGGCACGGCGAACAGCCACCTCGTGCCTTCGCCGGGCACGGCGGACCGGGTGATCGCGGTGGGCGCGTACGCCACGAGACACCGCTGGCCGGGGGTGGACGGCGCACCGGCCGCGTTCCCATTCCAGGAGCCGCTCGGGGACATTGCGTTCTTCAGCGGGCCGGGGCCGCGGCGGGACGGGGTGCTCAAGCCCGAGCTCGCCGCGCCGGGCAAGATGGTGATCTCCTCCCGCGCCGCGCAGGGCGCCCTCTGGGACGAGTTCCCGAACTTCGTGGAGAGCGACGGCGTCCACGCCGCCCTCCTCGGCACGAGCATGGCCTCACCCTACGTGGCCGGCGTCGTGGCGCTGCTGCTCCAGCTCTCGCCGAACCTGATGCCGGAGGCCGTGCGCGGGATCCTCGCCGCGAGCGCGCGCCGGGACGACTTCACGGCGCGGCCCGGGCCCGGCGAACCGCCTGCCGTGCCCAACCGGTTGTGGGGCTACGGCAAGCTCGACGCGGAGCGCGCCGTCTGGAGCTTCGGCCTGGCCGCGGCGGAGCTGGAGGTGGAGGCGGAAGCGGTCCCGGCCGCGGGCTACACGAGCGCGCAGGGGACCCGCCTGCCGCTCATGCGTCTGCGGTTCCGGGCCGGGCCCGAGGAGGCGGTCGCGGTCGAGGAGCTGGTCTTCGACCTCGCCGGCGTGGATCCGGGCGCCGAGGCCCGGCTGGTGCTGGACCTGAACCGGAACGGCGTCGCGGATCCGGACGAGCCGGTGGCCGGCTCCGTGCCGGCGCCGCTCTCGGGGGCGCCGCGGCGCGTGTCCGTGAACCCCGGTCCGGTGGTCCCCGCGGGGCTCGAGCAGGATTATCTGCTCGTCCTGGAGTTGAGCGGGGCCTCGCCCAATCGTACGACATTCTCCGCGGTCTATCGCGGCGAGCTGACGCGGACGCGCGGGACCCTGTCCGGGCGCCCGGACCGGATCCGGGGCGCCGCGCCGACCTTCGCCTCAGGCCCGCGGAGCACCACGCTCCTCGAGGAGGGTGAGCGGCTGAACTTCTCCGCGAACCCGGTCCGCGGGGACGAGCTGGTGATCAACTACAGCGAGCGGCCGCGGGCGATCACGATCTACACGCTCACGGGCGCGCGGGTCTATCGCTTCGGGGACGCGGAGCTGCACGACGGTCACGCGCTCTGGCCGCTCGTCAACGACCGCGGCGAGCCCGTGGCGAACGGGACGTACCTCGTGGTGGTGGATTTTCCGGGGGAGCGCAGCGTGACGAAACTCTTCGTGTTGCGGCCATGAGCGCCTGGATCGGGGTGGTGCGGCGGGGGCGGGTGGGGTCGGGTCCGTGGCGGATCCTGCGGGCCGCGGCGGCGCGTGTGCGGTCGGCGGCCCGGGCGGTGTGGCTCCACCTGGCGGTGTGGCTCCACCTGGTGGTGGCCGGGTCCGCAGCCGCGCAGGCCGGTCCGGGCACCACGGGCGCGGTGCTGCTCGAGCTCGCGCCCGGGCCGCGGCAGCTCGCGCTCGCCGGCGCGGCGGCCTCCCTCCCATCGGAGTCGTTCTCGCTGTTCTACAATCCGGCCCGGCTCGCGGGCGCGGGCGCGTCCATCGGAGCGGCGTATCAGGCATTGCCCGCGGAGATCGGGGCCGGCGCGGTCGCCGGTGCGGTGCGGCTCGGCCCGGGCGCGCTTGCCGTGGGGATCCAGTACCTGGATCTCGGCAGCGTCGCCGTGCTCGAGCCGGACCCGGCGTTCGGCGGGCAGCGGGGCAGACCCACGGGCGAGCGGGTCGAGGGCGCGGACGTGGCCGCGGGGATCGGATACGGCATCCGGGTCCTCGGGGCGCTGGAGCTGGGGGTGGCGGGGCGGGCGCTGCGCTCTAGCCTCGCCGAGGTCCAGGCCGACGGCTGGGCCGTGGATGTCGGCGCGGCCCTCGCGATCCGGGGCGGCCGCGTGACCCTGGCCGCCGTGGCGCAGAACCTGGGACCGGAATTCGGGCCGGGCCGGCAAGCTCGCCTGCCCCGCGTCATCAGGACCGGAACGGCTCTACGAGTGGCATCCTCCGCCCGGGCGCGCGCCACGGCGGTGGCCGAGGGCCGGTTCAGGGAGGACGGTACCGACCTCGCGTTCGGCCTGGAGGCCGGCCTGGTCGCGCCCGGCGGCTGGCGGCTCGACGGGAGGATCGGTTACGACGCCGGCGTCGCAGCGGGGGACGGCGCCGACGCGCTCTCCTTCGGCGCCGGGATCACGGCCGGCCGGCTCTCCTTCGACTACGCGTATCGCGCGCTCGGCCCGCTCGGCGCCACCCACCAGGCGGGCATCACCCTGAGGTCGCTGCGCTGATCGTACGGCGGCCGGGAGCTCCGGGCGCGTTGCGCGCCCGCGTTCACTCGGCCAGCGCCTCCATGAGCAGCGTGCCCGCGGCCTCGATCTGCCACTTTCGCATCTCGGGCACCCGGGCCAGCTCTTCCAGCGATCCCGGACACAGCCGGGCAATCTCCTCGAGCTGCGCGCGCGGCATGAAGAAGCCCCGGTCGAGGCCGAGCGCGTCCGCCGCCCGGTCCCGGGCCGTACGCAGGCGCTCGACCCGCGCGTCGAAGGCAGGATCCGGCGCCGGCCGGCGCGGCCCCCGGGGACGGGTGGGGAGCTCGGATTCGGGGATGCTCCGGGCACGTTCGATGGCTCGGAGCAGCTCGACGCCGGACCGGCCGACCACCGCCCGCCCCACGCCCGGGATCGCCGCCAGCTCGTTCGAGGTGGCGGGCAGCCGCCGCGCGATCTCGATCATCGCTTCGTTCGAGAGCACCCGGAACGGGGCGACGTCTCTCGAACGGGCGGCATCTTCGCGCCACGCGTACACCTCGCGCAGGGCCGCGAGCTGCCGCGGCGTCAGGTCCCGCGTCCCCTTGATCCGCAGGTACGCGTCCTCCCCGTTGCCCGCAGGCGTCCACCGCACCGACTCCGCGATCCGGAACTCCTCCTCGGCCCAGTGCAGCCGCCCGGCCGCGATCAGCGCCTCCCGTAGCGCGTCCCGCAGCGCCGGGAGGTGGCGCGTGTCCTCCGCCGCGTACTCCAGCAGCTCGGGGGGCAGCGGACGTTTCGCCCAGTCCGCACGCTGGTGCTTCTTCTCCAGCTGCACGCCGAGGTACTTGCTCACCAGGCTGGCGAGGCCGATGGCGGGCTCGCCCAGGAGCTGGGCGGCGAGCTTCGTGTCGAACAGGCCCCTGACCACGAGCCCGAAGTCGCGGTGCAGCAGGCGCAGGTCGTAGTCCGCATCGTGGAGCACGGTCTCCACGGCCGGGTCGGCGAGCGGGCCGGCCAGTGGCTCGAGATCCCGCACGGCCAGCGCGTCGATGACGTACGTGTGCGTCCGGGTCGAGAGCTGGACCAGGCAGACCCGGTCCATGTACCGGTGGTAGCCTGCCGCTTCCGTGTCGAGCGCGAGGATCTGACTCTCGCCCAGCCCGCTTGCCATGCGGAGCAATTCCGCGGGCGATTGGATATACTCCATGGAAAACGATCGCAGTCTCGAGAAGGCCGGACCGTTTGCGCCCGGCGCTTCGGGTTCTTAGGATTTCAAGCGCTCGCAATGCCGCCGGCGTGCCTGTTCCGTGCGCCTTCCCACGGCGCGCATCCCAAGGTATTCGATTGCATGCCGGTTTGCTACGGGGCATCCCGTGGATCGACCGTTGCCGAGAATGGAAGCCAGGCCCCTGCTCATCATAGCGGACGTCGTCCGGACGCTGGTCCGCTCGGAGCGAGTCCACGCCGGGGGCGACGTCGGCCCCGGCCGCGCGCCGGACGCGGTGCTGGTGCGCGGCGGCTCGATCGCCGCGGTCGGCGGCCGTGAAGAGCTCTCGGCCCTGGCCCCGGATGCCGTCCGCCTCGAACTCCCCGGCGCCACGCTCACGCCTGGTTTGACGGATTCGCACATCCACCTCATCGAGTGGGCGCTCGCCCGCCGGGAGGTCGACCTCTCTGCCGCGCCGACGCCGGCTGCGGCGGCCCAGGCGGTGGCGGAGGCCGCCCGCCGCGTGAGCACCGGCTGGATTCGCGGCAGGGGCTGGAACGCGAACCGCTGGGGGACGTTCCCCGATCGCGTCCTGCTGGACGAGGCGGTGCCGGACCGGCCCGTCGCGCTGCAGAGCCACGACATGCACGCGCTCTGGGTGAACACTCGCGCCCTCGAGGCGGCGGGGATCGACGAGGATACCCCCGACCCGGCCGGAGGACGCATTGCCCGGGACGCCGCCGGCCGGCCGACCGGCATCCTGTTCGAGAATGCGGCCGCGCTGGTGGTGCAGCACATCCCGGAGCCAGGCCTGGACGACGTCGAATCCGCGGTGCTCGACGCTCAGGCCGCGCTGCACCGGGCCGGCATCACCGGGATCCATTCGTTCCCCGGGGTCCACCTCACCCGGCCGGACCCGCTCTCGCTCCTCGAGTCGCTCCGGGCCCGGGGGCTGCTCCGGCTACGGGTCGTCCAGCATCTCCCGCTCGATGCCCTCGACGAAGCCATCGCCGTCGGACTGCGCAGCGGATTCGGGGGCGAATGGATCCGGATCGGCGGGATCAAGATGTTCCTGGACGGCGCGCTCGGGTCCCGGACCGCATGGTTGCGCGCCCCCTACGCGGGCTCTTCCGACCATGGTGTGAACGTGCTCCCGGCCGGAGATTTCCGGGACGCGGTCCGGCGCGCCGCCGCCGCGGGGCTCTCGACCACGGTCCACGCCATCGGGGATGCGGCGGTGGCGCTCGCGCTCGACGTGCTCGCCGATCCCGCGGTCCGGCCGGGCGCCGTGCCGCACCGGATCGAGCACGTGCAGCTCCTGCCGCTCGAGCGCGCCGCGGACGCCGCGAGGGCCGGGATCGTCGCGTCGATGCAGCCCTCGCACATGATGACCGACTGGCGGCCGGCCCTCCAACACTGGGGCGCGGAGCGCTGCCGGGGCGCGTTCGCGCTCCGCTCCCTCCTCGACCAGGGCACCGTCCTGGCGTTCGGATCGGACGCGCCCGTCGAGCCCGTGGACCCGAGGCTCGGGCTCTTCGCCGCGGTCTGCCGCCAGGACAGGGACGGACTGCCGGAGGAGGGCTGGTACCCCGAACAGCGGATCGACATCTTCGATTCGCTACGCGCCTACACCGCTGGACCCGCAGCCGCGGCGGGCGAACACGCCCGCGAGGGTTGCCTCGTGCCGGGTGCGCGCGCGGACATCGTCGCCTGGGACATCGATCCCCTGCGCGCGCCGCCCCGCGAGCTGCTCGACATGCGGTGCACCGCCACGATCGTGGGCGGCGAACTCGTCTGGCACGCTCGTGGCGAAGTCCTTGCCGCGAACGAAGTTCGACACGTTTAGCCTCAGAGGCCAGGTTTGCGTACAAAAGTCGTTGCCACCATCGGACCCGCAACCGCCGCTCCGGACATGGTCCGGGCGGTCATCGCCGCCGGCGTGGATGTCGTGCGGATCAACTTCGCCCACGGCAGCCACGAGGAGCACGCGGCCGTGATCAAGGCGGTCCGGGAGTCGGCCGAGTCGCTGGGCAAGACCGTCGCCGTGCTCGCGGACCTCGCCGGGCCCAAGATCCGGATCGGCGCGTTGCCAGAACCCGTCGACCTCGTCGAGAACCACAATGTGGTGCTCGCGCCGGAGAGCGAGTGCGGGCCCGGCGAGCTGCCGACCACCTACCCCGCCCTCGCCGACGACGTGACCCCCGGCGCTCGCATCCTGCTCGACGACGGGACCATGGAGCTCCAGGTCGTAACCGTGGAGCCGCCACGGGTGACCTGCCGCGTCGTCCGCGGAGGACGGCTCTTCTCGAACAAGGGGATGAACCTCCCCGGCGTGCGGGTGAGCGCGCCCTCGCTCACGGCCAAGGACCTGGACGACCTCGCCTTCGCCCTCGAGGTCGGCGTGGACTACATCGGGCTGTCCTTCGTCCAGAAGCCGGAAGACGTGGTGGAGCTGCGCCGGCGCCTGCCGGACGGGCCGCTGATCGTCGCGAAGATCGAGAAGGACGTCGCCCTGGCCAACATCGAGCAGATCCTGTACGAGACGGACGCCGTCATGGTCGCGCGGGGCGACCTGGGCGTGGAGCTGCCCTTCGAGCAGGTCCCGGTCGCCCAGAAGCGGATCATCCAGCTCGCGAACTTCTACGGCCGGCCGGTCATCACGGCCACCCAGATGCTGGAGTCGATGGTGCACAATTCCCGGCCGACGCGGGCGGAGGCGAGCGACGTCGCGAACGCGCTCTTCGACGGGACGGACGCCGTGATGCTCTCCGGCGAGACCGCGGTCGGGCGGTACCCGGTGCTGGCCGTCGAGGCCATGGTCCGGATCGCGGGCGAGATCGAGCGGACGCAGGCGTTCGAGGAGGGACCGAAGTACGACATCCCGATCCTGACCCGGCTGCGCACCGGCGCGACGCCGACGGAGCACGCCATCGCCGCGGCCACGGTGGAGGCCGTCCGGCTGCTCGGCGCGCCCGCCATCGTGAGCTTCACCCGGACCGGGTTCACGACGCGGGTGGTCTCCAGCTACCGGCCGCCGGTCCCCATCATCGGCGTCAGCGACCAGCAGATGACCGTGCGCCAGCTCGCCCTGGTCTGGGGCGTGCACCCCGTGCTCTGCACGAGCCAGGTGAGCTACGAATCGATGCTGGCCTGCGCCCGGGAGTACCTGCTGGAGACCGGACTGGCGCGGCCCGGCCACCGGGTGGTCGTGACCGCCGGCGTGCCGTTCCACGTGCGCGGCACCACGAACATGCTCCGGGTGGAGGAGCTTTGAGGCTACGCTTCCTCGGGACCGGGACTTCGTTCGGCATCCCCGTCATCGGCTGCCACTGCGCGACCTGCACGTCCTCCGATCCCCGGGATCGGAGGACGCGGCACGCGGCGCTGATCGAGCACGAGAACGGGCGCCGGATCCTGATCGACGCGCCCCCCGAGCTCCGGCTCCAGCTCGTCGAGGCCGCGGTCGGCAGCGTGGATGCCATCTGGTTCACCCACTATCACGCGGACCACACCCACGGCGTGGACGACCTCCGGGCCATCACGGCCCGGCGGGACGAGCCCCTCGTCGCGTACGCGGGCGACGAGTGCGCGGACGTGCTCCTGGAGCGCTTCGCCTACATCTTCGATCCGGATTACCGGCCGATCGAAGGCACCACGAAGCCCGATCTCCGGATCCAGCGACTGGTGGACGGCGAGCCCGTGGACGTGGCGGGGATCACCATGCTGCCCATCGCGGTCCCCCACGGCGACACCGAGTCCTTCGGGTTCCGGATCGGGGATCTCGGGTACGTGACCGATGCCAAGACGCTGCCGGGCTCCGCGCTCGAGGCGCTGGCCGGCGTACGGGTGCTGGTCCTGAACGCGCTGTGGTACGGCCGGCCGCACCCCACGCACATGACGGTGGAGGAGGCCGTGGAAGTGGCGCAGCGGATCCGCGCGGAGCGCACCTACCTGACCCACCTCTCCCACCGCGTCCGCCACGCCGCGCTGCTCGAGTCCCTGCCGCCCGGCATCGAGCCGGCGTACGACGGGCTCGTCGTCGAGTTCTGACCGTGGGCCGCGAGCGTCCGCAGCCGACGGAGGAGGCCGCGCGACGTCGCCTTGAACGCCCGATGGCTTTGCGGTAATCTTGATCCGGGCGCGGCCCGCTCATGGGCCGGAGAGACAGGCCGGTGCGCCCGCCGGCCAGGACCCCGTCCCACGTGAAATGGCGGACCGCGTGCGCCTCGATTACAACGCCATGCTCGCCCCGCGGCTGGGCGGCCGCGGCATCGACCCCGCGCTCCTGGACGAGGCCGCGGAACGATTCCGCGAGATCCACCAGGACGTGGAGCGCCGCCGCCGGGACGGCCAGCTCGCGTTCTTCGACCTCCCGTACGACACCGAGGGGATCGGACAGATCCGGCAGTTCGCCGAGGGCGCCGGGCAGGCGTTCGACACCGTCGTCGTGCTCGGGATCGGCGGCTCCGCGCTCGGCACCATCGCGCTCCAGCAGGCGCTCAACCCCCCGTACTGGAACGAGCTGGACGGCGAGGGGCGGGACTATTACCCGCGGCTCTACGTGCTGGACAACATCGACCCGACCACCATCGGCCCGCTGTTCGACCGGATCGACCCGCGGCGCGCGCTCTTCAACGTGGTCAGCAAGTCCGGCACGACCGCGGAGACCGTGGCCCAGTTCCTCGTCGCCCGGGATCTGCTGATCCAGGAGCTGGGCGACGACGGCTACCGACGCCACGTGATCGTCACCACCGACCCGGAGCGGGGCGCGCTCCGGGAGATCGCGGAGCGCGAGGGGCTGGCCGCGCTCCCGATCCCTCCGGGCGTGGGCGGCCGGTTCAGCGTGCTCTCCGCCGTCGGGCTCCTGCCGGCCTCGCTCGTCGGCATCGACATCGAGGCCCTCGCCGCCGGCGCCCGGGACATGGACGAGCGCTGCAGGACCGACCGGCTCTCCGGGAACCCGGCCGGCCTCTTCGCCGCGCTCCAGTATCTGGCCGACACCCGGGCCGGCGCGCCGATCCACGTGATGATGGCCTACAGCGACCGGCTCTACGGCGTGGCCGACTGGTTCCGCCAGCTCTGGGCCGAGAGCCTCGGCAAGCGCCTGGCCGTGGACGGCCGCGAGGTGTTCTCCGGACCCACGCCGGTCAAGGCGCTGGGGGTGACGGATCAGCACTCCCAGATCCAGCTCTACATGGAGGGTCCGTACGACAAGACCGTCTGCTTCCTGACGGCGGCCCGGCTGGACCCGGACCTCCGGATCCCCGGGGGGTACCCCGACCTCGGCGCGCTGGGGTACCTCGGGGGACACACGCTCGGCGAGCTGCTGGACGCGGAACGGCGGGCCACCGCCTCCGCCCTCACCCGCCACGGCCGCATGAACATGACCATCGAGCTGCCGAGGATCGGGCCGTACGAGATCGGGCAGCTCCTCATGATGCTCCAGATCGCCACGGTTTACGCCGGCGCGTTCTACGGCGTGGATCCGCTCGACCAGCCCGGCGTGGAGCTGGGCAAGCGGCTGACCTACGGACTCATGGGCCGGCCCGGCTACGAGGCGCCGCAGGACCCGCCGCCCGACCCGCGCTGGATCTGCGACTGAGTCGAGAGTTTTTCCGGACGGTAGGAATCCCGGTCGGCGGAGCGGCGGGTGCGGGGAATCCGGCCGCCGCCCGCGGGGTCGTGACGGTGCGGTCGCCGGGGGCCGCTGCTGGCCCCGGCCACGAGGCGTCAGCCCGTCTCCCGTAGTCATTGATCCGGGGCGACGTCGCACCACGCCTCACCGGGCGTCCGGCCGGCTCAGGGGCGCCGAACGTTCCCGGGCGGTGAGGCCGCCGCCTCCACGAACCCGGTCCGGCGGCCCGGGCCGTGCCTGGCGTCACGTGCCCCGCGACGCGCGATCCCCGGGCCGCCGCGGGCCCTCCTGACGCCCCCCGGCGCACGACACAGCGGCCGCTCGATGCCCGCCGGAGCGATTCCGGCTCGGTCGGTGGATAACCGTGGCGCGGCCCCATGATCGCGAATCGGAACCGTCGAGGTCCCGGCGCCGGCCGCCCCGCGGCGCCCGCCATGGATGTGACGCGGCCCGCGCGGCCGGAACGTCGACCCCAGACCGGACCGGGCGAGGCGGCGCCGGCCCGGCCGCGGCAACCGGTGCACCGTTCGGGGGGATTCCCGGCCGACGGATCCCGGTTCGCGTTCCGGCGTAAGGAACGAATCATGCGTCAGCCTCCATCCTGCCGATGGGTTCGGCAGCCTGGGCCTCAACTCCACCTGAGCGCGTGAAGACGAAGCCGATCGCCGCAAGTCCGACACAGGTCCGGGTGAACCGCCTCGAACTCCTGGGCCGCCTCGCCGATGATCTCGCCCACGAGATCAAGAACCCGCTCCATTCCATGATCATCAACCTGGAGCTGCTGAAGCGGCGAGTCGCGGATGGACGGGCGGAAGAGGCACTCGAGCGGGCCGACGTGGTGGGGCACGAGCTGCGGCGGGTGCACTCCCTGATCGAGGCGCTCCTCCAGCTCCTGCGGCCCGCAGAAGATGTGGAGCCCGAAGTGGACTTCGCCGCCGCGCTGGACGGCATCCTGCCCGTCATCCGCCTGCTCGGCCGGCTCGCGGGCGTGCAGGTCGACTGCGATACCCCGGACTTCCAGGCGATCGTGCGGATCCGGCCAGACGCGCTCCAGCACGCGGTGCTGAACCTGGTGGTCAACGCCCTCGATGCCCTTCCTCCCGTGAACGGCCGGATCGAACTGCGCACCTGCCTGACCCCGGAAGAAGTACAGCTCCGGATCCGCGACAACGGTCCGGGAATCCCGGCTGCCGTTCTCGACCGCATCGGCACCCCGGGCTTCACCACCCGCCCGGGGCGGAGTGGCCTCGGCATCGCGGTGACGTGCGCGCTCATCGAGCCCGCCGGCGGCAGAATCGAGGTGGACGACCCCGGCTGGCCCGATGCAGGCGCCACCTTCCTCCTCGCGATGCCGTACTCCGCTGACGGCTTGACCCTCCCCGGCGCGGACGGCTAAGTTGTGGTCGCGGCGGCGGGGCAGAATCGCCCAAACTCCCGATGTAGCATATGAATCAGCCGAAGCTTCTCATCGCCGACGACGAGCGCCACGTTGCCGAGGGCCTGCAGATGCTCCTGTCGGAAGAGGGCTATACCGCCGATACCGCCACCGACGGCGATGAGGCCTGGAACAAGGTCCAGGCGGGGGACTTCGGTCTGGTCCTCGCCGACCTCAAGATGCCCGGCATGGATGGGCTCGAGCTGTTCGCCCGCATGCGCGAGAAGGGCATCGACAGCGAGATCATCTTCATCACCGGCAAGGGCAGCGTCGCGACCGCCGTGGAAGCCATGCGCCACGGCGCGTACGACTACCTCACGAAGCCGCTCGACCTCGAGCGGCTCAAGGCGCTGATCCCGAAGGCGCTCGACAAGTACAACGTCAAGACGGCGAACCGGCAGCTCCAGAAGCGCCTCGAGCGGCTGACCCGCTACGGCGAGATGATCGGCGCATCCGAGGAGATGCGGCAGATCTACACGATCATCGAGGCGGTCGCACCGTCGAACGCCACGGTGCTGATCATGGGCGAGAGCGGCACCGGCAAGGAGCTGGTCGCCCGGGCCATACACCAGAAGTCGCCCCGCAAGAAGGGGCCCTTCATCGCGGTGAACTGCGGCGCCTTCCCGAGGGAGATCCTCGAGAACGAGCTCTTCGGCCACGAAAAGGGCGCGTTCACCGGCGCGATCAACGAAAAGCCGGGCTGCTTCGAGCTCGCGCACGGCGGCACGCTCTTCCTGGATGAGATCGCGGAGATGGAGGCGGACATCCAGGTCAAGCTGCTGCGGGCGCTCGAGCAACGGTCTTTCCGGCGGCTCGGCGGCAAGAAGGAGATCGCGGTCGACATCCGGGTCATCGCGGCCACGAACCAGAACGTGGAGGAGGCGTTGAAGGAGGGGCGGCTGCGGGAAGATGTCTATCACCGCCTCGCGGTCATCCCGATCGCCCTGCCTCCGTTGCGGGACCGGCCGGGAGATGCCCGGCTGATCGCGGAAGAATTCCTGCGCCGCTTCGCCCAGGACCACGACAAGGAGATCAAGGGGTTCAGTGAAGCGGCGCTCGAGTTCATCGAGACCTACCGCTGGCCGGGCAACGTTCGGGAGCTCAAGAACGCCGTGGAGCGGGCGGTGATCCTCGCCAAGGGCGAGCTGATCGAGGTCCAGGACCTGCAGCCCCGGCAGATGGCGCTGGACGAGAAGGAGCTGCGCGTGCCGGTCGGCACGTCGCTCCAGGAAGCGGAACGTCTGCTCATCCTCAAGACCTTCGCGTTCACGGGCGGCGACCACCGCAAGACCGCAAAGATCCTGGGCATCGGCGAGAAGGAGCTGCGGGAGAAGCTCCTCGTCTACGTCGACGACCCCGTGCCCGCGGGTTGAGCGCCGCGATCGCACGACATGCACGCCAACGCGCTGTGGCGTCCCCAAGGAGGGAGAAAATGGCTGATTACGACGACCTCCCACAAATCGTGGTAGAGCGCCGGACCGGCAGCGTTGCGTCCTTTCTGTGGGGCGCCCTGATCGGGGCCGGCATCGCGCTCCTCCTGGCGCCGCGATCCGGCCGCGAAACGCGGGAAGAGATCGGCAAGAGCGTCCAGCGTCTCAAGGACACGGCGGATGAGACCATGCGCCAGATCCGCGAGATGGTCGTGGACACGATGCAGGACCTGCGGGACGAATTCACGGATCGCGTGGAGACCGCGCGGGAGGCCGTGGAAGCGGGGCGCCGGGCCGCTCGCGAGACCCGGGCCTCGCTCGAGCAGCGGATCCGGGAATCCCGCTCCGCCATCGAGGCCGGGCTCGAGGCCGCTCGCAAGCGCTATGCGGAGTCGGGGGAGCCGGGCGCCGAAGTCGAGGACGTGGCGCAGCGCCGTGAGGCGGCACAGGAAGGCTGAGCCGCACTCCCCTCTCCGGATCGCCGGGCCGGCGCCGATCCCGGCCCGTCGGTCCACGCCTCGCAGACTCCACGTGATTCGGCGGCCTGCGCGATCGCGTGCCCCGGGCCGACAGCCAACCGTATCATGGCCGATTCCGTGATGCCTGCGCCCCAGGGGGAGCCGTCGGATCAAGCCGGCTCGCCGGGCCCGGTCCGCACCGGGCCCCGCACCCCCGGCCGCCTCTCCCGCATGGCCGCGGAGGCCCGGGACTTCCTCGCGAGCATCTACGAAAAGGCCGGCGAGGACAACATTTTCTTCATGGCCGGCGCGATCGCCTTCAACGTCCTGGTGGCGTTCGTGCCCCTGGCCCTGGCCGTCCTCGGCATCGCCGGGGTCCTGCTCCGGCTCCAGCCCACGGACCCGACGGAGCGCCTCGTCGCCGCCATCATCGACAACCTCCCGCCCGTCAGCCCCGAGTTCGCCGCCGCGGTCCAGGATATGCTCCGTGGCCTCATGGACCAGAGCACCGGTCTGCTGAGCATCGGGACGATCATCCTGATCTTCGTGGCCACGCGCCTCATCTCCAGCCTGCGGACGGCGCTCAGGGAGGTATTCGACGTGCAGCAGGACCGCGGCATCATCGGCGGCAAGCTGTTCGACATCAAGATGGTCTTCGCCGCCGGCACGCTCTTCGCCATCAACGTCGGCCTGACCATCGTGCTGGACGTGGCGACCCGCGTCGGCGGCCGCGCCCTGGGGATCGGCTCCGGCGAGATGATCACCCTGCACCTGCTCTCCGGCCGCCTGCTCGCCCTGGCCTCGATCTGGGTGATGTTCCTCCTGATCTACCGGTACCTCCCGGCCCGCAGGATCCACTGGCGCACCGCGGCCGTGGCCGCCACCTTCACCGCCGTGCTCTTCGAGCTCATGAAGTTCGCGTTCAGCTGGTACGTGACGAACATCGCGGACTACGGCTCGACCTACGGCAACCTCGCCACGCTGGTCATCCTCATCTTCTGGATCTACTACTCCGCCGTGGCGTTCATCCTCGGCGGCGAGGTGGCGCAGGTGGCGGCCATGCGCCGGATCCGCCGCCGGCAGCGGGAGCGGCTGCAATGACCCGCGTCGCTGCACTCTGCATGATCCTCCTGGCCGTGTCGGGAAGCGACCCGCTCCACGGGCGCCAGCCCGCCGGCTCCATGGCGCTCCGCTTCGATCCCGCGCCCCCGGGCGCCGAGCTCTTCTCCAGGCCGCCGATCCACGCCGCCCGGCGCTACGTCGTCATCCGCCTCAGCGAAAACCGGCTCTACGTCATGGAGCACGACCGGGTCATCTGGTCCGCGCCCGTGGCCACGGGGGCGGGGTTCCGGCTCGAGAGCGGGGAACGGCGATGGCATTTCGTCACGCCATCCGGCATGTTCCGCGTCCAGCGCAAGGAGAAGGACCCGGTCTGGATCCGGCCCGACTGGGCCTACATCAAGGAGGGCAAGCCGATCCCGCCGCTCCACTCGCCCGAGCGCCGGGACACCACCATGCTCGGCACCACGGCCATCTACATCGGCTACGAGCTCGCCATGCACGGGACCAGCAGTCCGGAACTGGTCCTGAACCCGGACCCGGACGAGCGCCGCGTGTCCCACGGCTGCATCCGCCTCACGAACGAGGACGCGCGCACCCTCTACCACCTCATCGACGTCGGGACACCGGTCCTCATCTACTGAATCCACCGGGCCCGCCTTCCGGGACCCGCAGCGCCACGCTACATTTCGTCCCCATGAGCAAAGCCTCGTCGGACGGAAAGAAAGTCATCGCCCGGAACAAAAAGGCGCTACACGAATACCACGTGATCGACACGTGGGAGGCCGGGATCGTGCTGACCGGGCCCGAGGTCAAGTCCGTGCGCCAGGGCAAGGTCAGCCTGAGCGAGGCGTTCGGTCGGATCGAGAACGGCGAAGTCTGGCTCTACGGCCTCCACATCAGCCCATACGATCCGGCGAGTCGGTGGAATGCGGACCCCACGAGGCCGCGCAAGCTCCTCCTCCATCGGCGCGAGATCCAGCGATTGATCGGTGCCGTGAAGGAGAAGGGACTCACGCTGGTGCCCCTGGACCTCTACTTCCGCCGAGGGTACGCCAAGGTCACCCTGGCGCTCGCCCGGGGGAAGAAGTTGCACGACCGTCGAGAGGACCTGAAGCGCCGCGCAGCCGAACGCGACATCGAACGCGCGCTGAGATCCGTGCGATGAAACGCCTTCTGCTGCTCGTGCTTCTCGCTGTGCCCACTTCGGCCGCAGCGCAGGCCGCACTCCGCGTGGAGGGTCCGGCCGGGCAGGCCAGCGTGCCGCGCGTGACGCACCGGGGCTTCGCGGCGTATCCGGCCACGGCGCTGCGCGCGTTGGGAGGCGACGTCGCAGCGACCGCCCACGGGGGCATGGCCATCCTCTTCGGCGACACCATCCGCTTCGAGTCCTTCTCGCCGTTCTTCACGGCCTCCGACACGGTGTTCCAGCTCGCGGCGCCCGCGTACCGGGAGGGCGGCGGTCTCTTCCTCCCCCACCAGTTCTTCGCCGAATGGCTCCCGTCCAGGTACCCGGACCGGATCGCCTACCGGGGCGGCACCCTGCGGGTGACGGCGCCCGCGGCGGTTGCGGCCGCCCCGGAACCGGCGCCTGCGACGTCGCCTGAACCGAAACGGACCGCCGCCGAGCCCGGCGTGGTGATCATCGACCCGGGCCACGGCGGAAAGGACCCGGGGACCCGGGGACCGAACGGTCTCCGCGAGAAGGACGTGGCCCTCGCCATAGCGGTCCGCCTCGCGGAACAGCTGCGGGAGCGTGGCTACGAGGTCCACCTGACCCGGACGAAGGACGTCCTCGTTCCGCTCATGGAACGGCCCCGCATGGCGAACCGGTTGAAGGCCGGGCGCCCGCGCGCGCTCTTCCTCTCGATCCACCTGAACGCCGCGCGCAACCGCGCCCGGGGGTTCGAGACGTTCATCCTGTCCGAGGCCCGGACCGAGGACGAGCGCCGCGTCGCCGAAATGGAGAACGCCGCAGTCGCCTACGAGGAGAACGGCAACGGCGCCCGGGGACTGCCGGAGCTGGACCAGATCCTGAACAACCTGCGCAACGACTTCTACCTGCGCGCGTCGCACGCGCTCGCCGAGGTCGTGCAGAAGAACCTGGCGACCTTCCACCCCGGGCCCGACCGGGGCGTGAAGCAGGGGGGGCTGGTCGTGCTGGTGGGGGCGTTCATGCCCGCCGTGCTGGTCGAGGTCGGGTTCATGAGTCATCCGCAGGAAGCCGCGCTCCTCGGCACGGCCGCGTTCCAGCGGAAGGTCGCGAACGCCCTGGCGGATGCGGTGGACGAATTCTTCCGGACTCACGACTGGGCGCTGGAGGTCGGGACATGAGACGGGGCGCGGTCTTCGCGGCGTCGCTCGGCCTCGTGGTCTCGGCGTGCGCGTATTTCAACTCGCTGTACAACGCGAAGCGGCATTTCGCGGAGGCGGAGCGGGCCGCGGCGCAGGGGAACCCGGGAGCCGCGTACGCGAGCTACGGCCTGGCGCTCGAGAAGGCCGCGAAGTCGCTCCGGCAGTCGCCGCAGGGGCGGTGGGCCGACGATGCGCTGTTCCTGATCGCCCGCTCCCATTTCGGGCGGAGCGACTATCCGGCGGCCCGCGCCGCGCTCCAGCGGCTCGTCGCGGAGACCGGGGACAAGCGGATCCGGATGGGCGCCCACGCGTACCTGGGCGCCACGGAGTACCGGCTCGCGAACTACCACGCGGCCATACTCCACCTGGACGCGGCGGTGGAGGGGGGAGGCGGGTCCGGGGACATGCTCGCGTTCGCGCACCTCTGGCGGGCGCGGGCGCGGTTCGCCATCGGTGATGACGATGGGGGCTGGGCGGACCTCGAGGCGGCGAGCAGCGCAAAGGGGCCGATCGCCCGCGAGGCGCGCATCGAGTCGGCCCGCCGCTCCGTCGAAGGCGACGACACGGAGCGCGCCCGCGCGGCGTTCGCAACGCTCCTCGCCGACGCCAATGCGCACACGTTTGCGGATTCCATGCGGCGCCTGGCGGGCGTCGCGGCGGCCCGCTGGGGCCCGAACCCGGCGCGGGCGCTCCTCGAAGGCGCGGCCGATGCCCCGTGGCCCCTCACGCGGCGGCTGGAGCTCACCCTCTACGCCGGAGAACTCGCCGCGGCGGCCGGCGACATGGATGCGGCCGAGAAGGCGGTGGACGCCGTCCTCTCCGCCGCCACCGGCTCGATCGTGGACCGGGCGCGCATCCTCCGCGCGAAGTGGCAGCTCGCCCGGGCCACGGACATGGCCGCCCTGGATGACGCCCGCGCGACGCTGCTCGCCGCGGTCGCGGACCCGGAGGCGCGCACGATGCTCCGGAACATGCGCGCCGTGGCCGTGCTCCTCGAGCACGCGCAGCGGACCGGCCAGCCCCTCGCCCTGTTCGCCGCGGCCGAGCTGGCCCGGGACGAGCTCGAGGCGCCGGGGCTCGCCCGTCAGCTCTTCATCGCTTACGCCGACGTCGTCCCGGATGCGACGTGGGCCCCGAAAGCCCTGCTCGCCGCCGCCGACCTCGCCCCGTCCGCCGAAGAGCTGGCGGCGATCCGCGAGCGGCTCGCCGGGTCCAGGGACAACGTCTACCTGGCCGCCCTGGAGCGCCGGGACCGCGGCGTCGATTTCGAGGAGGCCGAGCAGCGGCTCTCACGCACGCTCGGTGCGCTCCGGGAGCTGGCCATGGCCGAGGCGGACCAGCGGGACGCGGGCGTCGCCCGGGCGATCGCGCTGCTGGACAGCGCTCGCCTCGCGGCCAGGACGGACAGCTTGGAGATCGCCTGCGGGGCGTTGATCGACAGCCTCGGCATCGTCGGCATCCGGAGCGACAGCGTACGCGCCGCATGCATGCGCGCCGACACCGTGGCCATCGATTCGTTCCTCCGGGTCGATACGCTGCTGCTCATCGACACCACGCAGGTGCGGACCGATTCGCTCCGGCTGGACACGATCAGGGGCGGGAGCCGGTGACGCCGTGAAGCTCGAGCAGCGGATCTTCGGCGCCGTCTTCCAGAACCCGGTGCTCCTGGCCAGTGGAACTTGTGGCTACGGCCGGGAGTTGCATCGCCTGGTGCGGCTCGACGCCCTCGGCGGTATGGTGGCCAAGGCCGTGACCCCGGAGCCCCGCCAGGGGAACCCGGCGCCCAGGGTTGCCGAGTTCGCCGCCGGCATGCTCAACTCGGTCGGCCTCGCGAACGTGGGGCTGGAGCGATTCCGGGACGAGGTGCTCCCCTGGTTCCGGGAGAACCTGCGCAGGGCGCAGGTCCTGGTGAACGTGGCGGGGCGCACGGTGGACGACTACGTGCACGTGCTGCGCACCCTCGACCCGATCGAGGGGTTCCTCGGGTTCGAGCTGAACGTGTCGTGCCCGAACGTGAAGGAAGGCGGGGCGATGTTCTCGACCCGGGAGGATCTGCTGGCCGAGGTCGTCCGCGCCGCGCGCGATGCAACGGCCCGGCCGTTGATCGTGAAGCTGTCCCCCAACGTGCCGGACATCGGGCGCATGGCCGAGGTGGCCGCGAAGGCCGGCGCGGATGGCTTGAGCTTGGTGAACACCATGCCCGGGCTCCTTTTCGACATTGAGACGCGGCGGCCGGTGCTGGGCGCCGGCCCGGGCGGCATGAGCGGCCCGGCGCTGCTGCCGATCGGCGTGCACGCCGTGTGGCAGGCCCGGCGCCGGGTGGACATCCCGATCCTCGGCATCGGCGGCATCCGTTCCGCCGCCGACGCCGTGCAGTACCTGCTCGCCGGCGCGAGCCTCGTACAGATCGGGACGGCGACCTTCGCGGACCCTCGGACCGCGGAGCGTGTATTGTCTGGCCTCATCCGGTTCGGACGAGACCACGGAGTCAGCGACATTCGTGAGTTGATCGGAGCGGGGCAGGTGCACTGACCGCGAGGTCCGCCCGGCCACGCTCCGAATGATCGCCATGGCAAACTTGATCGTTGCACTCGACCTCCACGATGCGGGCGAAGCGCTCGCCGTCGTGGACCGTATCGGCACCGACGTCCGGTACTACAAAGTCGGCTCGCAACTCTTCACCGCCGCAGGGCCGGATGTGGTGCGGGAGCTCCGGGCTCGCGACAAGAAGGTCTTCCTCGACCTGAAGTACCATGACATCCCGCACACCGTGGCGCGCGCGGTGGAGGCGGCCGCTCGCCTGGGCGTCGACATGCTCACGCTGCACGTGTCCGGGGGTTCGGCCATGCTCCGTGCCGCTCGGGAGGCGGCCGGCCACGACGGCCCGCGGCTGATCGGCGTGACGCTGCTGACGTCGGCCGCGGTCGCGGACATCGAGGAGGTCTGGGGGAAGGAGCTTTGCTCCGTGCGCGAGGAGGTCGCCCGGCTCGCGGCCCTCGCGGCCGATGCGGGCCTCCACGGCGTCGTCGCGTCCGCGCTCGAAGCCGAGGTCCTGAAGCGGCGGTACGGCGCCGAGTTCCTGGTCCTGACGCCCGGGATCCGGCCCGAGGGCGTGGGCGGCGGGGACCAGGTCCGGACCGCAACGCCCGCCGCGGCCGTACGGGCCGGCGCGGATTTCATCATCGTCGGCCGGCCGGTGATCGCCGCCGAGGAGCCCGCCCGGGTCGTCGAGATGATCCTCGACGAAATGCGGGCCGTGGGGGAACCGGCATGACTCTCCGGGTTGCAACGGCCGTGCTCGCGCTCGTCGTGGGGACCACGGCCACCGCGGCCGCGCAGCAGCGCGACCTCGAGCAGGTCGTCAGTCGGCTTGCAACGTACTGGGCGCGCGGCGATGCCGCCGGCCTCGCCACCCTGGCCGCCCGCTCCGGCCTCGCCATCGATATCGGCGGCGACGCCATGGGGCCCCTCGGGCCCCGGCAGGCCGCAGCGGTGCTGCGCCGCGTCTTCGACGACCGGGAGACCGTCTGGGTCCGGCCCCGTTCCTCCAAGCTGGTCGGGGATGCGCCGCCCCGCGCGTTCGGTGAGTTCACCTGGACCGCTCGCGTCCGGGGCACGACCATCGCCGAGCAGATGATCGTCTTCGTCGCACTGGTCCGCGAAGACGCCGGCTGGCGAATCACCCAGATCCGCCTGAATCCATGAGCGCCGACCCCCACGCCGCGACCGGCAGGAACGACGAGCTCTGCGAACCCCCCGGGATCGGGTGCGTCGGGAGCCGGAGCCGCGCCGTCTCCGGCCTCGAGCACACCGGCGGCGGAGCCGGCCACCGGCGGGGCACGGGCCTGGAACCCGAAGGTGGAGTCCGGCGACGTCCCCGGGCCGACGGCGCCGAAGTCCCGTTCTCAGCGATCACGTTCTACCGGGGCGACGGCCGGGCGCCGCACGCGCCCGCGGCCGGCCGCTCCCCACTCGGAGCCCAGCATGTCGCTTAGGTTCTACAACACGCTCACCCGTTCACTCGAGCCCTTCGAGCCGCTCGACCCCGAGCTCGTCCGCGTCTATGCCTGTGGCCCGACGGTCTACCAGCTCCCCCACATCGGGAACTACCGGACTTTCCTGTTCAACGACATCCTGCACCGGTACCTGGAGTGGAAGGGCTACCGCGTCAAGTTCGTCATGAACCTGACGGACGTGGACGACCGGATCATCGAGCGCGCGCTCCGCGACGGCCAGGACATAGATTCGTTCACCGCGCCCTACATCCGCGGCTTCTTCGAGGACCTGGACACCCTCGGCATCCTCCGCGCCGACGTCTACCCCCGAGCCACCAGGCACATCCCGGAGATGATCGCCCTGGTGGAGCGCCTGCTCGAGCGCGGCCACGCCTACGTGGCGGATGGCTCGGTGTTCTTCGACATCTCCTCCTTCCCGGAGTACGGAAAGCTCTCCCGGGTCGAGCTGGACCAGGTCCGGCAGGGTGAACGGGTCGCGGCGGACCAGTACGGCAAGACGGACATCCGGGACTTCGCCCTCTGGAAGGCCGCCAAGGACGAGGACCGACGCGTCGGCGCAACGTGGCCGGCGCCCTGGGGCGAGGGCCGCCCGGGCTGGCACCTCGAGTGCTCCGCCATGAGCATGACGGAGCTCGGCGAGACCTTCGACATCCACACCGGTGGCGAAGACCTCGTCTTCCCCCACCACGAGGACGAGATCGCCCAGTCCGAGGGCGCCACCGGTCGTCCGTTCGTGCGCTACTGGCTGCACACGAAGCACCTCCTCATCGACTCCGAGAAGATGTCCAAGTCCCTGGGGAACGTGTACACGCTCAGGGACCTGCTCGCGCGCGGCTTCGAGCCCGCAGTCATCCGCTATCTCCTCCTCTCGGCCCATTACCGGAAGGAGCTGGACTTCACGCTGGCCGGCCTCGAAGACGCCCGGGCGGCGATGCGTCGCCTCCTCGATTTCCAGGACCGGCTGGACGCCACGCCGACGAACCCCACGGCGCCGCCCTCGGCCCTCCCCGACATCGCGGATGAAGCGCTGCGCCAGTTCGAGGCCGCCATGGACGACGATTTCAACGTGCCCGCCGGCCTCGGCGCGCTCTTCACCTTCGTGCGCAGGTCCAATGCGGCGCTCGATGCGCTCGATGCCGCGGCGCCCGCCGACCTGGAGCAGGCGCGGCGGGCGCTCCTCCGCATCGACGAGGTGCTCGGCGTCCTCGGCCTGGCCCGGAAACAGACGGGCCACGAGGATGCGGAGTTCGAGCGCTGGGTCGAGGAACGCATCGCCGCGCGCCAGGAGGCGCGCAGCCGCAGGGACTTCGCGACCGCGGACGCGATCCGCAGCGAGCTCGCCGCGGCCGGCGTCATCGTGGAAGACACCCCGCGCGGCACCCGCTGGAAGCGCGCTTGACAGCGGACCGATGCCTGCTTATCGTACATGTCTGTCTTGGCGCTGACGTAGCTCAATCGGTAGAGCAGCTGCCTTGTAAGCAGCAGGTTAAGGGTTCGAGTCCCTTCGTCAGCTCCTGTTGGGCGGGCGTAGCTCAGTTGGCTAGAGCATCAGCCTTCCAAGCTGAGGGTCGCGGGTTCGAGTCCCGTCGCCCGCTCCTCGATCGGGTGGTTGCCGCGCAGGGTGCGTGGAGCTGCCCGATCCGTGCGCAGCGGCGCGGGTTCGGCGCGAGAGGGGCGCCGAACCGCGCCGCGCGTACGCACGCTCGCGTAGCTCAGTGGTAGAGCGCTTCCTTGGTAAGGAAGAGGTCACGGGTTCAATCCCCGTCGCGAGCTCCTGAACCCGGACCACCGGACCACCTCGAGGAGAGACATGGCCAAGGCGAAGTTTGAGCGGACGAAGCCGCACGTGAACGTTGGGACGATTGGGCACGTGGATCATGGGAAGACGACGTTGACGGCGGCGATCACGCGGATTCAGGCGGCGAAGGGTTTGGCGCAGCATATTGGGTACGATCAGATTGACAAGGCGCCTGAGGAGCGTGAGCGTGGGATCACGATTGCGACGTCGCACGTGGAGTACGAGACGGAGAAGCGGCACTACGCGCACGTGGACTGCCCTGGGCACGCGGATTATGTGAAGAACATGATCACGGGTGCGGCGCAGATGGACGGGGCGATTCTGGTGGTGAGTGCTGCGGATGGTCCGATGCCGCAGACGCGCGAGCACATTTTGCTGGCGCGTCAGGTGAACGTGCCGTACATCGTGGTCTTCCTGAACAAGGTGGACATGGTGGACGATCCGGAGCTTCTGGACCTGGTGGAGCTGGAGGTTCGGGAGCTTTTGTCGGAGTATGACTTCCCTGGGGATGAGATTCCGGTGATTCGTGGCAGTGCGTTGAAGGCGCTGGAGAGTGGGGATCCGGAGTCGGAGTGGGGGAAGAAGATCACCGAGCTCATGGATGCGGTGGACTCGTACATTCCGGAGCCGGTGCGTGATACGGACAAGCCGTTCCTGATGCCTGTGGAGGACGTGTTCTCGATCACGGGTCGTGGGACGGTGGCGACGGGCCGTATCGAGCGTGGTCGGATCAAGGTTGGGGATGAGGTGGAGATTGTGGGGCTTGGGGCGTCGAAGAAGACGGTGGTGACGGGTGTGGAGATGTTCCGCAAGCTCCTGGAGGAGGGGGTGGCGGGCGACAACGTGGGGCTGCTGCTGCGCGGTGTTGCGAAGGACGAGGTGGAGCGTGGGATGGTGCTTGCGAAGCCGGGCTCGATCACGCCGCACACGAAGTTCAAGGCCGAGGTGTACGTGCTGACGAGGGAGGAGGGTGGTCGTCACACGCCGTTCTTCCAGGGGTATCGGCCGCAGTTCTACTTCCGGACGACGGACGTGACGGGCACGGTGAAGCTGCCGGAGGGGGTGGAGATGGTGATGCCGGGCGACAACGTGCAGATGGAGATCGAGTTGATCACGCCGATCGCGATGGAGAAGGAGCTGCGCTTCGCCATTCGCGAGGGCGGCCGCACGGTCGGCGCCGGCGTCGTCACCGAAATCCTCGAGTGAT
>CALCID010000125.1 GCA_937907535.1 uncultured bacterium | reverse complement strand
GTCCTGGCCGGGAGCGCGGGCTGAGCGGCGTGCGCGGGGCGGTGACGAGAGTCACGCCCGGGCGTGCGCCGCTCGGTCATTCGCGTCGGGTGTGCAGAGAACCCCACGACGCCCGGGACCGTGCACAGGTTGCCGCTAGACAGGAGCCAGAACCTGCCGCCCGGCCCACACCTCCAGTCCCCCGGGTGACCCCCTCGGGCCATGCGAGTCCACGAGCGAGCGCCGGCGCCCTGTGTCTGGCGCTCCGCCTGGAGGGTCGTGACATGTTCCCGGAGCATGCCAGGCGATTCGGCCGGGCTGTGTACCGGGGAGTTGGCCGGGGGCACGTCGCCCGCTCCCCGGGAGCGTTGTACCTGGAATGCGCGCAGAGCCCCGAGTAAGGGCCCTGGATCCGGGGAAGGCTGGTTGGCGAAGAGAGCTTGTCGGGCTCGTGGTGTTGTGCGCCCCGAGGGCATCGAGCCGTCGGTGTGGCTCACAGCCCGATGGCGCTCAGGATCGCGTCCTCCTTCGCCTCGACGCGCTGGATCTCGACGCCCGCGGCCATGGCGGTCTCCGGGTCCTTGAGGCCGTGTCCGGTGAGTACGCAGACGCACCGGCTGGCCGGGTCGACCTTCCCGGTGCGGACCGCCTCGCGGAGGCCTGCCACGGAGGCGGCGGAGGCCGGCTCGCAGAACACGCCTTCGAGGCGTGGGATCTGCCGGTAGGCTTCCAGGATGGCGTCGTCCGACACGGCGTGGATCAGGCCGCCGGATTCCCGGGCGGCGGCCACCGCACTGTCCCAGCTCGCGGGCCTGCCGATGCGGATCGCGGTGGCGATGGTCTCGGGGTTCTCCACGGGCCTGCCGAGCACGAGCGGCGCGGCGCCCGCCGCCTGGGTCCCGACGATGCGGGGGAGGCGGGTACTCGCGCCGCGCTCGTGGTAGCGGCGGAACCCGAGCCAGTAGGCCGTGATGTTGCCGCCGTTGCCCACGGGCAGGGAGAGGATGTCCGGCGCGTCGCCCAGCACGTCGCAGATTTCGTAGGCGGCCGTGGTTTGCCCCGCGATGCGATCGGGGTTGACCGAGTTGACGAGGGCCAGCGGGTAGCGCTCCGCGAGGGAGCGGGCGAGGTCCAGCGCCTGGTCGAAGTTGCCGTCGATCGCGATGGCCTTCGCGCCGTAGGCCAGGGCCTGGGCGAGCTTCCCCGTGGCGACCTTGCCGCCCGGCAGGAGCACGACCGCCCGGATCCCCGCCCGGGCCGCGTACGCCGCGGCACTCGCGGCGGTGTTCCCCGTGGATGCACAGAGCACGGTGCTCGCGCCCCGCTCGAGGGCTTTGGCCACGGCCACCACCATGCCCCGGTCCTTGAAGGAGCCGGTGGGGTTCATCCCTTCGAGTTTGAGGTACAGTTCGCGGACGCCGACCCATTCCGCCAGGCGGGGCGCGAAGACGAGGGGCGTGCTGCCCTCGTGGAGCGTGAGCCGCGGCGTACGGTCGGTCAGCGGGAGCAACTCGGCGTACCGCCGGATCACGCCGGGCTCCGGCTCGGCGCGCACCTGGACGCCCGATCCCGCGTCGCCCGCGATCGCCTGCGGTGCCTGGCTCGATGCGTTCATGAACGGTTCATCTCCTTGCCGCCCGCGCTCGGGGCGCCCGCCGGAGGCGGCGTTCCCGGATCATCTACCTCGAGTGGATCTTACCTCCCGCCCGCGCCGACCGGTCCCCCAAGGGCGACCTCCACGAGGTCCGTGGCGACGGCGGACGCAGTGGCGTGCCGACCGGCGCCCCGGCCGATGAGGAGCAGCGGGCCGGCGAAATCGCCCTCGACGGCGATGGCATTCATCTCGCCCCGCACCCGCGCGAGCGGATCCGCCTCGGGAATGGCCTGCGGCGCTACACGTAGCGCGATCCCGCCGGCCGCGTCAAGCGCGGCTTCGGCGATCAGCTTGATCCGTTCGCCCCGCCGCCTCGCCGCGCCGACCACCACGGGCGTGACGGCTCCGATGCCCTGGACACTCACCCGATCCAGCGGCAGCCATCGTCCGAAGGCGTGCCGGGCCAGGATCACGAGCTTCCGGGCGGCGTCGAGACCAGAGAGGTCCGCGGTGGCGTCAGCCTCCGCGAACCCGAGCCGCCGGGCATCGTCGAGGGCTTCTTCGAGGGACTGGCCGGACTCTTCCATCCGGGTGAGGATGAAGTTCGTGGTCCCGTTCACGATCCCACGCACGCGGGTGATCCGGTTCGCGACGAGCGTGCCCCGGAGCATGTGCAGGATGGGGATCGCCCCGCCAACGGCCGCCTCGTAACGGAGTGCGGCACCGGCAGCCGCCGCCAGGCGCTCGAGCGCTTTGCCGTCCGCGGCGATCAACGCCTTGTTCGCCGTCACCACGGCCCGCCCGCTCGCCAGCGCCTGGCGCACCACGTCTCCGGCACGGTCCGTCCCGCCCATGACCTCCACGACCACGCCCACACCCGGGTCCTCGAGCGGGGCGCGCCAGTCGTCCGTGAGCCGGGCGCCGTCCGGGGCGCCGGCACGCGGCCGTTTGGCGTCCCGCACGACCACGTACCGGACCTCCAGGTCCAGGCCGTACCGACTGCGGAACTCGTCGCCCCGGGCGGCGAGAACGTCCGCGAGCCCGCCGCCGACCGTGCCGAACCCGTAGAGCGCGACACCAACCCTCACGCCGGCCTCCGGCCCCGAGCATCGATCCGGGCGGCCGCACCCGGATCCCCCGCGGCGCGGCGCTGCGCCCGGTCGAGCTCGCCTGCGGCGAAGAGTGCGTCATGCAGGGTGCGCACGGCGTGCTCCGCGTGCTCCGGCGCGAGGTACATGGTCACGCCGAGCTCGGAGACGTTCAGGTCGTCCGGCTCGATCCCGTCCCGGGCGAGCCGCTGGAGCGCGGACGCCAGCGCGGCGCCGTACGAGGCCAGGCCCGTGCCCACGACGGTCACCTTCGTCCTCGCCGCCTCGATCCGGACCCTGGTCTCGTCCCGGAGCGCCTCCCGCAACACGCGCTCGGCCATGGGCGCGTGCTCCGCCCGGAGCGCGACCGCGATGCGCCGAACGCCGGACTCGATGCTCCGGTCATCCAGCGATTCCACGGGGATGCCGGCACGGCCGAGCGCATGGAGCACGGCTGCGGTCGGGGCACGGCCGTGCGCCGGGAGCTCCACGATGAGCCGGGTCGTGTCGGCGGCCGCCGCCACGCCCAGGAGATGAGGGCCTTCCACGGGTACTGCTCCTTCGACAAGGGTGCCGGATTCGGGTCCGAAAGCCGGACTCGAGAGTATGCGTAAAGGCAGCTCGTGTATGGCGGCGAGCGCGGCTGCCCGAGGGTGCAGCACGGCTGCGCCAGCGTGCGCGAGCATCAGGGCTTCGCGGTGGTGGAGCCGCGGGTGCCGGCGAGCGCCCGGTACGAGGCGCGGGTCGGCGGTGTAGATGCCGTCCACGTCGGTGTAGATGTCGCAGCGGTCGGCGCCGAGCGCGACGGCGAGGGCCACGGCGGTCGTGTCGCTTCCGCCGCGCCCGAGGGTGGTGATGTCCCGGGACGAGCTGAGCCCCTGGAACCCGGCCACCACGGGGACGTGCCCGGTGGCAAGGGCGCGACGGACGCGGCGGGCGCGGACGTCCCGGATGCGGGCGTTGTTGTGGCTCCGGTCCGTCATGATCTCCGCCTGCGGGCCGGTGAACGCGACGGCGGGCACGCCGGCCTCGGCGATGGCGAGGGCGAGGAGCCCGGCCGAGAGCTGTTCGCCGGTGGCAAGGATGAGGTCCAGTTCGCGGCGGCAGCGGTTGGCGGACGCGGGCGCGACGGCCGCGGCGAGGCCCAGCAGCTCGTCCGTGGTGTGGCCCATGGCGGAGATCACCACGGCAATGGCGTGGCCTTCGGCATGGATCGCGGCGATGCGGGCCGCTGCCGCCCGGATCCGGTCGGGCGTGGCGACGGAGGTGCCGCCGAACTTGCAGACGATCAACGCCACGCGGGACCTCCGATCTGAGCGCCGTTCCTGTCGGGACTCGCGGCGAATGCGACGACGGCCCCGGGGTCACGGCCCTCAGGGGAACCCGCGTCGAAACCGGCTTGCCTGAACCCGAGGGTGAGGGCATCGGCCACGGCCGGGGCGCGTTCGCGGGCGCAAACCGCGATGAGCCCGGACCCGCTCCCGGAGATGGTGACGGCCCATGCGCCGGCCTCGAGGGCGGCGGCGACGGCGTGTTCCGCGCCCGGGATCAGAGGCAGCCGATAGGGGACGTGTAGATCGTCCTGGAAGCCGATCGCGAGGAGCTCCGGGTCCGCCGTGGCGAGCCCGTGCAGGAGCGCGGCGACGCGGCCGAGGGCTGCGGAGGCGACGGCGTGGGGCACGCTCTCCGGGAGCACGCGCCTCGCCTCCCGGGTCGAAACCTCCACGGGCGGCGCGGCGAAGGCGAAGCCGATCTCCGGGGCGAGTGGCAGAGAGATCGGGACCGGACGACCGCTGGCGTCCCTGGCAACGGCCACCAGGCCGCCGAAGATCACGGGCGCGGCGTTGTCCGGGTGCCCCTCGAGCGCGTCGGCATCCCGAAGCCAGCGACTGCGGGCTTCGGGCGTGGCGTCCCGCCCGAGCGCGGCCTCGGCGAGCGCGAGCCCGGCCACCACCCCGGCGGCGGAAGAGCCCAGCCCGCGCGCGACCGGGATCTCGGAGTCCATCACGATCCAGCCGCGTGGCTCGGAGACGTCCGCCCCGGACCGCAGCGCGCGGAGGAACGCGCCCACGAGCAGGTCCCGGTCGGCCGGGACGTCCAGGCTCGCCACCGTGCCTCGCCGCTCCACCCGGAGCGGGTCCGGCCCCGGCTCGTAGCGCGCCTCCAGGTAACGGTCGAGCGCCAGCCCGATACAGTCGAAGCCGGCACCCAGGTTCGATGTGCTGCACGGGATCCTGACCCGTGCGGATTGGAGCTTCGGAGCCACGGTCCGGTCTCCGTACGTTGAAGGTGGCACGACCGCGTCGCGCAACGCGCGGAAGAGATCCGGTGGCCCCACCCGGAGGCAAACGCCACAACGGGACGCGGCCAGATCCGGGGACACCTCCTCACGCCGATCGCGGCCGGGGCCGGCTCGGCACGCCGTGCAACAGGCACGACCGCCGGCGGGCCGGACGCGAAAGAACGCGGCCCAAACGAAAAAACGCGGCCCCTCGATCACCGAGAGGCCGCGCCTGCAGGAACCTGGCTTTCGTCTGTTATGCCACGTACGCCAGCACGCCGCCTCTCGTCGAGAGCCGGGTCATGGTGGTCATCGTGGTCTTCGAACAGACGTGGCCGAGCATCACTCGAACTCCGGGTACGCCAGATTTTCCTGCACGAAAGCGCATGATAGCGTGTACTGCGGGACCCGTCAAGGGGAACTGTATGGGAATTCGGGCCACGACGGCGGGCGCCGCGGCCGACGGTCAGCCGGCGCCGTCGAGCGCCGCGAGAACCTCCGCGGCATGCCCCTGCGGGGTGACCTTGGGGAAGACCTTCGCGATCCGGCCCTCCTCATTGATGATGAAGGTCGTGCGTTCCACCCCCCAGAACGTGCGGCCGTACACGGTCTTCTCCTTCCAGACCCCGTACGCTTCCGCGACCGCGATGTCGGTATCCGAGAGGAGCCGGAAGTTGAGGCCGTACTTGTCGCGGAACTTGCGGTGCGACTCCACGGAATCGGGGCTCACGCCCAGGACCACCGCGCCGCCGGCGTCGATTCGCGGGAGCACATCGCGGAATTCGCATGCTTCGATCGTGCAGCCGGGGGTGTCATCCTTCGGATAGAAATACAGGACGACCTTGCGGCCGCGCAGGTCGGCGAGCCGAACCATCGATCCATCGTCTGCGGGTAGGGAGAAATCGGGTGCCGGATCTCCGGGTCGAAGCATGTCTCGGTCTCCTTGTCTCGCTGGAGGGGATCGATCGAGGACTCGGACTGCACGTGCAATGCGGGCAATGTAGCCGATTGCGCCCGCGGCTTCCAGTCCATGACACGGCTTGTAATCTGTCCTGGGGCTCTGACAGCCGGGACGCAGGCCGGGTGGCCACGAAAACAGAGTGGGCCGTACGATTGTAGAATTGCGCAATGAAGGAAAAGGGCATAGGCGATCGGGTCGTGGGTGGGGGCGGCGGCGGATAACGATCGGTGATTACCGCACCGCGCCGGATGGCCGGACGAACCACGGGGGACCGGGAGCCCGGGCCCGGGGCGGGAGGCCTGCCGGGTCTCCAATGAGCCGGCCGCCGGCGACCGGTGCAGGGGGGCAGGCCGTGGTGCGGGCCCGCCATGAGGGCGTCGCGAGCACGCCGATCGGCGTTGCCACCGGCGCGCCTCGGGGCGAAGCGGGTGCCGGCCGCGGCCGCGCCGGACGGGGAGCACGGCGTGGGACGGGGACGATGGCGTCGCCCGGGCAGGCCGCGTCATGGGCCGTCGGATCCCTGGACCGGCGTCGTAGCGGCCGTACGGATCGCCGCGACGGGATTGCGACGTCTGCACGTGCGCGCGCGTGCGCGGGCTCGACCCGGCAACGCACCCGTACCGCGAAGCGGGTACTGCCACGCCGGCGTGGGGCCGAGCGGGTCCGCCGCGGGTGGCCCCGGCGGTGGTCCCGCATTAACTTGCCGCGCGAGCGCGGCGCCACCCGGGGCCGCGCGGCCGGAGCGGGAACCTGGAGGTCGAGGTTCGAAGATGTCGAAAGCGAACGATTGGACCGAGCTGCCGATCCCGGATTTCTACGATCCGGCGAACGCGAGTCGCTGGTCGTACTCGCCGGACCAGCAGAAGCTCTTCGAGGCGGCGGTGGAGTGGCGGAAGCTGCATGGCATCCGGCCGGCACAGGAGGACGACTACCGGATCCACCTCCTGCTGATCGACTACCAGAAGGACTTCTGTTTCCCGGAGGGCTCGCTGTACGTGGGTGGGCGGAGCGGGCGGGGCGCGCTCGAGGACAACGACCGGATCGCGCGGTTCATCTACCGCAACCTGCGGGCGATCACGCACATCACCTGCACGCTGGACACGCACCACCCGTATCAGATCTTCTCCCCGGCGTTCTGGCTGGACGAGAACGGGAACCCGCCGGCGCCGCACCGGGAGGTCACGGCGGAGGACATCAAGTCCGGGCGGATGCGGCCGAACCCCGCGCTGGCCGGTTGGCTCGGGCCCGGGGACTACGACTGGCTGGTCCGTGAGGTCACGCACTACTGCGAGCAGCTCGAGGCGTCGGGGAAGTACCGGCTCTACCTCTGGCCGCCGCACTGCATCCTGGGGAGCGCGGGGCACGCGCTCGTGGGCGTGGTGCACGAGGCGCGGATGTTCCACTCCTACGCGCGGCTGTCGCGGGCGGACGTGCAGGTCAAGGGCACGGCGCCGCTGACCGAGTACTACTCGGTGCTCGCGCCGGAGGTGCTCGTGGGTCACGACGGCCGGCCGCTGGCCGAGCGGAACGTAGAGTTCGTGGAGGTGCTGCTCCAGTCGGACGCGGTGGTGATCGCCGGGCAGGCGGCGAGCCACTGCGTGCGGAACACCATCGAGGACCTGCTCGGGCAGATCGACCCGAAGCTCGTGAACAAGGTCTACATCCTCCGGGACTGCATGTCGTCGGTGGCGGTGCCGGACCCGGAGCGGCCGGGCGAGTTCCTGTTCGACTTCACGCCGCAGGCGGAGGAGATGCTGGAGCATTTCGCGGCGGCCGGGATGCACGTGGTGGAGTCCACGCGTCCCCTTTCGGAGTGGCCGGATCTGGGCCGCTAGCCGCGCGGGCGGGTTCGGGGCGCCGGGCAACGGGCTTCGGGGCGACGTCGGGTGCCGGGGCGACGTCGCGTACCGCAGGCTCCCCGGGGCGCCGCCACGTCCGCGGCGGTGGCCAGGGCGCGCGGAGCGTCTCCAGGCGGCCGAGGGCGGCCAGGTCCCGGCGCAGCTTGATGACGGCCAGGTCCTTGGCCTTGGCCTCGATCATGACGTCGAAGGGCAGGTCGGCGAGGCGGGCGAGGAAGTCGGCGAAGGTCCAGGGATCGACGAAGTCCGCGTGCTGCCGGAGGAGCGGCGGCTCGACCCGCGTGACGCCGCCGCGCTTGACGGTCCGGCCGTCGAGGCGGGCGGAGGAGAAGTGGATTATCGGCGTGACGACCGCCGGCCAGGTGCCGAGGGCGCGGCGGGCCGCGTCCTCGGGCTCGAGTCCGCCGGGGTTCAGCCGGTGGTGCTGGTGGTCGAAGACCACCGGGACGCCGATCGCCTCGTGGATCCGGAGGCAGTCGACGACGGTGAAGGAAGCTTCGTCGTTTTCGATGACGAGGCGCCGGCGCGCGGGCTCGGAGAGGGTGTGGTAGTTGGCGATGAAGCGGCGGAGGGCCGCGTCCCGGTCGCCGTACATGCCGCCCACGTGGACGACGACGACGGCCTCCTGCCCGAGCTCCATGGCGTCCAGGAGCTCGGCCTGCGCGTCCAGCTCCCGGCGCGCCGATGCGGCGATGTCCGGATTCTCGGCGTTCAGCACCACGTACTGGGACGGGTGTAGGGAGAGTCGGATGTCCCGGGCCCGGGCGTACCGGCCGATCCGGGCGAGCTCGACCGCGTGGTCCCGGATCTGGTTGTGGAACCGGGGCAGCTCCGGGTGCGTGGCGTAGGGGACGAAGTCGGAAGAGAGCCGGTACATGCGGATTTCGACGTCGCCCAGGTAGTCCAGGATGGCGTGCAGGGCGTCAATGGAGACGGCCACGCTGGGCCCGGACTGCCAGCGGCGGGTGTCGTGGCTCGGGAGGCCCTCCCGGCCGAGCACCTTGACGGCGAAGCCGAGGCGGCGGTCGGGGCGGGGGTCGCGGTCGTGATCGATGCGGGTCATGCGCGGCTCCGGTGGCAGACGGGGAGCCCGTTCGCTGCAGCGGCCGTGCCGCGCCGGGGGATTGCCCGTCCCCTGGCGGGAGGTGAGCGGCCGGAGCGCACCCGGAGGGCGCCCCGGGGGTACTAGATTGGATTGGCGTGATTGCCGGTGTGCCCGGACGTGGCGAGCGACGGGTGGCCACGCGCCGGGCGCGGCGGACGACGGCGGCTACGGGGGCTCGCGGCGCATCCCCGCGTCCCCGATCGGCCCGCGCCCGTTGAAATTCCCAGCGGATCGTTGCAACACCCGGTTGCGAGATGAGAGAGCGTAGGCGAACGGTCACGGTGGATGTGGGTGGCGTCCGGGTGGGCGGCTGCCACCCCATCGTCGTGCAGTCCATGACGAACACGGACACGTCCGATGCCGCGGCCACGGCGGCGCAGGCGGCGGCGCTGGCGCTGGCCGGCAGCGAGCTCGTGCGTGTCACGGTGAACAACGAGGAAGCGGCCCAGGCGGTCCCCGAGATCGTGGCGCGGCTCGAGGACGCGGGCGTGAACGTGCCCATCATCGGGGACTTCCACTACAACGGGCACCTGCTCCTGACGAAGTACCCGGAGTGCGCGCGGGCGCTGGCCAAGTACCGGATCAACCCCGGCAACGTGGGCGCGAAGCGGCGGGACGAGAACTTCCGGACCATCGTGCAGTGCGCCATCGACAACGGCAAGCCGGTGCGGATCGGGGTGAACTGGGGCTCGCTGGACCAGCAGCTCCTGACCGAGCTCATGGACGAGAACGCGCGGCGGGCCGAGCCGCTGGACGCGAAGTCCGTCATGATCGAGGCCATGGTGCAGAGCGCGCTGCGCTCCGCGGAGCTGGCCGAGGAGGTCGGGCTCGGGCACGACCGCATCGTCCTGAGCGCGAAGGTCTCCGGGGTGCAGGACCTGATCCGGGTGTACCGGGAGCTGGCCGCCCGTTGCGACTACCCGCTGCACCTGGGCCTGACCGAGGCCGGGATGGGCATGAAGGGGATCATCGCCACCACCGCCGGGCTCTCCGTGCTCCTCCAGGAGGGGATCGGGGACACGATCCGCGTCTCCATCACGCCGCGGCCGGGCGGGGACCGGACCGAGGAGGTCCAGGTTGCGCAGCAGATCCTCCAGTCGCTGGAACTCCGGAGCTTCACCCCGCAGGTCAGCTCCTGCCCGGGGTGCGGCCGGACCACGAGCACCTTCTTCCAGCGGATGGCGGAGGACATCCAGGCCTACATCCGCGAGCGGATGCCGGAGTGGCGGACCCGCTACCCCGGGGTCGAGGAGCTGAAGGTGGCGGTCATGGGGTGCGTGGTGAACGGGCCGGGCGAGTCGAAGCACGCGCACATCGGGATCTCGCTCCCCGGCACGTTCGAGGAACCGAAGGCGCCGGTCTACGTGGACGGGCAGCTCTACACCACGCTCCGGGGCGAAGGGCTGGTCGCGGAATTCCTGCGGATCCTGGATGACTACGTGGAAACCCGGTACGGCGGGGTCGCGGCTCCGACCGCGTGATCTCGAGGCGACGTCGCGGCGCGCCGCACCGGGGTTGCGCCGCCTTCCCGGCCTCCGCAACGCTCCCGGGATGGGTGTGATGCCCGGGCCACGGGTCGGCACCGGCGGACAGGGCGCCCGGGAGCCGGCTCGGGCGTGGCGGCCGGCGGCGCTCCCGGAGGGTGGCCCGGACGACGTCGCTCAGCTCACCGTCTTCTCCGGATGCAGCCGGATGTGCAGGGACGGACACACGCTGCCGGACGGCGCCTCCGGATCTTCCGGATATATCCACTCCACACCCGCGAGACGCGCGGGGTCCAGCGGCGGGAGCGGACCATGGTGACGCTCCCCGTTCACGTACACCTCCACCGGACACTCCACCCTCCTGGCCGGGATGCGTATGGCCACGATCTTCGCCGTGTCCAGCGGCACGGTGACGGTCTGGTGGTCCAGGAGACCCGAGTCCGGTTCGTGGCGGATCGTGTGGAAGCGGAGCCCGCCGGGGAAGGCCAGGAGCCGGTCGGGCAGCGGGAAGACCCGGGTCTGTCCGGGGCGCACATCCGCGACCCGCACCGTCCCTTTGCACTCCCGCAGGAAGATCACGACCGAGTCCTGGCTCTCGTTCTCGACCCGCAGGCCGACGGGGCGGCGTCCGCCCACGGTCCAGACCTGTGGGAGGGGGCACTCGGTGAGCTCGGGCGCGGGCTCGGACGGGCCGCCCCGGGCGCCGCACGCGCCGGCGGTCAGGACCGTCCCGAGCAGCAGGGGGAAAACTCGTCGGATCGAACGCATGTCACACGCTCCGTGCGGGTTCCGATCCGTGGTATCGTGTTTCTACTATAAATCTAGTTGACACCCGGCGCAATGGCGCCGGCGAGCCTGGAGAAGGGAACGATGGGCGTTACGAGAGTGGGACCTGGTGCGCGGCGGGGGCCGCGCGTGCTCGTGGTTGCGTTGATGCTGGCCGCGTTGCTCGCGGCGCCGATGCCGCTCGGGGCCTGGGACGACATCGGGCATCAGCTGGTGGCGGCGATTGCGTGGCGGCACATGACGCCGGAGGCGCGGGCGCGGGCGGTGGCGCTATTGCGGTCGGCGCCGGCGGATGCGGCGCTGGCGTCGCTGTACGATGAGCTGGCGGTGGCGGGGGAGGATCGGGACCGGGCGTTCTTCATGATCGCGGCCACGTGGGCGGACCGGGTGCGTGACCGGGAGCGGCCGGAATACGCGTACCACCGGAGCTCGTGGCACTACGTGAACTTCTTCTGGGAGCAGCCGGAGCCGGGGGCGCCGGGGGTGGAGCGGCCGGACCTGGGCACGAACGGCGAGGTGCTGATCCGGTTGGAGGAGCAGGGCGGGGTGGTCGGGGATCCCTCGCGGGATGCGGCGGAGCGCGCCATTGCCCTCGCCTGGGTGCTGCATCTGGTGGGCGACCTGCACCAGCCGATGCACGCGAGCGCCCGGATAACGGTGGAGCATCCGGAGGGTGACCGGGGCGGGAACCTGTTCCGGCTCGGCGAGGACATGAACCTGCACTGGTACTGGGACTCGATCACGGGCCGGTCCCGGGCGCGGGGGCCGGAGGAGACGGAGCTGGAGTACCTGGACCGGCTGGCGAAGGAGATCGAGACCGCGCATCCGCGGGAGCGGCTCGAGGATCGGCTGAAGCCGGGTGCGTACGAGGCGTGGGCGCGGGAGTCGTGGGAGCTGGCGCGCACGCGGCTGTATCCTGCGGATCTGGAGCAGGGCCGGGAGCCGTCGGAGGCGTATCGTGGGGGCGCCTTCGGGATCGCGAGCGAGCGGTTCGCGCTGGCGGGCTACCGGCTGGCGGAGGTGCTGAATCGGCTGCTGGGCGGGGAGTGATCCGGCGGTACGAGCAGGTCCGGAGCGCACGAAAACGTTGACACGGCGGTTGTCCGGGCCGGACATTGGGTCGATCCAGCAGGCGCCAGCGGAATGCGGGCGATGGAGCCAGCGATTCCCCGAACGCGGGAGACGGTCGTGATGAACTTCCGTGCTCTCAGAACGGCGGTGTTGCTGTTTGCGGGCATGGCTGCGGGGTGCGGGGCGGGGGATGCGGGTCGGGGGGACGTGGTGATGCGGGACAGCGCGGGGATCCAGATCGTGGAGGCACGGCGCGGGCTCTGGCCCGAGGGTCGGGAGTGGCGCGTGCCGTCGCCGCCGCGGTTGGAGATCGGGGTGGTCGAAGGCGACCCGGCCTATCAACTGTTCCGGGTGACGGGCGCGACCCGGCTCAAGGATGGCCGGATCGTGGTGGCGAACGGTGGCTCGTCCCAGCTCCGGGTGTTCGACGCGGACGGCCGCTTCCTGGGGGAGGTAGGGGGGCCGGGGGAGGGGCCGGGCGAGTTCCGGGCGCTTGTGGGCGTGTGGCCGTACCGCGGGGATTCGATCGCGGCGTGGGACGGCCGGCTGCGCCGGATCACCGTCTTCGACCGTGAGCTGCAGTTCGTCCGGTCGGCCCGGCTGGAGCGGCCGGGCTTCAACCCGATCGTGCTGGGCGCCTTCCCGGACGGTTCCGTGGTCACCTTCGACGAGCAGCTCGAGTTGCCGGACGCAAGCCCACGGGAGCAGTACGGCACTTTCGCGCGGCACGGACCGGAAGGCGAGTTCCTGGACTCCATCGCACGGTATCCCACCTTCACGACCGTTCCGATCCAGGGACCGGACGGCACGAACCTTTTCATTTCCGTCGTGACCTTCGGGCCGCACACGGTGGCGGCGGTGGCCCCGGCGAACTTCGTGGTGGGCACGGCGCGGGACTACGAGCTCCGGGTGCATTCCCGGGACGGGCTCCTGGTGCGGCTGATCCGCTGGCACGGCCCGGACCGCACGGTGCGGGATGCGGACGTGGCGAAATACCGGGAGGAGCGGTTGGAGTCCGCCCGGAACGTGGACGAGCTGCGTCGCGTCCGGGCGGAGATCGAGCAGACGCCGGTGGCGCCGGAGTTCCCGGCGTACCGGATGCTGGTCGTGGACCGGACCGGGAACCTGTGGGTCGAGTCGTACCCGCGCCCGGGGGAGAACGGGCGGCGCCGGTGGACGGTGTTCGATGCGGCCGGGAGGATGCTGGGCGACGTCGCCATCCCCGAACGCCTCTGGGTGTTCGAGATCGGGGACGATTACGTGCTCGGCGTGGAGCGGGACGAGCTGGGCGTGGAGTACGTGCGGATGTATGCGCTGGTGAAGCCGTGAGGGGGGCAGCCTTCGCGGTGGGGCTGCCTTGCCGGGTCGAGCACGAGCACGGGGCAATCTTCGCGGTGGGGCAACGTATCCGGGTCGAGCACGAGCACGAGCACGTGCACGAGCACGGGCACGGGCACGGGGTAGGCTCCGCGG
>CALCID010000124.1 GCA_937907535.1 uncultured bacterium | reverse complement strand
ACGTTACCGGGTCGAGCACGAGCACGAGCACGTGCACGAGCACGGGGCGGCCTTCGTGGCGATGCTACCTTCCCGGGTCGAGCGCTAGTACGGGGCGGCCTTCGCGGCGGGGCTGCGTTACCGGGTCGAGCACGAGCAAGGGGCAACCTTCGCGGTAGGGCTGCGTTACCGGGTCGAGCACGGGGCAACCTTCGTGGCAAGGCAGCCTAGCCGGGTCGAGTACGAGCACGAGTACGTGCACGAGCACGAACGTATGGTGGGCCAGAGGAGATCTGGGGCATGAGCTGGAATGATCGGGCCCGGGGGCGGGCCGGGCTGCGTTGCGTCTGGCTGCTTTGCGTCGTCGCCTGGGCGTTGCCTGGCGCGGTGGCGGCGCAGGGCACGATCGAGGACTACCGGCGGGCGGAGCGGTTCCTGATGCCGAACCGCCAGGGGCTCGTGCTGAACGGGAACGTGACGCCGGAGTGGATCCGCGGGACGGACCGGTTCTGGTACCGCAGGGAGCTCCCGGGCGGGAAGGAATTCGTGCTGGTGGACCCGGCGGCGAACGTGGCGCGGCCGGCGTTCGACCACGGGCGGCTCGCGGAGTCGCTGAGCCGGGCGGTGGGCCGGGAGATCCGGCCCGAGGCGCTTCCGTTCGACCGCTTCGAATTCTCTGGGTCGGGCGACGCCATCGAGGCCACCTTCGAGGGCTCCCGCTGGCGCTGCGACCTGTCCACTTACGCGTGCGAGAAACAGCCGCCGCGCCCGGAGCGGCCGCGGGCGGTCTCCCCGGACGGCCGGTGGCAGGCGGTGGTCCGGGACCACGACCTGTACCTGCGGAACACGGAATCGGGGTGGGAGGTCCGGCTCACGGAGGATGGCGCTCCGGACCGGGCGTACGCCACGCCGCTCCCCTCGCCCATGGCGATGATCCGGGAGCGCACGGAGCAGCCGGACCAGCCGCCGGCGGTGTTCTGGGCGCCGGACTCGAAGCGGCTGATCACGTACCGGCTGGACGCCCGGGGCGTGGGGCGGCTGAGCATGGTGCAGCACGCGCCGCCGGACCGGATCCGGCCCTACTTCTACACGTACGCCTACCCGCTGCCGGAGGACACGGTGCTCCCGACGGTGGAGCCGGTGATCTTCGAGGTCGGGACCTGGCGGCGGATCCCGGCGAAGATGGAGCCGATCGTCCGGCAGTACTACGGCGGGATGGGCTTCCGCTGGTCGGAGGACGGGAGCCGCGCGTTCGTGCAGGTGGTGGACCGGGGCTACACCCGGGGCGGGATCGTGGCCATCGACGGCCGGACCGGCGACGTAACCGCCGTGGTCGACGAGAAGGGCGAGCCGTACTTCGACATGTACTCCCGGCCGGCGCCGTACTACCTGGACGGGAGCGACGAGGTGCTCTGGCCGTCCGAGCGGGACGGGTGGATGCACCTCTACCTGTACGACACCCGGACCGGGCGGCTGAAGAACCGGGTCACGCAGGGCGAGTGGGTCGTGCGGGGCGTGGTGCACGTGGACGCGCGGCGCCGCGTGGTCTACTTCCTGGCGAGCGGGCGGGAGCCGGGCCGGGACCCGTACCTCCAGCACCTCTACCGGATCGGGCTGGACGGGTCCGGGCTGCGGCTACTCACGCCGGAGCACGGGGAGCACGCGGTGTGGTTCTCGCCGACCGGCGAGTACTTCGTGGACCGGTACTCGCTGCCGGACACGCCGCCGATCACGGTGCTGCGCCGGGCGTCGGACGGCGCGGTCATCCGGGAGCTGGAGCGGGCGAATATCGACCGGCTGCTGGCCACGGGGTGGAAGCCGCCGGAGCCGTTCCGCGCGGTGGCCCGGGACGGGAAGACGGACATCTACGGGATCCTGTGGCGGCCGAGCACGTTCGATCCCGGGAAGCGGTACCCGGTCATCGAGCAGGTCTACACGGGTCCGCACAACTTCTTCGTGCCGAAGAGCTTCGACGCCTGGTCGAACCACGCCCAGGCGATCGCGGAGCTGGGCTTCATCGTGGTGCAGATCGACGGGATGGGCACGGCGAAGCGGTCGCGGGCGTTCCACGAGGTGTCGTGGAAGAACCTGGGCGATGACGGCCTCCCGGACCGGGTCGGCGCGATCCGGCAGCTCGCGGCGGAGCGGCCGTGGATGGATACGACGCGGGTCGGGGTGTACGGCCATTCCGCGGGCGGGTACGACGCCGTGCGCTCCATGCTCATGTACCCGGACTTCTACAAGGTCGGCGTTTCGTCCGCGGGGAACCACGACCACCGGCTGGACAAGGCGGTGTGGAACACCCAGTGGATGGGCTGGCCGGTGGGGGAGCACTACGAGGAGCAGTCGAACGTGACGCAGGCGCACCGGCTGAAGGGGAAGCTGCTCCTGGTGCACGGGGACGTGGATGAGAACGTGCCGGTCTCGGCCACGCTCCGGCTCGTGGACGCGCTGATCAGGGCGAACAAGGACTTCGAGATGCTGATCATGCCGAACCAGTACCACGGGCTGGGCGGCCATCCGTACTTCATCAAGAAGCGCTGGGACTTCTTCGTGCGGCACCTGCTCGGCGTGGAGCCGCCGGCGGAGTTCCGGATCGGCGAGCGGGAGCGGGTGGCGAACTGAGGGGCGTGCCGGATAGGGGGATCGCGCATCTCGAGGGCTGGCTCCCCTGCGGCGCCTGGTTCGTCTCGCTGGGCTGAATCGGGGGATTGGCCCCTGTTGGCGCGGGTCCGGCGCGGCGGGCTCCGCCCGCGCGCGGAGGAGCTGGCCGGGCTTCTCGAGCGGGCTGGGGTCTACGGGTTCGCGGGGCACATGGGTCTACGGGTTGTTCCGTCGCGTTCCGATGCTGTGTCCGGTGTGAGTCGGAGCGTGGCGTGGTCGGCCCGGGCGTCCGGCGGACATGCAACTGCGGGGTGTCGAGCGCGGGCACGGGGCGTGGTCGGTCGTCGCACGTCGGGGCGGGGGACGGCGTGCGGCGCCTCGGGAGTTGCACCAGGCTGGGGCCAATATCCGCACGTGATCGTTACCTCCCCCCGTGTCGTGGGCGCCGACGCGTCGTGTGACGGCTTCCCGATGAGCGCGTTCGAAGACCTCGCCCGACGAGCCCGACATCCTCGCCGAGCGGCCATCCGGTACGCGCAGGCGGCCAGGCGCCGGCGTGTGTCTGACAGGCCCTCGGCGAGTTGCGGGACGTGCCGGGTACGCCGAGGGGCGGTCAAGCCCCAGCGCACGGACCCATTCGCCCCCGCACGGCAATCCGCTGAGATCCCGGCGCCCGATCAGCCGCTGGAGATTCGCCTGCGGGCGCGCCGCAGCGCCTGGCCAGAGCGCTCTCGGTGCCGTGCCACACCCCACCGGAACCGAGCAACACGGTCCCACGCCTCGATCGACCTCCCGACGATCGAACGACTCGTACAGCGCTAACTCGTCAAACGCAGCCTGGACTCGCTCCGGGTCATCGGTCCTGA
>CALCID010000123.1 GCA_937907535.1 uncultured bacterium | reverse complement strand
GGGGGGGGGGGGGGGGGGGGGGGGGGGGGGGGGGGGGGGGGAAGGGGGGGGGGGAGGCGGAGCGCGAGCGGCCGGGGTTCGGGGGAGCGGTGGCCCCGGTCGTCGACGCGTGGGCTGACCTGGTCGCGGCCCGTGAGGGGAGGGCGGAGCGTGCCGGGGACGGCCGGAGCGGTGCGCTGCGGGGCGGCGTGACCATCCTCGGCCGGGCGTGGCCGTGGGTGTGGGCGCTGGTGGCGGTGCTCTCCGCTGTGCTCTGGCTGGCCGGGCAGCTCGCGGTGGCGTGGCTGGTGGGGAGGGGTGGGGAAGCAGCCGCAGGTGCGGAGACGGCGGCGCTGGGCGAGTGTGCGCGGCGGCTCGGGATCCGTCGCCGCGTGCGACTCCGGCTGCTGGGACCGGACGCGGTGCCCATGACCTGGGGTGTCTTCCGGCCGGTGATCATGCTCCCGGCGGGGAGCATGACGTGGCCGGGCGGCCGGCTGCGCGCGGTGCTCCTGCACGAGCTCGCCCACGTGGCGCGGCTGGACGTGCTCGCCCACGCCGCCGCGCGGCTTGCCTGCGCGGTCTTCTGGTTCCATCCGGGGATCTGGTACGCGGCCCGGGCCATGCGCCGGGAGGCCGAGTCCGCATGCGACGACCGTGTACTCCTCGCCGGCGTGCGCCCCGTGGACTACGCGGCGGAGCTGCTCCAGCTGGTGCGGGCCATGCGGCCCGCCCCGGCCGCGGCGGCGGCCGCGCTGCCCATGACGCAGGGCGGTGGGCTGGAGCGCCGGATCCGCGCCGTGCTCGATGAGGCACGACCGCGGCGGCTCCCGCGGCCGGCCGTTCCGGCGCTGGTCGCGGTCGCTGCGGTGTTCGTCGGCGGGCTGGCCGGGCTCGGCCGCGCGGACGGCGCCAGTGGCGCCGTGGAGCGCGCCTGGGCGCTGCCCGCCGCCCTGGAGGGACCGTACGCCGGATGGTTGCTCGCCTGCGGCGACGCTCCTGGGGCCGCCGCTGTCGTGTGCGCGGAGCGGAGCCGGGCCGCGCTGGATCTCCTCGCGCGGACGGGGCGCACGGGCGCCATCGTCGCCCAGGACGTGCGCACGGGCGAGCTGGTGCTGTACGCGGCGCTGGCGGACTCGCTCGGGGCGGACCCGGCCGGTGTGCCGCTCGAGCCCCCCGCATCGCTCATGAAGCTGGCCGTCGCGGCGCTCTGGTGGGAGCGCGGGCTCGGGGACGCGGAGCGCGCCTGTCCGGGCAGTCTCACGCTGCCCGGCGGCGTGGAGATCCCGAACGCCTCGGGGCGGGACCTGGGGATGCTCACGGTCCCCCACCAGATGCTCGTGACATCCTGCAATACGGCGGCGGCCGCGATGGCGCTCGAGCTCGTCGAGCGGTTCGGTGAACCGGCATTCCGGGATGTCCTGCGGAGGTTCGGGTTCGGCGTCGCGGACGGGCCCGGCGGGTCGCCGGATTCCGCGTTCTGGGGCGCCGGCGCCTCAACGGGCTCCTGGGCGCCGCCCCCTCAGCCGTACGCGGAGCTCGGGCCGGGAGCAGCGCCGGAGGAGCTCGCTCTGGCGGCCATCGGCGCCCCGATCCTGGCCACCACTCCGCTGCACGTCTCCCGCTTCCTGCAAGCGATCGGGAATGACGGGGTCATGGTGGCGCCCAGGCCTCCGGCCGGGGGCGCGCCTGCGGCCGGCACCCGGCTGATGGGCGAAGGCACGGCCGCGGCGCTGCGGGAGGCCATGATCGCCACGGTGCGGGAGGGCACTGCCGCGGCCATCGCACCTCGCCTGCGTCACACGGAATGGGGCCTCGGCGGGAAGACGGGCTCGCTCCAGTACCCGGACGGGTCGGTGGACGGCTGGTTCGCCGGGCTGGTGTTCGAACCCGACGGGGACGCGGCGTACACCGTCGTCGTGTTCCTCCGGAACGGGGGCGTGGGGGGCGGGCTGCCGGCGGCGCTGGCGGCGGACGTGCTGGATCTGCTGTCGGGCGGTTGAGCGGAGCCGAGGCGCCGCTCGTTTCGTGTTCTCAGTGCGGAAATTTCCGCAGGAGGAAGGGTCGGCGACGGGCGCCGGTCCCCTGGGTTCGAGCGAGGAGGTGCATCATGACATTGGAATCGATTCGTCGTGCGGGTAGATGCGGAAAAATCCGCATATGGGCGGGGCTCGCCACGGCCCTGGCTCTCGGATGGACCGCGTGCACGGCCCCGGATGACGGAGAGCGGGCCGATGCGCCCGGGCGCCCGGCCGGCGGCGCGCCTGCCGCCCCGGTCACGGTGCGGCAGGAGATCCGTCCCGAGCTCGCCCGCCACATTGCCGAGTGGGGCGCGGAGGGTGTGTTCGTGATGTACGACGAGGCGCAGGGGCTCTACATCCGCTCGGATGGCGAGGCGGCGCGGGAGCGGGTGATCCCGGCGTCGACCTTCAAGATCCCGAACTCGCTGATCGCGCTGGAGACGGGAGTGCTCGCCGACGAGCAGGAGGTGATCCCGTGGGACGGGGAGGACAGGGGCCTGGAGAGCTGGAACCGGAACCACACGCTCGCGAGCGCGTTCCCGGCATCCGCGGTCTGGTTCTACCAGGAGGTGGCGCGCCGCGTGGGCGAGGAACGGATGGCGGAGTGGGTGGGACGGCTGGGGTACGGGAACGGGGAGACGTCCGGCGGGATCGACCGGTTCTGGCTGGACGGCGGGCTCCGGATCTCCGCGGACGAGCAGGTGGAGTTCCTGAGGCGGCTGAACCGCGGCGAGCTGCCGGTCTCCGAACGGTCGGCCCGCATTGTCCGGGACATCATGCGGATGGAAGAGACCGGGACGTACACGCTGCGTGGAAAGACCGGTTGGGGGATGATCGACGACGTGCACCACGGCTGGCTGGTGGGGTGGGTGGAAAAGGCCGACGGCGTGCGATACTTCGCGCTCCGGATCGAGGCCCGGGACCTGGAGTTCCCGATGATCGAGGCACGGCCGAAGATCCTGCGGGCGATCCTGAGCGACCTCGGCGTCATCTGATCCCCCGCGCACGTTGCGACCCCACCGAGCCATCCCGGTGGGGTCGCATCCCAGGGAGCCGACCAGGGCTCCGTTTCCTCCCCCGCCTCACGCCCGTCAGCGACTCGTGCCGTTCTGGTAGCTACCCGTGCCGTTGTGGTAGCTGCCCGTACCGTTGTGGTAGTTGTTCATGCCGTTGGGATAGCCGTTGTTCCGATGGACGCGGCTGGTGGTCAGCGTCGTCTCGTAGAGCCGCTCCGCCTCCATGAGCCGCGTGACCATGAGCTCCCGCAGGTCCTGGATGGACCGCCGCGCGTCGCCGCCCGGCACCATCGGGAGGACGGCTGAGTCGATCGTCTGGATCACCCACCGCCGGTTCGCGATCTCGGACTCGAGGTAGATGCGGTCCACCTCGTAGCCGGTGGCCTGCTGCATCATGGCCACGGTCGTGGCGGCGTTGGCGTCGATCTGCGCCGACGTGGCCTCAGGCTTCGGCGTGATGTCCATCTCGGCGAGGTGCTGGGCGATCACCTGGGACGCCATCTGGTGATCGGCCAGGCTCTGCTCCGCGAACGCACGGACCTGAGGGCTGGTTGCCCGCGTCCGGGCGACCTGGGCCCGCTGGATCGCGGCGTTGTTCGTCGAGATCACGAGCGCGGCCACGTTCGCTGCGTCCAGGGTGACCGACGTGGGCTCCACGCCCGGAGGCGCGGGCTGGATGACGGTCACTTCCTGAGGCGTCGGCTCGCACGCCGCCGCGGCGAGGGCGAGTGCGGTGACCGCCGCCATGACGCTGGTGATCGAAGCGCGCCGATTCATCGATTGTCGCATAGCCTCCTCCTGGAGAGCAGGACGTTGCGGGACCGGGTCCCGCTGCCCGCGTCCAACGGTGGAGCGCGGGGCTCACGATGAAATCATGCAAGATCAATGCGCACAATGAGTTATATCGATTGTCGGTGCGTGCGGCGGTGGGCGGGGATGCGGGATCGGCCCCGGGCGTCGGGGGCGTGCCGTGGCAGCGCGCGGGCGGCCGCGATGCAGCGCGCCCCGGGCGCGCCGGCGTTGCACCGAAGACTCCGGCCTGCGTCGGCGTGGGGGTGGCCGGCGCGGCGCTCCGTGGATCGGAGGGTCCGGCCGGGCGGTGGCCGTACGAAAAATGCAGGGTTGGCCCGGGGAGCGGTCGGGCGGGCAACGGTCACGTCAGGAGGAGGCGGAGCGCATGGGCGATCACGTTTACAAGACCATCGAGGTGACGGGCTCGTCGACGGAGGGGATCGAGGCGGCGGTCCGGCGGGCGGTGTCGAAGGCGTCGGAGACGATCCGACAGTTGCGGTGGTTCGAGGTGGTGGATACGCGAGGCCACATCGAGGACGGGGCGATCAAGCACTGGCAGGTCACGGTCAAGCTCGGGTTCACGCTGGAGGAATGAGGCGGGGGCCCGGTCCACGGGGCGAGCGTCACGCGACGCGGGTGGGATCCGCCGTCGTCGCGTAGCGCGTGTCCCGTGTGGCGAGCCCCCTTCCCTCTCTCCTGGGACGTGCGAGCTCAGCGCGCGCCGCCGTTGTCGGGCGCCGGCGCCGGCACCTGGGCCCCGGGCTGCTGGCCCTGGCCGCGGCGGAACTGCCGCATCATCGGGCGGCGAGGCGCCTGCATACCGTCCCTGCCTCGCATTCCGGGGCCGTCCATCCCGATCCCGCGCCCCATGCCGCGCCGTGTGGGTCGGAGGGCGTCGAGCCGACTGCGCTGCTCGGAGGTGAGCACGTCACGGGCGGCACGCTGCGCCTCGAGGCGTGCCACGGCCGCATCCGTGCGGAGCTTCGCCATGCGCTCGAGCGCCCGGCGGGCGGCGGTCACGTCGATCTCGCCGGAGGTCGCGTCGATCAGGTCCGCCCGGGCGCGGAGCAGGTCCGCGGTCGGCGGCTTGAGCTGGTTGCGCTGCTGGGTGGCGAGCGCCTCGAGCCGGCGGACCTGGTCGTCCGAGAGTGCGAGCGCGTCGCGCAGGCGCAAGAGATTCGCGGCGGGCACGTCGGCGCCGGGGAAGGCGCGCAGCGCGCGGGCCCGGGCCGGCCGGTCCTCCTGCCGCGGCTGGTCCTGCGCGAACAACGCCGGTGCGAACGCGAGTGCGCCGGCGAGCACGAGAGCTGTAGCGATCGTCTTCCGCATCGTGGTACCTCCAGAGATGGTGCAGCCACCGGGTCGCCGGGAGCCGCGTTGCTCCGCCTCGGTGCGACCCCGGTATCGGGCGGCCGGTGCATGACCGCCTCATTCGGGTAGACAGGCCAGGGGCGGAGATCGTTAGGCCGGTCGATCGGTGGGGCCGGGGCTAGCGACACCTTGCCGCAGAGTTCCGGTACCCTGGAGCGGGTCGGGCGCAGGGGCGTAGTTCCAGGCGGGAGGCCGCGGCGCCTGGTCTACGGACGCGTGGTCGCCGTGTAGGCAGAATCGGGACGGGAGCCCGACCGTGGGGGAATCGGCGGCACCGCGCCGGCGTGGACGTCGGCCGCGTGCAGGCGATGGAAGTGCCGGCGCCGGCGCAGCGGCGTGCCGTGGGCGGGCGATGTTCGCGGGGCCGCACCCGCCATGGGACGCGGCCCCGCGAAGGAGGATCGAGCGGCGTGGGAGGCGGCTCAGGCGACGTCGCCCGAGGGAACCCCGGCTTCCGCCTCCAGGACGCGCCTCGCCTCGGCGAGCGCCTCCTCCGTGCCTACCCGGAGCCCCTCGGCCGCGAGCACCTGGCCGAGGGCGGTCACGCAGCGCTCGATGTTCTCGGGCCGGCTGGAGTGGCCCATGAGGCCGATCCGCCAGACCTTGCCGGCCAGCGCGCCGAGCCCGGCGCCGATCTCGATGCCGTACTCCTCGAGCAGCCGGCCGCGGACCCGGGCGTCATCCACGCCCTCCGGCACCGCCACGGCGTTGAGCTGCGGGAGCCGCTCCGACTCGGGGACGATGTAGCGGAGCCCGAGCGCTTCGAGGCCGGCGCGGAGCGCCAGGTGGTTCCGCCGGTGCCGCTCCCAGGCGCGCTCGATCCCCTCCTCCCGGAGGATGAGGAGCGCCTCGTGCAGCCCGTACACCGCGTTGATGGGCGCGGTGTGGTGGTACGACCGCCGGGACTCGCCGCCCCAGTAGGCCATGACGAGGCTCAGGTCCATGAACCAGCTCTGGACCGGGGTCTTGCGCCCGGACACCTTCGCCGCGGCGCGCTCGCTCAGGGTGATGGGGCTGAGCCCCGGCGGCGCGGAGAGGCACTTCTGGGTGCCGGAGTAGACCGCGTCGAGTCCCCACGCGTCGACCTCGAGGGGGATGCCGCCGAGGGAGGTCACGGCGTCCACGATGGTGAGGCAGCCGTGCTCCCGTGCGATCCGGGCGAGGGTTTCGGCGTCCGAGCGGGCGCCGGTGGAGGTTTCCGCGTGCACGAAGGCGACGATGCGGGCGTCCGGGTTCGCGGCGAGGGCGGCCTCCAGCTTCTCGGGCGAGACGGCGCGGCCCCATTCGTCGTCCACGGTCACGACCTGGCCGCCGCAGCGGGCGGCCATGTCCTGGAGCCGTCCGCCGAACACGCCGTTCCGGCACACGATGACCTTGTCCCCCGGCTCGACCAGGTTCACCACGCAGCTCTCCATCCCGGCGGTGCCGGGGCCGGAGACCGGGAGCGCGAGGGTGTTGGAGGTGCGGAACGCGTACCGGAGCAGCTCCTTGACCTCGTCCATGAGCGAGACGAAGGCCGGATCCAGGTGCCCGATGGTGGGTCGGGCCATGGCCTGCAGCACGCGGGCCGGGACGTCCGAGGGGCCCGGGCCCAAGAGGGTGCGGGCAGGCGGGTCGAAGGGTTTCATCGTCGTCTGCATTCGCGGTCTGTGGTCCGAACGGACCGGATCTCGTGGGTCCAGAACGTACACGTGGCGTCCGCGCGCACCCGGCCCGGCGCGTGGGGCGCGCCCTCTCCGGGGGATCGCGGGTGGTGGCGGACGCAGGGAAGATGGGCGCTCGTCCGCGTTCCGGCAAATTTTGGGATCGTCAGGCGACGTCGCGGAGGCCATGCACGCGGCGGATGGCCGGGTTCGGGGTCCGGCCGATTCCGGGATCGGCGGACGGCGGCCCGTTGCGCCCGGGGCGCACGAGGACCCGCATTCCATTGCCGATGCGGCCACCCGAGGGGCCCTGCACCCCGGCGCGCGATGACGGGATTGCGGGGCCGCCTGACGCCTCGTTCAGGTGTGGCGCGACGGGCCTCGAGGAGGGACGGACCGCGCCCTGCGGATTCCGTGCGCCGTTTTCTCCTCGGTCGGTGAGCGGCACATCGGGGGAGCGGGTGGGTGTGGGGTGCGCCGGACCGTCCGTATCGGCGAAGGTGCCAGGGGGGAACCCCGGGCGCTCTCCCGTTGCGGGTTTGCACGGCGCCGGCGGTGCCGCTAACATCGTCGCCCGCTGGGATGCCTGAGGTGGGTTCACGGGATCGAAGCACGACATGGCGGAGACGTCCACGGCGAGGAGAGCGCCCGGGGGCGAGCAGCTGCCGGGCGCGTTCCGGTTGCGCCATCCGTACGACCGGGAGATCCTGGGGCTCGCGGTGCCCGCGCTGGCGGCGCTGGCCACGGACCCGCTCGTGTCGATGGTGGACACCATGTTCGTCGGGCGGGTCGGGGTGACGGAGCTGGCGGCGCTGGGGGTGAACACGTCCGTGTTCTCGCTGGCGTTCGTGGTTTTCAACTTCCTGGCGTACGGGACCACGCCGCTGGTGGCGCGGGCGGTGGGGCGGGGGGACGTGGAGCGGGCCGGGCGGCTCGCGGTGGAGGCGCTCACCCTCGCGGCCCTGGTCGGGCTCGTGGCGCTGGCCGTGCTCCAGCTCCTGGCCGTGCCGATCACCGGGCTCATGGGCGCCCGGGGCGAGCTGGTCGGGCCGACGCTCGAGTACATGCGGATCCGGGCGTGCGCCGGCCCGGCCGTGCTCCTGATCACGGCGGCCCACGGGATCTTCCGCGGCTGGCACGACGTGCGGACCCCCCTGCACGTGACGCTCGTGCTGAACCTGGTCAACCTCGTGCTCGACCCCCTCCTGATCTTCGGACTGGGGTGGGGGCTGCGGGGGGCGGCGGTGGCTACCCTCGTGGCCCAGTGGACCGGGGCGCTCGCGTTCCTCTGGCTGATCCTGGTCCGGCGCAGGGAGGCCCTCGGCGTGCGGCTCGTGCTCCCCCGGCTGCGGGACCTGCTGCCGTTCCTCGGGGTGGGGAGCGCCCTCGCGGCGCGCACCCTCTCCCTGATCGGGACCATGACACTGGCCACGGCCGTGGCCACCCGAGTCGGCACCGTGGCCGTGGCCGCGCACCAGGTCGCCATGCAGATCTGGATGCTCCTCGCCCTGGTCATCGACGGGCTCGCGATCGCGGCGCAGGCCATGATCGCCCGGTTCCGGGGCCAGGAACGCCACGACCGGGCGCGGGCCGCGGCGGACCGGCTCCTGGTCTGGGCGCTCGCCCTCGGGTCCGCGCTCGCACTCCTCTTCCTGGCCGCCGCCCCGTGGCTGCCGCGCCTCTTCACGAACGACCCGGCCGCGCTCGCGGCGGTGGCCGGCGTGCTCCCGTTCGTGATCGCCATGCAGCCGGTGAACGCCCTGGTCTTCGTCTGGGACGGCGTGTACATGGGCGCGGAGGCGTTCCGCTACCTCGCCTTCCAGACGATCGTCTCCGCGCTCGCCGCGGCGAGCGTCCTGCTCCTGGTGGTGCCGATGGGATGGGGGCTGGCCGGCGTGTGGTGGGGGATCGTCACCCTCATGGTCTTCCGCGCGACGACGCTCGCCCTCCGCTACCGGCGCCTGTTCGCCCCGTCGCCCGCGTGACCTGCCTCCGGGCGGGCGCGCGGCTCCCAGTGCGGGGCGGCACGCGGCGGGCCTGATCGGGGGATCCGGGCGCGCTGCAGGCGGCGGTCGGGCCGCAGGCGCGTGGTTCGGCCGGGCCCCGTGCGGCCACTGACACGACATGGCCGACCCGGGAGAGGAGGGAGATGGCGGACCTCGCGGACCGCTCGTGCCCGATGGCCGCTCGGCCGGGCGCTCGGAGCGGCCGGAGGGTGCCGCGGCCGACGGCTGCGGAAAGACGGTCTCGCCGCTCTCGATCGGCGCCTCCTCACAACCTGTGACCCGATCCGGCAGCACGGCGTCTGCCCGGCGAGTGCGCTGGCCGGCGCTGGAGTTCCGGCGCTGGCGGTGGCCCCTGCACCGGGCCGAGAGCCGGAGTGCGCGACAAGGAATGATGTAATCAAGCGCATTTCACATTGTCATAATGACACGAGTCGATACATTATTCTGCTAACGCCGCGGGTCGTTCTCTCCTGACGCGGCCGCTGGAAGGCCCCGGGAGCGGCGCGGGGCAGCGATTGCGCCGACCCGTCGGGCCCACCCGCCGACCGTTCCACGATCGCACATGGATCCGGTCGCGAGCCGGAGACCGCCGAGGAGCGCTCGCCCCTGATCCCTCACCCTGGACGATCGCGGCGTGTGCCGGGAAGGCCGGGCGAGCCGGGCACGAGAAGCGAGGACGTCGCCCGACGGAAAGGGGGGCCGGATCGGGCAGCGCTGCATGCCTCGGACCCGGCGGGTGACGGACCGGCCCCGCGTGCCATGGGCGCCGGATCCGGGCGGGCCGGCATGGACTGTCACGGCGCCCGTTCCCCAGGCTCGAAGCGCTCGGGTGATCGATCCTGTCTGGCGATCGCACCGGTCCCGCGAACCTGGACAGCCCTTGTCAGCCACCGGCTCGACAGCCATGATTCCGGGTCAACCCACATACAGCATTACCGGAACAGGGCATGTCCAGCCGACGTCAATTCCTGAAAGACCTGGCCGGCGCGGGGCTCGGTGCGGGCCTCGGCGCCACGGCCTTCACGCGACCGGCAGCGGCCGTCCGCCCGCCCGTTCGGCGCTCGGGGAACTCGCTGCGCATCCTCATCCTGGGCGGGACCGGGTATCTGGGGCCGTACCTGGTGCATGCGGGCGTACAGCGGGGTCACAAACTCACGATCCTGACCCGTGGGCAGCGCGAGCCGTCCCTCTTCGAGGAGGACTACGCGCAGGTGGAGCACCTGGTCGGGGACCGCGCCGCGCCGAACGGGCTGGCCGCGCTGCGTGGTCGGACCTGGGACGCGGTGATCGAGACGTCGGGCTACCGGCACGAGTGGACGCGGGAGTCGGCGCAGCTCCTGCGCGGCTCCGTGGGGCGCTACATGTACGTGTCGTCCACGGGCGTCTTCTACCCGTACCGGACCACGAACATCCCGGAGGACGGGCCGATCCTCCTCGAGGATGACCCGCCGCAGGATCCGCCGAGCTACGGCGTGATGAAGGCGCGGAGCGAGAACGAGGTACGGGCCGCGTTCCCGGATGGCGCGATCATCGTGCGGCCGGGCTACATCGTGGGCCCGGGCGACACGACCGACCGCTGGACGTACTGGCCCGTCCGGATCTGGCGAGGCGGGGAGATCCTGGTCCCGGGGCGTCGGACGGACCCGGTCCAGTACATCGACGTGCGGGACCTGACCGAGTGGATGATCCGTCTGCTGGAGAATGGCACGACGGGCACGTACAACGCGGTGGGCCCGGCGCGCCGCCAGACCATGGAGGAGTTCGTGTACGGCGTGGCGGCCACGACGTCCGTGGACCTGAGCTGGACGTGGATCGAGGACTACGACTGGCTCCGCAACTATCCGCTGCGCCGGACGCAGGATGGCGGGACCATGGGCCTGATCTACGCCGTGCCGTGGATCATGGCGGAGGGCGACCAGCTCGGCCACATGCAGATCGATGGCAGCCGGGCGATCGCGGCCGGGTTGACCTTCCGCCCGCTGGCCACCACGGCGGCGGACACCGTTGCCTGGCGGTTGTCGGACGCGGCGCCGCAGTCGTTGCGGGAGTCGCCGCGCTACGTGCTCACGCCGGAGCAGGAGCGGGCGATGCTGGAGGCGTGGAAGCGGCGGGGGGAGGTGGTGGGCGGGGGGCGGTAGCCGGCGCCGGTTCAGCCGATGACGCTCGCGGGACGTCGCTGATCCGTGCGACGCCGCGAGCGATCCCTTCCCGCTTCGGCCGCCCTCGCGGGGTCGGCCACGCGCCGGCCGGAGGTCGGGGATCCTGGCTCACGACCGATCCCGCGGGGCTGCCCGGGCACCCGGGGTAGCCTCCAGTGAACGTGGTTTCCGCCCGCGCTGGCGGGATCGGTGTACCGTGGTCGTCAGGCGCCCTGGGGCGGGGTCGGGCCGGGGTTCTCCGGGGCCGTCAACGCGGCCAGGATCGCCACGGCCCGGTCGAGGGCGCCGGCGGACGGCGCGGTGCCCTGGGCGATGCGGGCGTTGCCGCCGCCCCGGCCGCCCACCTCGGCGAGTGCCTGGCGGAGCATGGCGCCGGCGTCGATCCCGGCGTCGTCGGACGCGGCGAGGAGGAGGGTGGGCGGGGCCGCGAGCGTGGCGACCAGGACGGCGCGCGGGTGCGCGGTGAAGGCGTGCGCCAGGGCGCGGAGTTCCTCCACCGTGCCCTCGGGGCGCCGTTCCACGGCGAGGCGGACGCCGGCCGGGCCCGGCTCGGTGGCCCGGTACAGCTCCCTGGCGCGGTATCCCGCGAGCTCTTCCCCGAGGCGACGTCGCGTCGAAGCCAGCTCGCGTATCTGATCCCGCTGCGCGGCCACGAGCGTCGGCACTTCCTCTGGCGACGTCGAGAGGAGCTGGGCCGCGCGGCCGAGTAGCTCGTGGTCCGCTCGGGCCCGGGCCAGGGCACGCCCGCCGCAATAGAACTCGATCCGCGTCTCCCGCCGGATCCGCTCCGTTCCCCGCAGCAGGATCGGGCCGATTTCGGCCATGGCGCGGACGTGCGTCCCGCCGCACGCGCTGCGGTCCACGCCCTGGATCGTGATCACGCGGATCTCGCCTTCCCGGGCCGGCGGCTTGCGGAGCCCCGTCGCGGTGGCCGCGTCCTCGAAGGACACCTCCACCGGCCTCGCCTCCCACACGAGCTCGTTCGCGCGCCTCTCCGCTTCCAGGATCTGCTCCGGCGACACGGACTCCGACGCGAGGTCCAGGGTGGAGGAACGCGCGCCGAAATGCACGCTCACGGTCTCCAGCCCGAAGAGGTCCGCGAAGACGGCGGAGAGGAGGTGCTGACCCGTGTGCTGCTGCATGTGGTCGTAGCGGCGGGCCCAGTCGATCCGCCCGTGGACCGGCGTGTCGACCGGGACGGTGAGCGGGGATTCGAGCACGTGCGCGATCCGGTTCCCCTCGTCCACCACGTCCACGACCCGCTCGCCGCCGAGGGTGCCGGTGTCGTGCGGCTGCCCGCCGGAGGTGGGATAGAACGCGGTGCGGTCGAGATAGACCCGCCGACCGCCGTCGGCGATCTCCCGGACGACGGCGTCGAAGCTGCTCAGGTAAGCGTCGGTATAGTAAAGCCGCTGCGTCATGGCGTTTCGTTCGGGTTGTCGTGTGCGCGCCCTGGCACGGCCGCGCCCGGGGCCCGGGCCGGGATCCGTGCCGGGGCCCGGAGTCGGCGTTGCGCGAGGCGCGGGGAGCCGGGACGTCGCCTACGGCTCGAGGGGGCGACGGCCGGGACCGTGGATCGACGCGGTTCGCCGGAGCGCGGGCCCACGGCAGAGAGGGCGCCGCGATGAACGATCTCGTGCTCGCCGCGGGAATAGCGTCCGGACTGGCGGGCGTCAAGCGCGCGGTGCGAGCCGGGTCGTTCCCGATTTCCGGGTTGCGGGCGACGCCGTGCTCCCGATCCCCCGGCCTTCGGCACGCGCCGTCTCCGAGCCGGCCTCCTAAAGGTCGAGCACGACCAGCCCGTCCCTCCGGAGCGCGAGCCGGACGGCCGCGCCGGGTTCCAACCGGAGCGCCGAATAGCTGAGCACCGGGAACCGGACCTCGATCTCGTAGCCGTTCTCGAGCCGGACCGTGAGGATGCGGGTACCCGCTCCGTGGCGGGCGGCCACGATCGCGCCGTCCAACACGTTGTGCGCCACGGCCGGCCCGAGCGGCCGGTCCGGATAGACGATCTTCACGTTCTCCGGCTGGATGTAGGCCGTGACCTCCGAGCCGGGCCGGACGGTATCGGGGATCGGCGCCTCCAGGCGGGTCCCGGCCCAGTCCAGCGCGAGGCCGTCGCCGTCCTGCACGACCCGGGCGCGGAGCAGGTTGCGGATCCCCATGATCTCGGCCACCCCTCGCGTGGCCGGGCGGCGGACCACGTCCTCGATGGGCCCGACCTGCTCCAGGCGGCCGGCGCGGAGGACCGCGATCCGGTCCCCGAGCGCGAACGCGTCTTCCAGCCGGTGCGTGACCAGGATCATGACCAGCCGGAGCTCGCGCTGGAGGGTGCGCAGATCGGCCTGGAGGCGTTCGCGGATCGGGCCGTCCAGCGCGGCGAAGGGCTCGTCGAGGAGGAGGAGCCCGCCGTTCGCGGCGAGCGCCCGCGCGATCACGACCCGCTGCTGCTGTCCGCCGGAGAGGGAGCCGGGCCGTTCGTGGGCGAGGTGCGCGACGGAGACGCGCTCGAGGAGCGCCAGCGCGCGGGCCTCCCGGTCCGGCGCGCCGCGGAGCGGGAACATCACGTTCTCCAGCACGGTCATATGCGGGAAGAGCGCGTAGTCCTGCATCACGTACCCCACTCCCCGCCGCCTCGCCGGCAGGTCCACGCGCGGGCCGGGGCGGTTGCGCCGGAAGAAGGCCGCGCCGTCGAACTCGATCACCCCGGCGTCCGGGCGGACCAGCCCGGCGATGGTGTTCAGGATCGTGGTCTTCCCCGCGCCGGATGGGCCGAACAGCACGAGCGCCTCGGTGCCCGCGTCGAGCCGGACGTCCAGGTGGATCTCGCCGATCCGCTTCTCCACGTCGAGCCGCAGCCGCGGCGCAGCCGGTTCAGCCATGGCGCGCGGGGTCCGAGGTCGAGACCGGTAACGGTGCGGTGGCGGGGGACGCGGCCGGGCGCGCCGCGCGGGTGAGTCGGCGCACCAGCCACAGGCTGACGAACGCCAGGCAGGTGGTCAGCAGGACGAGCACCCGGGCATCCCCGTAGCGCCCGGCCTGGACCGCGTCGTAGATCGCCAGAGGGACGGTCTGGGTGCGGCCCGGGATGTTGCCGGCCACCATGAGCGTGGCGCCGAACTCACCGAACGCCCTCGCACCCGCCAGCACCAGCCCGGCGATGATCCCGCGCTTCGCGAGCGGGAACGTGATCCGCAGGAAGATCGTGAGCTCATTCCCGCCGAGCACCCGGGCCGCGTTCTCCAGGGACGGGTTCACCGCGGCAATGGCGGCGGATGCGGCCTGGACCATGAGCGGGAGCCCGACCACGGCCGAGGCCACCGCCGCGCCCTGCCAGGTGAAGAGGAGCCGAACGCCCGCCCAGGTCACGAGCGGCCCCTGCTCCCCGAGGCCGATCAGCAGGTAGTAGCCGACGACGCTCGGCGGGAGCACGAGCGGCAGCAGGATCAACGTCTCCACCACCGACTTGCCCGGGAACTCCCGCCTCGCGAGGAGATGGGCGAGCGGGAGACCGAAGACCACGATGAGGAGGAGGGCACAACCCGTGACCTGGAGGGACAGGCGGAACGCGGGCCAGATCATGGGTCGCGCTCCGCGTGCCGACCCGCCGGGTGGCGGGTGGTTTCCGATTCGACGCGGCGGCGCGGCCGAAGGCGCGGGCGAGACACAACGATGCCGCACGCCCGGCCCGGCCGCCGGGTCCCGGAATGGGCCGATCGGGGGATCGCGCGGGTGGGCGACTCGCCGGTTCCATGGGCCCGGGCACCGGCACGGCTACCTGACGATGGGCAGGCCGGGAGGGCGCGTGCGTGCACGGCGTGTGCGCGGTTGCCATGCCTGGCGGGCCGGGAAGCCGTCGGCTCCGGGCGGACCGGGCAGACCGTCGCCGCCGGGGGGCGGGAGAGCGCAGCGGTTCCTCGCGGGGCGACGAGGGCCATGCCGCGCTCGCGGAGCTTGCGACCGCGCAACGCCGTTCCACGGCACCGCGTCATTCCCCGACGTCCTCCGGGAGTGCGAATCCGTGCCTCGCCAGGATCGCCCGCCCCTCCGGGCCGAGCAGGAACCGCACGAACGCCCGCGCGGCGTCCGGGTTTTTCGTCCCGGAGACCACCCCGACCGCCTGCTCGAGCGGGGCGTGCAGGGAATCCGGGACGGACGTCCACGCGCCCGGCCATCCGCGCGCCAGGGAGTGGCCGGTCAGGACCGCGTCCACGTTGCCCGTTTCCACGAGCTGCATGACCTGCCGGAGGTTCTCGGCGAAGATGAGCTTCGGTTCCACGACGTCCCGGATCCCCACGCGCGTGAGCACCTCCATGGCTGCGCGGCCGTACGGCGCGTACTCCGGATTCGGGATGGCGACGCGGCGCACGGCCGGGTCCGCGAGCGTGGCGAGCTCCGCGGGCTCCGGACCGCCCACGCGCATGACGAGGGCGAGCCCCCCGAGGGCGTAGACGCCGACGGTCTCCGGGTCGATCCGCCCTTCGGCCTCGAGCTGCCGGATCCAGTCCCGGTCCGCGGCGGCGAAGACATCGATCGGGGCGCCGTGTCGGATCTGGTGCGCGAGCTGCCCGGATGACGCGATCGTGGTTTCGACCCGGAGCCCGGTTTGCCGCTCGAAGGCGCCGACCAGGTCTGGGAGCGCCGCCGCCAGGTCGGCCGCGGCGGCCACCATCACGGACGCGGGCGCGTCCCGGGCCGGGGCTCCGGCCCGATCGCCGGCATCGCCCGGCCCGGCGCCGCACGCCAGGGTACTGGCCGCGCACAGCACGGTCAGGGCAGTACGGAGTCGGATCGGGGAGCGCCGGATCCGACGAGCCATGCCCCCGCCGGGGCGAGCCGGCACACCGCGCGACCGCGCCGGACCGCGGCGCCCGGAACCAGGCGGTCGGACGCGGAGGTTCGGATCGTACGGGTGCGGGTCAGGCATCGTCGTCTGTACCCTCGCGGAAGGACGGGTTCCAGGCGCGCGACCGGGCCGGGCGCCCGGATCCGCCCGCGGCCCGCGGCGTCTGCGCCGGCGGCTGGTGGCCGCCGCCCGTGCGTGGAGGGTACTCGTCGTGCCCGAGGGTGTCAATCGAAGACCGCCGGTCGAACGTTGAGCGGTTCGGGGGTACGATCCTTCATGGTGCGGACTGAAATGATCCGACGAGACGAAGGAGGCCGGGGAGCGCCGGCGGCGTCGGAGCCGACGTCGCCTGGGACTACCGGGGCGAGCCCGGCGCCCGCGGCTGCCGAGAGTGCGGGGGCCATTCTCGTGCCCGTGCCCGGGATGGCGCCGCAGGCGGCGGTGACCGAGACGGCTGCGAGCCCGCTCCGGCGGTGGCGCTGGTATCAGCGCCTGCATGCCTGGACGCTGGCCCGGGGGAGCGCGCGCTACCAGGCGGCCGTGGATGGGCGGCTCCGGGAGCTGTTCGGCGGACTCCGCGGCGATGTGCTCGAGATCGGGCCCGGGTCCGGCCGCAACCTGGCATACTTCGACCGGAGCGTCCGGTGGTTCGGCGTGGAGCCGAACCCGTTCGCGCGGGAGTACCTGCGCCGTGAAGCGGCGCGGCTCGGGCTGACCGCGGAAGTGCTCGATGGGACCGCGGAATGCCTGCCGGTGGCGGATCGGTCGATGGATGCGGTCGCCGCGTCGCTGGTGCTGTGCACGGTCCGGGACGTGGACGCCGTGCTCGCCGAAGTCCGCCGTGTTCTCCGACCGGGCGGCCGGTTCGTGTTCATCGAGCACGTCGCGGCGCCCGAAGGCACGCTGCAGCGGCGGCTGCAACGCCTCTGCCGCCGCCCGCACGCGCTCCTCGCCGATGGCTGCCAGCTCGACCGGGAGACCTGGGCCGCGATCGAGCGCGCAGGGTTCTCGTCCGTCGAGATCGCCCACTTCCGGCTTCCCATCCCCCTCGTCGGGCCGCACATCGCGGGTGCGGCAGTGAAGTAGGCGGCCGGTGGGCCGCGGCCTATGGCGCCCCGGACGCGAGATGTTCCCGGCCACGGGCGCGGCTGGTATCGCCGCCCGGTGACGGTCCTGCGCGGTGCCCGGCGGCCCGGCTCCGGGTTCCGGACGCCCCGCGCCCGATGCACGGAAGGCCCGCCTCCGGGCCCGATTTTCGAACGCCCAGACTCGCCTGCGAATACGGTGTTGGATTCCTGCCGGGCCGCGCGTCCTTGCGGTGCGCGGCGGGTCTGCGGCTCGTGGCGAACGATCGCCTGCCACGGCCTGAAACTCGCGCGCACGCCCGCCCGTATGGGTGGTCGAGGGAATCACCAACCCTGGAGGTGAACAATGCGCGGCTACGGACAGGGCCCGATCGCGGGAAAGATCTTCTGCTGGATCTTCATGACGACGTTGGCCGCGATCTCGATACAGATTGCCACGCTCGTGGGAGCGGGCGCAGGAATCGCGGTCTTCCTCCTGTCCAACATCGCGGGCGTCCTGGGCTTGGCCTGGTTCACGGCCAGGCAGCAGCCCGACCCCGTGGATGGGCGGTGAACGGTACACCGGGCAGCGTCGCCCGGTGTACCGCTTTTTTCTGGAGAGCCCGTACCCCCCGGCCGGTGCACGATCTCACCCTCCCCTGCTGCTGATGGCAGCCCGGCATCGACCCGACCCCGACCCCGGACCGTTCCGGATCCCCGCCGCTTGTTCCCGTCCGCGGACAACCGTAGCTTCCGTGAAGACGCAGTACCCCTGAAACCACACTGCATGCGCGGAGCAGCACGTTGTCGACCCTCGTGGCCGTTATCGGGCTGTCGCTCGCCATCTCCTTCATGTGCTCCATTCTCGAGGCCGTGCTCCTCTCCACCACGCACGCGTTCGTGGGGGTGCTGAAGGACCGTGGCGAAAGGGCCGGCCGCATCCTGGCCCGCATGCGGGACCAGATCGATGAGCCGATCGCCGCGATCCTCACGCTGAACACGATCGCGCACACGGTGGGTGCATCGGTCGGCGGCGCGCTCGCGCTCCAGGTCTTCGGCAGCGAGTGGATCGCGCTGTTTTCGGCGCTCCTGACGCTCGCGATCCTGGTTCTGTCGGAGATCCTTCCGAAGACGATCGGGGCCACGTACTGGAAGGCGCTCGCCCGGCCGGCCGCTTACGTGCTCTCGGTCATGGTCTTCGTCATGAAGCCGATCCTGGTCCCCCTGTCCCTGGTGAACCGGCTCATCTCGCCGAAGGGCGAGCCGCGGCCCACGATCAGTCGGGCGGAGCTCGAGGTGCTCGCGGAGATCGGGCGGCGGGAGGGCGCGCTGGACGAAGAGGAGTGGCGGCTCGTCACGAACGTCATGCACCTGGAGCGGGTCCGGGTCGGCGAGGTCATGACGCCGCGCACCCAGATCGTGGCCGTGCCGGTGGAGGCGACCGTGGAGGACGCCAAGCTGGTCATGATCGAGGAGGGCCATCTCCGGATCCCGGTCTACGAGGAGACGATCGACCGGATCGTGGGGATCCTCCTGGCCCGGGACCTGTGGAGCGCGGATCTCGAGGGGGTAACGGACCTGCGGGAGGTCATGCGTCCGCCTCGCTTCGTGCCAGAGAGCAAGCCGGTGGAGGACCTGATCCGGGAGATGAGGAGGGAACGGATCAAGATGGCCATCGTGCTGGACGAGTTCGGCGGGACCGCGGGGCTCGTGACGCTGGAGGACCTGATCGAGGAGATCGTGGGTGAGATCCAGGACGAGCACGAGATCGAGCCGCCCCCCTTCGAGCAGGCGAAGCAGGGCGAGATCTACATAGCGGGGAACGTGGCGGTCTGGGAGGTGAACGAGCGGTTCGGCCTGGATCTGCCCGAGGACATGTACGACACGATCGGCGGGTTCGTGTTCGGCGAGCTGGGGCGGGTGGCCCGGGTGGGGGATGAGGTCCGGATCCCGCAGGGCCGGTTCCGGGTGGAGGCGATGGATGGCCGGCGGATCGCGCGGCTGTCGTTCGTGCCGGAGCCGGAAGCGGCGTCGGAGGAGGGCTGAGGGAGGCGGGGCCGGCCGGGTGAGGGGGTGGAGGGGCGGGACCCGAAGCGCTGGCAATCCGGGCTGGTCACGTATTGACGGCGTGTCGGCGGGTCGCCAGTTTGCCGGTCATCCGATCCCAATATCCAGGCGAAACGATGTGACGGATCGCCGTGCTCGCCGCCCCTGGCGGCGCCGGGGGACCTGGGTGCGGTGAGCGTCCCGGCCGTGCGTCGGAGGTTTCCGTGGCCGGGCGCTGTCGCGTGCGTGCTCGGGAGCGACCCCGAGGGGGCTCCCCGGCGGGTGAAGCGATCCGGCGGTCAGTCGGCGGGCGTTCGCGGTGGTCGCCCGAGGGGCGGTGTCGAGCGCCGATCGCGTGAACCGGCGCCCTCAGCTCGGGCCGACTCCGGCGCCGGCATGAACGCGGGTGGCGCCGCGGACGGGAAGGTGGGAGTCGGGCCACGAAGGGTGGGGGGATCCAACGTCGCCCCGGGGAAGTAGACATTGCGTGCCGGACCCGGGTGGCGGGCTCGCCGAGGAGGGGCTCGGTGACGGGGCGCTGGATGGCCCCGGACGCCACCGGGGCGGCGCGCGCCTTGGCGGCGGATCCTGTCGGACGGCGGAGTGCGTGGCGCGCCAGGCCCGGGAGCCGACGCGCTGAACGTTCCACGACGATTCCAGTGGGGTCGAAATGGCGAACCGTTTCTCGCAGCTGGTGTGCATCGTTGCGCCGCTCGTGCTCGTGGCCGCGGCCGCGGCCGGTCCGTCCGACCGGGACCTCGAGATCTTCCGCGAGAAGCTGGAATTCGCGTGGGAGGCGGGGCTGGACACGCTGCCGCTGGGCGAAGCGATGGCCCGGCTCGGCGTCACGTTCGTCGGCACCCCGTACGCGCCGGGCACGCTGGAGGTGCCGGGCCCCGAGCGGCTGGTGATCAACCTGCGGGAGCTGGACTGCGTCACCTTCGTCGAGAACGTCCTGGCGATCGCGCGACTCGTGCGGGCGGGGAAGACGGACTTCGAGGCGTACCGCGCCGAGTTGTCGCGGATCCGGTACCGGGATGGCGTGATCGACGGGTACCCGAGCCGGCTGCACTACTTCAGCGACTGGATCGCGGACAACGAGCGCAAGGGGCTGGTCCGGGACGTGACGCGGGAGCTCGGCGGCGAGCGTGTGGTCGAGCGGATCGACTTCATGTCCACCCATCCGGAATCGTACCGGCAGCTCTCGGACCCGGGGAACCTCGAGGCGATCCGGCGGATCGAGGCCGAGCTGAGCGCGCGTGAGCGCTATGTGATCCCGCAGGAGCGGATCGCGGAGGTGGAGGCGGGGATCCGGAACGGGGACATCATTGCCATGACCAGCACGCTCGATGGGCTGGACGTGGCGCACACGGGGATCGCGCTCTGGGTGGACGGGCGGCTCCATCTGCTGCACGCGCCGCTGGCGGGCGGGAACGTCGAGATCAGCGCGGTGCCTCTGGCCGAGCGGATCCGGGGGATCCGGACGCAGGACGGGATCATGGTCGCGCGGCCGCTGTGAGGCGATGCGCGGTCCGCGCCGGACGTCCGCGGGGTCAGGACGGGGTGCGCGGTGCCAGGTCGATGGCGGCGGAGCGTCCGCACACGGGGCAGAGGAGCCAGACCCGGCGCCGGACGTAAGGCAGCTCGGGGCGGGGCGAGACCTCCCGGCGGTCCAGGGGGTTCCCGCAGGCCGGGCAGATCAGGGGCTCGCCGGCGCGCAGGGCGGTGGCGAGGGTGTTCCGCTCTTCGCGGGTGTACGTCCGGGGCATGGCTGGAAGGTATCTGTCCGGCTCCGCCCATTCAACGGAATGGGCGGTTCGCGTGTCATAAATAAGGCATTGAAACGGGTGCGCAGGTGGCCTGGGCGGCCTGGGGAGGCGGCCTGGCCGCAGCGCTGGGAGCTCGAAGGGAATCGATGATAGGGCTCGCTCGACAGGTCCGCGTCGTGTCGGTACTGGCGGTCCTGCCGTTTTTCTTGGTTGGTGTTGCCGCGGCGCAGGAACCGGAAGTACCGGTCGTGACCCTGGACGAGGCCATTCGTCTGGCGCTGCTGGCGGATCCGGCGCTGGCGGCGACGGACGCGGCGATCACGAACGCGGGCGCGGACATGCTCGAAGCCCGTGGTTCGTGGCTGCCGCCGTTGACGCTGAACGGGACGTACGCCAATTCCAGCAACCAGCGTTTCGACCAGACGACGGGCCAACTGGTTTCCGAGAGCTACACGGCCCAGATCCAGACGAACTACGAGCTGTTCGGCGGCGGTCGGCGGATCGCGCAGCGCCGGCAGGCCGGCGCGGTCATGCGGGCGGCGGAAGCGAACCATCGGGCCCAGGAGTACACCACGCGGCTGAACACGACCGATGCGTTCTTCCGGGCGGCGGCTGCCGAGGAGCTGGTGCGGGCGGCGGAGCAACGGCTCGCGCGGGCGCGGCAGCAGCACGAGTTCGCGCAGACGCGGCTGGAGGTCGGCACGGCGACGCGGTCGGACGTGCTCCGAGCGGAGATCGAGCTGGCGAACGCGGAGCTGGGCCTCGTGGAAGCGGAGGCGTCGCTTCGCTCGGCGAGGCTGGAGCTGGGCCGGTTGATCGGCCGGAGCGGCCCGGTCCGGCCGGCGGAGTTCGCGTTGCCGGACTCGGCGCCGGAGCTCCCGCCGCTGGAGTCGTTGCTCGCGCGGGCGGAACGGGCGGCGCCGGTCACGCTGGCGGCGCAGGCCGCGGCGGAGGAACGGGGTGCGGCGAAGTGGGCGGCGTTCGCGTCGTATCTGCCGACGCTCCGGGCGATCGGTGGGTACGATTGGTTCGCGTACCAGTTCCCGCCGAGCCAGCGGAGCTGGAGTCTGCGGCTCGTCGCGTCGCTGCCGGTGCTGAACGGGTTCCAGCGGGAGGCGGCGATCTCGCGCGCGACGGCTGCGGCCCGGGTCGCGGAGGTGCGGGCGCGGGACGCGGTCCTCGCGGCGCGGGTTTCCACGGAGAACGCGGTCAACGAGATCGCGGCCGCCGAGCGGCGGGTCGCCATTGCCCGGCGGACGGTGGAGCTGGCCGAGGAGGATCTGAGGGTGCAGGAGGAGCGGTACCGGATCGGGAACGCGACGATCCTGGAGCTGCAATCCTCGCAGCTCGCGCTGACCGAAGCGGTGATCGAGTGGGTCCGGGCACGGCAGGCGCTGGGGGTGGCCGTGGCGCGGCTGGAGGCCGTGCTGGGCGAGTCGTTGCGTTGAGTCGTAGGGTCGGGGCGCGTGCGTGCCGGATATGATCGGGAGCGGCGCGGGCCAGGCGCACGCCGGGACCACTCCGCCCGACAGGGAATCACAACCCATAGCGGAATAGGCAAGTTCGTGTACTCCAGTGTTGTGAACGCAGTCGTCCGGCGTGGCCGGTATGTCACGGCGCTGCTGGTCGGGCTGGCCGCGGCGTGCGGGGACGGCGGCCAGCAGTCGCAGCCCGGTGCGGGGATGGGGGGGCCGGGGGGGCGCGGCGCCCCGGTCGCCACGGTGTCGGTGGCGCAGGTGGAGATGGGGACGATCTCCCGGGTCGTGACCGTGTCCGGCGTGGTCGAGCCGATCCGGGTCATTGCGGTGAACAGTCAGCTCGCGGGCGCGCTCCTTTCGGTGGAGGTGCAGGAAGGGGATGCCGTGGCGGAGAACGCGGTGCTCGCCCGGATCGACGACCGCGAGCTCCGGGCCCAGCTCGCGAGCGCGGAAGCCGCGTACCAGGTGGCCAGCGCGACATACGAGCGTTCGCAGCGGCTCTGGGAGCGGCAGGTCATCACCGCGGCGGAGTACGAGCGGGATCGGGCGGCGTTCGCCGCGGCGGAGGCGCAGGTCCAGCAGCTCCGGACGCGGCTCGAATACGCGACCATTCGCTCCCCGGTGACGGGCGTGGTCGCCACGAAGCACGTGGAGCAGGGCGACGTCGTCGGGGCGCAGACCCGGCTCTTCACGATTGCGGACGTGTCCACCATGGTGGTGCGCGTCCAGGTCTCGGAGCTGGACGTGGTGCACGTCTCGCCGGGCGACATGGCGAACGTGGTGCTGGACGCGTACCCGGACCGGCCGATCGTGGGCAGGGTCCGGAGGATCTTCCCCACGGCCGATCCCACCACGCGTCTGGTGCCGGTCGAGGTGGCGCTGGAGGGTGAAGGCGCCCAGCTCGCCCGCACCGGATTCCTTGCCCGCGTATCGTTGAAGCTGAACACGACGATGCAGGCCCGTCTCGTGCCGGCGTCGGCCGTGCTCGGCAGTGCGGGTTCGGAGTCGGTGTTCGTCGTGGAGCTCGGCAAGGCGCGCCGGCGGCCCGTCCGGACCGGCGCGATGTCCGAGGGCAAGGTGGAGATCGTTTCCGGCCTCGAGGTCGGCGAGGTGGTGGTCGTGGCCGGGAATCACGCGTTGCGGGACGGCATGGACGTCCGGGTGGTCGGGGACATCCCCGAAGGCGTACCGGGTTTGGAGAGCGCCAAATGAGCGAGCAGAGCGGGCCCAGGCAACAGAGACGGGGCGGCATATCGAGCTTCTCGATCCGCAGACCGATCGGCACCCTCATGATGACGTCGGTCGTGGTGGTGCTCGGTTTCTTCTTCCTCGCGGGGCTGCCGCTCGACCTGCTGCCGACGATCGTCTATCCCAACGTGCGCGTCGGCGTCACGAACCAGGGCGTGGAGCCCCAGGTCCTGGAAGAGACGATCGCGAAGCCGCTCGAGGCGGCGCTCGCCACGACCGAGAAGCTGGTCAAGCTCGAGACCGAGATCCAGGAAGGCCGGGTCGGGATCAATCTGCACTTCAACTACGGCACGAACATCGACTTCGCGCTCCAGGACGCGGCGAAGAACGTGGAGCGTGCCCGCGGCCGGCTCCCCGACGAGGCGGACCCGCCCACGGTCAACAAGTTCGACCCGTCGCAGATGCCGATCTTCGAGGCCGCGTTCTCGTCCGAGACACGGGATCTGATCTGGCTCCGCGACTGGCTGGAGAATCGGCTGCGGCCCCAGCTCCTGACCATCGAGGGCGTGGCGTCCGTGGACGTGTCCGGGGGGCTGCTCCGTGAGATCCAGGTGATCCTGGATCAGGAGCGGCTCCGGTCCTACGGCCTGACGGTCTCCCAGGTGATCGAGGCGCTGCGCGCGCACAACCAGGACGTGGCCGCGGGCCGGATCTCCTCGGAGACACGCGAGGTCATCGGAAAGACGACCGGCAAGTTCACGAACGTCGACCAGATCCGCTCCATGCTGTTGACGGTGCCGGGCGGCGGCCGCGTCCCGCTCTCGGAGGTTGCGACCGTCCTGGACACGCACCGGGAGCAGCGGATGTGGGTCCGGCTCGATGGCGTCCCCGCCGTCCGGCTCTCGGTGCGCAAGCAGCCGGACGCGAACACGGTGGCGGTGGCGGAGGGCGTGCGTGCCCGGATCGAGGAGCTGGTCGAGAGCGGCTTCGTTCCGTCCGACGTGCGCGTCCGGGTGACCCGGGACCAGGCGGGCTTCATCCGCAACTCGGTGAACTCCGTGCGGGACGCGGCCGTCATGGGCGCCACCCTCGCCATGATCGTCGTGCTGCTCTTCCTGGGCTCGCTGCGAAAGACGTTCGTGGTCGGCACCGCGATCCCGCTCGCGATCATGGCCACCTTCCTCATGATGGGGCTCGGCGGCCTGACGCTGAACATCATGAGCCTGGGCGGGCTCGCCCTCGGCGTCGGCCTCCTGATCGACAACTCCATCGTGATGCTGGAGAACATCTTCCGGCACCAAACGATAGGCAACGGCGACCCGGAGGACGCGGCGCACGAGGGCGCGGCGGAGGTGCAGAGCGCCGTGATCGCGGCGACGGCCACGAACCTCGCGGCCGTCGTGCCGTTCCTCCTGATCAGCGGTCTGGCCGCACTGATCTTCCGCGAGCTGATCCTGACGATCTCATTCGCGATCCTGGCGTCGCTCGGCGTGGCGCTGACCGTGGTGCCCATGCTCTCCGCCAAGCTCGCGAAGGTCCGGTTCTCGAGCGGGATCAACCGGTGGCGTTTCTTCCAGGGATTCGACGCGCTGATCGACCGGCTGCGGCAGGCGTACCGCCGCGCCGCGACGGTCACCCTCCGGTGGCGCTGGGCCGTGCTCGCCGTCGCCGTGCTCGCGCTGGCCGGCTCCTACATGCTGACGCGCGATCTCGGCACCGAGTTCCTGCCGAGCGTCGACGACGGCATCGTCACCATCAACATGAACCTGCCGCCAGGCACCTCGGCCGAGGAGACGAACCGGGTGGCGCTCGCGATCGAGAACCTGGTTCGCGAGATGCCGGACGTGGAGCACATCTTCACTGCCGCGGGCGGGTTCCTGTTCGGCGGTTCGACCAGCGAGCGGGCCGGGCGCGGGAACATCGAGGTCCAGCTCTCTCCGCCATCCGTGCGCTCGATGACCGCGGACCAGTGGGTCCGGACGATGCAGGCAAAGATCGACGAGCACGGTTTTCCGGGCGCGCGCATCTTCGTGCGGCCGCCGCGGCTCCGCGGGCTGCGTACATCGACCTCCGGCTCGGACGTGGCGCTCCTGATCTTCGGTGAGGACCTGATGGAGCTCCAGCGGATCGGGGAGCAGATCCTGGAGCTGACCCGCGGCGTGCCCGGGCTCTCGAACCTGCAGCCATCCGCGGAAGAGGCCAGCCCGGAGATCGCCATCGAGCTGGACCGCGAGCGCGCCGCGTACCTCGGCCTGAACGTGGCCTCCGTTGGACAGGCGATTCGCACCGCGCTCGACGGCACGATCGCCACCCGGTACACCGAGGGGAACAAGGAGTACGACGTCCGCGTCATGTTCCCGCGCGAGCGGTTCCGCAGCCCCGAGGACGTGGCCACCATCGCGCTCTTCCCCGGCGGAGGCGGCCGCGCGCCGATCTATCTGCGGGACGTGGCGTACGTGTACGCGACCGTCGGGCCCACGAACATCCTGCGCGAGAACCAGAACCGGGTCTTCCGTCTGACCGGCGACGTGATCAACGAGATCGCGCCGGTCGGCGTGGTGAACGACTCGATCCGCGCACGGCTGGCCAGCCTCGAGCTGCCGGATGGCTACAGCATCGTGTTCGGCGGCGAGGAGGAGGCGATCCGGGAGAACAACCGGCAGCTCACGATCGTCGTGCTGCTCGCGATCTTCCTGGTGTTCGTGGTACTCGCGGTACAGTACGAGAGCATCATCAACCCGTTCGTGATCCTTCTGGCGATCCCGCTCTCGCTCATCGGCGTGGGCGTTGCGCTCTGGATCACGCAGCTCCCGCTCAGCGCGCCGGTCCTGCTCGGCGTGATCCTCCTCGCGGGGATCGTGGTGAACAACTCGATCCTGCTGGTGGAGTACGTGGAGCAGTTCCGGAAGGAGCGCGGTGCGGCTATGATGGAAGCCGTGGTGGAGGCCGGTGCGGTGCGGCTCCGGCCGATCCTCATGACCACGCTGACCACGGCCATCGGCATGCTGCCGCTCGCGCTCGGGATCGGGGAAGGCACGGAGATGATGCGCCCGCTCGCGGTGACCGTGGTCGGCGGTTTGAGCGTTTCGATGGTGCTGACGCTGTTCGTGGTGCCGAGCGCGTACGTGATCTTCAACACTGCGAGTGAGCGGGTCGTGGCCTGGCTGACCGGCAAGCCGGCCTCGTCGGCGCTGGTGCCGGATCGGACGCCTGCCGGCGAGGTGCCGGTGGCCGGAGACTGAGGTGGCCCCGCCTCGATGTCGGATCCTTCCGGCTACCTCAGAGCGAAATCCTCAAGCCGGCAACGGCCCATTGGCCCGGCGAGCCAGCACCGCGGCTCGCCGGCGCCAGCGTCTCGCCGACCGGTTCCCGCCGCCTCGCTCGGCGAGCCGCGCTATGGCGAGCGCGGCCCGGGCCGCGGCCGCGTGCCAGCCCCGGCGAGTTGCCAGATCGTAGCACAACAGATACAGTGCGTGGGCGCCGTACGCGTGGCCGGCGGCGACCGCCAGGCGCGCGGCGATACGGAGTGCCGCCGCGAGGGCGGGGTCGGCGTCGGGCCGGGCGCCGCGCACGACCAGTGCGAGGGCCCGGCGCTCCGCGTCGTTCGCCGGACCCGCGTGTATGATGTATTGCCAGGCGACGCCGCGCTCCGCGGCCAGCGGCTCCCCGGCGCCGCCCTCCAGGGCATGGCGCACGAGCCGCACAGCGGCGAAACGGGCCACGAGTCGGCGAGTCGCTTCCGGGTCGTCCGCGCAGCGAGGCAGATCCTCGAGAACCATCGCACCCGCGAACGGTTCGGTCTCGCGCTCCCACGGTTCCGGCGCACGCTGCCAGCGCCGGGGCACGTCCGGCAGGCTCGCGTCCTGCCGCCACGCTGGCGCGACCGGCTGGCCTCGCCGCCGAAACGGCCATGTCAGACTCGAACGATTCATGCGTCATCATCTCCGGGTCGTCGTCCGACCGGAAGATGCGCGGCGGAAGCTTTGGAAGCCATGGTTGGATGGGTCATGCGGGCGCGGGCGCTTCGTTCGGTTCATGCGGCCCCGGTCGAGCACGCGTGACCGGGGATTGATCGGGTCTCTTTCAGGAGGACGTGTGGCGAAGGAAGCCATTGAAATCGAAGGAACGGTCACGGAGGTCCTGCCGAACGCGACTTTCATCGTGGAGCTCGAGAACGGCCACGAGGTCCTCGCGTATCTGTCGGGCAAGATGCGGAAGCACTACATCCGGGTCCTGGAGGGAGACCGGGTGAAGGTGGAGCTCTCGCCCTACGATCTGACGCGAGGTCGGATCACTTACCGGTACAGGTGACCGGCCCGCGGCAGCGTTGCGAGCCGCGCGACGGAGGTCGGGGAGTCGACCGGGAGGCTGCGGGGCGCGTCGTCGCCCGGTGAAGGAGAACGGGCGTGGGCGGGCCGGCTCAGCGCTTGCTGGCGGGCTTGCGCATGCCCTTGAGCCGGTAGAGCTCGTGGTCCGCCGCGCGGATGAGGTCCTCGGGGCTTTCCATCTCGGGGGAGTAGGACGCGACGCCGGCGGTGACCCGTAGCTCGCTGGGCCCGAGGAGCTTGTCCTGCTCGACGAGTTCGGAGATCCGTTTCGCCAGGTTGAGTGCGCCCTCGCGGTCGGAGCCGGCGAGCACGGCGATGAACTCGTCGCCGCCGTAGCGGGCGGCCAGGTTCATGGCCCGGGTCTCGCGGGCCAGGATGCGCGCGAACGCGATGATCGCGGCGTCGCCCGCCTGGTGGCCCTTGGTGTCGTTGTAGTGTTTGAAGTTATCCAGGTCGAAGATGACGATGGAGAGCGGGCGGCCCCGGCGTGCGGCGGCGAACTCGGTCTCGAGGAAGAGGCTGAGCCGGCGGCGATTGGCGAGGCCGGTGAGCGGATCGGTCAGGGAGAGGAGACGGATCTGCTCGTGCAGCCTCGCGTTCGCGACGGCGATGGCCGCGTGGTAGGAGAGCCGCTCGAGGAGACGGATGTCCTCCTGCTGGTAACTCCTGACGCCCCGGTGGCCGACGGAGAGCGCGCCGATCACGGAATCCTCGAGGACCAGCGGGACCATGATCCCGGAGTCGGTCCGGATGAGCGTGCGCAGCTCCTCGGGGAGGAGCGGGTGCGCGCGGAGGCTCGCGAGGACGAGGCTTTCCCGCTGGCGGATGAGCCGGTGCCGGAGCGCCGCGGGGAGCGGCACGACGGTGCCGGTGGGGATGGCCACGGGCCCGCCGGACATGGCGACCTCCGCCACGTCGTTCCCGCGGAAGAGCCAGACGGCCACGCCATCGGCCTGGGCGAGGTCGATGGTGGCGGCCACGATGCGCTCGAGGACGCGAGGCAGGTCGAGCGTGGAGCTGAGGACGCGGCCGATCTCCTCCAGGCGAGCGGCCTCCCGGTGCCCTCGCTCGGCCTCGTAGACGTGGCGCGCGTTCTCGAGGGCGATCGCGGCCACGTCCGCGATGGTGGCGAGCAGCGCCAGGTCGTCCTGGCCGAACTTCTTGCCTTCCCGGCGCTTGAGACCGATGATGCCGAGCAGGCGGAAGTCGCGCATGAGCGGGGCGGCCATGGAGCTCATCGTGACCGGGTCCGGCGCCCGGCGGAGGAGCAGCATGGCGCGCTCCGGATTCTCGACGGTGTGCAGCGTGGGCCGGGATTCCCGGATCGGCTGACTCTCGCTACCGCGATAGGCGATGTTCGGTCGCTCGATCCGATCCTTCGTGGCGTGCAGCACCACGGTCGCGGTGTCGGTGACGCGATCGTAGAGCGAGAGGTAGAATTCGTCCGCTTCGATCAGGCGGAGCGTCTGTTCATGGATGGCCGCGAACAGCTCGTCGAGGCGACGGATCGCCGTGAGCGTGCGGACCATCTCGAACAGGACCGCGTATTGGCAGTCGTGATCCGCTTTGAGCGGCGCGTGCTGGTATAACATTCGGAACGAAAGTCCGGTCGGATTGCCGATGCGCGGCGGGGAATCGGAGGCGGCTGGGGAGGGACCGCGCGCATCCGATGAATTGAACGATAAGCGATCGGGGCGCGGCACACAAGATGGACGTTAGTCCAGGTGGAGACGACGGGGTGGTCGTGGTAGAGCAGGCCGCCGGGCGGGGTGCGGACGCGCAGGACGACAGGGGGATCCGGGAGGTTCCGGTGCGACGTCGCCCCGAGCCCCGCTCCCGGGGTCTTGCGAACCGGGCTTCGGACGGCTATATCGTGCGGCCGATACGGGGTGCGCGCGGGGACGGGATCGAGCACCGAGGCCGGTGCCCCGAGCGGCCCCAGTGATGACCGGAAACGGAGGCGCCTCGCCCATGGAGTTCGTGATTGGCTTCGCGATCTGGCTCGTGATCGGGTTGGTGGCCGGGTTCCTGGCCCGCGCCACGTACCGGGCGGCCGATACCGTCGGCGGCCTGACGATGCTCTTCGCCATTTTCGGCGCGTTCGTCGGCGGCATGCTCGGCGTGTCTGCCTACATTTACCACAACCCGGTCCCGACCCGGCCAGGCGCAATGATCGGTGCGGTGCTGGGCGCGTTCTTCTTCTCGTACCTGTATCACTTCATCGCACGCAAGGCGGTCTGAAGAGCGCCGCCAGGCATTCCGTTCGTGGAGCGGGCCGCCTCGCGCGGCCCGCGTTTTTTCCAGCCGCAGGTGTGGTGCTCTCCGGGTGAGCCGGAGCCCCGAGGAACCGGGGGCCACGCTCTCCATGGCCCGCCGGGCCCGGGGGCATGGCGCGCCACAACGTCATCGTGTTCCTCGCGATCCTGCGGGATGGCCTGGTCAGCCGGCTGATCGGGTGAGGCGAGCCGTATTCGCAGCGGCTCCAGGGCCGGCCGGGGCGTGGAGCGGCGAGCCGCGATCGTGGGCGATGGCTCGTGCGGGTGCGACGAATCGGCGGGCGGGCGGAAAGGCCCCCGACGCGAGGGAAGGGGGCCCGGCGCCCTATTCCTTGCTCTCGCTCCCGGTCTCGCCCAGGTAGCGCATGACCCCCCGCACGCCGCCTCTGAACGAGTAGGCCTCGTACCCGGCCCGCTGCATCCGCTCCGCGATGTAGGCCGTCTGGATGCCGTGGGAGCAGTAGAGAACGTACGTGCGGTTCCGGTCGAGGCGGTTGAAGTTCTGGAGCAGGTCCCACTCTTCGCGGTGCTCGGCCCGGGGGTGGTGCCAGGTCCGGTACTGGGGGAGGGGCCGGCAGTCGATGACCACCGCTTCGTCCGGGATCTTCGTGGTGAACAGATAGGGCGCCACGAGATCGGTCGGCGTCAGAGCGCGCAGGTCCAGGATCTTGCGCGCCGCGATGGCCTGGTCGAGCACGCCCAGGTCGAGCTTGGCCTCCTCCGCCGCCACCGCCTCGACGCTGGCGGCGGTGACCGGCTTGCCCGGCGCAATGGCGCAGTACTCCTTGACCTGCTCGGAGAGCGCGGCCGTGCCGATCATCCGCGCGCGGGCGATGATCTCGTCCTTGTCGAAGCCGATCAGCGGCCGGAAGACCGGCAGCTCGGCGGCCGGCTCCAGGGCCCGCAGGTTGATCAGCGTCTGGGACGAGACCTGCCCCAGCGCCTCGCCGGTCACGATGGCGTGCGCCTCCACGGCTTTGCCGATCGCGCTCGCGGCCCGGTACATGAGCCGCTTCAGCACGACCTGCCAGTACGCCGGCTTCGCGTGGGCGCGCATCTCGTCCACCGCCGGCCCGAAGTCCACCACGTGCAGGCGCGGGCGGCTGCCGAAGCTCCAGTCGTCCGCCAGGACCTTCGCCACCTGCACGACCGCGCGCTCGTACGCGTCCCCGCCGAGGTTGCAGAACACGTAATCCAGCTCGACGCCGCGCTTGAGGAGCAGCCACGCGGCGACGGCCGAGTCGTAGCCGCCGGAGAGGAGCGCGACGGCGCGGCCCTCCACGCCGAGCGGCAGCCCGCCCATACCCGGGATCCGTTCGCCGAAGAGGTACGCGTGCTGGTCCCGGACCTCCACGTAGACGGTGATGTCCGGGTCATCCAGGTCGACGGTCCCGTATCGGTTCAGCGCGGCGCCGAGCTCGACGTGGATGTCGCTGGAGGAGAACGAGTGGGTCCCAGACCGGCGCGCGCGTACGGCGAAGGTCTGTCCGCTGACGCGGTCCCGGAACAGCTCCTCGCCCGCGCGCACGATCTCCGCCAGCTCGGCGGGGACGACGGCCTCGACCGCCGAGATGGAGCTGATCCCGAAGATCCTGGGTAGCACGGTGAGGGCGTCGGCGGACGCGCCGTGCACGTAGATCCGGCCCCACTCGTCCTCGAGCCGGCCGTTCGCTCCGCTGGTCGCGAGCGCGTCCTTCAGGTTCTGCCGCAGGCGACGCTGGAACGTCGAGCGCGTGCGCCTCGACTTGATGCTCAGCTCCGCGGCGAGGCGGAGCATGATCAGCGATTCGGCTTTCGTCTCGTTCACGACACTCCCGGGCGGTCGGCCGCGCCTGGTCGCGCTGTGGGGCCCGGCATCGCTCGTCCAGGGGAGCCCGGATCCAGGTCGGCCGGGCCTTGCCGGCGGCGCGGCCACAGGTTCTGTCGGTCGCATCGAAGGTACAGGGGGCGGCGGGCGGTGGGAAGGGGCGCGGCGGGCGCGGACGCCACCCGCCAGGCGTAGATTCACGTTGGCTGGTCCCTGGGAAGCGTGGCGTGCCGGGCCCGGCAGCATGCGCGTGGCCGGCGGTACGCTCCACCCTTCGTCGACCGTTACCGTGACCGCAAATGGCCGACCCCGCTGTCGTCTCTGATTTCACGAACCGGGTCTACGACGTGGTCCGGTCCATCCCGCCGGGCCGGGTGCTCAGCTATGGCGATGTGGCCGCGCTGCTCGGCCGGCCGCGCGCCGCCCGCGGCGTGGGCTGGGCGCTCGCCGCGCTGCCCGGCAAGTCGGACGTGCCCTGGTGGCGGGTGGTCAACCGCAACGGCGAGATCAGCATAGGGACGCCGCACGGCCGCGCGTTGCAGCGGGCGCTCCTACGCGACGAAGGGGTGAGCTTCGACGCCGGCGGCCGGATCGACCTTCGTCGCTTCCGATGGTGCCCTGGCGCGGGCGACGTCCCAGTGGCGAGCGATCCGGGCTGAGTCTGACCGCGGCGCGCGACGGGACGCCCGCCGAGGGGCGCCCCGATCGAGCCGCTCGGCCGGTGGGCCCGGCTCAGGCCACGCCGTGCACGCGTCGGCCGACGGCGGACCGCTGCGCGAGGTACGCCCCCAGCATGGCGGAGCCGACGCCGAGGACCTGAGAGAGCAGGAGTACCCAGAGCACGTTGCGCGCGATCCCCGCGACCTGCTCGCCCTGGACCGCCGGCGGCTGGATCTGCTGGAGCCCCTGGAGCACGCCCGGCTGCTGTCCGATCAGTCCGGCCACGCCGCCGGCCAGCCCGCCGCCCAGGCCGCCGATCAGGTTGCCCAGCCCGAGTACCATCGGGACCATGAGCAGGAATCCGCTCACGATCCAGGCGAGAGCCCCCAGGGCCAGGATCGTGCTGGTGCGATCCGGCCTGGCCGTGTGCCCCGTGATCCATCCCGCGAGCAGATACGACACGATCACCACGATGGCGCCCCAGATGGCCGCGCCCACGCCGATCCCTTGCGCCGGAGACGGCGCCGCGCCAATGGTCGTGCCCACCGCACCGCCGAGCGTCAACAGGATCAGCAGCGCCGCGATCGCGGCGAACGCGCCGGCGAGGACCGGCCCCCACTGCGCACCCGTGAGCTGCAAGGGCTCCGTCCCGGGCATGGCTCCCGGCCTCGGCCCTATGGGCTGGGCCGGCTGGCCCTCATAACGTGGCTGAGTTGCCATACCGACGTCTCCTTTTCGAGTTTCGCGTGCGAGCGCCCACCGGCAACGCGGGCCCTCCATCGACTCGATTGTTGCGCAAGTCGCATACCGATCGTGACTTGCGTTGGCTGGGCCAGGGTCGGCGCCGTTCGCCGTAGGGTCCGGCGGTGGTCGAGCACGCCATGATCCCCGAACGTCGGCGAGAGCATGTTCACGGCCTCACGGATCGAGAGCTCACGGGCGGCCGTTGGGGCAAAGGGCGACGGTTGTCCGGACCACCGGCGAGGGCGTGTGCAGGGAGATGGCATGGGCACCGTAGAGGGTGCGGCGGTGGGATTCGGGCCAGAGCGACGACGCATCGCGGGTGGCGGCGCTGCGTGGGCCCGCGCACGGCCACCCGGGCACGAGACGCGCGCCGGTAGCGTGACTGCTTGGGCGGAACGCCGGTCGGATCCCCGGGCCGGCGTGAGGCGTGCGGCCGCACGGACGACCGGATCCCCGGATCCCGAGGTGGGCGAGTCGTGGTGGCGGACGTCTCCGTGGATCCGCCGCGCCACGGCGGGCGCGCATGTTAGCGGCGGTTGAAAATGGGTTCTCCCGCATATGTGGTGATGGGGCCGCGTGCGCAGTGCGGATTTGTCAAGCGCTCCTTTTCACGCGGCGCAGAGCACGCGATGGCGAAGCAGGTCGAAGCCGGCTCTTCCGTACATCTGGCGCTTGATCGTCTTGAGCCGGTTTACCTCTCCCTCGACGGGGCCGTTGCTCCACGGCAGTGCGATGGCGGCACGGACGGCTGCCACGTCTGCGTGAATGCCATGAGCGAAGCTGCGAAGGAGGCTTTGCCGGGCGGCCTCGAGCCACGGGCCCAGTGCCTGGGGATCTCGTTCGCTCAGCATGCGGCGAAACTCGTGTGCGAGGAAGCGAATCCGCCGGATCTCAGAACAGCGGCGGGAGAGCGAGGCCACATACGCCCTCTCTTCTGCCGTGAGCTCCGATTCACGAGCGACGAGCCACCAGGCGACTCTGCGTGCGGACGGCCGCCGGATGAGCGGCCCACCTTGCCTCGCGAGGCCCTTCCGTAGCCCGCGGACGTAGTCGCGGACCAGAGTCGCGCCACCCATATATCCCTGAGCTTGGATCTCGCGCCAGAGCTTGGCCGCATTACGGCAGCCAGCGGAGAAGCGCCGCTCCAGGTAGGCGTAATACGGCGCTAAGATGCTGTCCACCGGCG
>CALCID010000122.1 GCA_937907535.1 uncultured bacterium | reverse complement strand
CAGCGCCGTCCGCTCCCGGTTCGGACCCGCTAGAAACTCGATCCAGCGCTCGACGTCGTCGTTGTAGGTCACCGGCAGGTCCCAGGTGACCGCAACCGGCGCTTCTTCGGCCCGCGCGGCCGATACCGGCTCCGGCACCGCATCGGCCGGGTCGTTCCCCATCCCGATCCGCCACGTGGTCAGCACCGTCACGAGGATCAGGACCGGGCTCGCAAGGTATTTCCGGCTCCGGAACTGCTTCAGCATCGGAATCCCTCCAGCTACGCAGCCGCGTCGCGCGCTCCGGGCACCGTGGAGACCCGGTGCTCGGGACGCCCGGCTTCGGCGGGCAGCGCCCGCGGCGCGAACCGGCTGCGTGGTCCGTGTGCCGTCCGGCGAGTGGACCGTTCCGTGAACCCACCCCCATTCGACACGACACCCGGGCACATCTCGCAGGGGTGCGCCCGGGTGTCCGGTTCTCGAGTCGTTGACTTATCTTATTGCGTAAATTCCGGTGTGTCAACCAGTTACGGTGATTTTCGCGGGTGCGTTCAGGTGGGCTGGACGATCTCGAGCTGACCGGTGGCCGCGGCCCGGGAGCGGCGGCCGGGGCGCATCGCGCGGCCGCGGGCGGCCCGGCGAATCATCCACTGCTCGCAGGAGCGGCGTGGGAGGCGCCAGCGGCCATCGTCATCCTGCCATGCGCCATCGATGTGCCCGGCCACGGCCCATTCGCGCCAGCGGCGAGCCGTGTAGCCGAAGACGCGGGCGGCCTGGCCGGTGGAGAGGATCTCCGGCGCGCTGGCGGTGATGTCGAGGGCGCGGAGCAGGTCTGCCTTGCGGAGCCTGATGGTGACCACGGCGTCATCCGGGAGGATCGCCAGCGCCGCGAAGAGGTCATGCGGGGTCATCGTCATCCTCGCACCATCCGTCGTCGTGGGGGAAGGTGTCAAGTTGCAGCGGTGATGCGTCTTCGACAAGGGCGGCGGGCGCCGCTGCGCGGTTGCGAAACCGAGTGGCGGGTGGGGATCGTACGGGAGGGGGAGAGGAGGGAACGATGCTCGAACTGCTGGGATTGATCGTTGCGGGCGGCTCCGCCGCGGTGGGCTACGTGAAGTCGCGCCGTTTCGTGCGTGAGCGGCTGCGGTTCGTGGACGCGGCCCAGACGGCGCACGCGCCGTGGATCGCGGGGGCGGCCGCCGCGGCCGTCGCGGCGCCGATCGTGTGGCTGCTGCCGGTGGTGGGCGCGGGCACGGCGATCGTGTTCGGGGTGGGGGTAGGGACGGGCGTTGCCGCGGGCGCGCGGGACATCCGCCGGCTCACGTCCTACTGACGGTGGCTTGCACGCACCTGGCGGCCGCGGCTGACGCGCTACGGTGACGTCTCACCCCCGGCCTGGGGCGGCCGGCGCGCTGCTGATGGCGTCCTGGGATGCGCGTCGGTGGGTCGGTGGGCCAGTGGGCCGGGTGCGCGAGTAGGGGCGCGCTGCGGGGGAGCCGCCCGGCCGACCGGGAGATGGCCACGGCCCGGGTCGGGGGCGCGGGAATCCTGCGGTGTTCGGCGGCGTAGCCGGAGGCGGTCGGCATCGGACGGCGTTTCCGCCCGGGCCGCCCGTCGATGGGGATCCGCGCGTCGGTAGGCGTTGTGCGCGGAGTCGAAACGCCGCCGGGCTCAGGCCGGCCGGACCAGGCGCCGGTCCCGGGAACGGGGGTGGCGACGGGATGCGCCGGCGCGGGCCGATGGCGGCGGATGCTGCGTCCAGTGGCCGGCAATCGATCGGTACGCGGGGGCGCCGAGCGCCCGTCGGCCGTGCGCGGTGCGATGGGGAGGGGGACCGTCCAGGCGCGACGGTACGCGTCCACATGGTGACGAGCATCGGCCGGTGGGCCGGGGCGGTCGGTCGGGGGAGGCGGTCGAGCGTCGGGGCTTGCGCGGCCGGCGGCGGTGCCGGATGGCGAAGCGGGCAGGGAGGGGGGAGCGGTGCTCCATCGGAGCCCGACACGGCGCGCGGCCGCGGAGCAGCGCCGCAGTCGAGCGGGGCCCGGGCGCCGTCTCCGCGAGACGGCGTGCCGGTTCTCCACGGCCGCGCGTCTGGCTGCCGGGGGTACGGTCAGCCGCTGGCCGCACCCCCGGCGTGTTCCGGAATCAGGGAGCGCTTACGGTGTCCGGCTCCTTCCAGAACAGATCGGTCTTGTTGTAAACGGCGGTCTCCTTGAGCTTCGGGCACTCGAACTCGAGGTCCAGCGTCGCCGCTGCGTCGAAGTAGAGCTTCTCGGCGAAGGGGACGGGCGGCGGATGAGCCTCGCCACAGCGCTTGCACCGGTAGTAGACGGGCATGAGCACCTCCTGGTGGCGGGTGGATGAAACAAGAAACGCCCGTGAACCGACAATCGGTCCACGGGCTGAAAAAACCGCGGGCACGGGCACGGAACTCCGGCCCGAGCCCGGCGGCTCGAAGGGATCCCCCCCGGCGGCCGCGCCGCACAGGGGGAGGCAGACGGGGGTGGGAGGGCGGTCGGGTCTCGCACATCACGGGCTGAACCTGCTCCGCTCGATGTACTTCTTGATCTTGTGCTCCCCAGCCCAGACCTTGACGTTCGTCTCGAGATCGATCAAGGCCGCATCCACCTGATAGAAGATAACACGCTCGCGACCCTCGCGGTCCTCGATGGCGTGGAGCTCACCCTGGAGAATGTAACGGGCGCCCAGCTCCTGGCCCAGACGGGCCCGGGTGTCGGCCCGGGCGTGCTCCTGCTGGTCCATCCGCTCCTCGCGGATCTCGCGCCGCTCGTCCGAGCTGGCCACGACCCGGACGAGGCCGGAATTGATGAGCGCGCGTTCGAGGTCCCGCACGAAGGTGGCGACCGGGATGTGTTCCATGGTCCGGTTGCGGAACTCGCCCACGATCACGGTGGGGGGCTCGCCCCCGTGCGTCTCGGCGTACCGTCGGGCCCACGGGTCGTTGAGGCTCTGCTGGATCAGATGGTTCGCCACGAGGCGCGAATCCGTATCGTTCCAGCGGCCCGAGAGATCGGTGACCGCGCTCGGGTCGATCCGGGTGACCCGCTGACCGCCGCATGCGAACACACCGGCCGAGAGCAGGGAGAGGATCAGGAAGGTGGCCCGGGAGGGCCGTGGCGACGAGCGCCCGTCGAGCCGCGTCGGGGCGAGCGTATCCATGAACATGTCGCCTCCGAGTGAGGGCGTCCACGTCTTCTACCCGGCTGGCGGGATCAGGTTCGCGGCGGAAAGTTTCCGGGGGTCAGGGGTACAGATCCGCACCACGAAAGGTAGGGGCCGGGTCGTCCGCGGTGTGCGGGCGCGCGGCCGGGACACGAGTCGTATCGCGGGTGGCGCATGCGTTCGGAGATCACGACGCCGGAAGTATTGAGTGACGAGAGCGCCGTCGAGCTGTCGCTCCGGCCCCGTCGGCTGGCCGAGTTCATCGGGCAGCCCAAGGTGAAGGAGAGTCTGCGGATCGCCATCGACGCGGCGCTGGCCCGCCGTGAGCCGCTGGACCACACGCTCTTCCACGGGCCGCCCGGGCTGGGCAAGACGACGCTCGCGATGCTGATGGCGCGGGAGCTGGGCGTGAGCGTGAAGACCACGTCCGGGCCGGTGCTCGAGAAGCCGGGCGACCTGGTGGGGCTCCTGACGAACCTCAAGGAAGGGGACATCCTCTTCATCGACGAGATCCACCGGCTCCGGCCGATCATCGAGGAGTTCCTCTACCCCGCGATGGAGGACTACAAGATCGACATCCGGCTGTCGGACGGTCCCCGGGCGCAGACGATCACGATGCCGATCGAGCGGTTCACGCTCGTCGGTGCGACGACGCGCTTCGGGCTGCTGACGCCGCCGATGAGGGCGCGGTTCGGCATCATCCAGCGGCTCAACTACTACTCGACGGAGGACCTGTGCGTGATCGTGCAGCGGAGCGCGGAGGTCCTGGACGTGGAGTGCACGCCGGAGGGGGCGCTGGAGATCGCGCGGCGCTCGCGGGGCACGCCGCGGGTGGCGAACCGGTTGCTGCGCCGGGTGCGGGACTACGCGCAGGTCCGGGCGGAGGGAGTGATCACGGCGGAGGTGGCGGCGGAGGCGCTGCGCATGCTGGACGTGGACGAATACGGGCTGGACGAGATGGATGCCCGGGTCCTCAAGACGATCATCGAGCAGTTCGACGGCGGCCCGGTCGGCCTGAACACGCTCGCCGTGGCGGTGGGCGAGGATGCGGGTACGCTGGAGGAGGTGTACGAACCGTTCCTGATCCAGAACGGGTTCCTCATGCGCACGCCGCGCGGCCGGGTGGCCACGAGCAACGCCTACCGCCGCTTCGGGTACGCGCTTCCCGCGGAGCGGGAGGCGGAGGCCGGGGCGCAACCCGACCTGTTCGGCGGATCGTGATCGAGATCGTCCGTCTGTCGGTCTCGGAGTGCCGCCTGCTGGCGGAGCGGTACGAGGTGCACGGCAACTCGCACCGGCGCATGGCCTCTGCGCTGCGGGAGTCCGGCAAGGAAGAGATGCTGCGCCAGCTGCGGTTGTTGCGCGGGATCGAGCGGCGATTCGCGGTGGACCTCGGCGCGCTCTGCCACAAGTTCGAGCACCGCAACGACGCGGGCACGCACCCGATCGAGCGGATGGTGCTCGGCTACGTGGCGTCCTTGCGCTGCGGCGCGGACGGCCAGACGGAGCTGCTCGTGTACGTGGACCGGGTCCGACAGGTCCGGGCGCTGATCGACCAGGGCAGGGCGGTGCATGAGCCCGAGTGACGTGCCCGGCCAGGCCGAGCGGGAGGGGGAGGTGAGGAGCCCGGAGCAGTACCCCACATCTGCGTTCGACTACGAACTCCCGCCAGAGCTGATCGCGCGCTATCCCGCGGCGGAGCGGGATCGGAGCCGGCTGCTCGTGGTGCACCGGGGGACCGGGGCGCTGGAGCACCGGGAGTTCCGGGACCTGGTGGCATTCGTCTCTCCGGGCGACGTCCTGGTGGTCAACGACACCCGCGTGATCCCGGCCCGCCTCGTGGGGCGCAAGCCCACGGGTGCCGCGGCCGAGGTCCTGCTGCTCCGGCCGGCGCCGGAGGCCGGTGCGGACGTCTGGGAAGCGCTCGTGCGCCCGGGCGGCAAGCTGAAGCCGGGCCGCCGGGTCGAGGTGGCGGACGACCTCACGGTGGAGATCGTGGATTCGACGCCGTCCGGGGGCCGCCTGGTCCGGCTCGACACGCCGCTCCCCGTCCAGGAGGCGCTCCGCCGCTACGGCCGCGTGCCTCTCCCACCGTATCTCGAGCGCGAGCCCGAGCCCCAGGACGCGGAGCGCTACCAGACCGTCTTCGCGGAGCACGAGGGGTCGGTTGCCGCGCCCACCGCGGGGCTGCATTTTACGCGGGCTCTACTGGCATGCCTCGAAGCGCGTGGCGTGCGCGTGGCGCGGGTACAGCTCCACGTCGGTGTCGGAACGTTCCGGCCGGTGGAGGTCGAAGACCCGGCACGGCACCGGATGCACGCCGAGCAGTACGTCGTGCCGGACGCGGCGGCCGCGGTCATGAACGAGGCGCGGGCGCGAGGGGGCGCGCTCTGGGCCGTCGGCACGACCGTGGTGCGGACGCTCGAGACGGTGGTGGACGACGACGGCGTGATCCGGCCCGGGGCCGGGTGGACCGACCTCTTCATCCGGCCGCCGTACCGGTTCCGGGCGGTCGACCGGCTGATCACGAACTTCCACCTGCCGCGCTCGACGCTGCTCATGCTCGTCGCCGCGTTCGGGGGATACGAACTGACGATGCGCGCGTACCGCGAGGCCGTGGCCCGGCGCTACCGGTTCTATTCGTACGGCGACGCCATGGCGATCCTATGAGTGGTACATTGCGGCAGGATCCGGCGGGGAGTCCGCCGCTCTTCGGTTTCGAGATCAAGGCTACGGACGGGGCGGCCCGGACGGGCCGGTTCCGGCTCCCGCACGGGGTGGTGCACACGCCGGCGTTCATGCCGGTCGGCACGCAGGCCACGGTGAAGACGCTGACGCCGGGCGAGGTCGAGCGGGCCGGCGCGGAGATCGTGCTTGCGAACACGTACCATCTCTTTCTCCGCCCGGGGCACGAGCTGGTCCGGGAGCTCGGCGGGCTGCACCGGTTCATGCGGTGGAACCGGCCGATCCTGACGGACTCGGGCGGCTTCCAGGTGTTCAGCCTCGCGGCGATCAACCGGGTGAGGGATGACGGGGTGGAGTTCCAGAGCCACATCGATGGCTCGCGCCACCTGTTCACGCCGGAGCGGGTGATCGAGATCCAGCAGGCGCTGGGTGCGGACGTGATCATGGCGTTCGACCAGTGTCCGCCGGGGCAGGCGGACCGGGCGCTGGCGGAGGAGGCGCACGAGCGGACGCTGCGCTGGCTGGAGCGGTGCATGGTCCGGTTCCGGCAGCCGGGCCCGTGGGACGGCGATGGGCGCCGGCAGACGCTGTTCCCGATCCTCCAGGGCTCCACCTTCCCGGATCTGCGGCGAGACGCGGCCCGGCGGGTCCTGGAGCTGGGGGACTGGCACGGCATCGCCGTGGGCGGGCTCTCGGTCGGCGAGCCGAAGCCCGTGATGTACGAGATGCTGGAAGTCCTGGAGCCGGAGCTGCCGCCGGCGCTGCCGCGCTACCTGATGGGCGTGGGGTACCCCGATGACCTGCTGGAGGCCATCGCCCGGGGCTTCGACCTGTTCGACTGCGTGGCGCCGACCCGGAACGGTCGGAACGGCACGGCGTGGGTCGAGGAGGAAGGGCAGGTCAACATCCGGTCTCTCCGGTTCCGGTCCGATCCCGGGCCGCTCGACCCGACGTGCGACTGCGAGACCTGCCAGGGCTACAGCCGGGCGTACCTGCGGCACCTGTTCGTGGCGGGCGAGGTGCTGGGGCTGCGGTTGCTGTCGTTGCACAACGTGCGCTTCCTGATCCGGCTCGCGGAGCGCGCGAGGAAGGAGATCGAGGCCGGCACGTTCGCCGGCTGGAGTGAGGACTGGCTCGCCCGCTATCGGCGGTCGCGTGCCGCAACCGAGGGAGGGACGAATTGATGTGGAACATGCTGGCGCTGGCCGCGCCCCAGGGTGGGGGGAGTGCGGGACTCGCCCTCTTGATCCAGTTCGTGGCGATCATCCTGATCTTCTGGTTCCTGCTCATCCGGCCGCAGCGGCAGGCGCAGAAGCGGCACCAGGAGATGATCGCCGCGTTGAAGAAGGGTGACCACGTGATGACGGATGGTGGGATCATCGGAGAGGTCGTGCACCTGAAGGAGGACCGGATCACGATCAAGACCGCGGAGAACACGCGGATCGTGGTGGCGCGTCCGAAGATCGCGCGGGTGTTCACGGAACCGCAGGCGAGCTGAGGCAGGTATCGGAATGGCGGTGAGGGAGATCCGCATCCTGGGCGATCCCGTGCTGCGGCGGAGGGCGGAGCCCGTGACCGTGATCGACGACGAGATCCGCCGTCTCGTGGAGGACATGGTCGAGACCATGTACGATGCGGACGGGGTCGGGCTCGCGGCGCCGCAGGTGGGAGTCAGCCGGCGGGTCATCGTGGTGGACACGCGGGAGCCGGGCGTGCCGAAGCTCGCGCTCATCAATCCGGAGATCGTGGAGCGGAGCGACGAGCTGGATCGGGGCGAAGAGGGGTGCCTGAGCATCCCGGGGCTGAAGGAGATCGTGGAGCGGCCGGACCGGGTGGTGGTGGAGGCGCAGGACACGTCGGGCCAGCCGGTGCGGATCGAAGCGGAAGGGCTGCTCGCCCGCGTGCTCCAGCACGAGGTGGATCATCTGGACGGGATCCTGTTCATTGACCGGGTGAGCCCGCTGAAGCGGCAGATGCTGATGAAGCGCTGGCAGAAGGTCAAGCCGTAGGCGGACGCGTGCGCGTACTCTTCTGGGGGACTCCGGATTTCGCGCTGCCATCGCTGCGTGCGCTTCTCGGTGAAGGGCACGACGTGGTGGGCGTGGTCACGCAGCCGGACCGGGCGGCGGGGCGGGGGCGGGTGTTGCGCCCGCCGCCGGTCAAGCAGCTCGCGGAGCAGGAAGGGCTGCCGGTGCTCCAGCCGGAGCGGGCGCGGGGCGAGGCGTTCCTGGACCGGATCCGGGCGCTGGACCCGGAGGTCTCGGTGGTGGTGGCGTACGGTCAGATCCTGACCCGGGAGGTCCTGGAGGCGCCGCCGCTGGGCTCGATCAACGTGCACGCGTCGCTGCTCCCGGAGCTGCGGGGCGCGGCGCCGATCAACTGGGCGATCATCCGCGGCCACACGGAAACGGGCGTGACCGTGATGCGCATGGTCGAGCAGATGGATGCGGGGCCGATCCTGGTCCAGCACCGGGAGCCGATCGGGCCGGACGAGCGGGCGAGCGACCTGGCGGTACGGCTGAGCGAGCTGGGCGCGGCTGCGCTGGTCGAAGCGCTTGCATTGCTGGAGGCGGGGCTCCTGGAGGCGGTGGAGCAGGATCACTCCCGGGCCACGTACGCGCCGCGGCTGCTGCGGGAGCATGCGCGGATCGACTGGTCGCTGGACGCCGAAGCGGTGGCCCGCTGGATCCGGGGGCTGGACGAGGTCCCCGGGGGATGGACGACGTGGGGCGGCGAGGAGGTCAAGGTGTACCGCCCGCTGCCCGAGCCGGGCCATGTCCATGATGCCGCGCCCGGCACGATCCTGGACGTGCGGCCCCGGGACCCGGCGGCCGGCCTCCTGGTGGCGTGCGGCCGGGGCGCGGTCTGGATCCGGGAGGTCAAGCCGGCGGGGAAGCGCCGGATGTTGACCGTGGAGTGGTTGCGGGGGCGGGGCCCCGCACCGGGCGACCGGTTCGAGTGATGCTGCCGCGCCTGCACCTCATCACGGACGACGCCGTGCTGGCCTCGCCCGGGTTCCTGGACGGTGCGCGGTGGGTCCTGCGGGAGCAGGGCGCGGGCGTGGCGCTGCACCTGAGGGGGCACGGGACGTCGGCGGGGATCCTGTACGAGCTCGCCCGGGCGCTCGTGGCGGAGGCGCGAGAGACGGGCGGGTGGGTGCTGGTGAACGACCGGGTCGACGTGGCGCTCGCGGTCGGCGCGGCCGGCGTGCAGCTCGGGCGGCGGTCGATCCCGGTTCGCGCCGCGCGGGATGTGCTCGGCGCCGGCGCGAGGATCGGGTACTCGGCGCACGACCCGGACGAGGCCGCGGCGGCGGGTCGGGACGGCGCGGACTTCATCGTGCTCGGCGCGATCTGGGAGACGGCCTCCCACCCGGGCGAGCGCCCCGCCGGGCTGGAGCTGCTGCGGGCGGCCACGGCCCGGGCCGCGGCGCCCATCATCGCCATTGGCGGGGTCACGCCGGAGCGGGTGGCGGAGGCGGTGGCTACGGGCGCGTACGGCGTGGCCGTGCTCGGCGGCGTGTGGCGCGCGGCGGACCCGGCGGCCGCGGCGGCGGCCTATCGGGAAGCGCTCCAGGCCGCCGAAGGTCGCTGCGCGACGTCGCGTACAGCATGAAACCAACGGGGCAGGGCATGACGCAGGAAACCATAGAGATCACGTTGAACGGGCAGCCGCGGCGGGTGGCCGCGGGGCACACGGTGCTCTCGCTCCTGAACGAGCTGGGCCTGCACCCCGGCCTGGTCGTGGTCGAGCACAACCGCGAGATCCTGGAGCGGGCCAGGCTCGGGTCCGTGCCCGTCGGCGCGGGCGATGTGATCGAGGTGGTCCACTTCGTGGGCGGCGGATGAGGGCCACCGCAATCTGAGCGACGGAGGTACCATGACGACGACGACACAGCCGGTCACGCGCGACGTGCCGTTCGTGATCGGAGGGCGGGAGTTCCGGTCCCGGCTGATGGTGGGGACCGGGAAATACCGCACGAACGAAGAGATGGTGGCGGCGATCGACGCATCCGGCGCGGAGATCATCACCGTCGCGGTGAGGCGGGTCGACCTGGACCGGACCAAGGAGGAGGGGATCCTCTTCCACCTGGATCCCAAGCGCTACTTCCTGCTGCCGAACACGGCGGGTTGCTATACCGCGGAGGAGGCGGTCCGGTATGCGCGGCTCGCGCGCGCCGCAGGGCTGAACGACTGGGTCAAGCTGGAGGTGATCGGCGACCAGCGGACGCTGCTCCCGGACGTGATGGCCACGCTGGAGGCGGCGAAGACGCTGGTGGCGGATGGTTTCAAGGTGCTCGCGTACACGAACGAGGACGTGGTCACCGCGTTGCGGCTGGAGGATGCCGGCTGCGCCGCGGTCATGCCGCTGGCGAGCCCGATCGGGAGCGGGCTCGGGCTGGTCAACCCGTACTACATCCGGGAGATCAAACGGCGGCTGAGCGTGCCGGTGATCGTGGATGCGGGCGTGGGCACGGCCTCGGATGCGTGCGTGACCATGGAGCAGGGCGTGGACGGGATCCTCATGAACACGGCGCTGGCCGAGGCGCAGGACCCGGTGGCCATGGCGCGGGCGATGCGGCTGGCCGTGGAGGCGGGCCGGCTCGCGTACCTGGCGGGTCGGATGCCGCGGCGGGAGGTGGCCGTGCCGTCGTCGCCCGTAACGGGCATGCTGGATTGACGGTCACTCCTGCACGGTGGGCCGCGCTGGACGTGCTCCGGTCCGTGAGGCGGGGCGAGCTCGCGGACCGGGCGCTGGCGCGGGCCCAGGAACGTGTCTCGCCCCGCGACCGCGCGTGGCTGCAGGAGCTGGTCTACGGTACGCTCCGGCTGCGCGGCCGGCTGGATCATCTGCTCGGGCAGCTCGTGAAGCGGGGGCTCGAGCGGCTCGATCCGGACGTGCTGGACCTGCTCCGGTTGGGCGCGTACCAGATCCTCGAAATGCAGGCGGTGCCGGTGTACGCCGCGGTGTCGCAGACCGTGGAGGCCGCGAAGGCGGTGGCCGGCCGCGGGGCGGGGGGGCTGGTGAACGGCGTGCTGCACTCCCTCGTCCGTCGGCTGGACGAGCTGGAGGTGCCGGACTTCGACCGGGATCCGGTGGGGTACCTCGTCGCGTGGGGCTCGCACCCGCGCTGGCTCGTGGAGCGGTGGGTCCGCCGGTTCGGCGAGGAGGGCGCCCGGGCGCTGGTCGAGGCGAACAATCGGCGGCCGGAGTTGTATGTACGCCCGCTCGGCATGGGGCCGGACGTGGCGCGGGAGATCCTGGCCGGGGCGGGCATTGCGGCCGAGCCCGTGCCGTTCGCGCCGGATGCGCTCCACATCCTGCCCCCGGCATCGGCGGCGCAGGTGCTGGAGGTGATCCCGGCCGTGGTGCAGGATCCGGCGGCGTCCCTCGTCACCCGGTTCGTGGACCCGCCGGAGAACGTCCGCGTCGCGGACCTCTGCGCCGCGCCCGGCGGCAAGGCGCTGGGGCTCGCGGACGGCGGGCGCTACGTGGCGGCTGCGGATCTCTCCTGGAACCGGATGGCCCGGCTGCGCGAGAACGCGGAACGGGTCGGGACGGGGAATCTCGGCCTGCTCGTCGCCGACGCCCGGAGACCGCCGCTCCGCCCCGTGGAAGTCGTGCTGATCGATGTGCCGTGCACCGGGACCGGCACCTTCCGCAGACACCCGGATGGCCGGTGGCGGATCGGTCCGGAGGACCTGGCCGCGCTGGCCGCGCTCCAGGCGGAGATCCTCGAGGCTGCGGCCGGCATCGTCGCACCGGGTGGCATCCTGGTCTACGCCACGTGCTCTCTGGAACCCGAGGAGAATGAAGATCAGGTGGACGCATTCCTGAACCGGCACCCCGAATTCACCCTGGCGCCTCCGCCCGCCACCCTCGACCCGGACGTGCTGGACGAACGGGGGCGGCTCGTGGTCCTGCCTCACCGCAACGGCGTGGACGGCGCGTTCGCCGCGCGCATGGTGCGTCGATGAGCGTGCGTATCGGGGACTCGATCCGCCGCCGGCGGGGGCACCGGACGCGGCCCGCGGCGAAGCGCGGCTTCCCATGGGCGAGGTGGCTGGTGTACTTCGCAATCACGGCCGCGATCGCCTTCGGGGCGGGTTACGCCGTGTCCGCCTACGTTCTCTTCCCCGCGCCCGAGCAGCCCACGGACGGCATCCCGGTGCCCGCCCTCACGGGGAGGTCCCTCCGGGACGCGGAGCACCACCTCCAGCAAGCCGGTCTGGCGCTCGGCGACGTCGAGGAGATCCCGCATCCGTCGGTGCCCGCCGGGATCATCGTGGCGCAGAGCCCCGTGGCTGGCCAGCAGCTCCGCCCCGGAGCCAGCGTCGGCGTGGGGGTCAGCGCTGGCCCGGTCCGGGTGGCCGTGCCGGACGTGACGGGTTTCCGGGCGGCCCGCGCCGCCGCGCTCGCCGCGCGCCTCGGGTTCACCGTCGAAGAGATCCAGGAGGAGTCGCTCTTCCCGGCCGGCCAGGTGATCCGGGTCGAGCCGGAGCCGGGCACGTCCCTCCAACTCCCCGCGACCATCGTGCTGGTGATCAGCGCCGGTCCGCCGCAACCCGAGGAGGAGGAGCTGCTCGGCGTGCCGGTGGACACGCTTGAGATCCCGCCATCGGCGGACACCTTGCAGCACGGGACCCGGGAGCCGCCGGGGTAGGGAACAATCGACCGGCAGCGTGCTATAAGTGCGCGCCGTACGGAGCGTAGCGATTGAGCCGAAGCGGAGATGAGCGACCGCGCGCGCAACTGGCTGTACACGGGCGCCACCCTGGTCGTGATCGGCGTGCTGATCACGCTGGGCTGGTCGCAACGCAGCCGGTTCGCGCCGCTCGACCGGGGCTCCGTGGCGCCCGGGTTCGCGCTCGTCTCCCTGGAGCGTGATACGATCCGGCTCGCGGAGCAGCGGGGGCGCGTGGTCTTGCTGAACTTCTGGGCCACGTGGTGCGCCCCGTGCCGCTGGGAGATGCCGGCGCTCGACCGGGTGCACCGGGAGCTGGGGGCGGAGGGGCTCACGGTGCTCGCGGTGAACGTCGACGCGGCGCCGGGGGCGGTGGACGGATTCGGCTACCCGGGCGGGGATGTGGGCGGGTTCGCGCGCGAGCTCGGCCTCGGGTTCCCGATCCTCCTCGATCCGTCCGGGCAGGTTCTGCGGCGCTACCGGGTCACCGGGCTGCCGACCACGTTCCTGATCGACCGGGAGGGCCGGGTCGTGGAGAAGGTGGTCGGCCCCGTGGAATGGGATCAGCCGCCGCATTCGACGCGGATTCGCAGGTTGCTGGAGATCTGATGTTGCGGTTGTTGCTGAACCTCCTGACACGCAACCTCACGCTGAAGCTCACCGCGCTGGTCCTGGCGATCCTGCTGTGGACGGCGATCAAGGCGGAAGCGCCGATGCGGGTCTCGATCCCGGACATCGCGGTGGAGGTCGCGGTGCGGGACCCGCGCTGGCACCTGGCCGCGCCGCCGACGCCGGCCACGGTGACGGTGGTGTTCACCGGCCCGGTGCGCGAGCTGGTCCGGCTCGCGAGCGAACGGCCGCGCATCGTCGTGCCCATCGAGCAGGTCTCCGACTCCATGGAGCTGCGCCAGCTCCAGACGCGCTGGGTGCAGTTCGCCCCCGGATTCGAGCGGACCCGTGCGGAGGACGTCCGGCCGGCCACGATCAGTCTGCTGTTCGAGCGGCTCACCACGCGGGTGGTCCCGCTGCACGTGTCCACGCGCGGCGATCTGCCGGAAGGGTACGAGCTGGCGGGCGCGGTCGAGGCGGATCCGGTGGCGGTCCGGGTGAGCGGGCCACGAGGCCGGGTGGAGGAGCTGGATGTGCTCCCGCTGCCTCCTGTGGACCTGGCCGGGCTGAGCGAGACGGCCACCATCACGGTGGCGGTGGACACGACCGGGCTCGGGGACCTGGTGATCGATCCGATGCGCATCCGGCTCACGGTTCCGGTCCGGGCGAAGCCGAAGCCGGACGAGCAACCCGGCACGGAGGCGCCCTGATGGCCGCGGCATCGGACACCCTGGTGCTCGGCGTCGAGACGTCGTGCGACGAGACGTCCGCCGCGGTCCTGCGCGGCGAACGGGAGCTGCTCGGCCATGTGATCCTGTCCCAGGATGAGCACGCGGTATTCGGTGGCGTGGTGCCGGAGATCGCGTCCCGGGCGCACCTGCGGGTGATCGACCCGGTCGTGGCCGAGGCGCTCCGACAGGCCGGGGTCGGGCTGGACCGGATCGATGTGTTCGCCGCGACGGCGGGGCCCGGACTCATAGGCGCGCTACTGGTCGGGCTGACCTGGGCCAAGGCGGCGGCGTACGCTCTCGGCCGGCCGCTCGTCCCGGTGCACCACATGGAGGCGCACCTCTTCGCCGCGAGTCTGGAGGACGACGCGGCTACGCCGCCCTTCGTGGCGCTCCTCGTCTCCGGCGGTCACACCATGCTTCTTTGGGTCCCGGCGTGGGGCGAATACGAGCTCCTCGGCGAGACGCGGGATGACGCCGCGGGCGAGGCGTTCGACAAGGTGGCGAAGATCCTGGGGCTCGGCTTCCCCGGCGGCCCGCGGATCGAGCGGATCGCCCGGGAGGGCGATCCGGGCGCGCACCGGTTCCCGCGGCCGATGCTGGCGAGCAACCAGCAGCCCGGGGATCCGGACTACTACGACTTCTCGTTCAGCGGGCTCAAGACCGCGGTGCTGAACCGGGTGCGGGAGCTGGAGGCGGAGGGGTGGCTGGAAGCGGAGACGGCGAACCTCGCGGCGTCGTTCCAGGCGACGGTGGTGGATGTGCTGGTGGCGAAGACGATGCGCGCCGTGGAGGCCACCGGCTGCCGGCGGGTGTTGCTGGGGGGCGGGGTGTCCGCGAGCAGGGCGCTGCGTGCGGCGCTGGCGGACGCGCTCGGCCCGTCGGGAACGCTGTTCTACCCCACGCCGCGGCTCGCCACGGACAACGCCGCAATGGTGGCCCGGGCGGGGCTCTTCCGGTACCGTCGGGGCGAAGTCGCGGGTCTGGACACCACGGCGCTGGCGGACCTGCCGTTCCCGGGCCTCCGTCGGGTGGGTGGCTCCTAGGAGGCGCGGTGCTCAAGCTGCTCCACGTCTCGGACCTGCATTTCGGCCCGGCGTACCTGCCCCGGGTGGGTGCAGCGCTGCTCCGGGCTGCGGAGGCGCTCGCGCCGGACATCATCGTGGCGAGCGGCGACTTCACGCAGCGTGCGAAGCGGGTGCAGTACGCGGAGGCGCGCGCCTTCCTGGAGCGGCTGCCCCCGGTGCCGCGGATCGTGGTGCCCGGGAACCACGATGTCCCGCTCTACCGGGTGGCCGAGCGGCTGTTCAAGCCCTACGCGCTGTACCGGGAGTACATTTCGCGGGATCTGGACACGGTGCTCGTTCGTGAGGACGTGGTGATCGTGGCGCTGAACACCACCACGCCGTACCGGGCGATCGTGAACGGGCGGATTCGCCGGGAGCAACTCGAACTCTGCGCCCGCGTGTTCCGTGACGCGCCGTCGGGCGCCGCCCGGATCGTGGTGGCGCACCACCATTTCGCTCCGGCGCCCGACTACGAGGGGGGCAAGGTGCTCCCCGGCGCGAAGGGCGCGCTCGACCGGTTCGCGGACCTGGGGGTGGAGCTGATCCTGGGCGGACACCTGCACCGGGCGTACATCGGGAACTCGCTGGACGTCTATCCGGGTCGGGAGCGGGACCACGGGATCATCATCGTGCAGGCGGGCACGGCGACTTCCCGGCGGGGGCGTGCGCGGGAGCGGGAGAAGAACTCGTTCAACGTCATCGTCCTCGACGACGCCACGATCCGGGTCACGCACTACATGTACTTCGAGGAGTCGGACGCGTTCGAGCCGCTGAGCCGGCACGTGTTCCCGCGGGCCGGGCGCCGGTACCTGGCCGCGCCGGGGGAGGCGGGGTGCGGGGGGATCGAGGGCTCCGACCTCCGGCCATTCGCTGGACGGCCCATCGGAAAGGGAGATTGAGGATGGCGACTCCCCGGACGTGTGGAGGCGCGTGGATGGCCGCCGCCGGCGGATTGCGCGCGTACACGCTCGGGCTCCTCATCGCCCTGGTCGCCGGGCTGTTCCTCACGCCCGCGGACACCCGTGCACAGGTACGGTTGCCGCGGGACAGCATCGAGGTGGGCCGGCTCCGCTTCGAGGGCGTGCAGACCGTGCCGGAAGAGCTGGTCCGCGCGTCGATCGTGACGAGCGGGCCACGGTGCCGCAATCCCGTGCTCTTCCTGGCGTGCTGGGCCGGGTTGGGCCTCGAGCGCACGTACCTGGACGAGAACGTGCTCCGGGCGGACGTGCTCCGGCTCCGCGTCTTCTACTACCAGCGCGGGTACCGGAACGCCGCCGTGAACGTGGATTACACCGTGGAGGGCGGCCGGGCGGACGTCGCCTTCACCATCGAAGAGGGCGTCCCGGTACGGGTGGCCTCCATCGAGATCGAAGGGGGGAGGGAACTCGTCCCGGGCGACGTCGCCGAGCGCCTCCCGCTGCGCCGTGGCAACCCCCTCGACCTCGTCTCCCTTGAGGCGAGCCGGGACACGCTCCTCGCCATTCTGAAGAACCGCGGCTATGCCCACGCCGAGGTCCTCTCCAGCTACCTGATCCCCCGCAGCGATTCGCTCCGGGCGCAGGTGAAGTTCGAAGTCCACCCCGGGGCGCTCGCCCGGTTCGGCGAGATCACCGTGACCGGGGCGGATCGGGTGTCGCCCTCGGTGGTGCGGAAGATGCTCACCTTCGAGGAAGGCGACCTCTACCGGCAGGACGAGTTGCTGCGGAGCCAGCGCAACCTCTTTGGCCTCGAGATCTTCCGGCACGTCGAGGTGCGGGCGGACCTGGCCGCGGAGGCGGACAGCGTGGTCCCGGTCCGCGTCCAGCTCAACGAGGGGAACGTGCACCGGGTACGCGCCGGGGTCGGCATGAGCACCGCCGAGTGCGGCAACGCCGAGGGGCGCTGGGTCAGCCGCAACTTCTTCGGCGGCGCCCGCCGGCTCGAGGTGACCGGCCGTGTCTCGAACGTGCTGGCCGAGCGGCTCGGTCAGTTTCCTTGCTTCGACACGGGCACCGGGGTCTACAGCGAGCTGAACGGGTCGATCGCCGCGGACTTCGCGCAGCCGTGGTTCTTCAGCCCGCTCAACACGTTCGGCGCCGGCACCTTCTTCGAGCGGCGAAGCGTGCCGGACGTGTTCGTGCGCACCGCGCTCGGCGGCTACCTGTCGCTGAGCCGCGCGCTGGGGCCGCGCAAGTCGGTGACCGTGAGCTACCGGCCGGAGCTGACCCGGCTGGACGCGGAGGGGGACCTCTTCTTCTGCATCAACTTCGTGTCCTGCGCGGTGCGGGACATCCCGGTGCTGCGGGAGCGCCACTGGCTCGCCCCGTTTGCGGCGACCTTCACCCGGGACCGTACGAACGCGATCTTCTCCCCGACCCATGGAGACATCATCCGGATCGATGCGGAGTTCGCTTCGGACGAGACCGGCTCGGACTTCTCCTATGCGCGGATCGCGGCCGAGATGAGCGTGTACCGGGAGGTGGCGCGGGGGGTGGTCCTGGCCGCCCGGGTGAGCCCGGGGTGGGCGCGCTCGACCGGTGAGCCCGGGGCCGGCAAGGGGCTCGGGCTGCACCCCCAGAAACGCTTCTTCTCGGGCGGACCGAACAGCGTTCGCGGGTTCCCGCAGTACCGGCTCGGGCCGCAGGTCCTGCAGGTGGATTCGCGAGATCTGATCGCGCCCGTGGAGCAGGGGGGCGCGGGGTGCACGGCGGAGTCGATCGCCGACGGGAGCTGTGACGCGAGGGGGCTCGATCCGGGCAGGTTCACGGTCCGGCCGGTCGGGGGCGCCGCGCTGTTCGAGGGCAATCTGGAGCTGCGTTTCCCGCTCTACGGCGACAAGCTGCGCGGTGCGTTGTTCCTGGATGTGGGCCAGGTCTGGCCCGAAGCGGACGAGGTCCGGCTCGGCGACCTGGCCTGGTCACCGGGCTTCGGGGTCCGGTACGCCACGCCCATCGGCCCGATCCGCGTGGACGTGGGGTACAACGGCCGCGGGGGCGAGCCGCTGCCGGTCATCACGAATGACGTCGAGGACCGGTCGCGGCTCCGTCCGCTGGACACCCCGGTCGTTTGGGAGCCGAACGCCGGCGGATTCCTGAACCGGCTCCAGCTCCACCTCTCCATCGGCCAGGCGTTCTGACCATGGCCCGCTCGCTCCGTATCTCCGCGGTCCTGCTCGTGGTCCTGGGCGCGCTCTTCGGCGCCGGCGTGGTGGCCATCCTGGTCATGACGCGCACGGACTGGGGCGTGGAGCGGGTGCGGAGGTTCGCGGTGTCCAGGGTCGGCCAGGCGATCGATGGGTCGCTGGATGTGCAGCGGGTGACCACCGTGGGCCTGCTCGGCGGCGCCACGCTGCACGACGTGTCCATCGACGACCCGCTCGGCCGGCCGTTCGTCCGGCTGGACAGCGTGAGCGTTCGGTACAACCTCCTGGACCTGGTCCGCGGGAGGATCGTGCTCGATTCGGCGCAGCTGTGGGGCGCGCAGATCTACCTGGAGCGGCTCCCCGGGGACACCCGGTGGAACTTCGAAAGGATCTTCGGCGGCGATGATGACGAAGAGTCCGACAGTCGGCGTCTGATCCTGTTCCGGGATGCGCGGATCCACGGGGGCGAGGCGGTGGTGCGCTTCCCGTGGTCGCCGGAGCCGGGCGAGCGCGTGGAGCCGGGTGACACGGCGCGCCTGATCCTGCGGGAGGTCCCCGGCGGCCTGGTCCGCGAGCTTCGCTTCGAGAGCGTGAACGCCGTCCTGCCGCGGGTGCTCTGGGAGACGCCGGAGGAGGAGGGCCGGCTCGTCGAGATCGGGGAGCTCGCCGCGCTCGGCTACATCTGGGAGGACCCGTTTGAGGTGCGGCGTTTGGAGGGAACGGTCACGCTCCGGGACTCGGTGATCACGTTCGAGGCGCCGACCGTGGTCCTGCCGGAGAGCCGGGCGTCCGCGATCGGGCAGTACGTGACCGGCGACGAGCGCCACGTCTACGACATCCGGATCGACGCCGACACGGTCACGTTCCGCGACCTCCAGTGGTTGTACCCGCGGTTCCCGGACGAGGGCGGGGGGCGACTGGTGCTCCGGATCCAGTCCCAGGACCCGAGCGGCACGCTCTGGCTCGCGGAAGGCGCGCGGCTGAGCGCGCCGGGCACGAACGTGGCCGGCTCGTTCGGCATCGTGGTCGGCGATACGCTCTACTTCACCCGTGTGGATCTCCGGGCCTCGCCGCTGAACCTCGATCTCCTCGCGTCGATGCTGCCGTCGGGCCTGCCGGTGGAGGGGCTGCTCGTCGGTACGGTGGTGCTCGAGGGGCCGATCTCGTCGCTCACCACGCGGGGCGACCTGCGGCTGTCGAGTGGAAGCGAGGTCCCATCGTCGGTCCGGTGGAGCGGCACCTTCGATTTGCGGGCGCCTTACGGCGTGCGCAACCTCGAGGCGGACGTGCGGTCGCTGGATCTGGAGCTGCTCTCCGCGCTGGGGCCGCGCTTTCCGGTGAGCGGCCGGGTGAGCGGTCGACTCGAGGCGACGGGGCAGCTGGACGGTGCGCTGCGTTTCTCCGGCCTCGTCCGCCACGAAGCGGGCGACGGACCCGGCTCCGAGATCGAGGCCTGGGGCACCGTCGTCGACGCGGCGTCCCGGCCGGCGCTGGACGTGGAAATGACCATCCGGCCCCTGGCCCTGGACGCGCTGGCGGCGAGCGTTCCGGCGCTGGCCGCGCTGGGTCGGGAGCTGAAGGGCGAGCTGCGGGGTCCGGCCCGGATCCGCGGGCCGCTGTCGGACCTGGAGGTCGTTGCGGACCTCGACACGAGCGCCGGCGAGATCGGTGTGACCGGCCGCTTCGACCTGGAGGCTCCCGAGCCGCGGTACATGGTCGGTGGGCATGTGAGCGCTTTCCGGTTGCACGAATTGCTCCTGGGGCTGCCCAGGTCCGAGTTCTCGGGGGATTTCCGGGTGGAAGGGCGGGGGACCGATCCCGCCACGGCCGCGGGAGACCTGTTTCTCGCCCTCGATCCGGGGAACGTGGCCGGCGTGGAGGTTCGGGGCGCACGCCTGCGGCTCTCCGTGGAGGACGGGATCGCTCACGTCGACACCCTCCTCATCGAGACCGGGGTCGGGCGCCTGAACGCCTACGGACAGCTCGGGCTCACCGCGGACCGGGCAGGGGAGCTTCAGTTCGAGATCGTGGCCGACTCCCTGTCGACGCTCCGGCCGGTCCTCTTCCCGGACACGGGCTTCGTGTTCGTGGACAACGGCGCCCCGGACGCGCCCGAGATGGCGGGCAGCGTACGCGTCAGCGGACGCCTGAGCGGTCACCTCGGCGAGCTGGACGCGGCTGCGGAAGCCGTGCTCTCGGGCGGGCAGTACGGAGCCTTCCGCGCCAGCCGCGCCGTGGCCCGGATCGACGCGACGAGCCTGCGCAGGGACAGCGTCGCGTTCCTGCTGGAAGCGGAGGCGGACTCCCTCGCCGCGGGCGGGCGGCTGATCACGTCCGTCCGCATCGGCGCGGACTACGCGGAGCGGGGCGGCGCCGTCCACGTCACGGCACGGGCGCCGGAAGACCAGACCTACCGCCTCACCGGCGAGTTCGACCGGACCGCTGCCGGCTTCGATTTCCGGATCGAGGACCTGGGCTTCCGGTCCGGGGATGCCGGCTGGGAGCTCACCGATCCCTTCGACGGGTTCGTGTCCAGGGACGGACTGCGGATCGATGCCCTGGAGCTGCGCCGGACCGCCGGGGCCGGAAGGCTCCGGGCCGGCGGCTGGCTCCCCTGGCTCAGCGGCGCCGAGGAGTCCAGGGCGACCACCGCCGCGGACGACTCCGACGGGCATTCGGCGGAGCTCGAGCCCGCGGACTTCCGTGTGGAGTTCGATCAGCTACGCCTGGCGGACTTCATCCGCATCGCGAACCCGTACGCGTCCACCGACGGCTTCCTCTCCGGCCGGGTAGACGTCAACGGGGTGCCGGCCTCGCCGATCATCGATGGCGTCGTCGGCCTGTCCGGGTTCCGGTACGGGGACCTGCACGTGGACCGCTTCAGCGCCTCGCTCGGCTACGCGGATCGGCGGCTGAACGGACGGATCGAAGCACACCACGAGGGCCGCCGGATCCTCGAGGGCGAGGGGCAGATCCCGCTGAACCTCGCGCTGGCCGCCGTGGAGGAACGGCGGCTGGATGAGCCGCTGGGCTTCACGGTCCGCGCGGACAGCGTGCCCGCCGTCCTGCTCACGTCCCTGCTCGATGGCTTCTACGATGTGTCGGGCCGGGTGGACGGCGAACTCACCGTGGGCGGGACGACGCGCAACCCGGAGCTGGGCGGCCAGCTCACGCTGCGGGGCGGGTCCGCGTTCTATCTGGCGTCCGGCGTCCGGTACCGGAACGTCGAGGGCGTCTTCCAGATGCTGGAGAACAGCGTGGTCCAGGTCGATGCCAGCGCACGCACCGCGGACGGCGGCCGGGCCACGGTGAGCGGCACGCTGACCTTCCGACCGATCGACGACCCGCAGTTCGACCTCCGGGTGCTTGCGCAGGAATTCGAGGCCGCGCGCCGCAGGGACGTGGAGATGGTCGGAAGCGGCGAGGTCTCGCTCACGGGCCGGTACTCGCGGCCGGTCCTCTCCGGCTACTGGCACGTGGACCGGGGCGCGCTGTACCTGGACGAACTCCTGCGACAGTACCAGATCGTCGATCTGGCCGGTCCGCTCCTGTTCGACGTGGTGGACACGTCCCGCGTGGCCGTCCGCCAGCTCCTCGGCGCGAGCGACAACCCGTTCCTCCGCAACCTGATCATCGAGAACACGACGGTCGATGTCGGGCGGGACTTCTGGTTGCGCAGCCCCGAGATGAACGTGGAGGTCACGGGATCGCTCGCCGTGACGTTCAACCGCACCGCCGAGGACCTGCGGTTGACCGGCACGCTGGACGCCGTGCGGGGCGTGTACCAGTTCTATGTCCAGCCGTTCTACCGGCGCTTCCAGATCCGGAGCGGCACCGTGGAGTTCCTCGGCACGCCCGGCATTGATCCGAACCTGGACTTCACCGCGGTCTACCGGACGCGTACCGATGGCGAGCCACTGGACGTCATCGCGGTGGTGAGCGGCACGCTCCAGAGTCCCCGGGTTCGACTGACCAGCGAGACCGAGCCGCCGATCAGCGAGTCCGATCTGGCCAGCTACCTGATCTTCGGACGCCCGACCTGGGACCTCGCCCGCTCGGAAACCCGTGCACTCGGCGCCGCAGGGCTGGGGTTCGATGCGGTCGCGCCGGGATTCTTCCTCGGCGGTCTGGCCACCGGTCTGGAGACCATGGCCCGGTCCGTCGGCATCGACTACCTGGCCATCACGTCCGGCGAGTTCGCGTCCGAGGAGCAGCGTGGGACGTCGCCGCTCGGCGGACTCTTCGCCGGCACGCGCGTCGAGGTCGGGCAATACCTCTCGGAAAACCTGTATCTCGCGCTCAGCCAGCGCCTCACCGGCGGGACGCAGTCCCGGAGCCCCAGCGCTCGCCTGGAGTGGCGGTTCCTGCCGACCTGGACCGCGGAGTTCTTCTGGGAAGACCGCTTCGCGCGTTCGCCCTATCTCGGCTTCGAGACCACGCAGCAGCCGCGCAAGGCGTACGGGTTCTTCCTGTTCCGGGAGTGGGGCTACTGAGCGTCGGCGCCTGCGCCCCTCTCCCTGTGGCGTCGGCCTGGGACCGATGAACGGCACGGCCGCGATCAGCGCGAGCCCCGGTTGGACCACGGCTGCGACCGGGAGCCGGTGAAACCGGGTGCAGGCGACCGCGGAGGCCAGCGGGATCAGGCCGGCGGGAGCTACCCTGAGACGGGCCGGGGTCCGGGACCACGGCGCCACATGACCCCGCCCGCCGCGAACGCTCCGGCGATGGCCGTACCCGCCCACCAGGTCCATGGAACCGCACGAGTCCTTCGGTGGAGCCCGCCACCGCCAGCCCGCGGCTCCGGATCGCCCATGCGAACGGCCGGATCCCCGCGCTGATCGCCACGACAACCGCCGCCCGGCGACGCCTCGCCCGTTCCGGCCGTCCGATGGCGTGCGCCAGCTCGTTCGTCTCCGGCGCCGTTCGGCAGCACGGGCGCGCGCCCGCGCCCGGTCGCAGCGCTCGAGGAGCGTCGATCCATCGGTAGGGATCCCGGCCGGGCGGCGCCCGCTCCGCGCACGGTCGCGCGATCTCCGGTGGTGCGAGGCGCGCCCCCGACTGGACCGGAACGCGCGGATCGGGGTATCTTTTCGCGTGTTCGATCTCGGCCGCGCGCCGACTCCGAAAGCTGGAGGGGAGAGAGAGAATGGAACGGATGAAGGTTTTCCTTCTCATGGCGGGGCTGACCGCCCTGCTCGTCGTCATCGGTGGCGCGATCGGCGGTCAGAACGGAGCGATGCTCTTCTTCGTCATGGCGGGGATCATGAACTTCGCCATGTACTGGTGGAGCGACAAGGTCGTTCTCCGCATGTACGGCGCCAGGGTCGTCGGCCCGGAGGACGCGCCCGAACTCTATCAGATGGTGGATCGCCTCCGCCGGCGGGCGGGGCTGCCCATGCCGACCGTGGCCATCGCGCCGTCCGACCAGCCGAACGCGTTCGCGACCGGCCGCAATCACAACAATGCCGTGGTCTGCTGCACCACCGGCCTCCTCAAGCTGGTGGACCGGTCCGAGCTGGAGGGCGTGATCGCCCACGAGCTGGCGCACATCAAGCACCGCCACATGCTGGTGGGGACGGTCGCCGCCACCATGGCCGGCGCCATCGCCATGATCGGCAACGTGATCAAGTGGGGCGCCATCTTCGGCATGGGGCAGCGGGATGGTGAGGATTCGAACCCGTTCGCGCTCCTGGCCATGGCGATCGTCGCGCCGATCGCGGCCATGGTGATCCAGTTCGCCATCAGCCGCCAGAACGAGTACCAGGCGGACCGCACCGCGGCGGAGATCTGCGGGAAGCCGCTCGCCCTGGCCAACGCGCTGCGGCGGCTGGAGGCGTACGCCCGCCGGATCCCGATGGACGTCAACCCGGCGGCGGCTCAACTGGCGATCGTGAACCCTCTCGCGGCCCAGGCCGCGCACGGTGGGATGGGCATGCTCCGGCTCTTCAGCACGCACCCGCCCACGGAAGAGCGCATCGCGCGCCTCGAAGCGCTCGCCGCCAGCCCCGAGTTCCGGGGGCTCGCGAGCTGACCGGCCACCCTCGCGACCTCTACCGTGACGGGCCGTAACCCCTCTGGTGCGGCCGGCGCCTATGCCGGCCGCACGTTCATCATCCTCAACCCGGCCGCGGGGCAGGACAATCCCGCTCGCCTGCGGCGCACGATCGGCGGGGCCTTCGCGGAGCGGAACGCGCCGTTCGACCTGGCTCAGACCGAGTATCCCGGTCACGCCACCGAACTGGCCCGCTTCGCCGCCGAGGCCGGGTACCGGGCGGTGTGCGTCGTGGGCGGCGATGGCACCCTGGCCGAAGCCGCCACCGGGCTCGTGGAGTACCGGACGCCCCTCGCCATCATCCCCCGCGGGACCGCGAACCAGGTGGCGCAGAACCTCCAGATCCCCACGCGCCTCGAAGCGGCGGTGGATGTGGCCGTGAACGGCACGCCCGTGGACGTGGACCTCGGCCGCGTCAACGGCCGCGCCTTCGCCCTCGTGGCAGGCGCAGGCTTCGATGCCGCGGTCATGGCCGCCGCGACCCGCAGCATGAAGGAGCGCTGGGGATTCGCCGCCTACATCTTCGCCGCGGTCAAGGAAGCCCTGTCCGCCACGCCCGCCCACTTCCACATCACCGCCGACGACCGGGTCATCGAGGTCAGCGCCGTGAGCGTCATGCTCGCCAACGTGAGCGAGCTGTTCGCCTCGTTCCTCCCCTTCACCGTGCCGCTCGCGCCCGCGCCCGCCCGCTCGTGGCAGGACGGCCTGCTCGATGTGGTCATCGTCGCGCCGCGCAGCGTGACCGAGTTCGCCGCCGTGCTCTGGAAAGCGGTCCAGCACCGGTTCGGCGGCGACGACCGGCTGATTCACTTCCAGGCCAGGGAAGTCACGATCCAGGCCGACCCGCCCGTGCCCGTCCAGATCGACGGCGACCCCGCCGGCACCACGCCGGTCACCGCTGCCGCGCTCCCGCGCGGCGTGCGGATCATGACGCCCGGCTGACCCGGATCCGCGGCCGGCGGCAGTCGGCCGCGTTCCGGCGGATCCGTGGGGCGCCAGAACGGGAGTCGCTCCGGTTCGGCCGGACGCCTGCCGCGGATGCGGGTCGATTCGGACGAGCGAGCCGCCGATGGCACGGCGCTCGGGCGCTCGGCAGACGGCCATTCTCCCGAACGGTCACTGCCCCAATTCCCGCAAACCGTGAGCGCCCGGCGTCTCCCGGTTTATCACCCCTCCTTCGGGTGAGTGGACACGGGCAGGGACGTTCCGGGGTCCCGTAGGTCCGCTTCTCGTGCCGGCTCCACGCGCTGGCAACGCCTCGATTCAGCGGCGCCTCCGCCACCCGCGCCGCTCTGCTACTCGACTATCCCTCCTGTCAAACAACGCCTTGCAGCCCCCCGAACCGATTCCGACCCACCTCCTCCCAGCACACCAGCCCCACACCCCGATCAGGTGGGTCAGGATGTGCCAGGGCTATTTCGTGAGCGGCCCACCGGGTACTTGATGCCTGGGCGGAATCATGCGAAATTTAAGGGCTATCGTTGTTTTCGACGCGGCCACGGCCGCGCTTCCGCGTTCCGGCGCATCCTAGCGAAGGGAGATGAACTATGGCGATTCCCGCCACGCAGATCCGCCGTGGCACCGTCGTGCTCATGAACGGCGACCCCTGCCGGGTCATCGAGTTCCGGCACCACACGCCCGGTAACCTCCGCGCGCTGGTCCAGACCAAGCTGCGCAACCTGCGGACGGGCGTCGTGTTCGAGCACCGGTTCCGCGCAGCCGACCAGGTCGACACCGCGTCGCTGGAAACCCACGAGCTCCAGTTCCTCTACTCGGACGGGCTGCACTACCACTTCATGAACCAGGCCACGTACGAGATGCTCGAGCTGGACGACGAGACGCTCGGTGACGCGGCCCAGTGGCTCACGCCGAACCTGGTGATCATGGCGGAGTTCTACGATGGCCGGCCGATCGGCATCCAGCTGCCGAACATGCTCGAGCTGACGGTGGCCGAGACGGAGCCCGGGGTCCGGGGGGACACGAAGACCGCGGTCATGAAGCCGGCGAAGCTGGAGAACGGCGTCGTGGTCCAGGTTCCGGCGTTCATCAACGCGGGTGACGTGATCAAGGTGGACCCCAGCGAAGGGAAGTACCTCGGCCGGGTCAACTGATCGGACGAGTACGCGGCGCCCCCATCGGGGGCGTTTTCATTTCCCGGGGGTTCAGCGGACGCCGTACGAGCGGGTGGCTTCCCGGCGGCCGCGGCGGGCCTGGCCGTTCGGCACGCGGTCGGGCCGCTCTCCCGGCGTCCGCACCGCACCGGTACGCCGCGGGATGCCGCCTGCCTGCCGGCGGGCGGACGTCCCGTCGGCTCCGCGCCTTGTCTCCGGCCATGACCGCCGCCGGCGAGTCACCGGCTCGATCAGAGCTGTCGGCCGGGGGCGGAGCCGGCGCGAGACTGCCGTGGCCCGGCTCGTGAGGCGAAACCCCGCAGGCATCTCAACGCCGCGCGGCGCACGAGAGCGAGGGTACCCGCCCGTCCGCCGTCGATGCGTTTGGCCGGAGGGGAGCGGCAGGCCCGCGCACTTTGGGGCGCCGCGGCTCACCGGGCGCTCCGTGCACCCGGAGGACCGGCGGATCGGAGAGGAGCCGCCTCGCACGGCAGCCGCCGTCCGCGGGCCCGTAGGGCCGGGGCCCCGATCCCGGGCTTATGCCGCCGTCGGCGCCACGGCGCCGCAGCCTCCCGCGGCTCGCGGGGCCCGGTGCCCGCCCGGTCCCGGGCGAAGCCGGCGTCCGGGCCGACGCCTCCGGAACTCAACCAGTCAGCGACCCGGCAAGGTGCTGCGGTCCAGGCCGCGCCCCGGCCGCGCCGGACGGCACCGATGCCCGGTAGCGATCCACCGCCTGCGCATCGGCGTCGGCGGGATGGTGTGGCACGCGCGAGCGGGCCGGCCGTTCGGTGATCTAGGCCGGGGCCCGGAGCGCCGGGCCGATTTCGTTCGGGCCCGCGGCGCTTGGAGACGACCGGCGCGGAATCGGGGAGTGGCGCTCTCGTCGGCTCGGGGGCGGCCGAGATCGGCGGTCCGGTCGAATGGCCGGACCGCGGTCGCGACACCGCATTCCGACCGCGGCACCGGTCTCGCCCGGGCTCGATCGCGCCGGCGGTGAACCCCGGGCGCGGCATGCGATGCCAACCGGCCGCCGGTGGCCCGGCCACTCGCCGCCCAGCCGGAAAGTGCCGCATTCGACGCGGCTTCGCCGCCCGGCGGCGCCCGGGGCCGGGGCGCACCACCGCGCCGCGACGGGGAAAATCGCCCGTACAGGTACCCGGACTCTCGCGCACGTCCCCACCCGTCCGGGGTACCACACACCGCGCACCCGTTCGCTTGACGCGATACGCAAATTCCGGCATCTTAGGCTCTTATGCGTGGTGAAAAGCTGGTTGTCCGCGGAGCTCGCGAGCACAACCTGAAGAACATCGACGTCGAGTTGCCGCGCGACCGGCTGGTCGTCATCACCGGACTCTCGGGGTCGGGCAAGTCCTCCCTCGCCTTCGACACGATCTACGCCGAGGGACAGCGCCGCTACGTGGAATCGCTCTCCGCGTACGCGCGCCAGTTCCTCGGCATCATGGAGAAGCCCGACGTCGATGTGATCGAGGGGCTCTCCCCGGCGATCTCCATCGAGCAGAAGACGGCCGGTCGCAATCCTCGTTCGACCGTCGGCACCATCACGGAGATCTACGACTACCTGCGGCTGCTCTGGGCGCGGTGCGGCACGCCGCACTGCCCATCGTGCGGCCGGCCCGTGCGGCGGCAGTCGGCCACGCAGATCGTGGACCGGGTGCTGACCTGGCCGGAGGGGAGCCGGATCGAGGTGCTGGCGCCGATGGTGCGCGGCCGGAAGGGCGAGTTCCGGGAGCTGTTCGAGGAGGCTCGCCGCAAGGGCTTCATCCGCGTCCGGGTGGACGGCGAGGTCTACGACTTGGAGCGGCCGCCGACGCTGAACCGGTATGAGAACCACGAGATCGCGGTGGTGGTGGACCGGCTCGTGGTGAGGGAAGAAGACCGGTCGCGGCTCGCGGACTCCATCGAGATCGCGCTGTCGACGGCGAACGGGGTGGTGGAGGTGGTGCTGCACGGCGGGGACGAGCCCGTCAGCCACCTGTTCAGCGAGCGGTACGCATGCGTGCACTGCGGCACCAGCATACCGGAGCTGGAGCCGCGACAGTTCTCTTTCAACTCGCCGTACGGGGCGTGCCCCGCGTGCGGCGGGCTCGGCACGCGGCTCGAGGTGAGCCCGGATCTCGTCGTCGGGGACCCGATCATTTCGATCCTGGAGGGCGTGATCCTGCCGTGGGGCGAGCCGACCGGGCACCTGCGGCGGTCGATCATTCCGGGACTCGCGGAGCACTACGGCTTCGACCCGAACCGGCCGTGGGGCGAGCTCCCGGAGGAGGTGCGGCGCGCGATCCTGTACGGCTCCGGCGGGGAGAAGATCCGGTTCCCGTACCGGGTGGGCGGCAAGGTCGGGCATTACACCGAGCCGTGGGAGGGCGTGCTGGCGAACGTCATGCGTCGCTACCAGGAGACCACGTCGGACGCGGTGCGGGAGCAGTTGGCCGAGTTCATGACCACGCTCCCGTGCCAGTCGTGCGGCGGCACCCGGCTCCGGCCCGAGAGCCTGGCGGTGACGGTGGCGGGCCGCTCCCTCGGGGAGGTCGTGGAGATGGATGTGGGCCAGGCGCTCGCGTTCTTCGAGAGCCTGCCGCTCACGCACCGGTCCGGCTCGTCGAATGCCGGTGATGCTTCGGGCGACGTCGCGGCCGCAGCGTACCCGGCGACCGCCGGCTCCGCGGATGGGGCCGCCTCCAGGGACGGGAAGCCGGCTGCCCGGACGGAGGTCGGGGCGTCCGCGAACGGGGCTCACGATGACGTCGCCCTCCCCGCGGAGATCGCGGGCCCGATCCTGAAGGAGGTCTGCGAGCGCCTGCGCTTCCTGGTGAACGTGGGGCTCGAGTACCTGACGCTCGGGCGGAGCGCGGAGACGCTCTCGGGGGGCGAGGCGCAGCGCATCCGGCTGGCCACGCAGATCGGCAGCCGCCTGGTCGGCGTGCTCTACATCCTGGACGAGCCCTCCATCGGGCTGCACCAGCGGGACAACGAGCGGCTCCTGGCCACGCTGAAGCAGCTGCGGGACCTGGGCAACACGGTCATCGTGGTGGAGCACGACCGGGACACGATCCTCGAGGCCGACCACATCATTGACCTCGGCCCGGGCGCGGGCCGGAACGGCGGCCAGGTCGTGGCGGAAGGGACGCTGGAGCAGGTGCTCGCCAGCCCGACGTCGCTCACCGCCGCTTACCTGCGCGGGGACCGGCAGATCGAGGTGCCCGCCCGGCGCCGGCCTCAGCGCCCCGGCCACGAGCTGGTGGTGTACGGCGCGCGTCACCACAACCTCAAGAACATCGACGTGCGCATCCCCCTGGGCAACTTCGTCTGCGTGACGGGGGTCAGCGGTTCGGGGAAGAGCACGCTGGTCAACGACATCCTGTACCACGCGCTGGCCAGGCACTTCAATCGGGCGCGGGTGATCCCGGGCGAGCACGACCGGATCGAGGGGCTCGAGCACCTGGACAAGATCATCGACATTGACCAGTCCCCGATCGGCCGCACGCCGCGGTCGAACCCGGCCACGTACACGGGCGTCTTCACGCCGATCCGCCAGCTCTTCGCGGAGCTCCCCGAATCCAAGCTCCGGGGGTATGCGCCGGGCCGGTTCTCCTTCAACGTGAAGGGCGGGCGCTGCGAGGCGTGCCAGGGCGACGGCGTGGTGAAGATCGAGATGCACTTCCTGCCGGACGTCTACGTGACGTGCGACGTCTGTCGCGGCAGGCGCTACAACCGCGAGACGCTGGAGGTGTTCTACAAGGGCCGCACGATCGCGGATGTGCTGGAGATGACCGTGGACGAGGCGCTGGAATTCTTCGACCAGGTCCCGTCCATCCGGCAGCGGCTCCAGACGCTCGCGGATGTGGGGCTGGGCTACATCCAGCTCGGTCAATCGGCCACCACGCTCTCGGGCGGCGAGGCGCAGCGGGTGAAGCTCGCCACGGAGCTGGCCAAGCGGGACACGGGCCGGACGCTCTACATCCTCGACGAACCGACGACCGGGTTGCATTTTGAGGACGTGCGGCTGCTGCTCCAGGTGCTCCACCGGCTCGTGGACCGGGGGAACACCGTGGTCGTGATCGAGCACAACCTGGACGTGATCAAGACCGCGGACTGGATCATCGACCTCGGGCCCGAGGGCGGCGACGGCGGCGGCAGGATCGTGGCCGAGGGCCCGCCGGAAGCCGTGGCGAATCACCCGGTCTCTCACACGGGCCGGTTCCTCAGCGAAACGCTCGGCCTGGCGGCGGTCGGCTGAACCGGTACCGACCGGCCGGGCGTTGAAACCCCCATGGTGCGGACGGCGTAGAGATTGCACCGGCCGCCCGTTAATCCCGGAGGGAGAACATGACGACGCGTGAGGATCTGGAGAGCTACATCGTCCGGCTGGGCGCGGAGTACGAGGAGGTCGCCGAAGACATGTGGGTCGTTCGCGGGCCGGACGGCGGGGCGCCCGTCGTCGTCCACTACTCGCCGCCGGTCGTGGTCCTGAGGCTGAAGGTCATGGACCTGCCGTCCTCGGATGACGCGCAGTTCGCCGCGCTGTACCGCCGGCTGCTGGAACTCAACGCAACGGACATCGTGCACGGCAGCTACGGGATCGATGACGGCGAGCTCGTGCTGTCCGATGCACTGGAGCTGGAGACGCTGGACTTCCACGAGCTCCGCAGTTCATACGAGAGCCTGTCTCTCGCCGCGTCCACCCATATGCCGGACCTGGCCGCGCTCGTGCCGGTCACCCACGAGGGATAGAGTCATGGGCATCCTCCAGAGGCTTTCGCTGCTGATCCGCTCGAACATCAACGACGCCATCTCCCGGGGCGAGAACCCGGAGAAGGTGCTGAACCAGGTGATCGCGGACATGCGCGAGCAGCTGGCGCGCGCCAAGCAGGAGGTGGCGGTCGCCATTGCGGATGAACGCAAGCTGAGGGCGCAGGTCGATGAAGAGCGGAAGCAGGCCGCCGATTGGGAGAACCGGGCGATCCTGGCCATCCGCGAGGGCCGGGACGACCTGGCGAAGCAGGCGCTGATCCGCCAGCAGGAGCACGCCGAGCGGGCCGCGGCGCTCGAGGAGACGTGGCGGCGGCAGGCGGAAGAAACGGAGAAGCTGAAGGTCGCGCTGCGCGAGCTGAACGATCGGATCGAGGAGGCGAAGCGCAAGAAGAACCTCCTGATCGCGAAGCAGAAGCGGGCGCAGGCGCAGAAGCGGATCCACGAGACCATGGCGGGGCTGAGCGACCGGTCCGCCTTCGAGGCCTTCGAGCGGATGGCCGAGAAGATCGAGGATTCGGAGCGCCGGCTGCTCGCCGCCGCGGAGGTCACGGAGGCGCTGACCGGGGACACGCTGGAGAAGGAGTTTGCGCGTCTCGAGGGGATCGATTCCATCGACCGCAAGCTGATCGAGCTGAAGGAGCGGATGGGTCTCCCCGCCGGAAAGCGTGAAACCGCGGCGCTGCCGAGCGGATCGGGCGATGGGGTCGCGCGGAACGAGCTCGGCCTCGCGCACCTGCAGGAGGACGGCGAGATCAAGGACGCGGAGCTGGAAGAGGCATAGCGGCGCATGGGCAGGAGCAGAACCAGCGTGATCGCCGCAACGGTCGCCGCGCTGCTGCTCCTGGCCTTCGCATACAGCGTAGCGCCGGTCCTGCTCCTCCTGTTCATCGCGGTCCTCTTCTCCCTCTATCTGGGAGCGATCACGGATGCCCTCGAACGCCACCTCGGGGCCCCTCGGCCGCTCGGGGTGGCGTTCGCGGTTCTGTTCACGGCATTCATCGCGGCGGGCGTCGGGTTCCTGATCGTGCCGCCGGTGTTGCGGCAGACGTTGGAGCTCCTGTCCGCGCTCCCCGCCCAGCTCGAGCTCTGGGAGGCGGAACTCCTGGAGTTCACCGAACGCTCGCCGGTGGCGGCCGAGATCTTCGGACCGCTCCGCGAGGGCCAGAGCCGCGTGGGTGCGATCCTCCAGCAGATCGGCGGCTACTTCCGCGGGATCGTGCCCTACCTGTTCAGCGGCGTGAACTTCCTGACCCACGTGGTGAGTGTGGTGGCCATGGGGATCTACCTGACCCTGCGGCCATCGCTGTACCGGGAGGGGCTGATCGCGCTGGCGCCGCCGGTCCACCGCGAGCTGGTGCGGGACCTCCTGGTCGACCTGGGCGACACGCTCCGCTCCTGGCTCGTCGGGCAGATCCTCACCATGATCTTCCTGGCCGTCCTCACCTGGATCGGACTCGAGCTCCTGGGTGTGCCCTTCGCCCTGGCGTTCGGGGCGTTCACCGGCGCCGCCGCGATCGTCCCGTTCTTCGGCTCTCTCGTCTCGACCCTCCTGCCGGCCGTCTACGTCCTGGGCGAGTCCGGGGTCGTCAAGGCCGCGGCCGTGGTGGCGCTCGGGATCGGTGTCCAGCTCGTGGAGGGGAACGTCGTCTCGCCGGTGATCATGGCGCGGAAGGTCAATCTGCCGCCGGCGCTGACCCTGCTCAGCGTGCTGGTCATGGCGGACTTACTGGGCGTGATCGGGCTGTTCGTGGCGGTCCCGGCGCTGGCCACCGTGATGACCGTGGTGCGCCGCATATACGTGCACCGGATGCTGGAAGGGCAGGGGTTCCGCCGCACGCTCCGGGATCGTCCGCTGGAGATCCGGCTCCCCGGGAACGGCGCCGTGGTCCTGCACCCGCGGGCGCTCGAGGCCTCGATCCCGGCCATGCTCGAGGAGTAGCGCTACGCGACGTCGCGTACGCGAGCCCCCCGCGCGGTTCCGACGCGTCCGGCGGGCGCCGGTCCCCTCCCGGAGGCGTGGCTCGGAGCCGTTGGGCTTTGGGGGTGGGTATGCGCCGGTTCCGTTCCCGTCGGGCGCCGTCCACTCGCCCGCAGGGCACAGGGGACCGGGCCTCGGCCCTCAGGGGGAGCTCACGCCGGAAGGGAAGAGGGATGCGCCGCCCGGGATGCCGACGGCTCCGCCCCTGACCTCGCACACGGGCACGGGGCCGCCGTCCGCGATGGGCTCCGGTGGCGCGGCGGGCCCGGGGTCCGCGCAATCCGGCCGATCCAAGAGGGCCGCGCTCGCCTGCCGGCCAAGCGCGGCGCCGGCGTCGGAGGACGACGACGTGGCCGCCGGGTCCGGGTCGCCGAGCACGCTCCACACGTCCCGCGAGATCTCCGCCGCGATCCCGTAGCTCCTCTCCGTCTCCTCGATCCCCCGCGTCAGGACCACCAGCACGTACGGCGGCCGGGTCCGCGGGTACACGATCCCGCCGTCGTGGCTGATCCCCGTGATCCAGCCCGTCTTGTGGGCCACCCGGGTACCCGGCGGGAGCCCCGCGGGGATCCGCTTCCGGTCCTCCTGGGCGGCCAGGATCTCCACCATCCCGTCGCACGCCGCCTGGCTCGTGACTTCACAGCGCGCGATGGCTTCGAGGACCCGCGCGAAGCCGTTCGCCGTCGTCGTGTTGTTCATGCCGAGCCGGAACGCGGGGCCGTCCTCCACCCCGCGAAGGACGCGCATGTCGCCGGCGCCCAGCCGGGCCAGCGTCGCCTGGATGCTGTCCACCGTGACCCGCTCGATCAGCAGGTTCGTGGCCAGGTTCGACGACCGCACGATCATCCGCCGGGCGAGCTCCCGCATGGCCACGCCCCGGCCGACCTCGTCATAGAGCGCGGTCTCGCTGTCGTCCTCGGGATAGAGCCGGTACTCGCTACCATCCGCGATGCTGCGGAACGAGTTCCGGACCTCGATCGGGTCGTCCAGCGAGATCAGCCCCGCATCCGCCTGCCGGTACAGCTCCAGGAGCACGGGCACCTTCATGGTGCTCGCGGCGTGCATCGACACGTCCGCGTTCACGCCCAGACGGCGGCCGCTCCCCAGATCCACCACCGCCACCGCCACCTCGCCGGGCGCGGCGGCATCCACCCGGGCGGTCAGCCGCTGCTCCAGCTCCGCCCACGCATCGCCGCCCACGCCGTCGGGCGTTCGATCGCTCCCCGCCGCGCAAGCGGTCAGGAACAGGAAGAAGAGGATCCTTGTGGTTGCTCGCATAGCCGGGCTCCGGGCCGGTGGATTGAGGCGTTCCGGTATAATGCGGCGGCCGACCCCCGGAGATCAACACGGTTGCGCGCCAAGAAAACGGCACGTATTCATGACGGCCGGAGTGAACATATGAACGACGAAGCCATCAAGTCCGGTCGAATCCTGGTCGTCGACGACGATCCCGCGAACGTCATCCTGCTGGAGCGCATCCTGCTCCGGTCGGGCCACAAGGACGTCTGCTGCACCACGGATTCGCGCGAAGCGATCGACCTGTTCAAGGCGTTCGGTCCGGACCTGGTGCTGCTCGATCTCCACATGCCGCACAAGGACGGTTTCGAGGTCCTGGCGGAGCTGCGGCCGCTGCTTTCGGCGCACCGGTATCTGCCCGTGCTGGTGCTGACCGGGGATCCGACGCCGGAGGCGCGGGAGCGGGCGCTCTCCATGGGTGCGAAGGACTTCGTGACGAAGCCGTTCGAGCGGACCGAGGTATTGATCCGGATACGGAACCTGCTGGAGACGAGATTCCTGTACCGGGTCCTGGAGAGCCAGAATGACGAGCTGGAGGCCCGTGTCCGGGAACGGACACGGGAGCTGGAGGAGGCGCAGCGGGAGATCCTGGAGCGCCTGGCGCGGGCGGCGGAGTTCCGGGATGACGACACCGGGCAGCACGCGCAGCGTGTCGGCGAGCTGGCGGCGCGGATCGGCCGGCGGCTCGGGCTTCCGGAGTCCGAGGTGGACCTGATCCGGTTGGCGGCGCCGCTGCACGATCTCGGCAAGATCGGGCTGCCGGACTCGATCCTGTTGAAGCCCGGGCGGCTGAGTCCGGCGGAGTTCGAGGGCGGCAAGGCGCATCCCACCATAGGCGCGCGGATCCTGTCGGGGAGCCGGTTCGCGGTGCTGAAGCTGGCCGAGGAGATCGCGTGGACGCATCACGAGCGGTGGGACGGGACAGGGTATCCGCGGGGGCTGAAGGGGGAGGAGATCCCGCTGGCGGGGCGGATCGTGGCGGCGGCGGACATCTTCGATGCGCTCACGCACGAGCGGCCGTACAAGCCGGCGTGGTCCGTGGAGGATGCGCTGGCGGAGCTGGAGCGGCTCGCGGGGACGCACCTGGACCCGAGGGTGGTGGAGGCGGCGGTGGAGGTCATTCGCTCGGAGCTGGCGGTGCGGGCCTCAGGGTAGCCGGAGGCGGTGGCCGCACGGTTCTTGCCCCGCCATGGAGGGAGCGGGCGAAGCGAGGAGGTGATCCATGGCGTGGGCGTGGGATCGGCGGCGTCGCGGGTACGGACCCTGGTACGGGGAGCCTCGGAGCGGCCCGGCCCGCCGCGCGGGGCGAGGAGCCGGGATCGAGCGGGCGGGCGGGTACGGCGGCTGGACGTACGGCCCGCTCTACGATGAGGACTTCGGCGAGCGTCCGCCGCTCTCCATGGGGATGCACGACCTGACGGAGCGGTACGGCCGCTACAGCGGCGGGGATCCGCACTCCTACGAGTACTCCGAGCGGACGGTGGAGCACCTCCGGCACCCGCGCGGCCCCACGGGCTTCACCCGGCCTCTCGAGCGCCGGGCCCGGCGCGACCGGCGTAGCGCGCCCCGCCCGTTCGCGGAGGAACGACGCACCGAAGACCGGTGGCGGCCCAGGGAACCGCGCGGACGGCGGAGGCCGCGCAGGGGCGGGCCGCCGGGCTTCCGTTACTGGTAGAGCAGGTACCGGGCGCGGATCCGTTCGAAGGCCTCGAGCTGCGGCTTCCACGGCCCCACGATCTCCTCCACGGTCGCGCCGGCCACGATCTTCGTCCGCAGCTCCCGGGTGCCCGCCAACCGGTCGAAGTGCGATTCCCGCCACGTCAGCCGATCACCGTGTAGCCGCTGGATCTCCACGAGCGCGGCGACTGCGGTCAGCGTGGGATCGTACGCCTCCCGGTCGGTCACCGTGAGCCGGATCCCCCGGACGGCCTCGCCGTCATACTTGCCATCCCCGGGTGCACGGGGCGTAAACGTGACCGTGTCGATCCGCACGCCCGGTAGTCCATAGCCTTCCAGGGCGCGGGCGAGGGCGACGTGGTCGAGCCACGGCGCGCCGAACTGACGGAACGCCTCCGGCGTGCCCCGTCCCACCGAGACATTGGTCCCTTCGAACAGACAGGTCCCCGGATAGTGCGCCGCGCTCTCCACGGACGGCATGTTGGGCGACGGCGCGACCCAGGCCAGCCCGGTGTCATCGTACCACGCGGCGCGCGTCCACCCCTGGACCGGGATCACGATCAGCTCCGCGCCGATCCCGAACTCCGTGTTGACCAGCCGGGCGAGCTCGCCGGCGGTCATCCCGTGCCGCATCGGGACCGGGTAGAGCCCCACGAAGGAGGAGAGGCTCGGGTCCAGCACGTTCCCCTGGACCTTCACGCCGCCGATGGGGTTCGGGCGGTCCAGCACCACGAAGCGGAGCCCGTGCTCGGCCGCGGCCTGCATGGCCAGGGTCATGGTCCAGACGTAGGTGTAGTAGCGCGTGCCGATGTCCTGGATGTCGAACACCAGCGCATCGATCCCGCGCAGCATCTCGGGCGTCGGCTTGCGGGTTTCGCCGTAGAGGGAATGGATCGGCAGCCCGGTCCGGGCATCGCGCCCGCTCTCGATGCGCTCGCCCGCCTCCGCGGTGCCGCGGATCCCGTGTTCCGGCGCGAAAAGCGCCACGAGCTCCACGTCGGGCATGGCGTGGAGGACGTCGATGGTGCTGGTACCGTCCACGCTGCGGCCGGTGTGATTCGTGATCAGGCCGACGCGGCGGCCGGCGAGGGCCGACCGGTCGCCCGCGGCGAACACGTCGATCCCCGGGAGCACCGGCGCCGTGCGGTCCGGCAGTTCCTGGCCCGCGGCGGCCGGCGCTGACCCGGGCGCGCCGGCGTCCGGCGGATTCGGCCCGGAACCGCACGTGACGGCCAGCGCCGCGGCCAGCAGCGGCGTAACGTATTGCGTGGCCATACCCGTTCTGCTACGTTCGAACATTCCGGGACACTCCTCTGCGTGCAGTTTCCCCGACTCTCGACCGCGCCCGGGAGCGGACTCCGGCCGCCGAGGGTAGCGCCCGAACCAACCCGGAGATCGAGTTTCGCGCCATGATAGAGCGGGCAACACGCCTCGTGGCAACCTTCCTCGTGCTCGCTGGATGCGCGGGCGCCGGCGTCTCCGGCGTCCCGGAGCCTCGTCCGGAGGACGTGGCCGCGGACCGCTGGATCGAGGAGACGCTCGCGCGGTTGACGCTCCGCCAGAAGATTGGCCAGTTGATCGTCCCCTGGATAGGGGGCGAGTACCTGGCGGTGGACAGCGATGCCCACGACCGGTTGCGGGAGTGGGTGCAGGAGTACGGCGTGGGCGGCTTCGTGGTGTCCATCGGGCCGCCGCTGGAGATCGCCGCGAAGCTGAACGTGCTCCAGCGCCTCGCGGACGTGCCGCTGCTCATTGCCGCGGACATGGAATCGGGGCCGGGGATGCGGCTCCGGGGCGGCGTGGTCCTGCCGTACGGCTGGGACATGGGCGGTGGGACGCGGTTCCCGCCGCTCATGGCGCTGGGGGCCGTCGGGGATGAGCGCCTGGCGTACGAAGTCGGCCGGATCACGGCCATCGAGGCGCGCGCCGTGGGCGTGCACATGGTGTACGCTCCGGTCGTGGATGTGAACAACAACCCGGCGAACCCGATCATCAACACCCGGAGCTACGGGGAGGATCCGGCCCTCGTCTCTCGGCTGGCCGCAGCGCACATCCGGGGATTGCAGGAGCACGGCCTGCTGGCCACGGCGAAGCACTTCCCGGGACATGGCGACACGGGCGTCGACTCGCACATCGATCTGCCGGTCATCACGGTGGACAAGGAGCGTGCGGACGCGGTGGAGCTGGTGCCGTACCGGGCGGCGATCGAGGCGGGGGTCGCCGCGGTGATGAGCGCCCACATCGCGTTCCCGGCGCTCACGGGGGACAGCGTTCCGGCTACGCTCTCGCCCCGGCTCCTGACCGGGCTGCTGCGGGAGGATTTGGGTTTCCGCGGGCTCGTGGTCACGGACGCGCTGGACATGGGCGGGATCGTGCGGCGCTACGGCAACGGCGAGGCGGCGGTGCGGGCGTTGCAGGCGGGCGCGGACGTGCTGCTCATGCCGCCGGACATTGGCGCGGCCGTGGATGCGGTGGAGCGGGCGGTGGGGCGGGGCGATCTCACGGTGGAGCGGATCGACCGGTCGGTGAGGAAGGTGCTCGCGGCCAAGGCGGCGCTCGGCCTGCATCGGGAGCGCACGGTGGACCTCGACCGGATCCCGGAGGTCGTCGGGGGGCGCGCGCACGCGGCGCTGGCCGAGGAGATCGCCGCGCGGTCGATCACGGCGGCCCGGGACCGGGATCGCCTGCTCCCCATCGATCCGGGCCGGGTCCGGCGCATCCTCAGCATCGTGTACACGGACGACTACGATCCCCTGGCCGGGCGCGCGTTCCACGCTGAGCTGGCCGAGCGCCTGGCGGGGGTGGAAGTGGAGGTGGTGCGGCTGGACGGCCGGACGCGGCCGGAGGTCTTGGACTCGTTGCTCGCGACCGCGGCCGCGGCCGACCTCGCGCTCGTTTCCACTTTCCTGCGCGTGGCCGCCTGGAGGGGGGAGGCGGCGGTGGCGGAGCCGGTCGCCGCGTTCGTGGAGCGGCTCGCCGCCCAGCGTCCCACGGTGGTCACGGCGTTCGGCAATCCCTATGTGGTCACGCGGTTCCCGGGGGCGGGAACCCACGTTCTGGCCTGGGGTCAGGAAGAGGTGACGCAGCGGGCCGCCGCCCGGGCGCTGGCCGGCGCGCAGCCGATCACGGGCGTGCTCCCCATCTCGATACCGCCCCTTCACACGACCGGGGCCGGGCTCCGGATCGAGCCCGCGGCAGGGAACCGGGTGAGTCCATGAGCCAGATCGGGATCACCATCGTGGAGACCGTGCTTCGCTCGGGCCGGGCGGCCCGTGTCGCTGCGGTCCTCGGCGTCGTGTTGTTGCCGGCATGTGGCACGGGATGGGCAGGCGGGGAGGAGCCTGCGGTGCCCGGATTGCCGGCCCCGGCTGGACGGCAGTCACCCGGGCTCCGCATGGCCAGGCCCGAGGAAGTCGGCATGGACAGCGCGGCGCTCGCCGAGGTCGACGAGGTGATCCGTCGGGCCATCATCAACTCCGCCACGCCCGGCGCGGCCCTCGCCGTCGGCCGCTACGGGCGCCTCGTGCGGCTCGCCGGGTACGGGACCCTCGACTGGGCGCCCGGCTCCGCGCCGGTCACCGACTCCACCCTGTACGACCTGGCCTCGCTCACGAAGGTGGTCGGCACCACGACCGCGGTCATGATCCTGGTCGATGAAGGGAAGATCGACCTGGATGCGCCGGTCTCCCGCTACCTGCCCGAGTGGCACGGCGATGGGGACAAGGCCCGGGTGACCGTGCGGCACCTCCTGCTGCACAACTCCGGCCTGCCCGCCCACGCGCCGCTCTGGCGCGAGTTGCGCGGCCCGGAGGCGTACCTCCGCCGGATCGGCGCCATGACGCTCGACTATCCGCCCGGCACGCGCACGGTGTACAGCGACCTCGGGATCATCCTCCTCGGCTTCATCGTGGAGCGGCAGAGCGGCACCACCCTCGACCGGTTCCTCGCCGACCGGGTGTTCGGCCCGCTCGGGATGCGGGACACCGGATTCCGCCCGGTGGCGCTCGGCGAGCCCGGCGGGGTCGGAGCGGGGCGGGGCAACGGCGGCTCCGCCAACGGCGCGGCCGCGATCGACGCCCGGACCCGCATCGCGCCGACCGAGGTGGACACCGTCTTCCGAATGCGGCACATACACGGCGACGTCCACGACGAGAACGCCTACGCCCTCGGCGGCGTCGCCGGCCACGCCGGCCTCTTCTCCTCGGCCCGGGACCTCGCCGTCTTCGCCCAGATGCTGCTCGACCGCGGGAGCTACGCCGGATACCGCCTGATCCGGCCGGAAACCGTCGACCTGTTCACCCGCCGGCACAGCCCCGCTTCGAGCCGGGCCCTCGGTTGGGACACGCCCTCCGGCGAGCGCAGCTCCGCGGGCGACTACTTCTCGAGCCGGTCCTTCGGCCATACCGGCTTCACCGGCACGAGCATCTGGATCGACCCGGAGCGGAGCCTCTTCGTGGTTCTCCTCACGAACCGCGTCAACCCGACCCGCGCGAACAACCAGCACGCCGCGCTCCGCCGCGAAGTGCACGATGCCGTGCAGCGGGCCATCATCGACGTCGCGGTGGAGCGGCGCGCGGACGCGGGCCGCTGACCAGCACCGCCCGGGATGTGCGGGCCCTTCCCGAAACCACGTGCGGCATACCGCTTGCCCGGTCCGCACCCATAGGCGGGTGCACCGGTCCGTAGATCGAGCGATAGGCCATGCGGCAAGACAACGAGCGCATTCCCGTAGTCATCGTCCAGGAGCACGAAGACATCGCTCGGCTCGTCGCGGAGCGGATCGCCTCCCTCATCCGGACGAAGGCCGCGGCGGGCGAGCAGGCCGTCCTCGGCCTCGCATCCGGATCCACGCCCATCGGCATCTATCGGGAAGTCATCCGGATGCACCGCGAGGCCGGCCTCGACTTCAGCAACGTGGTGACGTTCAATCTGGATGAGTACTATCCGATGGACCCGGATAGCATCCACAGCTTCCGCCGGTACATGTGGGAGAACTTCCTCGAACACGTGAACATCCGGCCGGAGAACGTCCACATTCCACGAGGCGATGTCCCGCGGGAGGAGGTCGAGGAGCACTGCCGGGAATACGAGGCCGCGATCCGGGCCGTCGGCGGGATCGACTTCCAGATCCTGGGGATCGGCAAGACCGGCCACATCGGCTTCAACGAGCCGGGTTCGGGGCGGGAGTCGCGCACCCGCCTCGTGACGCTGGACACGGTGACGCGCAAGGACGCGGCGGCGGATTTCTTCGGCGAGGAGAACGTGCCGCGGGAGGCGATCACCATGGGCGTGGCCACCATCATGGAGGCGCGGGAGATCGCGATCATCGCCACGGGCGAGCACAAGGCGCCGATCGTGCGCCGCGCCGTGGAGGGCGAGATCTCGCCGGACGTGGCCGCCACGTACCTCCAGGAGCACCCGAACACCACGTTCTACATCGACGCCGCGGCGGCCAGCGAACTGACCCGCGTCAAGACGCCCTGGCTGCTCGAGGAGGTCACGTGGACGCCGGAACTCACCGAGAAGGCGGTGATCTGGCTCTCCCAGGAGATCGAGACCCCGATCCTGAAGCTGTCCAGCACCGACTACCGGGAGAACCACCTCAGCTCGCTTCTCGCCCGCTATCCGTCGGTGGACGTCCTGAACAAGGCGGTGTTCACCCGGCTCGCGGCGAAGATCTGCGACAACCCGCGATTGCCCCAGGGGCGGCGGATCATCGTCTTCAGCCCGCACCCGGACGACGACGTGATCAGCATGGGCGGCACGCTGCGCAAGCTGCACGAGAACGGCAACGAGCTGATCGTGGCGTACATGACGTCCGGAAACATCGCCGTCTTCGACCACGAGGTGAGGCGCTACCTGGACTTCGTGTCGCGGTTCCAGGCCGAGGTGCTGCGGACGCCGAACGGCCGACTGCAGGAGCTGTTGACGCGGGTGGAGGAGGCGCTGGCGAAGAAGAAGCCCGGCGACGTCGACATCCCCGAGGTCCAGGACATCAAGCGTCAGATCCGCGAGGCGGAGGCGGTGAGCGCCATCGAGTCGCTCGGGCTCCGGCGGGACGCCTGCCGATTCCTGAACCTGCCGTTCTACCAGACGGGCAAGGTCCGGAAGGACCCGGTCGGCCCGGCGGACGTGCGGATCATCCGCGAGCTCTTCGACGAATTCCGGCCGGAGATCATCTACGTGGCGGGCGACCTGTCCGACCCCCACGGCACCCATCGCCAGTGCAAGGAAGCGATCGAACGGGCGCTCGCGGAGTATGAAGGGCCGCAGCCCGAAGTCTGGCTGTACCGCGGCGCGTGGCAGGAATGGCCGGTGGACGAGGCGGATGTGCTGGTCCCGCTCTCCCGCGAGGAGCTGCGGCGCAAGATCCTCGCGATCTTCAAGCATCAGTCGCAGAAGGACGTGGCGCCTTTCCCGGGCCCTTACGACGAACGCGAGTTCTGGCAGCGGGTGGATGCCCGCAACAAGGCGACCGCCCGGGACATGGACCGGCTCGGATTGCCCGAGTTCCACGCCATGGAAGCGTTCGTGGTCCTCCATCCCAACGGCGGGCGGCGGATCCCGACGATCGCCGCGGCCCCGGAGATCTCACCCCTGTTGGCAACGGAGCTGGAATAGGCGATGGGCGCCTTCACCGCGTTGGACGTCGTTGTCCTCGTCGCGTACCTCTTGGGCGTGCTCGTGGTCGGTGCGTGGTTCGGGCGCCGGCAGCGCGACGCGCACGACTATTTCCTTGCAGGCCACGGAATCCCGTGGTGGGCGATCTGCTTCTCCGTGGTCGCCACGGAGACGAGCGCGCTCACGTTCATCAGCGTGCCGGGGACGGCCTATGCGGGAGACTTCTGGTTCCTCCAGCTCGCCTTCGGCTACCTGATCGGCCGCATCGTGATCGCCGCCCTGCTCCTGCCGCGCTACTTCGCGGGAGAGCTGGAGACCGCCTACGCGCTGATCGAGCATCGGTTCGGCCCGGTCGCTCGGCGGTTCGGCTCATCGATCTTCCTGGTCACGCGGGCGTTCGGGGACAGCGTTCGGGTGTTCGCGGCCGCGATCCCGATCACGCTGATCACGGGGCTGCCGTACTGGCAAGCGATCCTGGCCACCGGGATCGTGACGCTGGCGTATACGCTGTACGGGGGTCTGCGCGCCGTGGTCTGGGTGGATGTGCTCCAGATGATCCTCTACCTGGTCGGGGGGGCGGTCGCGCTGCTGTTCCTGGTCCGGCTCGTCCCCGGCAGGTGGGCGGGGATCGCGGAGACCGCCGCGGCGGTGGATAAGTTCCGCATCCTCCACTTCGAGGGCGGCTTCGCGAGTGGACGCTGGATCCTGACCGGGCTGGTCGGCGGGGCCTTCCTCTCCATGGCGTCGCACGGCGCGGACCACCTGATCGTGCAGCGGCTCCTGGCCGCCCGGTCGCTCGGGGACGCGCGGCGCGCCCTGATCGGCAGCGGCGTCATCGTGATCGGCCAGTTCGCGCTCTTCCTGCTGGTCGGCGTCGGGCTCTACGCGTTCTACGCCGGGCGCACGTTCGACACGCCGGACGCGGTCTTCCCGACCTTCATCATCGAGGGGCTCCCTCCGGGGCTGTCCGGGCTGATCGTTGCCGGGATCGTGGCGGCCATGATGTCCACGGTCTCCTCCTCGCTGAATTCGCTAGCGTCGGCGACGACGCACGATCTCTACGCGCCGCTCGCCGGCCGCGTGCAGGACCAGGGCCACCTCCTGCGCGTCGGGCGGCTGTTCACCCTGCTCTGGGCGGCGATCCTGATCGGCGGCGCCGTGCTCTTCCGCTTCGCCGAGCAGGGCACGCCGGTGGTGGTGATCGCGCTCCAGGTCGCTTCCTTCACGTACGGCGGCCTGCTCGGCGGCTTCCTGCTCGGCGTGCTCTCTCGCGGCGCCCGCGAGCCGGATGCCATCATCGGCATGGCGGCAGCCATCCTCGTGATGACCGTGCTCTGGGCGGGGCAGCAGTTCGGCGCCATGCCCCGCGTCGTGGATACGCTGTGGTTCTCGCTGATCGGTTCCGCGGTCACCATCCTGGTCGGCCTCGCCTCCAGCCGGCTGCGGCCGGGGGCGCGCGTGGCGGTCGCCGTGCCGGCCGGCGGGGATGCGGGGCTGGGGGGCGACGAGCCGTCCGGCCGCTAGGTCATCAATGTTGCTGAGGCGCCAGGGGCGCCTTGGGGTCGATGAGTCTGTTCATTGGAATCGACGGTGGCGGAACCCGTTGCGTGGCCGTGGCCACGGACCGGGCGGGCCACGAATTGGCCCGGCGCGAAGGTGGGCCGGGGCTCGTCCATGCCGATCGCCTCGACGCGGGCGCGGCTGCCCTCGCCACCCTCGCCGAGGCGACGATCCGCGCCGCCGGCGCGGAGCCGCCCGCAGCGGTTCTCTGTTGCGCACTGGCCGGTGCCGGCCGCGAACCGGAACGCAGCGCGCTCGAACGCGCGCTCCAGGAACGCGGCATTGCGGCGGTCTGCCGTGTCACCACGGATGCCGAGGCGGCGCTCTTCGACGCCTTCGGCCCCGGGCCCGGGCTGCTCCTGATCAGCGGCACCGGTTCCATCGCCTGGGGCCGCGCCGAGGACGGGGTTACCGCGCGCGCCGGCGGCTGGGGAGCGCTCCTGGGCGACGAGGGCAGCGCCTACGCCCTCGGGATCGAAGCACTCCGCCAAGTCGTCCGCGCTCACGACGGACGCGCGCCGGACACGGCCCTCGCCCCGGAAGTCCTCCGCCACACCGGACGGCGAGCGGTGGAGGAACTCGTGTCCTGGGCCGCGGCCGCGGACAAGGCCGAGATCGCCGCGCTCGCTCCGATCGTCACCGCGGCCGCGCGCCAGGGCGATGCCGTTGCCCGCGCCATGGTCGACGAGGCCGCCCGCGAGCTCGCGTCGTTCATGGTTGCACTGCACCGGAGACTCGGCCCCTGGACGGCGCCCCCCACCGCGGCCCTCGCCGGCGCGCTCCTCGCACCCGCCGGCCCTCTCCGGGCCCCGACCATCAACGCGATCCGGGAATCCGGGGTGCCCGTCCGCATCCTCGACCGGGCCATCGATGGCGCCCGCGGCGCCGCCGCCCTGGCACGCGACATGGACCCGCTCACCCAATGAGCAGCCGGTTCGTCGGGTGGGGTGTCACGAATTGCCGGGTTCGAGCGTTCCTCAATTGACCGGCGGGAGATGGAGCCCGCGAGGCGCTCGCGTCCGGACGGCGCGCTCGAGCCGGGCGCATCCCCTCTGGAGCGCGAGAGCCGACGGCCGCCGGCTACTATCCGAAATCTATCGAGGATCTTGACAGATCCTCGGCTCTGGATCTTATTGGTGCCGCCAACGGTTGCGGGTGTTGTCCAACCTCGGTCCGCAGCCGGGCATACCTGCCGTATCGAAGCTGCTCATGAATCGCCGCCACGCGCGGCTTGGTCATAGACATCGACAGTAGTGATGGCGTCCGGCGAGACGCCCGGGCTCATTGCGCCTGGGTCGCTCGCAGGGGGGAGTGCGTCGTTCGGCGTGGTGCGAACGACGGGGCGTCGTCCGGGTCGTGAGTTCGGCCATGGTTCCGCAGTGGCCGCTTCGTCTATGGCTTTGCCCGTGTGGAGGGGCACTCGCCGTTGGAGCCCCGTCAGACCCACTGCGGAAGGAGGGAACCGTGACGTAGAGGCCGTCGTGTGTCCGTCCGTGGCGTGGAAATCCGATGTACCCCGTCTGACGTGAGAGAGCACGCGTCCACGAATGTGGCGCGAGGCGAAACTCGGGCGGTCGTCGACCGAGGAGCGGCGCCTCCAGCTGCCCCGAAGCGATGGGCCCCCCGGCTGATCGGAGAATCGGACATGAGAGACAATCGGACGCATGCTTCCGGGGTGCCCCGCGCGTGCGCGGTGGTCCCGGCGACCGATGGCGCTCAGCGCACGGCGGTGAGGCGCCATCACCAGTGGGAGCGGGGGTGGCGCGGATTCGTCCGCGCATCGCAGCTCCTGCTCGCAGTGTTCACGGTGATCGCCCTCGTGCCGCTGGATGTTTGGGCCCAGCAGGCGCTCACGATCCAGGGGCAGGTCACGGGGCAGTTCGGTGAGGCGATCCCGAACGCCGAGGTGAGCATTGTCGAGCTGAACATCAGCACGCTGACGAACGCGGCGGGGCGGTACACCCTCACGGTGCCGGCTGCTCGCGTGAGGGGGCAGGAGGTCCACCTCCGGGTGCGCGTGCTCGGCTACCGGACGACGGATGTGACCGTGGTGCTGAGCGGGACGGCACTGACGCAGGACTTCCAGCTCGTCACGGACGCCCACCGGCTCGATGAGATCGTCGTCACGGGTGCGCTCCGGGGGACGGAGGCCGCGAAGCTCGCCTTCACCGTCGGCAAGGTCGACGCGGCGGACATGCCCGTGCCCGCCACGAACCCGCTGTCCCAGCTCCAGGGCAAGGTGCCGGGCGCGCTGATCATGGCCACGAGCGGCCGACCCGGGTCCGCGCCGTCCATCCTCCTGCGCGGCGTGAACTCGATCAACGCGTCGGGCCGCGGCCAGGAACCGCTCTATATCGTGGACGGCATGCTGATCGTGGGCCGCATGCCGGACATCAACCCGAACGACATCGAGAGCATCGAGGTCGTGAAGGGCGCGGCCGCGTCGTCGCTGTACGGCGCGCAGGCCGGGAACGGCGTGATCCAGATCACGACGAAGTCCGGCCGTCGTGCCACGGACGGCGTCCGCTTCACGGCTCGTTCCGAGGTCGGCTTCGGCGATATCCCGGCGGACTTCGGGATCGCGCGCTATCACGCGCTCATGCTCGATGAGACGGGGCGCCTGTTCTGCTCCGGCGCGGGGTGCGCCCGGGTCTTCGACTATGACGAGGTCCTGCGGGCCATCAACGACGTGCCCGGCAACTGGGCGCTCGATCCGCCGTCGTTCCCAGTCGACCCCGGCGCTTCGAGCTCGGGGCCGTTCCTGAAGCAGGCGTTCCAGGTCGAGAAGTGGCCGGGCCCCACCTACAACGCGGTGGAGCAGTTCGTCCAGGTCCGGCCGTTCACCATGAATAACATTGACGCCACGGGCCGGTTCGGCGGGACGAGCTTCTACTCGAGCTTCTCGCACGCGCGGCAAGAGGGCGCGATCCGCTTCCTGCGCGGCTATGAGCGGTTCTCCGGCCGGCTCAACGTGGACCAGCAGGTCGGGTCGAACCTGAACCTCTCGTTCCGCACGTACGTGGCTCGCAGCCTCGAGGACGGCACGCAGCAGGAAGAGGGCGGGCGCGCGTTCTTCCGTCTGACCCGCCAGCCCCCGAAGGCGAACCTGCTCGCGCGGGACAGCCGGGGCGTGATCTTCGTCCGGTCGAACCTCCAGAACGGCGGCATCCAGAACGAGAATCCGCTCTACTGGTTGGAGAACGAGGTGCGCGAGGACATCCGGGACCGGTTCATGGGCGCCGTGAACCTGCGGTACTCGCCCTTCGACTGGTTGGAGCTGGACGCGCTCGCCAGCTACGATGGCGCGCGGAACACGTACGAGCAGTTCCGAGACAAGGGCTTCCGGAGCACGGCGGCGACGGCTCCCGGCACGCTCTGGCAGGGGCTCATCTTCCAGGGCGCGCAAAAGCAGGAGGCCTACAACCTGAATGTGAGCGCTGCGGCCCGGCATTCGTTCGGCATGGGCCTCAATACGCTGACCCGCGCGGGCTACAGCTATCAGCAGCAGACCGCGGACAACCGCCAGCTCACCGGCACCGACCTGGCGGCGCAGGGCGTCCGGGCGGGCGCGAACGCGGGTAGCCAGAGCATCGGGTCGTCCCGTTCGGACATCCGTGGGATCTCGTACTACGCGGGCGTGGTGGCCGATCTGCATGACCGCTACATCGGCGACCTGCTCGTGCGGCACGACGGGTACTCGCAGTTCGGTTCCGCGAACCGGTGGGACACTTACGGCCGCCTGAGCCTCGCCTGGCGCGTGGGTGAGGAGCCCTGGTTCAACATCCCGGGCATCGGCGAATTCAAGCTGCGCGGCTCGTACGGCACGGCGGGCGGCGTCCCGAACTTCAGCGCGCAGTACGAGACGTTCACGGTGTCCGGCGGCGTGCTGAACTTCGGCACCATGGGCAACCGGAACCTGCGGCCCGAGAAGATCCACGAGATCGAGTTCGGGACGGACATTGAGCTCTTCGATCGTCTGTACCTGCAGATCACGCGGGCGATCTCCGAGGCGCGGGATCAGATCCTCCCGGTCCAGGTGCCGGCGGCCCAGGGCTTCTCGCAGCAGTGGCAGAACGCGGGCACGCTGGAGAACAAGACCTGGGAGGTCTCGCTGAACTGGCCGATCCTCACCACCCGGGACTTCAGCTGGTCGGCGCGGTTCAACTGGGACCAGACCCGCACGATGGTGAAGAAGCTGAACGTTCCGCCGTTCAACATCGGGACGGGCCTGCAGGCCACGGAGAGCATGTTCCGGATCGAGGAAGGCATCCGGTACGGCACCTTCTTCGGGCGGAAGTTCATCAAGGGCTGCGGCGAGATGCCCGCCCGGCTGCGCAATCAGTGCGGCGAGGGCCGCGAGTTCCAGGTGAACGACGAAGGCTACGTGGTCTGGGTCGGCGAGGGGAACTCGTGGCGCGATGGCATCACGCGCAACCTGTGGAACACCTCGACGGTCGGGCCGTGGGGCGTGACGCTCCACTGGGGCATGCCGATCATCCTGCGTGACGAGGCGTGTCTGGACAACCCGACCTCGAACTGCCCGGCGCAGATCGTTCCGCTCGGCAACGCGCTGCCGGACTACAACTTCTCCATCGCGCAGAACCTGTCGTACAAGCGTCTGAACGCGTACATGCTGATCGACGCGCAGATCGGCGCCAGGATCTGGAACCAGAGCCGGCACTGGGCGCACCTGGACTTCCTCGCGAAGGAGATCGATCAGCGGGGCAAGTCCGTCGAGACGGCGAAGCCGATGGGTTACTACTTCCGGGCGGCGCCGCCGGACTTCAGCGGGGCGACGGTCGGTGGGTTCTACGACCTACTCGGGGCGAACAGCCACTTCGTGGAGGACGGGAGCTTCATCAAGCTCCGTGAGCTGAGCCTGTCCTACCACCTGGGCCCGATCAGCGGCGTGGGTGACTGGCAGATCAGCCTTGTCGGCCGGAACCTGCTGACGAAGACCGATTACAAGGGGTGGGATCCCGAGGTCGGCGTCTCGACCGGCAGCCAGTCGGGGTCGGCGGCGATCAACCGGGTGGACGCGTTCACGTTCCCGAACCCGCGGACGATCACGATCGGGATCAGCACGACCTTCTAGCGCCGAAGGGGATAGACACATGCGAACCAAGAGTATCTATGCGGTGCTCGGCCTCGCGGCGCTCGTAGGGCTCGGGGCATGCAGCGACCGACTGGAAGTCACGAACCTGAACTCGGCCGACCGCGATCGCGCGCTGGCCACGCCGGCGGACGTGGAGTCCGTGATTCGCGGTTCGTGGAACGCGCTGCACGCGGGGATCCACCACACGAACGACGCGCTTTATCCCCAGATGCTGACCATGGGGATGGAGAACCTTGCCGAGCTGGCGAACTTCGGCATGGGTCCGCGTGGCGGGATCCCGCGCACGTTCATCGACAACAACCGCGGCAACCAGGTGCAGGCGGGCAACTACCGGGACTTCGCCCACCTGCACCGGGCGTCCCGTCTGGCGGCGGTCGGCCTCACGGCGTTCCAGCGTGAGGGCTTCTCGATCGGCTCGCCGGACGCCGATGCCCGTGCCAAGGCCTTCGCGAAGTTCACGATGGGCGTGGCACACGGGTACCTGGCCGCGGCGTACGACTCGGCGGCGATCATCTCGGAGGAGGATGATCCCGAGGCGATCAACCCGCTGGCGGGCTACAAGGAGGTGCACGAGGCCGCACTCAGGTACCTCCAGGAGGCGATCGACATTGCGACCGCCGGCCCGAACTTCAACATCCCGGCGAACTGGTTCGCGACGGCCGGGGCCGTGTCGCGTGACGAATTCATTCGGATCGTCCGGTCGTACCGGGCCAGGATCCGGGCGATGGTCGCGCGGACGCCGGCGGAGCGCGCCGCGCTGCCGTGGAACGAGATCATGGCGGACGCGGAGAACGGGATCACGTCCGACCTGATGGTCCAGATGCTTCCGCCGGGCCAGGGCGGCTCGTGGGACATGGCGTGGTTCGCCCAGCATTTCGCGGGCTCGAACTGGCACCTCATGTGGTCGTTCATGGTCGGGATGGCGGACACTTCCGGCGCGTACGATGCGTGGCTCAGGGCGCCGCGCGGCCAGAAGACGCGGTTCCTGGTGGTCACGCCGGACCGGCGGTTCCCGCGGGGCGAGACCCGTGCGGAGCAGCAGGCGAATTCGCCGGTCATACCGCCGGCGGGCCAGTACTTCCGGAACATCCCGGACGGCGAGGACGTGGACAACGAGCCGCTCGGGCGGTCGATGTACCAGCATGCGCGGTTCCGTGCGTTCCGGGATGCGAACCGGATCGGACCGTTCCCGTACTTCCAGGTGGCGGAGCTGAACCTGCTGCGTGCGGAGGGCCACATTCGCATGGGGCAGGTCGCGCAGGCGGCCGCGTTGATCGACGTTACGCGTGTGGGCAAGGGCGGCTTGCCGCCGCTCACCGGCGCGGTGACGAGCGTCGACGACCCGGTGCCTGGCGGAAACGCCTGTGTGCCGCGGGTGCCGACGAGCGAACGGACGGCGGACTACGCCTGGCCGAACGGGAGCAAGTGCGGCAACATCATGGAAGCCCTGAAGTGGGAAAAGCGGATGGAGCTGGCGTTCACGACCTGGGGCGCGTGGTACTTCGACTCCCGGGGCTGGGGCGACCTGCCCGAGAATACGCCAATCCACTGGATGGTCCCCTGGCAGGAGGCCGATACGCGTCGTATGCCGATCTACCATGGCGGGGATCCGGCCAGGGGTGATGCGGCGGCGCGCGGAACGTATGGTCTGTAGGCCGATTCGATCGGTCCTGGCCATCGTAGGCCTCTTGTCGACGGTGTTGGCGGCGCCAGGGTGCTACGTATACGAGCCCCTGGCCGCCCCAGCGCCGGACGGGCGCAGGGTGGTGGCCCTGCAGCTCACCGACCGGGGAAAGCTGGAACTGGCCGACCGTTTGGGCGGCAGCGTCTCCCGAGTCGAGGGGAGGCTGGTGAACCGCACGGACTCCACGCTCCTGCTGGCCGTTCAGGACGCGATCATGGACCGCGGGTCCCGCGTGCGCTGGGAAGGCGAGGTCGTGGAGCTGCCCGAGATCTACGTGAACCGGGTGATGGAACGCCGCCTCTCCAAGTGGAGGACGGGGCTGCTGGTCGGGGCGTTGGTGGGAGGAGCCGCCGTGCTCCTGACCACCGACCTCGGCGGGGTGCCGGGAGATGGCCTCGACAACCGGCCACCAGATGATGGCGCACAGACGAGCGTATTCGTGATCCCATTTCTGAGGGTGAGATTACCATGAGACTGTTGAGACTCACGCTGGTCAGCGCGTTGCCGTTCGCGTTGATCGCCTGCGATGACGAGCCGGGCCCCACGATCATGGAGCCCGATCCGGTGGCCGCAGTCCACTGGGTGAACGCATCGCCGGATGTCGGGGCGATCGACATCAGGCCGATCGACATCGTGACGAACGCCGGGCTGTTCGGGGCTGGTTTCGGGGCGGCGAACGCGAACGCGCAGCCGATCCTGGCCGGGACGCGGACGATCCGGGTGTTCCGGGCGAACTCGCCAGATATCCTGTGGGAGGGCACCCACAACTTCGTCGAGGGGCAGCGTTATACGTTCATTGTCCACGGGCCGGCGAACGCCCTCAAGGTGGACATCATCAACGACAACCCGCCTTCGCCGGGTTCCGGCAACGTGGCGGTGCGCGCCGTGATGCTGGGCGTCGGGCTCGGCAACGTGGACGTCTACGTGGGCACGGAGGCCGACGGCTTGCCCGCCGCCAGCCCGGCCTGGACGAACGTGGGCTACTCCCCGACCGGAACGGATTTCAAGGCTTTCCCGGCGGGTCCGCTCCGCATCGCGGCGGTGCCGGCGGGTGCGGCCGAACCGTTCATCGTGGCCAACCAGGCGATGCCTGCGGGATCGCCGCCCACGAACATGTTGAGCGGAATCCCGGGGGTCACCCAACCGGGTACGGCGATCACGGCGATCATCATCGACGAGGGACGAGCGCCGATCTACCTCAACCACCGTCGGCCGGACTGACGGTGTGGCATTGAGGTCAGCGTCGGATTGAGTCGGAGAACGGAGCCGCAGAGGCGGGTCGGCCTCTGCGGCTTCTGTCATTCACGCGGCAGGAAGGATCAATGTCTGTACGAGCCAACGGAATCCGCCGATTGGCCCTGCCAGCCCTCGTGCTCCTGCTCGGGAGCTGTGCTTCGGCAGGTGGAGCCGGAGTGACGCCGGGTGGTGGGGACCGCAGTCGGATCGAGGCAGAGGAACTCGCGGGAGCCGACCAGTACACGTCGCTGCTGGATGCCGTGCGCGCGCTCCGGCCGCAGTGGCTGAGTCAACAACGCGCGCACCGGTCAACCGCCCCGGGCTCCCCGATGGTGGGCCACGTCATGATCTACCTGGACAGGACCCGATTGGGTGGCCCGGAGACCCTCAACAGCATCTCCGTCAGGTCCGTGCTGAGACTGCAGTACTTCTCGCCCTCCGCCGCACAGGCGCGGTACGGAAACGGGCACGAGAGCGGGGTGATCGAGGTCACCACGAAGAGCGGCTCGGGACACGATCGCTAGTCCGCCGACTGGCTAGCGATCGTGACAGGGGTAGGGCCCCTGGCCCTCATTGGGCTGGCGTGGCCGGCATCACGAACGAGTACATCGCCGTGATCAGGAAGAGCGCGGCGTCGTCCTTGGTTTCCGTCTGGGTGCGATACCGGGTGAACTCGATCTGCTGGGCCGAGCCCGCGAGCCGCCACCCGGAGAGTAGGTTCGCCGGCACCGTGTTCGAGCCGGTGTCCCGCCAGTCGCAGATGATCTGAGAGTCCAGCGAGACCGCGTCCGGCGAGGCGTAGCGCAGAGCCAGTTCCACCCTGCTGCTGTCATCCCCGACCGGCGACCATTCGACGGGGATCGGCTGACCCTCGTCCGGCAGGCTCGGGATGTCGCTGATGGATGAGGGTGCAGGGCCGATCGGCGCGGAAATCACCATCGCCGGAAAGCCGTTCGGGTCGCCCGGCACGTTGAAGGTCAGCCGCTGGCCCGGCTGCACCCGCAGGCCCTCCTCGAGCTCGTAAATGATCCGCCAGTCTTCGATCCGCGGTGTGAGCAGGTATGTCTCTCCGCCCACGTGCAGCTGGACGTGTTCACCCCCGTACATGTATGTCGCCTGGCGCGGAGGGAGCGGGTTCGTGTACCGGGCGATGTAGCACGTATCGAGGGCGCTGCGGCTGTTGGGGTGCGTGAAACCGAGCGTGTAGAAGAACTCGGCGCGCGGGTGCGCAATGTAGCCACCCTGGCCGTCGGAAGCGGCGAATACCTGGATGACGCCGAGGGGGAACTCGGAGCCGAGGTTCGGCGAGTCGATCCCGCAGCCCGTTAACGTGACCGTTGCAACGACGGCGGTGAGCACGGCGAAACGAAGATGTTGCTGCATGGCTCCCTCCCGTGATGCACGACGGCCGAGTACGCTTGTCGCTGGTCGCATTCGATCCCAAAGTCTATAGTATATGCATCGCACACTATGGGGCAACCCGCAGGGCGTATGAGCGTGGAATGAGTGGATATTCGACGGGGGCCCCCGATCGAGGCTTGCGCGCGTCGCGGGCCGCCGTTACATCTCTCGGCCGGAGCCGTCCACCGCGATTCTCGCAGGAGATAGCGCGATGATCCCTGTTCGGGTGGAGAAGCCCTGGGGCTACGAGTTGATCTGGGCGAACACGGACCGGTACGTCGGCAAGATCCTCCACGTACGTGCCGGGCACGCGCTCTCGCTCCAGTATCACCGGCGCAAGGATGAAACGATCCATCTCCTGCGCGGCGAGATGCGATTCTGGGTCGGACCGTCCGTGGACCGCCTGGAGGAAGTCCCGCTGCGGGAAGGCGAGAGCTACCGGATCGTGCCGGGCACCGTGCACCGGATGGAAGCGGTGACGGATGTGGACATCCTCGAGGCATCCACGCCGGACCTGGATGACGTGGTACGGCTCGAGGACCGGTACGGCAGGGTCTGAGGCGGTGGGGGCAGGCCACCCGCGGGCGCTGTCTCCGGTGTTCGTGGGACGCCGTCCGGACCTCCTCCCGACGAGCCAGGCAACCGCTGGCGTCCTTCCCTCGATCTACCCTGCGGGCGCATGAAGGCCGGGGCGACCGTCTTCCTGGGGCTCGGATCGAACGTCGGCGACCGACGCGCCCATCTCGCCGCCGCTCTTCGGCGCCTCGCCCGTATCCTCACGATCGAAGCAGTCTCATCGGTGTATGAAACCGAGCCGGTGGGCTTCCGGCCGCAGCCGGACTTCTGGAACCTCGTGGTGCAGGGTCGGACGACACTCGCCCCGGAGGATCTGCTGCGGGAGACGCTGCGGATCGAGAGCGAACTCGGGCGGCGGCGGGGTGCCCGCAATGCACCCCGGACGATCGACATCGACATCCTGCTTTACGAGGACCGCGTCTTTTCGACGCCGACGCTCGTGGTTCCCCACCCGAGGATGATGGAACGCGCATTCGTGTTGCGGCCGCTGGCCGAGCTCGATCCTGAACTCCGCCATCCGGTCACGGGCGAGCGGATCGCGGATCGCCTCGAGCAGGGCGGGCCGTTCGAGCGGATCGAGCGTCTGTTTCCGGGACAGGACCTGCTGAATGGTGAGAACTCGACTGGGCAGTGACCGGCGGCCGCCGCAAGGCGGCCAGGGGCGGCTGGGGGGCGTGGTGCGGCCGGATCACCGGCATGCCTGCGCGCTGCGGCGCACCCTCCGGCTGGCGGCGTGTGTGCTCGCCGCGCTCTTGCCGTTGCCGATGGCGTCCTGCACCGGGCCAGCGATCAGCGAGGAATCCCTGGTCATGGCGGTGGACTCCTTGCTCCCGTGGCTGGAGGAGCTGTCGGGACTCGAGGTGCGCGGCCCGGTGAACGTTGCGCTCCGCGATCGTGAGGAACTCCGGGCATATGTGATCCAGCGCCTCGAGGAGGAATTCACTGCCGAGGAGATGCGCGGCATAGAGGCCACGTACCGCGCGCTCGGGCTGTTCCCCGACACGCTGGATCTGCGCAGTCTCCTGCTCGAGCTGTACACCGAGCAAGTCTCCGGGTACTACGACCCGAAGGCCCGCACGCTCTACGTGATGGAGGGCGTGGCGCCCGAGGACGTCCAGCCGGTTCTGGTGCACGAGCTGGTACACGCGCTCCAGGACCAGCACGTGAACCTGGACAGTCTGGTCTCGAAGGACCGTGGCAACGACCGTCAGGCCGCGGCGCAGGCCGCCATGGAGGGGCACGCTACGCTCGTGATGTTCTCGTGGCTCGCGGAGCAGCAAGCGGGGCGCAGGGTCGCGGTGGATGAGCTCCCGGACTTCGGGGCGATTCTCGGACCCGCCCTGGAGGCGCGGAACGACAGCTATCCGGTGTTCCGGTCGGCACCGCGGATCATCCGCGAGACGATGCTCTTCTCCTACCTCAAGGGGGCGTCCTTCGTGCAGGCACTGTGGCGCGCTGAGGCCAATGGCGGTCGCCCGGCGCCGATCGGGGAGTGGCTGCCGAACTCCACCGAGCAAGTCCTGCGCCCTGGGGAGCGTTTCATCCGGCAGCGGGATGAGCCCACCGAGGTTGTCCTGGAGGCGACGCCGTCGGCGCAGGGCGCGTGGCGCACGGTGTACGAGAACACGCTCGGAGAGTTGGAGACCGGGATCTTCCTCAGCGAGCATCTCGGCGCGGGCGCGGACACCATTGCTCACGGGTGGGACGGGGACCGCTACCGGCTCCTGGCCTCCCCGGCGGGCGGGCACGTCTTCGTCTGGTACACGGTCTGGGACGACGACGCGGCGGCCAACCGCTTCGCCGACGCCTACCGCCAGGTGCTGCGGCTCCGTGTCGCCGCGCGACAGGGGATGGTCGAACGGATGTCGGTCGCAGGACGGCCCGTGGTCCGCGTCGTGGATGCGGAGTCGGGTGTCGCCCTCGCGGACGTGCCCATCCCCGGCATCGAACTGTCCGGCGGCCAGCCTTGAGGGAGGGGTTGCCGGGTGGCGGGGGAACGGCCCGGTGGGACGGCTGCATCTCCGGGGGGATTATGATCGGGCGGCCGCACAGGACCAACGTGTAAAGGCGGGTGGTCGGCGTGTGGGCGTGCGCCCGCCGGTCACGCGGCGATGCCCTCGCGGTCGACCGCCCCAGCGCCTGCCGTGTTCGGCCCCGAAATCCGAATCGAGTCGCCCATGGAGACGGGTCCGGTGCCCGGAGTGCGGTCGGATGCGAGTCCGGGCGCGCTCGCCAGATCGATGCTCCCACGCGCCGGCGGCTCCCATGCCGCAGGAGCATTGTGATCCGGAAGGGGCGGCCTGGTCCGGGCGGCCGTATCAGCGGCTCCACCGCCTGGTTTTCCCCGGCTACGCGTCCGTAGTCGGGTGAAGAGACCGATCAAGGGGCGCCTCGACCGGACCGACACCCGGGCCGCGCGCTTGCGCGGCCCGGGGATGACGTGCACCTGGCGTCGCGCGAGCCTCCCTTCGATACGCCTTCCGTTCACCCGTCTTCCGGGTCGCCTCGGCTTCGATCCGACCAGGCAACGCCCGGGTGATCGCGTTCCTGGCGAGTTAGCCGCGGCTGGAGTTCTTGCCCATACTGTCAATGGCGATCGAAATGGGTTCTCCCGCATATGTGGTGATGGGGCCGCGTGCGCAG
>CALCID010000121.1 GCA_937907535.1 uncultured bacterium | reverse complement strand
CGCCCCGCACGAACCCATTCGCCCGCGCATCGAACGTCTTGCAACGCCCATCCGGGGCGAGCATGCGGTACTTCGACAGCGCGATCGTCGTCTCCGGCGCCAGCATGAGGTTCACGCCCCCCGCCAGCGCCATGCGGCACTCGCCCGCCCGCAGCGCCTTCACCGCCAGGTGCACCGCCACGAGCGACGACGAGCACGCCGTGTCCACCGAAATGCTCGGCCCCTGGAGCCCGAAGAAATAGGACAACCGCCCGGACCCCATGCTCGGCGCGGTCCCCGACCCGTAATAGGCGCCCAGCCAGTCGAGATGGCCGTTCGCGAGCGCGAGCTGCTTGTAGTCCGTGTTGGCGATCCCCACGAACACGCCCGTCCGGCTCCCCGACAGCCCGTCCGGCGCGATCCCCGCATCCTCGAACGCCTCCCACGCCAGCTCGAGCAGCAGCCGCTGCTGGGGATCCAGCCCCTCACACTCCCGCGGCGTGATCCCGAACAACCCCGCATCGAAGTGGGCGACGTCATCCAGGAACGCACCCCACCGGCTCGCCATCTTCCCGGGCGCATCCGGGTCCGGGTCGTAGTACGCGTCGATGTCCCACCGGTCCGGCGGCACCTCCCGCACCACGTCCCCGCCTTCCCGCAACAGCTCCCAGAACGCCTCCGGAGAGTCCGCCCCGCCCGGGAAGCGGCAGCTCATCCCCACGATCGCGATCGGCTCCCGCTTCGCCCGCTCGACCGCGTCCAATCGGGCTTGTAGCTTCTCAATGGCGACGAGCGCCCGCTTCAACGGCGACGTCTGCCCCTCACGGTCCGGCTGGCTCATGGCTCCAGGTTCTCCAGCGCTTCCAGCCGGGCGAGCAACCGCGCCTCGGCTTCCTCTTCGCTCAGCGCGTCGATCGCGCTCCCGGCCTCCTCGTCCTGAATCGCCGCCGCGCCGGGCTCGCCACCGACTCCGGCGGCCCCATCCCCCCGCGCACCGTCCGCACCCGCTCCGGGGCCGACGATCCGCTGCTCCAGCAGGCCGACGATCGCGTCAATGGTCGGATAGTCGAAGACCAGCGTCGCCGGGAGTGGCTCACCGAGCGCCAGCCCCCTGCTGAGCCGGCCGCGCAGCTCCACCGCCATCAGGGAATCCAGCCCCAGCTCCATCAGCCGGCGCCGCCGGTCGATCGGCTCCCCCGGATCGAGTCTCAGCAGCTTCCGGATCTGATCCCTCACGAATTCGACGAGCAGCGCTTCCCGCTCCTGCGGCGCCGCAGCAGCCACCCGCCGCGCGAACTCCACCGCCGCATCGGGCTCTCCACGCGACGACGCACCGGCCGCCACCCTGCGCTCCGCAGCACCGACGCCGACCGCCTGCGCCCGCGGCGCCTCCGGGGACGCCCGGTCATCCAGCGGCGCCCGCGCCACGATCACGTGCAGCCCCAGCGCCGACGCCAGATCCTCCCGCTCCGGGAACGCAACCACCCGCTCGAAACCCGCCTCCAGGAGTTGCGCCTCCCATTGCTCCGCAGTCAGCAGCGGATGCTCCCGGCGCAGCGAATCCGAATAGTTCTCCCACCCCTCCAGGAGCGACGTCGTCACGTCGAACCACGACCGGTACCTCGTGATCTCGAACGCGACCAGCACTCCGCCCGGCGCCAGGAGCGAACGCACACCCGCGAGCGTTTGCGGAAGATTCCGCGCGGCATGCAGCACGTTCGCCCCCACGACGACGTCGTAGCTCCCCGCCGCGTACCCCTGCTCCGTCGGGTCCCGGTCGATGTCCAGGATCCCGTACCGCATGAAATCATGATCCCGGAACGCCTCCGCCGCCCGGTCCAGGAAGAGTTCCGAGACATCCGTGAACTCGTAGACCGCCGCGTGACCCGCGACCGCCGGCACCACCGCCGCCGTCGTTCCCCCCGTCCCGCCGCCGACCTCCAGGATCCGCACCGGTCGGCCGGCCTCCCGCGCCAGCTCGCCTACGACCGCCCGGACCACGTTGTTGTAGTACCGGACCAGCGACCAGTCCCTGTAGAGGTACTCGGCGGTCACCGTCGAGCCTCCGGGGAACATCGTCTCCAGCGCGTTCAGCTGGCCGGTCAGCACGCGCGGAAGCATCTCCGCGCACCGCCCCATGTATTCGAGCAATACCGCCGTATCGCCCGGCACGGACCTCGCCCGCTCCCACGCCGCCGCCAGCCCCGAGCCGTCCACCTTCGCCGTCGACACGTAACGGCCACCGTCCTCCCGGAGCAGCCCCGCCCGAGCCAGCCGCGCAAGCCACCGGGCGACGAGACCCCTGTACTTCGGCAGGATCCCGAGCCGCTCCACCAGCGTCTCGGCCGTGTGCGCCTCGCCCTCCCGGGCAAAGCCGCCTATCCGCCCCAGCGTGTCCGCCACGATCGCCGTGGTCAGCTCATCCAGCGCCTGCCACAGCTCCGGGAACGAACCCACGTCGAAGTCGATCGGCGCCTGCATCTGCTGATGCCGACCGGCCTCGATCGCGGCCTCCCACGCCTTCCCCTCCACCCACGCCCGGCCCCTGTCCGACACGCCCCCCGACCACTCCGGCCAGAACCGCTGGTGCTCCCACGGGTACGTCGGCAACGACACGATCCGCCGCGTACACCTCCCATCCCGGATCACGTAGTCCCGCTCGAATCCGGCCCAGTCCACCGCCCCGCCGTTCACGTAGTACCGGCCGACGCTCTCCAGCATCTGCCGCCAGTCACCCGTGCCCTGCCGTAGCGACGGGAGCCAGAGGGCATCCGAATTCGGGAACGCCCGCCCGCCCAGCCCGCAGAGCACCGGATGCGGCCCGATCTCGATGAAGACCCGGTACCCGTCCCCGAGGAGCGTCGCCAGCGCATCCGCGAAACGGACCGTTTCCCTGAGATGCCGCCGCCAGTACCGCGGATCCCGCACCTCGGCCGCGGTCAACGCCCGCGCCGTCGTGCACGAGATCAGATCCACCGCCGGCGCGGAGAAGTCCACCGTGGCCGCCGTCGCCTCGAACGCGTCCAGGATCGGGTCCAGCAACGGCGAATGCGCCGCCTGCCCAACCGCCAGCGACCGGAACTCGATCCCGCGCCGCGCCGCGCCCGCCAGGATCGCCTCGATCGCCCCCGCCGCGCCCGAAACCACGATCTCCGTCGGGCCGTTCACCGCCGCGATCGAGACCTCGCCCTCGTACGGCGCGACCAGCTCGCGCACCGTGCCCTCGGTCGCGAAGAACGCCGCCATGCGACCCCGGTCGCCCAGCGAGTCGAACAGCGCGCCCCGCTTCGCCACGAGCTTCAGCCCGTCCTCCAGGCTGAGCACCCCGGCCACGCACGCCGCCACATACTCCCCCACGCTGTGCCCCAGCACCGCCGCCGGCTCCACCCCCCACGAGCGCCACAACTTCGCCAACGCGTACTCGATCGCGAACAGCGCGGGCTGCGTGTACGTCATCCCCGCGAGCCACGCCTCGTCCGCGGGCTCACCGGCGGGCGGATAGAGCAGAGGGATCAGCGAACGGTCGAGGAACCGCCGCAGCGCGGCGTCGCATTCCTCGATCGCTGCCCGGAACGTGGGCTGCGTCTCGTACAGCTCACGGCCCATGTTCACGTACTGGGCGCCGTGCCCCGTGAATAGGAACGCGACCTTCGGTGCCGCCGGGTCCGTTCGATGCCCCCGGATCACGTCCGACACCTCTTCTCCCCGGCGGTGCGCCTCCAGCAGCGAAGCGGCCCCCGCTCCGCTCGCGGCCAGCACCACCGCCCGGTACGGCAGGTCCGCCCGACCCACCGCGGCCGTGTAGCAAATGTCGGCGAACGAGTCCGTCGTATTCGCCAGGTGCTCCCGGTACCGGTCGATCAGCTTGTCCAGCGCCGCGCCCCGTTGAGCAGAGAGCTTCAGAAGCTGCAACGGCCGCTCCGGCGTAGCCTCGGATCGCTCCACGGCCGGCGGCGCCTCCAGCACCACGTGCGCGTTCGTCCCGCTGAAGCCGAACGAGCTCACGCCCGCGATGGCGCGCCCCTCGATCTCCGGGAACGGCGTCAGCTCCGTCGGCACCGTCACCGGTAGCTCGTTCCACGGGATATACGGGTTGGGCTCCTGGAAATGCAGGTGAGGCGGGATCTGCCGATACCGCAACGCCAACGCCGCCTTCATCAGCCCCGCCACCCCCGCCGCCGCCTCCAGGTGGCCGAGGTTCGTCTTGATCGACCCCAGCCGCACCGGTTGATCCGGCGCCCGCCCGGCCCCGAGCACCGCGCCCAGCGCATTGACTTCAATGGGATCGCCCAGCGCCGTGCCCGTCCCGTGCGCCTCCACGTAACCCACCAGCCTCGGCTCGACCCCCGCATCTTTCAGCGCCGCCGCGATCACCGCCTCCTGCGCCGGACCGTTCGGCGCCGTGAGCCCGCTGCTCCGCCCATCCTGGTTCACCGCCGAGCCCCGGATCACCGCCCAGATCTCGTCCCCGTCCGCCAGCGCGTCCGACAGCCGCTTGAGCACGACGACACCGCACCCCTCGGCGCGCACGTACCCATCCCCACGGGCATCGAACGTCTTGCACCGCCCATCCGCCGCCATCATCCCGGCCCGGGACATCCCCACCCACACGTTCGGCGTCAGGATCACGTTCACCCCGCCCACCAGCGCCATCCGGCACTCCCGGTTCCTCAGACTCTGCACGGCCAGATGCACGGCCACGAGCGAGGACGAGCACGCCGTGTCCAGAGAGATCGCCGGACCGCGCAACCCCAGGTGATACGCCACCCGCCCCGACGCCACCGCGTGCACCACCCCCGTCGCCAGGTACGAGTCGAAGGACGTGGACGGACCACTCAACGCCAGGTGCGCGAAGTCCACCCCGCTGATGCCGATGAACACACCCGTCTGGCTCCCGGCCAGCCGGTCCGGCGCCTGCCCCGCGTGCTCCAGCGCCTCCCACACCACCTCGAGCACGAGCCGCTGCTGCGGATCCATCGCCGCCGCCTCCCGCGGCGAGATCCCGAAGAACAGCGGGTCGAAGTCGGCGACGTCGTCCACGAACCCGCCCCAGCGCGTCACCATCTTCCCCGCCGCCGCCGGATCCGGATCGTAGATCGCGTCGATATCCCACCGCTCGCGCGGCACTTCCGTGATGGCGTCCCTCCCCTCGCACAGGAACCGCCACAGCGCGTCCGGCCCGCGTACCCCGCCCGGGAAGCGGCAAGCCATGCCAATGATCGCGATCGGCTCCGAGCGCCCCCTCTCCACCGCCTCCAGACGCGCCCGGAGCTCGCGTATCTCCAGCAGCGCCCGCTTCACAGGCGACAGCTCTTCCGCCCTGGATCCCTCGAGCCCTTGTGACATGGAATCTTCCACTAGTCCTTTCCGCCGCGCAGCGCGTCGAGTTCGGCGAGCAACAACGCCTCCGCTTCCTCCTCGGATAGCGCGGCCAGATCCGCGGCCTTTTCCACCGCCCCCGCACCGGCTTCACGCTCCGCCGAGGGAAAGAGCTCCTTCAACAGGTAGCCGGTCAGCGCCTCGACCGTGGGATGGTCGAAGGCAAGGGTAGCCGGCAGCGGCCGCGACACCTCCAGCCCGGAGCCCAGCAGATTCCGGAGCTCCACCACCATGAGCGAGTCCAGCCCCAGCTCCTGCAACGGCTGCCTCGGATCGATCCTGTCCGCGGACGCCAGCCCGAGCACCTTAGCCGCCTGCCGCCGCACGAACTCCCGCAGCTCGCCCGCCCGGCGAGCCGGCGGCATATCCCGCAACCTCTCCTTCAGCCCGACTCGCCCGGCCCCCTCGTCCGAAGGCCCGATCCGGCCGCCATCCGCCCGCTGCGATTCCGTTGCGACCAGCGAGAAGAACCGCGGCGCATCCCCGCGTTCCAGGCGCCGGCCCCAATCGATGGGCAACACCACCACCTGCGGCGCCGCATCCGCGTCCCCGAGGACCCGCTCGAACGCCGCGATCCCTTGCGCCGACGTCATGGCGCCGATCCCCCGCGCCGCCAACCGGTCCGCCACTCCACGCTCCGCCGCCACCCCGACGTCCGCCCACTGGCCCCAGTCGATGCTCAGCGCCGGCAACCCTTCGGCCCGCCGACGGTGCGCCAGCGCGTCCAGGAAGCTGCACGCCGCCGCATGGTTCGCGAGCCCGCCCGGGCCCAGGATCGCGGCGGCCGACGAGTACAGCACGAAGAAATCCAGCGCCCGCTCCCGCGTCCGGGAGTGCAGGATCCACCCTCCGTCCACCTTCGGCGCGAAGACTCGCCGGAACCGCAGCCAGTCCTGCCGGAGCAACGCGGCCTCATCCATTTCGCCCGCGGCGTGGATCACGCCCCGCAACGGCGGCATGCCCCGGTCGATCTCCGCGAGCACCCGGTCCACGTCCTCGACCCGCGACACATCCGCACGCAGCACCGCCACCCGCGCACCCGCGGACTCCAGCTCCCTGACCGCCGCTTCGGCCGCCTCCGTCGGCGCGCGCCGCCCGACGAGCACCAGATGCCGCGCTCCATGGTCCACCATCCAGCGCGCCACCCGGAGACCCAACCCGCCGAGGCCGCCCGTGATCAGATACGTCGCGTCCGGCCGCAGCCCCGCGCCCAGCGGACGCGTGGGCGACGTCAGCACGATCTTGCCCACGTGCCGGGCCTGCGCCATGAAGCGGAACGCGTCCACCGCGTTCTGCATCGGGAACGTGCGCACCGGCAGCGGCTCCAGCTCCCCGGCCGCGAACGCGGCCGCCAGGTCCTTCAACAGCTCCTGGATGAGCTCCGGCTCCTGCTCGAGCGCCGCCCCGAGATCCACCACGTGGTACGTCGCCCGCGGCTTCACCTCCGCAACCCGCGCCGGATCCCAGATCCCCCGCTTCCCGATCTCGATGAATCGCCCGTCCTCCGCGAGCACCTCCAGGCTCCGCGGAATGAATTCGTCCGCCAGCGAATTGAGGACGACGTCGACGCCGCGGCCGCCCGTGATCCGCTTCACCTCCTCCGCGAAATCCAGCGTCCGCGAATTCATCACGTGCTGCACGCCGAGCGACCGTAGCAGCGCCCGCTTCGCCGGACTCCCCGCCGTGGCGAAGATCTCCGCGCCCGCCCGCTGCGCGAGCTGGACCGCTGCCATCCCCACCCCGCCCGCCGCCGCGTGGATCAGCACCCGCTCGCCCGCCCGGAGCCCCGCCAGCCGGTACAGCGTGTACCAGGCGGTCCCGAACGCGGACGGAATCGTCGCCGCCTCCACGAAGCTCAAACCGACCGGCTTGTGGATCACCCACTCGACCGGTGCCACCACGTGGGACCGGAAGCTGCCCGGGGCGAAGGCCATCACCGCGTCGCCCACGGAATATCCCTCCACCCCCTCCCCCACCGCCGTCACCACGCCGGCGCACTCGATGCCCAGCGGGATCGGCCCGCCAGGATACTCACCCAGGGCGTTCAGTACATCCCGGAAGTTCAGCCCGACCGCCACCACCTCGATCTCCACCTCGCCCGGGCCCGGCGACCGCCGCGTGACCGGCCGGAACCTCAGCCCGTCCAGCACGCCCGGCTTCTCCGTGTACAGCTCGAACGGCCGGCCATCCTCCGGCAGCCCCGGCACGCGGGTCGACCCGGCCCCGCCCGCCCCGTAACGGACCAGCCGCGCCGCCAGACGCGACCCCGCCCGCAACGCGACCTGCTCCTCGCCATCCGCCGCGAGCAGCTCCGTGAGCAGCCGGTCCGATTCGCTCGAATCCCCGCTCGGATCCAGGTCGATGCTCACGCACCCCAGCTCCGGATGCTCCTCCCGGATCACCCGGGCCAGGCCCCAGAGCGTGGCCGCATGCGGATTCGGCGCTTCGCCCGCCGCTACAGCCTGCGCACCCCGCGTCACCAGCCACAGCTTCGCCGAACGACCGGCGCTCACGAGCGCCTGGACCAGATGCACCACGCTCCCCGTCACCCGCTCCTGCGCCGCGGCCAGCCCGGCGATCGAGTCCGATGCGACCGCGACCGCCGCAGGCGGCTCGTCGAGCGCGAACAGATGCACCACGCCCCGCACCGGCGACTCCGGAGAGAACGCCTCCTCCACCAGCGCCCGGAGAGCATCCGGCCCACCCGGCTCGGCGGACACCACGCAGCGCCCACCCCGCCTTTCGAGCGCCTCCGCGAGTCGGCCGCCGAGCCCATCCGCATTTCCGAGGATCAGCCACGAGCCGGCGGCATCACCCGTCGCGCCATCCCCGACCGGCGCCGGCACCCACGACACCTCGTACAGCCACGGCTCGATCTCGCTCGGCGGCGTCACCGCCAGGCGCCCCGCGGGCCGCAGCGACACCCCCTCCACCACCGCCACCGGTTCGCCGGCCTCGCTGTAGACCCGGACGTCGCCCCGCAACGTCCCCGAACCGCTGCCCCCATCGGTCAGGATCGCGTGCACCCGCACCCGGTCCGGCATCGGCCGGAACGACCGGAACCGGTCGATACCGAAGGGCAGGTACGTCGTCCCCTCCGACGGCATCACCCCGCCCAGGATCTGGAGGCACCCATCCAGCAGCGCCGGATGGATCCGGTATCCGGACCCTGCCACGTCCGACAGCGCCGCACTACCGTAGGCCTCCCCCTCCCGACGGTAGAACTCCGCCACGCACCGGAACGCGTCCCGGTACTCGATCCCCCTCGACGTGAGCGCGTCGTAGAACGAGCTCACCGGCACCGGGTCCGCGCCCGCCGCGCGCAGAGTATCCATGTCTGGCGCATTCGCGACGTCGTCCGCACCGGCCGCCCACGCCACGCTCCCCGTCGCGTGCACCCGCCAGCGCTCGTCCTTGCCGCCTCCATCGAGGCTCGCAACCCGGAACGACGCCCGCCCCCCGCTCGGCGCCGAAACCACGACCTGCACCACCCGCTCGCCCGATTCCGGCAGGACCAGCGGCTCCCGAAGCAGCAGGTCCTCCAGCGCCACCTCATCCGAGCCGAAGACGTCCGCCCCGGCGGCGAGAGCCATTTCCATGTAGGCCGTGGCCGGCACCACCGCCTGCCCGTGCACGCGATGACCCGCGAGATAGGCCGGCCGGTCTCCACCCAGCCGCACCTCGAACACCCGCTCGTCCCCGGCCGTCCGGATCCGATCACCGAGCAGCGGGTGCCCGGTGGGGATGCCGGCCGGACCCGCCGCCGATCCCTGCGCCCGCCGCTCCACACCCCCGTCGAACCAGTACCGCTCCCGCTGGAAGGGATAGGTCGGAAGCGCCACCTTCCGACGC
>CALCID010000120.1 GCA_937907535.1 uncultured bacterium | reverse complement strand
TGTGACCCGCCAGAGGAATGCTCCCGCCAGTTCGATTCTCCGCCAGCAATGCATAGGATTGCTGCATAACTCGCCATTGTCAAGTCATTATCCCTGTTCGGATATTCGAGGGGCTGGCTCGATGGGCGGGACCTACAATGTACGCGACGGGCGTCTTCATTACATGTAGCGTAATCGCCCAGGGATTAGAGCACGATCTGCCAGGCGACGGCAGGGCTTACGAATATTAGTTCCAGTTGGTAGTAGCGTGCACCACTGCAGACTCTCGAGCAACGTCGTGCCACGCGGCAAGACCCAGGCTCTACTCCGCCGCACATCGCTTCGTACAAGAAGATCCGACACAACCTTGCATCACTCTGCCCCCGGACCGGTTTTCGTCCGAACCAAGTTATCGCATATTGAAGTATCCTGTCCCTCGCCCTTTGGACCGTGACAGGTAGCCGCATCAACTCGGTGCTGTACGAGTGCGGCGCCCAACGGAGCTACTCGCACGGGTTCTCAATGCAGGTACATACCGGGAATTCGGAAGGGGCCGTCTCCCGGTATGGCCGGGCTGGACGTCAACGGCGGCAACGCCATTCCCCTCCACAGCCAATGCCACCCCATGACCGCCTGGAACCCGCACGCCTTGCGGCTGCGATGGATACGCCATCAGATTCTCGGTGTTGTGGCCGCGTCATGCCCGGCTCCGAACGAGATGTCCTGGCCGCGCGGGGCCGTCACCACTCCCCGGATCGCCGCAGCCGTTGCCGCGGCAATCGCCGGCAGTAGACGTCCATTTCCAATTCGAATTCGAGGAGTCCACGATGTTCCGATGCATCTGGCCGTGTCTCTGTGCGCTCGTCGCATTGCTGGCCGCCGTGCCGGAGCTCACTGCGCAGCGAGCGCCCGGCCGCCTGCGGAGCGAGAGCGATGTGCACGCCCGTGTATTTGCGCTGGGTTCCATCGGCACCGACGTCGATCGGCCGCACTACGGGGGCGGTGGTCTCCTCCAGCTCGGGTACCGTCGCGTCTCCGTGCTGGCGCTGGGGACGTTCGGCACCGGCGGAGACTACGAGTCCCGGCTCGTGGGCGGCGGCCTGGCCGTCCGTCTCCTCACGGCCGGCCCGCTCGAGCTGGCCGCGTTCGGCGGCTACGGGCTGTATTCCGAAGAGGGTTGGTCCGGGATCGAGCGGGATGCCGGGGGCATCCTCGCGGGCGCGATGATGTCGGCCCGGCTGGGTGCCTTCAGGGTCGCGCTGGCGTTCAGCGATCTCACGGGCGAATACGGGGAGGATGACGCCTCTGAGCCGTTCCGCTTCCACGTGCCGCGGCTCTCCCTCGGCATCGGCTTCTGAACCAGTGTGCGTCAGGCATGCGAACCATGATACCCGCACGCGTTGGAGCGAAACCCATGATCCGATGCACGAAGCGACGCTTCGAATACACGATGGCCGTCATCGCGCTGCTCGTCCTGGGCGCGTGCGGCGAGGCGTCTTCGCCCCCTGAGGGTGGTCCCGGTCGCGCCCGCGGCGAGCCGCATCGCGGCGGGCGCGGACCAGGTCGGCACCGTCGCGCAGCGTACGCCGGAGTCGCTGGCCGTGCTGGTCACGGACCGGTTCGACAACCCGGTTCCGGAGGTGGAGGTCACGTTCTCCGTCACGGCCGGCGGCGGATCGGTGGAGCCCGCCGTGGCGCGAACCGGGCTGGACGGCATCGCGCGGGCGACGTGGACGCTCGGTACGGAGGCAGGCCAGCAAACGCTGACGGTGACCGCACCGGGGCTCGATCCGGTCGTGTTCTCGGCCCAGGCCGAGCCAGGGCCGCCGGGCTCGCTCGAGCGGATCTCCGGCGACGGACAGTCGGCGACGGTCGGCGATCCGCTCGCGGCGCCGCTGGTGGTCGAGGTCGTGGATTCGTACGGCAACCCGATCGCCGGCACGAGCGTGAACTGGTCCATCGGGCCGGTCGGCGGCAACGTCACCCCGAGCAGTGGGACGACCGACGCGAATGGCCGCGCGCAGGCGGTCTGGACGCTGGGCACGAAGGCCGGGGAGCAGCGCGTAACGGTTTTCGCCGGCCAGTCGGTCATCACGGTGTTCACGGCGGCGGCGATGCCGGGCCAGCCCGCGGTTGCGTCCCCGGAGTCCGGCGATGAGCAAGCCGCACCGGTGGGCTGGGAGCTCGAGGAGCCGCTCGTCGTGAAGGTCACGGACGCTCACGGCAACGGCGTTGCCGGGGTGGCGGTCGAGTGGGAGGTCACCGCCGGGGGCGGGTCGGTGGATCCGGCGACATCCGTCACGGACGCGGCGGGCACGGCCTCGACACGGCTGACGGTAGGGCAGACGTCGGGGCTCAACACCGTCACGGCGCGCGCGGCTGGGCTGCCAGCCGTCGTGTTCAACGCGACGGCGAAGGACCCCTTCGACCTCTCCATTGCCGGCGTCTACCTGATCCAGAGCACGCAGACGCTCGCGGGTGACGTGCCCCTCATCGCCGGTCGCGATGCCTACCTGCGCGTCTTCGTGGTCGGGAGCCACGCCAATTCGGCGCAGCCGGATGTGTATGTCGAGCTCTTCAACGGCCCGACGCGGATCGCGGAGCATACGCTCCAGGCGACGTCCGCGTCGGTGCCGACCGCGGTGGACGAGGGAACCCTCGACAGCTCGTGGAATCTGCACGTGCCAGGCGACCTGATCGCGCCCGGACTCGGGATCCGCGTCACGGTGGACCCGGACGACGATGTGCCGGAAGGGAACAACGACAACAACATCTTCCCAGCCTCCGGCGGGGTGCTCCCGCTGGAGGTGCGGTCGCCACCGGTGTTCGACATCCAGTTCGTCCCGGTCCGCGTCTCGGGTGTGACCGGGAACGTGAACGAAAGCAACATGCAAAGCTATCTCGACGATGCGCTGAAGGTCTTCCCGCTGCCCGGGGCGAACGCGGGGGTGCGCCGCGAGCCGTTCACGAGCAGCGTGACCGCGACCAACACGCCGGAAGCCTGGAGCACGATCATCAACGAGGTCCGGGTGCTGCGCATCACGGAGGGCAGCACGAGCTACTATTACGGCATCCTCGCCAGGGTGGGCGGGACGGCGTACTGCGGGCTCGGGTACGTCGGCTACCCGGTCGCGATCGGGCTAGACCAGTGCGGCTCGTGGACCGCCGCGCACGAGTGGGGGCACAACTTTGGCCGGTGGCACGTCGGGTGCGGCAACCCGAGCAATCCGGATCCGCTATACCCGTACGTGAACGGCTCGATCGGCGTGTACGGCTTCGATACCGAGACCCGCCAGGTCAAGCGACCGTCGACGTACGTCGACCTGATGTCTTACTGCGAACCGGAGTGGATCAGCGACTACACGTTCCG
>CALCID010000119.1 GCA_937907535.1 uncultured bacterium | reverse complement strand
GCCCGGTGCCCTGAAAGCACCGGACAGTTCGTATGGAGCCGGCGGGAGTCGAACCGAGCGGAGCGAGGTCGCCGCAAGGCACACCCGCGTGCGCCGCGAAGCGGCGCGGGACGCGGGTGAGACTCCTGCCCCCGCCAGCGTCCATAAGCAAGAACTGCCCGGTGCCCTGAAAGCACCGGACAGTTCGTATGGAGCCGGCGGGAGTCGAACCCGCGTCCGCGAATAGATCCCTCAGAACCTCTACGTGCGTAGTCCGTCGTTCCGTGTTTCTCGTCCGGTCAGTCGGCTGACGGACCGCCTCTTCCGGACCAGCCGTGCGGTTTCTCGCCCGACGACGGCACGGCGTCATCGACGGGCCAGCCCGATTCAGTCGTCGCCTCCAGCCCCACCTCGGGCCCGGTGATTCTGGAGACGGGCTACGTAAGATTCGTTACGCAGCCAGCGCCATCTGAGAGTTGGCACTTATTGGTTTTCCCGCTGTTTTACGAGGTGACGGGACCTCGGCACGCAGTTCCGACTTCACTAAACACGTCGAATCCAAGTCGGCCCCGCTGTCCTAAAGATATGCAAAATCGGTACCTCAGTCAACGCTCGTGGGCGCGGCGGTGACGCGGTTCCGCCCCCCGGTCTTGGAGGCGTAGAGCATCTGGTCCGCGCTGCGGACGAGGGCGATGGGCTCGGGGACGCACTCGGGGCAGGAGGACACGCCGATGGACGCGCGCACCTGGAGCGTCCGGCCCTTCCACGGTATCGTCATCCGCTCGATGGCGAGCCGGAGGCGTTCGGCCACGCGGCAGGCCTCTTCGAGCGGCGTTTCCGGGCAGAGGATGATGAATTCCTCGCCGCCGAAGCGCGCCGCGAAGTCCGCCTCCCGGACCGATGCCTTGAGCACGTGGCCGACGGCGCGGAGCACGGCGTCTCCGGCGTCGTGGCCGAGGGTGTCGTTGATCTCGCTCAGGTGATCGATGTCGATGAAGAGGAGCGACACGGTGCGGCGGTATCGGCGGAAGTGGACGCATTCCGCGTTGAGCCGGTCCTCGAACGCCCGGCGGCTGTAGAGGGAGGTGAGCGGATCCCGATCCCCGGCATCGCGCAGCGACCCGAAGGAGCGCGCATGGCGGAGCTGCAGTGCGGCGAACGGGCAGAGCGCTTCGACCACGGCGAGGCTCTCGGGATCGAGGGCGGACCGGTCGCTCGACCAGATCGCCAGGACGCCGATCACGTTCGCGGCATCGCCGTTCCCGTCGACGAGCGGGAGCGCCGCCAGCGCCCGGGGCGTGGCGAGCCAGCGTTCGCCGGGCGCGGCCACGGGCAGGTCCGCCCAGAGGCCGGAGCGGGATTCCCGGACGATGGGCGCGCCGCCCCGGGCCGCGAGCGACATTTCGGACTCGAGGGGTCCGAATTCGACGCCGGGCGCGGGACCGCCGTCGTCGCCCACCGCCGCGATGATCCGCCCGACGTCCTGCTCCCAGACGGCCACGGCCGCGCCCGTACCTCCACCGAGCCGGCGGGCCGATTCGGCGAGCTCCGCGGCGAACGCGGTGGGCTCGATCTCGCGGGGGAGTCGGCGGATCAGCTCGAGGACCTCCAGGAACCGGATGCGGCTCGCCACGGCCGCGGCCTCCCGGCGCTGCATGTTGAGCAAGGCCTGGAGATAGGCGGCGGTCTCCTGGAGCGCGTCCGCGTCGGGAGCGGCCGCGCCTGCGTCGAAGTCCAGGGTCAGGAGGCACCGCCGGCCGCCATCGGCGTCCAGGGGCAGCACGGCGATGTGGGCGCCCACGGCCCAGCTCGCGGGCGAATCCACGTGCATGGCCATGCCCTCGGACCACGCCCAGCGCAGCGGGTCTCCGTGCAAGGTGACCGATGCCGGCGCATGACCGCCGCAAACCACGCGCGACCACGCCCGCGTCCCTTCGGCGTCCACGTCCCAGAGCACGGCCCGGAGGGCACCGTGACGCAGGCGGACCCGGTCGACCACGGACTCCAGCTCCCTGAGTCGGCGGGCCGCCTCCACCGGCTCGCTTCCCTCACGGCCGGACGCCGCCTCCCCCAGGATCCGGTCCAGGGCGACGACGCTCGACGCATGTTCCATCCGCAGCCGGGTCACGATCCAGGCGCCGGCGAGCCCGCTCCCCACCACGAGCACCGCCTCGATCGCGGACCGGAGCCCGAGCCCTCCGGTCCAGAGCTCGGCCAGGACGAGGAGCGCGAACGCCGCGGCGCCGAGCTCGATCGTTCGGCGGAGCGTGCTGCGGAGGGAGAAGAGGACGAGCCACGCGGCCACCACGGGCAGGAGGGGCGACCCGAGTCCACCGGTGGCGACCAGCAGGAGATGCAGGGGGAGCCAGAGGGCGCCGGCGTCCCGGGCGCGGGCGCCGAACCCGTCCCGCCACCGGGTGAGCACCAGCGCCACCGCGGCCACGACGGCGGCCCCGAGCACCGCGTACGGGGGCATCCATCGGGCGAAGATGAGTCCGCCGACGTACGCGGCCCCCGTCGCCACCAGGCCGATGCGGGAGAGTTCGGTGCGCGTCGGTATCCCCTTGATCAGAGCGCGCGGGGTTGGAGTTGGTTGATCCGGGTCGCGGCCGCGGCGGCGCCGAACCCGTTGTCAATGTTCACGACCGTCACACCTGCCGCACAGCTCGTGAGCATGGCCAGCAACGCCGCGATCCCCTGGAACGCGGCGCCGTAGCCCACGCTCGTCGGCACGGCAATGACGGGCGTGCCCACGAGTCCACCGACCACGGACGCGAGCGCGCCCTCCATGCCGGCCACCACGATCACCACGGCCGCTCTGCTCAACGTATCCGACGCCCGGAGGATCCGATGGATCCCCGCGACCCCCACGTCGTACAGACGCTCGACCGGGTTGCCGAGCGCCCGCGCCGACACCGCCGCCTCCTCCGCCACCGGCAGATCGGCCGTGCCCGCACTCACCACGAGCACCGGACCGAGCACCGGATGAGCGACCGGCTCGGCCGGCGCCAGGTACACGGTCCGTGCGACGTCGTTCACTTCCGCTTCCGGGAATACCCGCGCCAGCTCCGCCCGCGCATCCGGCGCCGCACGGGTCACCAGGAACCCGTCCCCCCGCGCCGCGAGACGCCGGCAGATGTCCACGAGCTGCGCTTCCGTCTTCCCCGACCCGAACACCACCTCCGGGTAACCCTGCCGCAACGCCCGATGGTGGTCCAGCCGGGCGAAGGGGAGGTCCACCCCCTCCTCCCCCACCACCTCCTCCACCGGTGCCCACGCGAGCCGCTCCAGCGCCGCCTCCGGCGCGACCCGCCCCGCCGCCACATCCTCCAGCAGCCTGTGCAGCCGGTCCCGCCTCACGCCGCCACCCCCGCATGGCGGGACAGGTAATCCTCGAGGATCCGCTCCACCTCCTCGAGCCGCCGGATCTGGAAGAGCTCCTGCCGGAGCGCCCGGCCGTCCTCCAGCCCCTTCGTGTACCACCCGAGGTGCTTGCGGAACTCGATCATCGCCCGCTCCTCGTCCGCCTCGAACGCAATCGCGTTCCGGGCATGCTCCAGGACCACCTCCACCCGCTCCAGGAGCCCCGGCTCCGGCGGAATCGGCCGACCCTCCAGCGCCGCCCGCGCATGCGCGAAGATCCACGGCCTCCCGTGCGAGCCCCGCGCGATCATGATCCCCGCACACCCCGTGTGCTCCCACATCCGCCGCGCGTCCTCCCCCGTCCAGACATCCCCGTTCCCGATGACCGGAATGTCCAGCGCATCCACCACCGCCGCGATCTCATCCCAATTCGCCCGGCCGGAGTACATCTGCGTCCGCGTCCGCGCGTGCAGCGTCAGCACCTGCGCACCCGCATCCTGGCACCGCAGCGCGATCTCCACCGGGTTGCGCAGCTCCTCGCTCCACCCGCTCCGGATCTTCACCGTGGTCGGCACCGACGTGGCCGCCACGACCGCCCGGATGATCCGCTGCACCAGGCCCAGGTCCCGCAGACACCCCGACCCGCCGTTCCGCTTCACCACCTTCTTCACCGGACACCCGAAGTTGATGTCCACGAAGTCCGGCGAATACACCTCCTCCACCAGCGCCGCCGCCTCCGCCATCCCCTGCGGATCCGCGCCGAAGATCTGCACCCCGATCGGACGCTCGTCCTCGTGAAAGCGCAGATACCGCCACGTCCGGTCGCTCCCCCGCCGCAGCCCCTCCGCGCTCACGAACTCGCTCACCACCACGTCCGCACCGAATCGCCGGCACAGGCGCCGGAACGGCGCCTCGCTCACCCCCGCCTGCGGCGCAAGGTACAGCAGCGGCCGTGGGCCCCTAAGACGTTGCAGCAGTTCACTCACCATGCTCGCAATTTAACCCCCGTCCGATGCCCGATCAATCTTCCCCCACCATTTTGACACGTTCCGGGCCGCCCCTTATCTTGGTTCGGTTCGACGCACGATGCGTCCCAGATGCAGCCGGAGGCCGAACATGCAATTACGGGAATTCTTCAATAGAGAAGCCATCTCGCTTAATCTGAAGGGTGAGACCCAGGACGATATCCTCAAGGAACTCATTGGGTTACTGAACCTGGACGAGAAGAGCGAGGGCATCCTCTTCAAGATGCTCAAGCGCCGGGAGAACCTCGGATCCACCGGGATCGGCCGGGGGATCGCCATCCCGCACTGCCGCTCGCTCGTCGTGAACCGCCTGCGCGTCGCGTTCGGCCGCAAGCCCGAGGGCGTCGACTTCAAGGCCATCGACGGTCAGCCGGTTTACAACTTCTTCCTGATCGTGGCGCCGCCGCTGGAGGTGAGCAACCAGTACCTGCCCGTGCTCGGGAAGGTGGCGCAGTTCGCGAAGGAGCCGGGCATCGCGGAGCGGCTGCGGGAGCTGAAGACCCCGGACGAGTTCTTGCAGCTCCTGGAAGAAAAGGGAATCTGACCGCGGCGGGAAACGGAGTCGTCATGCATCCTGAATTGGAGATTCTGTTGCAGCTCCAGGACCTCAAGGCCCAGCGCCGGGAACTGGAGGAAGACCACGCCGAACGGCAGGTCGAGGTGCAGGAGTTCAACATAGACGTGGCTCGGGCGATCGAAGAACTGGATCGCAAGATCCAGGAGATGGAGGAGCAGCTCTCGCCGGCGATCCGGAGCCGTTACCGGCGCATCTCGGAGGGCCGCGGGCGGGCGGTGGTGCCGGTGATCAACGGGATCTGCTACGGTTGCTTCGAGTCGATCCCCACGGCGGTCGCCGGTGACATCCGGCAGAACGCCACGCTGCGGCACTGCGAGCACTGCGGCCGCTTCCTCTACATCCTCCCGGGGTAAGCTCAGCGTCCAAACCAGGGCCGGGGTCACGGGGCTCCGCGCGCCGGTCCGGTGAACGTCGCATCGGGAGGCGACGTCGCACCGCCGGCCGCCCGGCTCGCGGCCGCCTCAGCGGCGGCCCACCATCCCGGATGATGCGCAATGGGCGCCGGAGTCGATCTGACTCCGGCGCCCATTGTTGCCGTCGTGAAGCAGGATGCGGCTTTCTGCCCCTCCTACTTGGTCACCACCACGCGACGCATGGTACTCTGTCCGTTCACTATGAGCTGCACGATATAGATCCCGGACGCCACTTTGTTGCCTGCACGGTCCAGGCCGTCCCAGTACGCCTGCTTGGGACCGGGTGTCGTGTAGACCAGGTCCTGGACCGGCACCCCGCTGCCATCGGGGTGGTTGAGCGCGGTAGGGATCGCGACCAGTTGCCTCAACAGGTTGAGAATCCTGATCGTTACGACTACCGGCTTACCGTCTTCAAACAGCTGTTCCCCGAGTACGAAGGGGATGGTGGTGCTGGGATTGAACGGATTCGGATAATTCTGCTCGAGAGAGAATCCGCGCTCCCGGACGCCCGGCGGCGTACCGCCTCCAGCGTCCTGTCCGTGAAGCGGTACGGTAAACGCACCGAGCGTGAGGAGGAGGATGAACCCGACGCTCATAACGCGTCTCATCATCACCTCCGCACAGTTACTGCTGTGCTGTAGCTGAGTTTCCGATCGCCCTCCGAAGGTTCTGGTTGAACGTGAGTAAGAACGTACTGCCGAATCGCTACCATCATACGTCTGCCGAGCGCGCAGGTCAAGAGCAAAATGAGTCGCGATCGTAAGGCGATAGCACCTAGCCGCTCAATGAGACCGGAGTACCCGGCCATTGCCCTGGCGCGCGGTCACGCCGATGCGATCGAGATATTCGAGCAGCGGGATGAGATACTTTCTAGACACATTAATGACCTGCTTGAGGTCGGCAGGCGTAAATTCCTCACCCACCTTGAATTGCGCCCTGAGTACCCCCGTCACCTCGTCGATCTCCCGCCGCGCCATGTAGAACTCCTGATTGAGCGGGACGATCCGACCCTCCGCTTCGAGAAGCTTGAGGAGAAGCCGGAGCTCCTCCTGGGAGCCGGCGAGCGGGGCCAGCTCGGTGGTGGCGGGCGGGGTGAGCCCGCCCCCGGCAATGGCGTTCCAGATCCGCTCCTGAGCCCGCTCCTGCTCGGGCGTGAGCCGGGGCTCGAAGCCGTACAGCGCGATGGCGCCCTGGCGAACGGCGAGGCGCTGGTCGCGGAGGAGGGATTCGAGCACGGCGTCGGCGAGCCCTGCCCCGGCGCGGGGCGGGAGGGCTCGGCGGAGCTCCTCGTGATCGATCCCCGGGCGGAGCGGGTGCCGTTTGTGGTACGCCGCCACGGCGTCCAGCATGGCCTTCCGGGCGGCGTCGAAGACCTGGCGATCGAACGCGAGCGTGCCGACGCGGATGAGGGTCTCCCCATCCTTTCGGTCGAGGGCTTCCTGGATGGCGCCGGGTGAATGCGGCAGCTCGATGGGGAGCTTGCGGATGGGCGCGCCTTCCCAACCCGCGAGCCGGATGCGAGCGTCCAGCGCCTGTTCGACGGAGCCCCCGAGGAGTGCGTCGAGGAGTGCGCGGTCCTCCTCGGAGAGGCGGCGCCGCTTCGCTGCCCGGGGCTCGACCACGACCCCGCCGCCGATCGTGGTGACCGGGGAGTAGGAGCGGATGACGAACCGGTCGCCGGCCCGGGCGACGACGGGGCTCTCGAGCCGGAGCTGAGCCCACGCGACGTCGCCTGGAGCGAGCTCGTCCCCTTCGAGGAGCACGACGCGGCCCATGACCTCGGCGGTTCCGAGGTGGAAGCGGATCCTCTGGCGCTGCCGGAGGGGCCAGGGCGAGTCCGCGAGGAGCCGGATGCGGGCGGTGATCATGGCGTGGGCCGCCCAGCCGGGATCGAGGACCAGGACGTCGCCACGGACGATGTTCTCCCGGTCGACGCCGGCCAGGGCGATGGCCGCGCGCTGCCCTGCCCCGACCCGGTCCGCGTCCCGCCCGTGCACCTGGAGGGCGCGCACCCGGACGGTCCGGTCCTGCGGCAGGATCCGCACGGTCTGGTCCCGGGTCAGGCCGCCGGTCCAGACGGTCCCGGTCACGACCGTGCCGGTCCCGTGGATCGTGAAGACCCGGTCCACCGGGAGGCGGAACAGATCGTTCCTGTCCCGGGTCGACGACGCATCGACCACCCGCCGGAGCTCTTCCACCAGTCGGTCGAGCCCCTGGCCGGTGATGGAGGACACGGGGACGATGGGCGCCGCGGTGAAGGGCGTGTCCGCGAGCTCGGAGCGCAGCTCTTCGGTCACGAGGTCGAGCCACTCCTGCTCCACCAGATCGACCTTGGTGACGGCCACGAGGCCGGCGCGCACGCCGAGCAGATCGAGGATCGACACGTGCTCCCGCGTCTGGGGCATTACGCCCTCGTCGGCGGCCACGACGAGGAGCGCCACGTCGATCCCGGTAGCGCCCGCGAGCATGTTGCGGATGAAGCCCTCGTGGCCGGGCACGTCCACGATCCCGACCCGTGTCCCGTCCGGCAGGTCGAGGTGGGCGAACCCCAGGTCGATGGTGATGCCGCGCCGCTGCTCCTCCTCGAGGCGGTCGGTCTCGATGCCGGTGAGGGCGCGGACGAGGGCGGTCTTGCCGTGGTCGATGTGCCCGGCCGTCCCGACGATGATCCGGCGTTCCGCGTCGTCCATCATGGCTGGAGCACCTCCGCGAGGAACGGGAGGGAGCGGATCGTCGCGCCGTCGGCAACGTGATGCGCGATGAAGCGATCGAGGAGGATCCAGTACCCCCTTGTCCGCTCGAGCGCCACGGCCACGCCCGCCACGAGCCGGCTCAGATTGGCGCGCGCCGCTGCGGGCACGGTACGGCCGGTCACGCCGCCGGCGCATTCCCGGCAGCGGACGCCGCCGGCCGGGTAGTCGAACACGCCGTCCTCGTCCGGGTCCAGGGCGCGGCCGCACGCCGTGCAGTGGTCGAGGATCGGGGCGTACCCGAGGTCGGCCACGAGCCCCCACGCCTCGGCCAGCAGCACGCTTTCGAGCTCGGCGGCCGGCGCGCATTCGATCCGATCCAGCGCCCGGAGCAGGCGGTGGTAGAGCCCGGGCTGGTGTTCCTCGACCGCGGTGCGCACGATCAGCTCGGCAAGGAGCGAAGCGCCTCCGAAGCGGAGCAGGTCCCTGCCGAGGGACTGGCCGCTGCGCAGGAGGTCGAACCCGCCGAGCGTCTGCAGCTCCCGCCCTTCCTTGAGGTAGATCGTGGCGATCCCCACGGTGAAGGGCTCGAGGAGGCCGCAGAACCGGCTGCGCGGCCGCATGGCGCCCTTCGCGATGACGGAGCGGACGCCGTGGGACCGGGTGAGCAGCCTCAGGATCTTGCTCGTCTCGCTGTAGGCCAAACTCTGGAGGATGATGGCATCGTCCCGGATCAGCGGCATGGCGCGAGGCGGTCGTACGCGTGGAGCTGCCTCACGTGCGCGGCTTCGCGGGCGATGGGCCCAGACGCGCCCGGAGCGCCTGGCGCCGGCGGAGGTACGCCTCCCGCGCCGCCGCCTCCAGCGATGCCTCCTGGCCCGCGAAACGCTCGTCGAGCAGCGCGATCTCCAGCAGCACTTCGCGCCGCGGGTCCGACCCCGCGCGGAGCCGCTCGAACGCCTGGAGTCCGAGCAGGATCACCGCGCCCACCGCGCCGAGCAGCGCGATGAAGGGGAGCACCGCCACCTGCCCGCCCCCGGCCCGCATCCCTGGGCGCGATGCGCCGAGCGAGCCCGCGATCTGGACCGGGTCCGCGCCGACCACGATCACGTACTCGGCCCCGGGCGGACCGGGCAGCTTGAAGGGCGCACCGACGTACAGCTCGCCCTGGTAGCGCGTGGCCGCGAAGAAAACCGCGGAGTCGGCCACGCCGGTGAGGTTGAAGGAGAAGGTGCCGTCCTCGCCCGACGTCGCCTCGGCGATGAGCGCGCCGTCCCGGCCCTCCACGCTGTGCAACGCCACGACGATCCCCGCAACGGGCGCGCCGGACGGATCGATGACCCGGCCCTGGAAGCCGATCTCCTGGCCACGGACGGGCCGTGCAGACGCGAACGCGGCCGCCAGCACCAGGCAGGCGGCCACGAACGCTCGAATCGAAAGGGTACGCATCACGGGTGAAACCGCCCGAAGTCCTCTGGATTCAACCGCCGCAAGTATTCCTTCAGCTCCTCGGCCTGGAGCCCGCCCGATGGACGCGGACCGCCCTGGAACAGGCCGCCCGAGGCCTCCGTGGCGTCCGCGATCTCAATGGAGGCGTGCTCCAGCAGGTTGTCCCCCGTGAAGATCGAAGCGTGCATCCGGAGTGCGACGGCGATCGAGTCCGACGGACGCGCGTCCACGCTGATCAGCTCGGCGCCGCGCTGGATGATCAGCTCGGCGAAGTACGTGTTGTCCACGACCTTCGTGATCAGCACGCGCTGCAGGGTACCGCCCAGGCCGGAGATGACGGACACGAGCAGATCGTGCGTCAATGGCCGGGAGAACTTCATCCCGGCCAACTCCATGGCGATGGCGCTCGCCTCGCTCGGGCCGATCCAGATCGGGAGTACCCGGGGGCCATCCAGCTCCTGCAAGATGACGACCGGCGTGTTCGAGGCGCGATCGAGACCGAGACTCTGAACCTTGACTTCTACCATGTGAGTTCTCCGCCCCGGGCCCCTGGCCCGCAGCCGTTACGTACCCATTTCCCAGGAAACGAGATACCGTTCCTGGTCCGGGGTCAGCCGGTCGATCTGCACGCCCATCGCCTCGAGCTTGAGTCGGGCGATCTCGCGGTCGATCTCCACGGCGACCCGATGCACGTCCCGCGGCAGGTCCCCGGCGTGGCGGGCCAGGTACTCCGCCGCGAGCGCCTGATTCGCGAAGCTCATGTCCATGACCGCGGCCGGGTGGCCCTCCGCGGCCGCGAGATTGATCAGACGGCCCTCGCCGAGCACGTAGATGCGCTTGCCGTCGACGCGGTACTCCTGCACGAAGTCCCGCACCTGCCGGGGCTCGCCATCCGCGATGGAGGCCAGGGCGTCGAGGTCCAGCTCCACGTTGAAGTGTCCGGAATTCGCGATCATGGCGCCGTCCTTCATGGCGCGGTAGTGCTCCTCCCGGATCACGTGGTAGTTGCCGGTCAGCGTGACGAAGAGATCGCCCTCCCGCGCGGCCTGGTCCATGGGCAGCACCCGGAACCCGTCCATGGCCGCCTCCAGGGCCTTGATGGGATCGACCTCGGTCACGATGACGCTGGCGCCCGCCCCGCGCGCCCGCGTGGCGAACCCGCGGCCGCACCATCCGTACCCCGCCACTACGACCACGGATCCCGCGAGCAGCATGTTCGTTGCCCTGAGGATCCCGTCCAGCGTGCTCTGGCCCGTGCCGTACCGGTTGTCGAACAGATGCTTGGTGTACGAATCGTTCACCGCAATGACCGGGAACTGGAGCACGCCGTCCCGCGCCATGGCCTTCAGGCGGATGACGCCGGTGGTCGTCTCCTCGGTGGAGCCGACGACCGAGCGCACCAGCCGCTCCCGGGCGTCCGCGCCGAGCTGCTCCGCCAGGGCCCGTACCGGCGCCGCGAGGTCGTCCAGCCGGCCCAGGGCGATCATGTGCAGGGAGCCGACCAGGTCCGCGCCGTCATCCATCGTGATCTCCGGCCCGAACGCCAGCACCGCGCGGATGTGGTCGTAGTACGTATCGTGGTCCTCGCCCTTGATGGCATAGACCGAGATCCCGTGATCGCGCACCAGGTGCGCCGCGACGTCATCCTGCGTGGAGAGCGGGTTCGAGGCACAAAGCGCCACGTCCGCGCCCGCGGCCTTCAGCGTGATCATGAGGTTCGCGGTCTCGGTCGTGACGTGCAGGCAAGCGCCGATCCGACGCCCCTCGAGCGGCCGCTCACGCTGGAACCGTTCGCGAATCAGGCGCAACACCGGCATCTGCCGCTCGGCCCACTCGGTGCGCAGGCGTCCGGTGTCGGCCAGCGCCAGATCACGGACGTGATGGTTCACTCCGGTATGGATAGACATGAGTCTCCTGTTGGTGTTCTAGATCCTGGCTGCGGTGCGGAGGTCATCCACACGGTCCGTGCGCTCCCATGGGAAGAAGAGCCGATCGCCATGGATACCCCGCTCGACATAGGGCGTGCGGCCGAAGTGGCCGTACGCGGCGGTGGCCCGATAGATCGGGCTCCGGAGCCCGAGCGCGCCGATCAGCGCCCTGGGCCGGAAGTCGAACACTTCGCGTATCGCGGTCGCGAGCACGGAATCCGGCACCTTGCCGGTCCCGAAGGTGTCGACATGGATCGAGACCGGCTCAGCCACCCCGATGGCGTACGCGACCTGCACCTCGCAGCGGTCGGCCAGCCCTGCGGCGACGACGTTCTTGGCAGCCCACCGGGCGGCGTACGCACCGGAGCGGTCCACCTTCGTCGGGTCCTTCCCGCTGAACGCGCCGCCTCCGTGTCTCGCGGCGCCCCCGTACGTGTCCACGATGATCTTGCGACCCGTGAGCCCGGTGTCGCCGTGGGGCCCGCCGATGACGAAACGGCCGGTCGGGTTCAGGTGCAGGATGCACCGTTCACGGTCGAACAGTTCCGGCGGCATGGCGGGGACGATCACCCGCTCGATGAGCTCTTCACGGAGCTCCTCCAGGGTGACGTCCGGGGCGTGCTGCGTGCTCAGCACGATCGTATGGACGTACCGGGGCCCTTGCTCGTCGTATGCCACCGTGACCTGCGCCTTCCCATCCGGCCGCAGCCAGGGGATGCGCCCATCCTTGCGCAGCGCCGCGAGCCGGGAGGTCAGCCGGTGCGCGAGCATGATCGGGGCGGGCATGAGCTCGGGCGTCTCGTTGCAGGCGTACCCGAACATCATCCCCTGGTCCCCCGCCCCACCCGTATCCACCCCTTGCGCGATGTCCGGCGACTGGCGGTCGATGGTGACCAGGACCGCGCAGTTGTCGGCATCGAAGCCGTAGCTCGAATCGGTGTAGCCGATGGAGCGGACCGTGTGGCGGACGATGGCGGGGATGTCCAGGTCGGCCGTGGTGGTGATCTCGCCGGCGATGAAGGCGAGGCCGGTGGTCACGAGCGCCTCGCAGGCAACCCGGCCCTCCGGGTCGGCCTCGAGCACGGCGTCCAGCACCGCGTCGCTGATCTGGTCCGCGATCTTGTCCGGATGTCCTTCGGTTACGGACTCCGACGTCAGGAGCAAGGTCGTCACGTTGGTCCTTTCCGGCACCGGTCGGCGCGTCAGAAACTAATCTCTCACTCCGGGGGCAACAAGTTCCATCTTCCGGAGAACAGAGAGAGGTCGAGCCACCGCGAGATCCCCGCGGTGAGCGTTTCCTCCGCGGCCTGCGCGGTCGGCATCCGCATCGCCTCGGCCACGGCGGCGCGGGCCTCGGCGGCCGGCACCGTGCGGATGATCTTCTTGATCTCCGGGAGCGATGCCGGGCTCACGCTCAGCGCGGTGATCCCGAGCCCGAGCAGGAGGAAGACGCCGAGCGGGTTCGCAGCCAGCTCGCCGCATACGCTGACCTCGATCCCCGCGGCGCGGCCGGCATCCGACAACATGCGCAACAGTTTCAGCACGCCGGGGTGGAACGGCCGGTAGAGTCGGGCCAGGCGGGCGTTCCCGCGATCCACGGCGAGGGTGTACTGGACGAGGTCGTTCGTCCCGATGGAGAAGAAATCGGCGTAGCGAGCGAGTTCCGCGGAGTTGAGCGCGGCCGCCGGCGTCTCGATCATGATGCCGAGCTTGTAGCCGGGGTTGTAGGGGATCCCCTCGGCGCGCAGCTTCTCCTCCTCCTCTTCGAGCAGCTCACGCGTGCGCTGGATCTCCTCTATGTCGTTGATCATCGGTAGCATGATCCGCACATCCCCGTGCGCCGTGGCCCTGAGCAGGGCCCGGAGCTGGGTCCGGAACAGGTCCGGCAGGTCGAGGCACACACGGATCGCCCGCCAGCCGAGGAACGGGTTCTCCTCCGCCGGCATGGGGAGGAAGAGCGGGAACTTGTCGCCGCCCAGGTCGAAGGTCCGGATGTAGACCGCCTGGTTCGGGAACGCCTCCGCCACCCGCCGGTACGCCTGGTACTGCTCCTCCTCTTCCGGCTCGGTGGTGCGGCCGACGGCCAGGAACTCGGTACGGAAGAGGCCGACGCCCTGCGCGCCGTGGGCTCGGGCGGCCTCCGCCTCCGAGGGGAGGTCGATGTTCGCCCGCACCAGCACCGGCTGGCGGTCGGGCGTGACCGCCTCCATGTGGGCGAGGAGGACGAGCTCCTGTTCCCACTCCCGCGCCTTGACGTCCCGCTCACGATAGAGGGCCCGCTCCCGCTCCGTCGGACGCACGATGACCCGCCCCGCGCGGCCGTCCAGGATCAGCTCCTGGCCGGTCTCGACGTGCGTGGAGAGGTCGCCCAGCCCGACCACCGCCGGTAGGTTGAGCGAGCGCGCCAGGAGCGCCGTGTGCGACGTGCGCGAGCCCGTGTCCGTCGCGATCCCCAGGAGCCGGTCCCGGTCGATCTGGATCATGAGGGTCGGCGTCAGGTCCCGGGCGACCAGGATCACCTTCCGGCCGTCGACCCCGATGTCGAACGTGGGCGCGTTCAGACCGGCGAGCCGGTGTGCCACCCAGAACTCGATGTCTAGGAGGTCGCTCAGCCGGTCGATCACCATCGGGTGGCCGCTGCGGCGCCAGGCGGACTGGAACTCGAGGACGCGGAGCGCGAAGGCGCGCGCGGCGGAGAAGCGGTTGTCCCGGATGTACGCGTGGGTGCCGGCCACGAGGTCCACATCGTCCAGCATCATGAGCTGGGGATCGAAGATCTTCGCTTCGACCGGTCCCAGCCGCTCCGCGGCCTTCCGCTGGACCTCCCTCACCTGTTGCTTGGCCCACTCGCGGGCCTCCTCGAAGCGTTCGACCTCCCGTTCGACGTCCTCGGGCGCCACGATCCCGCCGTGCATGACCGGGATCTCCCAGTGGAGCACGTACGCGGGCCCGACCACGATCCCGGGCGATGCCGGGATGCCGTCGCGAACCAGACTCACGCTCTCCTCACTCCTCACCGAACGAACCCTCGACGAGCGCCGTCAACTGATCGAGCGCGTCCACCGCGTCCTCGCCGGTGGCGCGGATCACGATCTCGCTCCCGTACTCCGCGGCCAGCATCATGACGCCCATGATGCTCTTGCCGTTGACCTCCAGATCGCCCTTGGACACGGTGATGTCCGACTTGAACCGGCTGGCGAGCTTGACGAACTCGGCCGCCGGGCGGGCGTGCAGGCCGTTGCGGTTCCGGATCCGGACGGCACGCTCGTGAGCCACTGACCCGGAGCTCATAGCAGCCCCCCTCGCACGGAGCCGAGGATCGCGATCAGTACCAGGATCCATACGGTCGGCTGTCGGACCCGGGCGCCGAACCGTACCCCGATCACGGCGCCGGCAGCGGCGGCGATGACCCAGTGGGCGGGGAGCAGACCGTCCACCATGAGCCCGGCCGCCCGGAAGTTGGCGCCCACAGCGGCCATGGGAATGATCAGACCGGCCAGGAACGCGGCGCCCACGGTGAGCACGCGCTCCACCAGGTCGATGGGCGATTGCCTGAGGCGCTCGCCGATGAACTTGCCCTCGACGAGCCCGAGCCGATAGCTCCAGACCCGGAGCAGCACATGACCTCCGTTGTAGATTGCGAGGAATGCGACGATCCCGACCCACCACCGGGCGCCCGCGAAGAGGAGCGCGAGCGCGAAGAGGAGACACGCCGGGCGCCAGGCCGCCCAGACCAGCCGATCGCCGAGGCTACCGAGGGACCCGCGAACCGCGGACTTGAAGCGATCGACGACCCTGGGGTCCTCCCCCTCGGCCTCGAGCTGCGCCACGGCCGCGATGGCCATCGGCGAAAGATACGGATGGCTGTTGAAGAGGCGGCAGTGTCGCGCCACGGCATCGTTCAGCCTTGCCGGATCGCGGCCGTACAGCGCCCTCAACGCGGGCAGCAGCGCGAACGCGAAGCCGGCGCCGATCAACGTCCGATAGTTCCACGACCCCTGCACTGCGAAGGACCGCAGGAACATGGCGGCACGGGCCCGGAACCCGAGCGCGGTCACCGCACGAGGAGCAGGATCGACCCGCATAGGATCCCCAGGAGGAAGGCGAGCCGGCGCTCGCCCCAACCGCCGAAGAGCGAAAGCGCGGCGCCGAACATGACCGCCCCCGCCACGGCCAGGAGGCCGAGGGGGGATGCCGAATCGAGGCTCCAGACCGGCGCGAGCCAGCGCAGCAAGGCGGCCGCTGCAAGCCCGCCGACCAGCGTGACGACGGCGCCCCGGACTCCGTCTATGGCCATGGCACCGAGGTGCCTGCGCTCGAGCGATCCGGGCGTTGCCGGGCCCTGCTCGGTCCATTCGCCGACGAGGCGGACGTTGATCCGTCGCATGAGATCCACGGACATGCCGGTGACCCGTTCCCAGAGCAGGGCGAACACGATCGTCAGGAACATGGCGACCGGCACCGGAGCCGGCCCCGTCGCCGCCATGTAGGCGGCCGTCCCCGCCACCGCCGCCGTGCCCGACTCCGGGTAGCGCGCCGCGCCGATCGGAAGCACCACCAGGGCGAACGCTTCCAGGACCGCCCCGATGGCGAGCCCCTCCAGCGGCCGGCCCGCGAGGAGCCCGGTCAGCGTGGCGGCCACGAGCGGCCGCGAGACCATGGCCTGCGGGAACGAGGTAGCGTCGAGGCCGACGACCGATCCCCAGACCGCGACGAGCAACCAGTTCATTTCCCCGGTGGTGATCCGCCCGACACACCGGCCATCGGAACGCGGCGCGCGCCCGGGAGGTCCTGCGCCGTGACCCGGACACCCTCCCCCGTCAGGCGACCGAGCTCCTCACGCTCCTCGGCGCTCAGGAAGACGTACGGCAGAACCTGCTCACGGCCCGGCGCATGGTGGATCCCACCGAGGTTGACCTCCTCGCCCGCCATGGTCCCACCCTCCGCCAGGCGGCTCATGGTCTGAACGTCCCGCGTCAGGACGAAGATGCGCTTCGGCGAGTCGCGCCAGCGCGACAGCTCCGCCCGCGCCTCCTCCACGCCGAGGAACCGGATCTCGAGGTTCGGCGGCAAACCCATGCAGTACAGGTCCTGCTCCCACGTGGACACCGCGAGCTCGTCATCCACCACCACGAGAACGTCCGGATGGAGCTGGGAACCCCATCCGACCACGACCTGACCATGGATCAGGCGCTCATCGATCCGGAACAGGACTACGGGCATCGGTCACCGATCCGTTGCGTCATCATCGCCCCGCGCCATCTGGCCGCCATCGCCTTGCCGGCCACGTGCAGCGCCATGGAATCGAATCGTCCAGCCGGGAAACTCGCGTTCTCACCCGGCCGGCGCGGCGACGCCGCCGGCGCCGTTCGGCGGCTGCGTCGCCCCGATCGCCACGCGCCCCCTGTCCAGGACGCGGGACACGAGCTCCGCCACCGCCATGTCGCGGTGCATCACGAAATCCAGCAGCATGGGCAGATTCACGCCCGAAACCACGACCAGGCCCGAGCCCTGGTGGCACAGGCGGCGCGCAACGAACGCGCAGCTCCCGCTCTGGAGGTCCGTGAACAGGATCGCCCGCCGGCCCTGGGCGAGCTCCGTGATCTTCGCCGCGATCGCCTCCGGCGAGAGCCCCCGGTTGCTCAGCGGGACGAGCGCATCCGCGGCCTCGCCGGCGATCTGGCGCACCGCGTCCACGAGGCCGTGGGCCAGCTCGCCGTGGGCGACGATGATCCCGATGGTTTCACGGCGGTCATTCATAGTCTTCCTCGAGGTACTCCTTCACGGGCCGCATCGCCTCCTTGAGCCGGCGGTTGAACAGCTCCGCCGTGTGCACGCCCGCGTACTTCAGGAGGTGGTTCATGGCCACGACCTCGGAGATGACCGTGATGTTCTTCCCAGGGTTCAGCGGAATCCTGACCTTGGGCACCTTCACCCCGAGGATCTCGATCTCCTCCCCCTCCAGCCCCGTCCGGTCGTAGTACGTCCGGTCGTCCCAGTCTTCGAGCTGCACCACCACCTCGATCCGCTTCTGCTGGCGGATGGCGCGGATGCCGAAGAGCGAGCGGATGTCGATGATCCCGATCCCGCGGATCTCCATGTGGTGCCGCTGGAGCTCGTGGCCGGTGCCGATGAGGATGTCGTGGCCGCGCCGCGTAATGTGCACCAGGTCGTCCGCCACGAGGCGATGCCCGCGCTCGACCAGATCGAGTACGCACTCGCTCTTCCCGATGCCGCTCCGGCCGATGAACAGGAGGCCGACACCGTAGACGTCCGCGAGGGACCCGTGCATGGTCGTGCTCGGCGCCATGCGTTCCTCGAGAAACGTCTGGATGCGCCGGAACAGCTCCCCGGTCTTGAAGGGAGACCGCAGGATCGGGACCCCTCGCTCCCGTGCCAGGTCGATCATGACCTGCGGCACCTCCTGCCCCTTGCTGATCACGATCCCCGCGATGTCGAGCGAGAGGAAGAGCTCCAGCGCGGCGCGCAGCTCCTCCGGCGACTTCGACAGGAGGTAGCTCATCTCGGTCTCGCCGAGGAGCTGGAGGCGCCCGCCCGGGAAGCGTTCGGTGAAGCCGGCGAGCACCAGGCCCGGGTTGGAGACGTACGGGCTCCGGATCTCGCGTGCGAGGCTGACGCCGTCGGTGAGCAGCTCCAGAGCGAGCCTATCGCGTCTACCCTGGTAGAGGTCTTCGACCGTGACCGATTTCACGACCACCTTCGGCTCCGATCCCAATCCCGGGAGTTCCGGGTCCGCATACGATCAAGCGCGCCGGTCGAGCAGCCCCTGGAGGTACGCCTCCATGTCGAGCGCGGCGCGATCCCAGCTGAAGCGTTCCGCGAAGCTGCGGGCCTGCCGTCCCATGCGGCGGCGCAGATCGTCGTCGCTCAGGAGACGGTGCAACCGATCGGCGAGCGCGTCAACATCGCCGTGCGGCACGAGGAACCCGGTCTCGCCGTCGACGACGGAGTCCCGGAGTCCGGGCGAGTCGCTGGCGACGGTCGGCGTCCCGCACGCAGCCGCCTCCAGATTCGTGATACCCCAGCCCTCCTTGGGCGACGTCAAGGCGTGCACCCAGACCTCGCGGAAGAGCCGGATCTTCTCCTCGTCCGACACGAACCCCGGCATCTCGACCCGGTCCTCGATGCCGAGCTCGGACCGCAGGCGGCGGAGCGCATCCGCGTAGTCGCCCTGGCCGGCGACGATCAGGCGCGCGTCGAAGCCCCGATCCCGCAACCGGGCGATGGCCCGCATGATGAGATCCACGCGCTTGTAGCGCTTGAGCCGGCCGAGGTAGAGCACGGTCGGCTGGGGGAGCCGCCGATCCTCCGGGTCGGGCGTGTACCGCTCCAGGTCCACGCCGTTCGGGATGACGGTGATCTTGCCGGGCTCCAGCCCGCGCGCCACCAGGTCCTCGGCCGTGCTCCTGGAGACGGCCACGGTGTCCACGCCGCGGTAGAGGAGCCCGAGCGGGCGCTCGAGGAGCCAGGTCGCGGCCGCGAAGGGGAACGAGGCCTCCTGGAACGCGACCCGCCCGAACAGGTGGTGGACGAGCAGGACCAGCCGGTGCCGGCTCCACAGTGGGGCGAAGATCGGCACCTTGTTGAGGTCCTCGATCACGAAGTCGAAATCCCCATCCCGGAAGCGGGAGAGGTACGCGCGAGGCGCGGCCAGGGAGAAGGTGTTCCGCCCGCCCACCCGATGCACGTCCATGCCGTCCACGCGCTCCCGCGGCGGAGCGCCGGGCCAGCCCGACACGAGGAGCGTCACCTCGTGGCCACGCTCCACGAGGCGGCCGAACACCTCGTGCAGGTGGATCTCCGCGCCGCCGGCGCGAGGGTTCAGGCGGTCGAGCCAGTTGATGACCAGGAGCTTCAGACGCGATCTCCCCCGGAAAGCGGTGATGCCGACCCGGATGAGTGACGCCGTACGAGGGCGTCCAGCACGCCGTTCACGAACCGCGGGCTGTCCGCGGTGCCGTACTTCTCGGCGAGCCTGATGGCCTCCTGGATCGCGACGATGGGCGGCACGTCCGGATTGTACAGGATCTCGGCCGCGGCGATGCGCAGAATGTTGCGATCGATCGCGGCGAGCCGCTCGAGGCGCCAGTTCGTGAGCGCGGCCTGGAGCGCGCGGTCGATCTCCTGGTGGTGTTCGGCCACGTCCCCGACGAGCCGCTCGAGGTACGGGCGGCTCACGGGCGAGATCCAGCGCCCGGTGAGGAAGTCCCGCAGGACGTCGCGTAGCGACGTTCCCTCGCCACGCGTCTCCCACGCGTAAAGGACCCGCAGGGCCCAGCCCCTTGCCCGACTACGTTCCCGCATCACCACCTTCGATCTGGGCGAAGACATCCATCAATTCGAGCGCGCTCGCCGCGGCGTCCCACCCCTTGTTGCCGGCCTTGCCGCCGGCGCGCGCCAGCGCCTGGTCGGTGGTGTCCGTGGTGAGCACGCCGAAGGTGACCGGGACGGGCGCCGAGAGTGCGACGGACGCCAGCCCGGCGGCCGCCTGGCCGGCCACGAAGTCGAAGTGCGGCGTCTCGCCGCGGATCACGCACCCGACCGCGATGACGGCGGCGTAGCGGCCGCTGTCGGCGAGCCGACGGACCATGGGCGGTAACTCCCACGCTCCGGGCACCCAGACGAGGTCGACGTTCCCGGCCTCCGCCCCGTGGTGCAACAGGCAGGCCCGCGCACCGGCGGCGAGGCGCTCGGTCACCAATTCGTTGAAGCGGCTGGCGACGATGGCGAAGCGACGCCCACGGGCGTCCAACCGGCCACGAATCTCGCTCACGCTCTCCCCCTGTTCGTTGTAGAAGGCCGTCTCAATCGCCGGCCGGGACCGGATCGGCCGGAGCGGCCGACCGCTGGGCGGATCCCGCCTGCTCGGGCCGCGGCGCCGTAGACGTGGGCGGCTCGAGGATCAGGTGCCCGAGCTTGTCCCGCTTCGTGAGCAGGTACCGCCGGTTGTGCTCCGTGGGCGGCACCTGGATCGGCTCCCGTCCGGTGATCGTCAGGCCGTACCCTTCGAGCCCCACGATCTTCTTCGGATTGTTCGTGAGCAGACGGATCGAGGAGAGCCCGAGGTCGAGCAGGATCTGGGCGCCGATCCCATAGTCCCGCAGATCGGGCTTGAACCCGAGCGTCACGTTCGCCTCGACGGTGTCCTGCCCGTCGTCCTGGAGCGCGTACGCCCGGATCTTGTTGGTGAGCCCGATGCCCCTTCCCTCCTGCCGGAGGTAGACGACGGCGCCCTCACCCTCCTTCGCGATCCTGGCCATCGCGGCGTGGAGCTGCTCGCCGCAGTCGCAGCGGAGGGAATGGAAGACGTCGCCCGTCATACACTCCGAGTGCATGCGCACGAGCACGTCCCGCTTCCCCGCGATCTGGCCGGCCACCAGGGCGACGTGCTCCCGCTGGTCGACCTCGCTCACGTAGGCGATGAGCCGGAAATCGCCGAACGGCGTGGGGAGGTTCGCCTCGGCCACGCGCTGGACGAGCCGCTCGTGGCGGAGCCGGTAGGCCACGATCTGGGCCACGGTCACGAAGCGGAGCCCGTGCTTGCGAGCGAACTTCTCCAGGTCCGGACGGCGCGCCATGGTGCCGTCCTCGTTCATGATCTCGCAGATCACGCCGATCGGCGGCAGGCCGGCGAGGCGCGCGAGGTCCACGGAGGCCTCGGTCTGCCCGACCCGGCGCAGCACGCCGCCGGGAACGGCCCGGAGCGGGAAGACGTGCCCGGGTCGCCGGAGATCCGAGGGCTTCGTGTCCGGGTCGGCCAGGAGGCGGATCGTGGTGGCCCTGTCCGCGGCGCTGATGCCCGTGGTCACGCCGAATCGCGGATGCGCATCCACGGACACGGTGAACGCCGTGCCCAGCGAATCCTGGTTCTGCTCGGTCATGAGCGGGAGCCCGAGGGCGTCGGCCCGCTCGGGGGTCAGCGCAACGCAGATGAGCCCGCGGCCGTGCGTGGCCATGAAGTTCACGAGCTCCGGCGTGATCTTCGACGCCGCGCAGACCAGGTCCCCCTCGTTCTCCCGGTCCTCGTCATCCGCGACGATCACGAGCTTGCCGTCCCGGATGTCCCGTATCGCGTCCTCTACCGTGTCGAACGGCATATCGACCTCCTCGGCGAACGCGGGTCCGGCGGTCACTTCGCCGGTGCAGCGGCAAAGCCCGCGCGCCGCAGATAATTCGTCACGAATTTCCCGATCATGTCGCCTTCCAGGTTGACCCCGTCGCCCGGCTTCAGGTCGGAGAGGTTGGTGTGCTGCCAGGTGTACGGGATCAGCGCCACCTGCGCCACGTCCGGCCCGGGCAGGGCGTTGATGGTCAGGCTCACGCCGTTGATGGCGATGGAGCCGTGGAGGATCGACACATCGGCGACCGTCGGATCGAGTCGCACGTCCATGAGGACGTGCTCGCCGTCCCGCACGACGCGGAGCACTTCGCCCACGCCGTCCACGTGCCCCTGCACCAGGTGGCCGCCGAGCCGGTCTCCGAGGGCGAGGGCGCGCTCGAGGTTCACGCGGCGCCCCGGCGCAAAGCTGCCGAGGGTGGTGCGGGACAGCGTCGTACCGATCACATCGACGGAAAATCCATCGGGCTCGAGGGCGACGACGGTCAGGCACACGCCGTCGACCGCGATGCTGTCACCCGCGCGCGCGCCCGCGGTCACGCCGGGGGCCTCGATGCGCAAGCGGAGCCCGCCGTCCTGCGGCCGGACCTCCCGGATGAGCCCGACTTCTTCGATGATTCCGGTGAACATGCGCTGTGATCCAGGTGCGACGCGTGGTGATACCCCGCAGCGCCCGCGCGGGTCGGCGTCGCCACGGACGCCCGGGAATCTAGAGAGGAAACCCGTGGAGTCCAGGGGGCTCAACCGGAGCGGTCCAGGATGCATAGGAAGTCCGGGGGGAGCGGGCGCACCTCCCGTAGCGTCCACCCCTCCGCCATCCGCCCCGGCTCCGCGGGGAATGCGGGGACGCCGGCCTCCCCGAACAGGCGCGGCGCGTAGAAGAGGTACAACCGTCGCACCCGGTCCGCCGCCAGCAGGGACGCGCCGAGGCGTCCGCCACCTTCGCAGAACACGGATCGGATCCCCGCCTCGGCGAGCCGGTCAAGCATGGCCGCTACGTCCAGGCCGACCGGCGCCCGGGGCACGGGCAGGACCCGGACGCCCTCCCGGACGAGGGAATCCACCCGATCCCGGGGCGCGTCTTCCGCGCACAGAACCCAGACGGGCACCTGCCGGGCGGTGCGGACGAGGCGGCTCCCGGGCGCGAGCGCTGCCTCGCTGTCCACCACGACCCGGACCGGCGGGACCCGCGGCACGACCTCGCCCCGCACGGTCAGGAGCGGGTCATCGATCCGCGCCGTGCGGGAACCGACCATGATGGCGTCGAATCCGGCGCGCAGGCGGTGGGTCTCCGCGATGGCCGAGGGACCGGTCACGGCGGTCCGCCGACCGGGCGCCTCACTCAGGCGCGCGTCCAGGGAGAGCGCGTATTTCAACGCGACGAACGGCGCGCCGCGCTCGTGAACGTGGAAGAACGCCGCATTCAGCGCCCTGGACTCGTCCGCGCAGACCCCGCCGACCACGTCGACGCCGGCGGCGCGCAGCGTTCCGGCCCCGCCCCGGGCGCGGGGGTTCGGGTCCGCGGCGCCGTACACGACCCGGGCGATCCCGGCCTCCAGGATCGCCCCCGTGCATGGCGGCGTCTTGCCGTGGTGGTTGCACGGCTCCAGGGTCACGTAGAGGGTCGCCCCGCGGGCAGCGGACCCGGCCGCGCGCAGCGCAACGACCTCGGCGTGCGGCCCCCCGTACTCCGCGTGGTACCCCTCCCCGATCACCCGACCCTCACGCACCACGACCGCGCCGACGAGGGGGTTCGGATGGACCCGCCCCCAGCCGCGCCGCGCGAGTTCCAGCGCGCGCAGCATGAAGTCCCGGTCCCTGGGGTCCGCCCCGCCGGTCATGGGCTGATCAGATGGTGAGTCGAGCGGCCAGGCTGCCGTAGAAGCTCCCCCGCCCCGGGTCGAAGGAAACGCCGGACGGGAACACGTCCGACACGCGGTCCCCACCCCCCAGCCAGCCCAGCTCCAGGACGCCGTGCAGCACCAGCGCGGTCACGGACGCGTTGAGGAAAGCGGAATACCGGCTCGTGGCGAAGCCGTCGAGCCGGGTGGAGACCGGCCCGCCGAGGCCGGAGCCGGCCACCCCGAGCCGGACATCGCTGGACGCACGGTCGTAGCCGCCCCCCACCAGCAGCCCCACCGCCGCGATGCGCTTGCCGACCGTGCCGCGCAGGCTCAGCACCCACGGATTCGTCGTGAAGTACCCGTCCGCGGTGATCGTGTTGGGATCGCCGAGGGTCATGGAGCCGATGCGGCGGTACATGGCGGATACGGACACGCCCGGCACCGTAAACGACTCGCGCAGGAAGCCGAGCCGTGCGCCGACGCCGAAGGTGTACGGGGTCCGGCTCCGGAACCCACGGTCGCCGGGCAGGAACAGGAACCCGAGGCTCGCCAGGAGGTCGACGGCCCCCACGCCGCCGATCGTGGGTGCCGTCGTGAAGCCGTTGAAGAGCCCGACGCCGCCTTCGATGCTCATCGCGCCGAAGACCGCGCCCGACGCCCCGACCGCGTCACGCCTTGCGACCTCCGGCACGTCCGCCCACGCCGCGGTCACACGGCCGGCCACGGTGTAGCGCGGGGCCGTGCCGATCCGCATGCCCAGCGTGCTGGCCGAGCCCGGGACCGGGTTCCCGCCCGCCGCGACCTGCGTGGCCACCGATTGGGTGACTTCGAGCGTCTGGGCGACCAGGTTGCAGTACGCGAGCGCGTCGCCCGTCACGATCGAGCCGCATGCCCGCCCCAGCCCGGACGTCTGGGCCCTGAGGCCCGCGGTGGGCAAGATGAACGCGGCGATCGCGGCGAGGGACGCGAAGCGGCGCACGGCGACGCAGCCTCCACGACGTCGTCGCATACGCCGATCCCGGTCCCGGCTGGTTCCCACCGCCCTCATATCAACGCCACCTCGATCGGCCGGTCAGACCAGGACCACTTCCCGGTCCCCAACCGCCACCTCCCCCGCGATCCACGCGGACTCCCCGCTCCCGCGGAGCCGCTCCACCACCGCATCCGCCCGGTCCGCGTCGACCACCAGGATCAGCCCCACGCCCATGTTGAAGGTGTGGAACATCTCGCCGTCTTCGATGCCGCCCAGCTCCTGGATCACGCGGAACTCCGCGGGCGGCTCCCAGGAAGCGCGCTCGACCCGCGCCTCGAGCCCCGGCGGGAGGACCCGATCCAGGTTCCCGGGGATGCCGCCCCCGGTGATGTGCGCCAGCGCGTTCACGCTGCCATCCTCGATCAGCGGCAGCACGGAATGGAGATAGCTGCGATGGATGCGGAGCAGCACGTCGGCGACGGAGTGCTCCTGGCCGGGGAACGGATCGTCGACCCCGAGCCCGGCGCGCTCGAAGAGGACCCACCTCAGCAGCGAGTAGCCGTTCGTGTGGAATCCGTTGGACGCCACCGCGACGAGACGGTTGCCGGCCGCCACCCGGTCGGCGCCGGGCCGCCGCCCCTCCTCCACCACGCCCACGATGAACCCCGCCAGGTCGTACTCGCCGGGCGCGTAGAAGTCCGGCATCTCCGCGGTCTCGCCGCCGAGCAGGGCGCAGCCGTTCGCGCGGCACCCCTCGGCCACGCCCGCCACCACCGCCTCGACCGTGCCCTCCTCGAGGCGCCCCATGCCGATGTAGTCGAGGAAGAACAGCGGGCGCGCGCCCTCCACCAGGATGTCGTCCACGCAATGGTTCACGAGATCCTGGCCCACGGTGTCGTGCTTCCCGGCGAGCATCGCCACCTTGAGCTTCGTGCCGACCCCATCCGCACTGGCCACCAGGACCGGACTCTCGTAGCCCGACGGGACCCGGAAGAGCCCGCCGAACGAGCCCGGCTGGGACAGCACGAGCGGGCCCATGGTGGAACGCACGAGCTCCGCAATGCGCTCCTTGGCGCGGCCCGCCGCCTCGCGGTCCACGCCCGCGTCGCGGTAGCTCAGGCCGCCGCTCGAAGTCTCCGGCCGCTCAGCCATGGGCCGCTTCCGTCAACGCGGACTCGAACGCCGTCATCTCCCGGAACATGCGCACCCGCTCCTGGACCTCGTCCATCGTGAGGTCCCGGAGCCGGCTCACGCCGAACCGCTCCACGGCGAAGGAGCCCATGGCCGACCCGTAGATCATGGCGCGCCGCAGGTCCCCGGGCGTGACGCCCCCCGCACGGGCGAGCGAGCCGAGGAACCCGCCGGCGAAGGCGTCGCCCGCACCCGTCGGATCGAATACGTCCTCCAGGGGATAGCCGGGCGCGAAGAAGATCGTGTCCCGGGTCACCAGGATCGCCCCGTGCTCGCCCTTCTTGATCACCACGATCCCCGGACCCCTGTCCTGGATCCAGCGCGCCGCCCGGATCAGGTTGTGATCCCCGCTGAGCTGCCTCGCCTCCGCCTCGTTCACCAGCAGCACGTCCACGCGCTCGAGCAGTTCGAGCAGCGCGTCCCGCTTGCCGTGGATCCAGAAGTTCATGGTGTCGCACGCCACCAGCCGGGGCGCTTCCACCTGCGACAGGACGTCGAGCTGCAGCTCGGGATCGATGTTCGCGAGGAAGATCCACTCGGCGTTCCGGAAGGCCGCTGGGAGCGTGGGCCGGAAACCGGCGAACACGCCGAGCTGCGTGTCCAGCGTGTGCGCCGTGTTCAGGTCGTACGTGTACCGGCCCACCCAGCGGAAACTCCGGCCGCCGGGGACGCGCTCGAGCCCGGAGAGGTCCACGTCCCGCCGCCGGAGGAAGTCGAGGGCGTCACTCGAAAAGTCCTCCCCGACCACGCCCACCAGCTGCACGGGGTGGAACAGAGACGCGGCGGCGCTGAAGTACATAGCCGAGCCGCCGACCGCTTCCTCGACCCGGCCGAACGGCGTTTCGATCGTGTCGTAGGCAACACTGCCCACCACAAGCAAGCTCATGCGGTAGCCTCTCGCTCCATCCGGTCGGGCGCGGTCAGGCCGAGGAGCTCGAGCCCGTTCCGGAGTACGATCTGGATCGCGCGGACGAGCGCGAGACGTGCCCGCCGCAGTTCGGGATCCTCGACCAGCACGGCCAGCTCGGGATTCCGGGTTGGATGCCCCGAGTGGTACCAGGAATTCACCATGCCGGCCGTCTCCTCCAGGTAGTCCGCCACCATGTGCGGGGCGCGTGCGTCGGCCGCGCGCTCCACGACCGCCGGGAACAGCCCGAGCTGCTTGATCAGCTCCAGCTCCACGGGTACGGTCAGGCGGTCGAGATCCACCCCATCCGCGGTGACCTCGGCAGGATCGAGCCCCGCCTTGCGGAGGATGCTCATCATTCGGGCGTGGGCGTACTGGACCTTGTAGACCGGGTTCTTCTCCGACTGGTCGAGGGCCAGGTCCAGGTCGAAGACCATCTGGGCGTCGCCCCGGCGCATGAGGAAGAAGTAGCGCGCCACGTCCACGCCGGTCTCGTCGATCAACTCCCGGAGCGTGATGAACTCGCCCGACCGCTTGCTGAGCCGGACCTCCTTGCCGCCCCGGAGGATGCGGACCATCTGGACGATCTCCACGTCCAGGAAGTCCTGGAGACCGAGGGCGGCCAGCGCGGCCTGCATGCGGGGCACGTAGCCGTGATGGTCCGCGCCCCAGACGTCGATCACGTGGTCGAAGCCGCGCCGCGCCTTGTCCCGATGGTAGGCGATGTCCGGGAGGAAGTAGGTGTAGCTCCCGTCCCGCTTGATCAGGACGCGGTCCTTGTCGTCCCCGAAGGTCGTGGTGCGGAGCCAGAGCGCGCCGTCCGCCTCGTAGGTCAACCCACGCTCCTTCAACTCGCGCAGCGCGTCCTCGATCTTGCCCTCGGTGTACAGCGACCGCTCCGAGTAGTACGAATCGAAGTATACGCGGAAGGTGCGCAGGTCCCGGTCCTGCTCGTCCCGCAGGCGGGCCACCGCCCAGTCACGGAACCATGTCCGGCGCTCCGCGGAGTCCATGGCGCGGAGCCGGTCGCCGGCCTCCGCATCCGCTTCCCTGGCGAGATCGATGAGGTACTCGCCGTGGTAGCCGCCCTCCGGGATCGCGAGGTCGTGGCCCTGGAGCTGTAGCCAGCGGACTTCCAGGGACTCGCCGAGCCGCTCGATCTGGACCCCGGCGTCGTTCACGTAGAACTCCCGGGTCACATCGTGGCCGGTCCACTCGAGGAGGCTGGCAATGGCATCGCCCAGCGCGGCGCCACGGCCGTGCGCCACGTGCAGCGGGCCGGTCGGGTTCGCGGAGACGAACTCGACCTGGATCCGGCGACCCTGGCCGGTGGCGCTCCGCCCGAACGTCCGGTCCGCGGCAATGATCTCGGCGAGCCGCGCCTGCAGGATCGCGTGGGCGAGCCGGAAGTTGATGAACCCCGGGCCGGCGATCTCGGCGGCGGCCACGCCGGCGCGGCCCAGGTCGAGGCGCTCGACGATGCGCTCCGCAACGGCACGCGGCGCCTCGCCGAGGCGGGGGGCCAGCACGAGTGCCACGTTCGTGGCCAGGTCCCCGTGCTCCGGATTGCGCGGGCGCTCGAGCTGGAAGTTCAGGTCCGCGGGGCCGCCCAGCTCGAGCACGATCCTGTTCAGCTGCTCACGCAGCGCGTCCGAGTTCATTTAGTCCGCCGCCGCAGAGCTGCCCTTGCCCGCGTCCGAGGAGCTCCCGGACTTCCCACTGCCTTTGCGGTCCGCCTCGGCCGCCTTCTTGTAGCTCTCGGACCGATAGTCCGTGATATAGAACCCAGAGCCCTTGAAGAGCAGACCAGCGCCGGCCGAGAGCAGCCGCTCCGCCTTCGCGCCGCACTGCGGGCAGGCGGAGACCGGCGGCTCGCTCATGGCCTGGAACTGCTCGAACTCGTGACCCTGTTCGCAACGGTACTCGTACGTCGGCATCGTTCGCTCAGATCCGTTGGTGAAGTCGAGTCATTGTACCACGCGAAGCGCCTACGCCGCCACTCCCCTGTACGTGCCCCACTCCTCCCGGAGCACGTCGCTGATCTCGCCCAGGGTGGCGAGCGCCTTGACCGCTTCGATCATGGGCGGCAACAGGTTGGCATCTCCGCGCGCCGCTTCGCGGACCCGTTCCAGCGCGTTCCGGACCGCGTCCCCGTCCCTGCGGCGACGCAGGTCGGCCACGCGCTCCACCTGCGCGGCCTCCAGCTCCGTGTAGTCGGGCCGCTCCATCCGGGGCGGAGGTTCCATTTCCCGGAACTTGTTCACGCCCACGATGATGCGTTCGTTCCGCTCGACCGCCTGCTGGTGCTCGTACGCGGCGCGCTGGATCTCCTCCTGGAAGAACGGGATCGCCCGGGACGCGCCGCCCAGCTCGTCCACGCGCTCGATGTATGCCATCGCCCGCTCTTCCACCGCGTCCGTCAGCGATTCTACATAATAACTACCCCCGAGCGGATCTACCGTCGCCGCAACGCCGGACTCGTAGGCGATGATCTGCTGCGTGCGCAGCGCCAGCTTGGCCGATTCCTCGGAAGGCAACGCCAGCGCCTCGTCATACCCGTTCGTGTGCAGGGACTGCGTGCCGCCCAGGACCGAAGCCAGCGCCTGAATGGCGACGCGCACCACGTTGTTCAGTGGTTGTTGCGCCGTGAGCGTAACACCGCCGGTCTGGGTGTGGAATCGCAACCGGCACGCGTCATCCGAAGCGCCGTAGCGCTCCTTCATGAGCCGGGCCCAGAGCCGGCGGGCGGCCCGGAACTTCGCGACCTCCTCGAACAGGTCGCTGTGGGCCGCGAAGAAGAACGAGAGCCGGGGCGCGAATCCGTTCACGTCCAGACCACGGCCAATGGCACGTTCCACGTACTCGAGCGCGTTCGCGAACGTGAACGCGATCTCCTGGGGCGCCGTGGCGCCGGCTTCCCGGATGTGGTAGCCGCTGATGGAAATGGTGTTCCAGCGCGGGACCTCCTCGGCGCAGAACGCGAACACGTCCGTGACCAGCCGGAGACTCGGCTCCACCGGGTAGATGTAGGTTCCCCGCGCGATGTATTCCTTGAGGATGTCGTTCTGGACCGTCCCGGCCAGCCGGTCCCGGGGCACGCCCTGCTCGTCCGCCAGCGCCACGTACATTGCCAACAGGATCGGCGCCGTGGCGTTGATGGTCATGGAGACCGAGACCTGGTCCAGCGGGATGCCCTCGAAGAGCACGCGCATGTCCTCGAGGGAGTCGATGGCCACGCCGACCCGCCCGACCTCGCCACGAGCCATGGGGTGGTCCGAATCGTACCCCATCTGCGTGGGCAGATCGAACGCCACGCTGAGCCCGCTCTGGCCGTGCTCCAGGAGGTAGCGGTAGCGCCGGTTCGTCTCCCGGGCCGTGCCGAACCCCGCATACTGCCGCATGGTCCAGAGCCGGCCTCGATACATGGTGGGGTACACGCCCCGGAGGAACGGGTACTCGCCCGGGAATCCCATACGCTCCGCAAGCGTGGGATCGAGGTCGTCCTCCGTATACAGGCGGTCGACCGGGATGCCGCTCGGCGTCTCGAAGGACTCGAGGCGCTCACCCTGGCGAGCCAGCACCGGCGCCAGCGTCTCCCGTTCCCACCGCTCGCGTTCTTCCTTCCGACCGGCCATTGTACCTCACCCTGCCTCAGCGATGGCTTCGAACTCGACGAGGACCGCCCCCTTCTCCACGGCCTGCCCGGGCTTCACCAGCACCTTCGAAACGATGCCCGGGGCCTCGGCCTTCAGCTCGTTCTCCATCTTCATGGCTTCCATGATCACCACGCCCTGCCCCTGCTTCACCGTCTGGCCGACCTCGACGTCCACGCGGACGATCAGCCCGGGCATGGGCGCGCGGACCGGCTTCGGCCCCGCCGGCGCCGCGGACGCGCCCGTGATCCGGCGGATCGCGCGGCCGCGCTCGTCCACCACATCGGCCTCGAGCCGGTGGCCATCCACCACGAGCACCCAGTTGCCTCGCCCGTTGCCGCGGGATGCGACCAGGGGGTACGAGCGCCCGTCGACGAGCAGGTGGTGGATCTCGCTCTCGGGCTGTTGAGCCAGCTCGGCGCGTACCACGGTCCCATCCACGGACACGTGGTCCGGAGCGAGTTCCACCTCGAACGTCCGTCCGTCTATCGTCACGTAGTAACGCATTCCAGGCCGACCACCGTCTCCACGTGGGACGTCTGGGGAAACATGTCGAACGCCCGGACCGAGCGGATCACGTAGCCGGCCGAGAGCCGGGACAGGTCCCGGGCGAGCGTCGCCGGATCGCAACTCACGTAGATGATCCGCGCCGATCGCGAGGCGAGGAGCGCCGCCGGCACCGCGGCATCGAGCCCGGTCCGGGGCGGGTTCAGGATCACGAGATCCGCCGGGAGCACCCCGGGCAGCTCCTCCTCGACCCTGCCGGCAATGAAGCGCGCGCCAGGCGGACCCGCCTCCTCCGCGGTCCGCACGGCTTCCGCATCCAGCTCGATGCCGGTCACCCGCGCGCCGAGCCGCGCCAGCCGGCGGGCGTGCACGCCCACGCCGCAATACGCGTCGATCACGGTCCGGCCCTGCACGTCCCCGGCCAGCTCCAGGACGTGGCGCTCGAGCAGCGCCGCAGCGGACCGGTTCACCTGCAGGAACGTGGCGGCGCCGAGCCGCAGCGACTCTTCCCCCCACGTCTCGTCCAGGTGCCCGGCGCCGGCCAGGAGCTCCGGCGCGCCGACCGGGGTCCGGTGCCAGATCGAGACGAGGCGCGGCACGAGCCCGAGCAGCTCCTCCGGCCGGCCGCGCGCATAGCCGCCCTCCACGAGCAGCGTCACCTCGCCCGCCGCGGACGCCCGCAGCGTCAGCCGCAGCTGGCGCCCGGACGGGAGCCGGTTCGCATCCGGGCCCCACGCCTCCCGCAGGCCCGCCCACGCCTCCGCCACCGCCGGCTCCGGGAGCAGGCACGCGGACGTGATGTCCACCACCCGGTCGGGACGGTTCAGCTCGTGGAATCCCGCCACGACCCGCCCGGCGCCGAGCCGCAGCAGCGTGAAGGACACGCGGTTGCGGTAACGGAATTCCTCGGGCGACGGCGTCACCTCCGGGTTCGCGGCGTCCAGGGCACCGATCCGGCGCAGCGCATCCCCCACGATCGCGCTCTTCGCCCGCAACTGCGCCGGGTATTCGAGGTGCTCGATGGTACACCCCCCGCAGTTGCGGTAGTGCGGACACGGCGCCGCGCGCCGGACGGGCGACGGCTCGAGCACCCGGAGCAGATCGGCACGCACCCAGCGGCGCTTCTCCTCCACGATCCGCGCGCGAACGGTCTCGTCCGGCGCCGTACGCTGCACGAACGCCACCCGTCCGTCCGGCAACCGCCCGACCCCCGCGCCCCCCGCGGCGATCCCGTGGATCCGAAGCTCGACCGTCTTGCTCATGGCCAGGTCCGGACGGTCACGACGCGCGACCCGAGCGCACCCGGTCCGCACTGCCGGCCGCGGCGCGCGCAGGGAACGTACGCCGTGTCCCCCTCAACGCCAACCCATGTTCCGCCACGCGCTGGCCGACGCCGCGGGGCTCGTCTCGATCCGGCGGATCGTCCGGCGACGGCGCTCCCGCTCCTCCAGCAGCGCGGCCGCCACCGCCGCGGCCCGCAACGCCTCCTCCGTCGCGCCCGCCTGCAGCAGCTCCGGATGGGTCTCCAGGTACCGGATGCTGAGCCGACCCGCGCGAAAATCCTCCTCGTCCATGACCCGCCGGTGGAACGGCGCGCTCGTCTCCACGCCGAGGATCCGCAGCTCGGCGAGCGCCCGGCGCATCCGCTCGATCGCGGCCGCCCGGTCCGGCGCGTGCACGATGAGCTTCGCGAGCAGCGGATCGTAGTACAGCGAGACCTCGTATCCCTCCGTGATCCCGCCGTCCCACCGCACGCCGGGCCCGGACGGCAGGTCGATCCGCCGGATCCTGCCCGTCGACGGGAGGAACCCGTTCAGCGGGTCCTCGCACGTGATGCGGCACTCGATCGCGTGCCCGTCGAAACGCACGTCTTCCTGCCGGAACGGGAGCCGCTCCCCGGCGGCAACCCGGATCTGCCACTGCACCAGGTCGATCCCGGTGATCATCTCCGTGACCGGATGCTCGACCTGGATGCGCGTGTTCATCTCCAGGAAGTAGAACTCCCCGTTCTCGAAGAGGAACTCCACCGTCCCGGCATTCCGGTAGCCCACCGCGGCGGCCGCGGCGACGGCGGCCCTGCCCATGGCCTCCCGCAGTTCGGGGGTCAGCACGGCCGACGGCGCCTCCTCGATCATCTTCTGGTGGCGGCGCTGGATAGAGCACTCGCGCTCACCGAGATGGATCACGTTGCCGAACTGGTCCGCCAGGACCTGGATCTCGATGTGCCGCGGGCCGTCCAGGTACTTCTCGAGATAGACGCTGCCGTCCCCGAACGCGGCGGCGGCCTCCGACGACGCGGCCTCGAAGGCGCGTCGCATCTCGTCCGGGCCGCGCACCACCCGCATCCCCTTCCCACCCCCGCCCGCCGCCGCCTTGAGCAGCACCGGGTAGCCGAAGTTCACGGCCACGCGCTCCGCCGTATCCGGATCCACGAGCGGCTCGGCCGTGCCGGGCACCACGGGCACCCCGGCCGCGATCATCCGGCGCCGCGCTTCCGTCTTGTCGCCCATGGCGGCGATCGCCTCGGAGCTCGGCCCGATGAACACGAGCCCCGCCGCTTCGACCGCCGCCGCGAACTGCGCACGCTCCGCGAGGAACCCGTAGCCCGGGTGGATCGCGTCCGCCCCGGACCGCCGCGCCGCCTCCAGGATCCGGTCGATCCGCAGGTAGCTCTCCGCGGACGGCGCCGGCCCGATCGGGTACGCCTCATCCGCCTCCAGCACGTGTGGAGACAGTCGATCCACCTCGGAATACACGGCCACCGTGCGTACCCCCAGCTCCCGGCACGCACGAATGATCCGCACGGCGATCTCGCCGCGGTTCGCGATCAGGACCTTGCTGAACATCTACGATGGATTCGGTTCGAAATGCATGGCCGCTCGGAGTACCCCCGGCCCGGCGACCCGTGCCGGGCCGGAACGTCCCGGGATCACAACGGAATGTTCCCGTGCTTGCGCGGCGGATTGCTGTCGCGCTTGTTGCGCAGCATATCGAGCGCGTTGATGAGGCGGGGTCGCGTCTCCCGCGGATCGATCACGTCATCGATGTACCCGCGCGCCGCGGCCACGTACGGATGAGCGAACTGCTCCCGGTACTGCTGCTCCCGCTCCCGCGTGGCGGCCTCCGGATCCGGCGACTCCGCGATCTCCTTGCGGAACAGGATCTCGACCGCGCCCTTCGGCCCCATCACCGCGATCTCCGCCGTCGGCCACGCCAGGTTGATGTCACCCCGGATGTGCTTGGAGTTCATCACGTCGTACGCGCCGCCGTACGCCTTGCGCGTGATCACGGTGATCCGCGGGACCGTGGCCTCGCAGAACGCATAGAGCAGCTTGGCGCCGTGCCGGATGATCCCGCCGTGCTCCTGCGCCACGCCCGGGAGGAACCCCGGCACGTCCTCGAAGACCACCAGCGGGATGTTGAACGCGTCGCAGAAGCGGACGAACCGCGCGCCCTTGATCGAGCTGTTGATGTCCAGCACGCCGGCCAGCACCGCGGGCTGGTTCGCCACGATCCCGACCGTGTGCCCGCCGAGATGGGCGAAGCCGACCAGGATGTTCTGGGCGAACGCCTCGTGCACCTCGTAGAACTCGCCGTCATCCACCACCCGGCGGATGACCTCGTGCATGTCGTAGGGCTTGGTCGGCTCGTCCGGCACGATGTCCAGCAGCTCCTCGTCCATGCGGTCGAAGGGGTCGCTGGTCTCGCGCAGCGGCGGATCCTCCCGGTTGTTCTGCGGCAGGAACGTCATGAGCCGGCGGATGGACTCGAGGCACTCGGCTTCCGAGTCACAGGCGAAGTGCGCCACGCCGGACACGCTCGCGTGGATGTCGGCCCCGCCGAGCCCCTCCATGTCCACGTCCTCGTGCGTCACGGTCTTCACCACGTTCGGCCCGGTGACGAACATGTAGCTCGTCCCGCGGACCATGTAGACGAAGTCCGTGATCGCGGGCGAGTAGACCGCGCCCCCCGCGCACGGGCCGAGGATGGCGCTGATCTGCGGGACCACGCCGGACGCGAGCGTGTTGCGCAGGAAGATGTCCGCGTACCCGCCGAGGCTCACCACCCCTTCCTGGATGCGTGCACCGCCCGAGTCGTTCAGCCCGATCACCGGCGCCCCGTTCTTCAGCGCCAGGTCCATGATCTTGCAGATCTTCTCGGCGTGCGCCTCGGAGAGCGAGCCGCCGAACACCGTGAAGTCCTGGCTGAACACGTAGACCAGACGGCCGTGGATCGTCCCGTAGCCGGTCACCACCCCGTCCCCCAGGATCTTGCGCTTCTCGAGGCCGAACCCGGAGGTGCGGTGCGTCACGAACCGGTCGAGCTCCACGAAGCTGCCCTCGTCCAGGAGCAGGTCGATCCGCTCCCGGGCCGAGAGCTTGCCCCTCGCGTGCTGCGCCGCGATGCGCTCCGGTCCGCCGCCCAGCTCGGCCTCACGACGCAGCGCCTCGAGCCGGGCCAGCTTCTCCCGCATGCTCACGGCGCACCTCCGGATCCGGGCCCCCGGGTGGTTCCGGGCGCGCCGCCGACCGGCTCCAGCTCGCCCCCGACGATCCGGACGAGGAACGGCCGACGCACGATCCCGCCGTCACGCACGGAAATGACGCCCGTCGCCCCGCGCAGGGTCTGCACCTGATCCATCGACCGGGCCATCCGATCCCGACGCCCGCCCGCGGCCACGACCGATTCGATGAGCAGCTGCGCCGCGTCGTGCCCCAGCGCGGGGAACGGGTTGTCCAGGGTCCTGCGATGCTTGTTCTCGTATCGTTCCACGAACTCCATCCATCCGATCTCCGGGCTCGGGCGGTACAACGGCGTGGTCGCGATGACCCCGTCCACGTACTGCCGCTCGACCAGCTTCCGCACCTCCTCGGTGGTCCAGGCCTCGCCGCCGAGGACCTGGACCGCGTCCGTGTCGAGACCGAAGTACCGGAGCTGCGGCGCGAGCTGGCGCACGTCCCGCTCGGACGCCGGGATGTAGACCGCCTGAGGACGTGCCGCCACGACCCGCCTCACCTCCGAGGAGAACGTGGTGGTGCCCGCCTCGAACGGCACGTCCGCCACGATCTCTCCGCCGGCCCGGGTCAGCGCGGCCGCGAACGCGCGCGCCTGCCGCTCGTACTCGGGGACCCGGGGGTACAGCAGGGCGACGCGGCGACGCCCCACCCGCACGGCGTACTCCGCCAGCGCCCGGGCGCCTTCCGTGTCCGCCGCGTTCAGGAGGTAGACGTTCGACGCCCGGTCCGGCATCTCGGACGCCGTGGGGCTCACGATCACGAGCGAGGTGTCCGTCCGGGACCTCGCCGCGGCCGCGATCGAGGGCGAGAGGAGCGGACCGATCACGCCGGCCACGCCCCGGCGCTCCAACTCCCGGATGAGCGACGCCGCGCGCTCCGCGTCCCCGGCGTCGTCCACCACCACGAGCTCGATGGCCGCACGCCCATCCGCCTCCGCACGCTCCACGGCCAGTCGGACCCCGTCCAGGATCAGGTCGGCGTACTGGCTCAGCCCCGACGGCCCGGACTGCGGCAGGATCACGCCGATGGCCGCGACCGGTCCGCGCCGGGCCGCCCGCGCCTCCCGCGCACGCGCGATCAGCGCTTCCGCCGGCCGGCGACCGGTCGCCTCCGGGGGGAAGAGCGCCGCGTAGCGCTCCGCCATCCGCTCCGCCGCATCGTAGTCCCCCAGCTCGAACGCCGCCCTCGCCGCCAGGAGCAGCGCCGGCGAAGACGAAGTGGTGCCGGGGTAGCGCTCCACCACCTCCTCCGCAACCGCCCGCGCCCCCGCATGGTCACCCGATTCGTACGCGCTTCGCGCCCGGTCGAGCAACTCCGTCGCTCTGGCCTGGTCCGCCGGCGTCGCGCCCGCGGCCGACAACGGCGGTGGACCCGGCTCCGGCCCGGGCGCGGATGGACCCGCAAGCTGGCAGCCCGCCGCGAGCAGCGCCAGGAAAACCACCAGCCGCGCGCTCCGTCGATCGTGCGCCATCACCCTCGCTTCCTCGAATCACGAACCGATTTGCTCGCCCAAAGATACGGGCTCGGGAATCGCGGCAAAAGGGCCGACCGGTTCGAACACAAGAAAGGACGCCATGAATGCATGGCGTCCCTTCCGTCTGTCGCCGATCGGCTATGGGGATCAGGCCTCGCCCTGCTCCGCCTCCTCCGGAGACCCGGCCTCCCCGGCCGGCGCCTCGCCCTCGGCTTCCGCCGCCGGCTCCTCGGCCTCAGCCTCGGCCGCAGGGGCTTCCGCCCCGGATTCGGCCTCGGGCGACGTCGCCTCGGCCACCGCCGTCTCCGTGGCCTCGGCCTGCGCCTCGGCAACCTCCGCAGCCGGAGCCTCGACCGCAGCCTCCGCGGCCTCCTCGGCCTCACCCGTCTCGGCCGCGCCCTCCACCGGATGGATCTCCGTCACGGTCAGGACGATGCGGCGGTTCACCGCATCCGACTCCAGCACCCGCATCGAGAGGAGCTGGCCCTCCTTCACGTGATCCGCCGGATCCTGCACGTTCTCGATCCCCAGGTGGCTCACCGGCACGAAGCCCTCGATGTCGTCACCCAGGTCCACCACCACACCCTTGTCCAGGATCCGGACCACCCGGCCGTCAGCCTCCACACCCGGCGAGAACCGGTCCGAAATCAGGTGCCACGGATCGTCCTCCGTCTGCTTCAGACCGAGCGAGATCCGCTTGTTCTCGGCATCCACGCCGAGCACCACGACCTCCACCTCGTCACCCTTGCGGAGCACCTCGGACGGATGCTGCACCCGCTTCGTCCAGCTCATGTCCGAGATGTGGATCAGGCCGTCGATCCCCGGCTCGATCTCCACGAAGGCGCCGAAGGAGGTCAGGTTCCGGACCTTGCCCGTCACCCGCGTGCCCGTCGGGTACTTCAGCGGCAGCGCGAGCCACGGATCCTCCTCGATCTGCTTCATGCCGAGGGAGATCTTCTCCTCCTCCCGGTCCACCTTCAGCACCACCGCCTCGATCTCGTCCCCGATCGACACCAGCTTGGACGGGTGCTTCACGTTCCGCGTCCACGACATCTCGCTGATGTGGACCAGGCCCTCGATCCCCTTCTCCAGCTCGATGAACGCGCCGTAGTTGGTGATCGACACGACCTTCCCGCGGACCCGCGAGCCGACCGGGTACTTCCGCTCCACGTCCTTCCACGGGTACGGCAGGAGCTGCTTCAGCCCGAGCGAGATCCGCTCCCGATCCCAGTCGATGTCCAGGACCTTCACGTCCAGCTCCTGGCCGATCTGCACGATCTCCGACGGATGGCCCACACGGCCCCAGCTCATGTCGGTGATGTGCAGCAGCCCGTCCAGGCCGCCCAGGTCGATGAACGCGCCGAAGTCCGTCACGTTCTTGACCACGCCGCGCCGGACCTGGCCGACCAGCAGCTCCTTCACGAGCTGCTCCCGCTTCCGCTCCCGCTCCTCCTCGAGGATCACCCGGCGGCTCACCACGATGTTCCGCCGCCGCTTGTTCAGCTTGATGATCTTGAACTCGAACGTCTGGCCGATCAGATCCTCGATGTTCGGCACGCGACGGAGCGCGATCTGGGAACCCGGCAAGAACGCGTCCACGCCCATCAGGTCCACCGTCACGCCGCCCTTGATCTTCCGCTGCAGCGTGCCGGGCACCTTCTCGTCGTTCTCGTACGCCTTCTTGATCTTCTCCCAAACGCGCAGGAAGTCGGCCTTCTTCTTCGAGAGGACGACGACGCCGTCCTGGTCCTCCAGGTTCTCGAGGAAGACCTCGACCTCGTCGCCGGGCTTGAGCTGGTCCGGATTCTTGAACTCGTCGATCGGGACCGCGCCCTCGCTCTTGAAGCCCACGTCGAGGATGACGGTGCTGTCCGTGACGCGAAGCACCCGCGCCTTGACGATCTCGCCTTCCTCGATGTTGACCAGCGTCTCGTCGTACATCTCGAGCATCGCCTCGAATTCCTCGGGCGAGTACTCGTCCTCATCCATCAGCTTGAAACGGGACGCGGTTACGGACCGGGCCGGCTTGCGCGGCCGATCCGCCGTGGGCGCGACCGTGGCGGACGTCTCCGCGACGGCCGCGGTGCTCTCGATATCAGCCTGGGGTCCGTGCTCTTGTTCGTTCAGATCGTGGCGATCCGCCATTGATTGGGGTGCCTCCGTCGCATCGAGCCGAGGCCGGAGCCGTCGGCACGGTTAAGAGGTTAAAAAGAAAGGAGGGACGACACAGCCCCTCCGGCGTCTGACCCGGGGCCGCGGACGCGGTTGTTGGCCAGAACTTAATAATACGGGAGAAACAGTTTGTGGTCAAGCCCTTATCACGTTCGTTCAACCGCTCCCGCCCGACCGGCCCCAACGCGCCCGCGCCAGCTCCACGATCCGGTCGACCTGCTCGTCGAACGTCAGGTCCGTGGTGTCGATGAGAACGGCGTCCGGCGCTCGCGTGAGCGGCGCCACGTCCCGCTCGGAGTCGATCCGGTCCCGCTCCAGGAGCCGCGCGGTCTCCTCCGCGAGCTGCTCGGGCGTGGGCTCGTGGATCCCCTGCTCCGCCAGGCGCCGGCGCGCCCGGGTCTCGGCCGCGGCCACGAGGAAGACCTTGAGGTCCGCGTTCGGGAAGACCACGGTCCCGATGTCGCGGCCGTCGGAGACCACGTCGGACTCGCGGGCGGCGGCGCGCAGCCGCTCGAGCAGCCACTCCCGGACGGCCGGGACCCGGGCCAGGTGCGATACGTGGGCGTTCACCTGCGGGGAACGCAGCAGGTCCGTCACATCGTCGTCCCCGATGAACAGGCGGAACCCGTTGTCCGCCGGCCGCGCCGACACGCGGAGCGCATCCAGGTCCTCGAGGCCGAGCCGCTCCCATTCCTCCACGGGTATCCCCGCCTCCAGCGCGGCCAGGGTGAGCGCCCGATAGAACGCCCCCGACTCCAGGTGCCGGAGCCCGAGCTTCCGGGCCACGGCCCGGGCGGTGCTGCTCTTGCCGGAACCGGCCGGTCCGTCGATCGCGATGATCATGGCTTCACGAGCTGCCCGGCGCAGCGGCGCAGGTCCTCCCAGAACGTCGGGAAGCTGTAGCGCACCACGTCCGGGTCATCGATGGTGATGCGGTTACCCGGCAGCGCCGCGAGCACGCCGAACGCCATGGCGATGCGGTGGTCCTGGAACGCCTGGACGTGCCCGGCGAGCGGGGCGTCCGTCCCGCGGATGACGAGCCCATCGGGGAGTTCCTCGGCCTCCACGCCAATGGCGCGCAGGTTCCGGGCGAGGGCGGCGATGCGGTCGGACTCCTTGACGCGGAGCTCGCCGGCGCCGGTGATCCGGGTCTCGCCGTCCGCCCGCGCCGCGAGAACGGCGAGGACCGGGATCTCGTCGATCATCGCCGGGATCTCGTCCGCCGCCACCGTGGTCCCGGAAAGCGCCGCGGGGCAGGCCACGATGTCCGCCACGGGCTCGCCGCAGACGTCGCACGCCCCGTAGAGCTGGACCGACCCGCCCATCCGGGCGATCACCGGGAGGAGCCCGGTCCGGGTGGGGTTCACGCCCACGAACGGGATGCGCAGCGCCCCTGCCGGCGCCAGGAGCCCCAGCGCGATGAAGAACGCCGCGGAGGAGAAGTCCCCCGGCACGGTGAGGTGGATCGGCTCGAGGAACTCCGGCGGATCGAAGTCGACGGCCGGGGTCCCGTCGTCGTCGTGCTCGAAGGCGATGTCCGCGCCCATGGCGCGGAGCAGGCGCTCGGTGTGGTCCCGGGAGCGGACCGGCTCCGAGACCCGCACCCGCACGCCGCCGGAGAGGCCGGCCAGGAGGATCGCGGACTTCACCTGGGCGCTGGCCCGGGGGCTCCGGTACTCGATGGGCACCAGGTCGCCGCCGGTGATGCGGATCGGCAGCCGGTCGGGCTGCCCGAGCTCCTCGAAACGCGCGCCCATCATGGAGAGCGGCTCGGTCACCCGCCGCATGGGCCGGGACCGGAGCGACGCGTCCCCCGTCAGCGTGGCGGAGATGGGGCAGCCGGCCAGGAGCCCGAGCATGAGCCGCGCCGTCGTGCCGCTGTTGCCGCAGTCCAGGGGCTCGGCCGGCTCCGCGAACGCCCGGAGCCCGATGCCCGAGATGGCGATGGGTGCGCCGTCCAGGGGCAACTCGGGAACGTGGCAGCCGAGCGCCCGCAGCACGGCCGCGGTGGACCGTGGGTCCTCGCCGGGGAGCAGCCCGCGGATCAGGCTGGTTCCCCGCGCCACGGCCGCGAACATGAGCGCGCGGTGACTGATCGATTTGTCACCAGGAACGCGAATATCCGTCGTCAGATCGGGCATTATCTATACCTCTCTCCGCCAGAGATGCCCGGCGGCGAGCAGTCGTTCGAGCTCCGGCCGGTCGCGCCGGGCGAGCGCATCGGCGAAGCGGCCGAGGCAACGCTGCAGCTCGGCGAGCGCCGGCTCGACCAGGTCCGCGTTGTGGGCGAGGATGTCGGCCCAGAGCCGCGGCGGGCTGGCGGCCAGCCGCGTGGTGTCGAGCCCGCCGGGCCCGAGCGCGCCCGGAGCGATCCCCGCGCCCGCCAGGGTCGAGCCGAGCGCGGATGCCGTGAGCTGTGGGAGGTGGCTGGCCCAGGCCACGAGGCGGTCGTGGGCTTCGGCGTCGATCCGCCGGGGGTGGGCGCCGAGCGCGTGCCAGAGCTCGGCCACGCGGTCGGCGGCGGGGCCGGCCTCGGGCTCGTGGGCGAGCCAGACCCGGGCGCCCTCGAAGAGATCGGCGCGGGACGCGGCGAAGCCGGCGGTGTGGTGACCGGCCATGGGGTGAGCGCCCACGAACCGGCCGGCGGCGCCGATCTCCCGCGCGCACATTGTCCCGGGCCGCTGCACGCTCCCCATGTCCGTGATCACGGCGTCCCCGCGCCAGGCATCCCGGTGGGCCCGGAGCAGGTCGGGCGTGACGCGGACCGGGGTGGCGTACACGACGAGATCCGCGTCGCCCAGGATCGTGGCCGGATCCTCCGCCGCCTCGTCGACCACGGATTCCGCGAGCGCCTGTCGGAGCGCCTCCGGCTCCGGCGAGGAGGCGGAGATCCGCGGCGGGGCGGGCAGCCGGCGGAGCGCCCGGGCGAAGGACCCGCCCATGAGGCCGAGTCCGACGATGGCCACGTGGGTGAAAGAGCCGGGCGCGGCCATCCCCGTCACTCCGGATCGCTGCGGTACGGCACTTCCACCTCCATGCCATCGTAGGCGACGATGGCGCGGGGAAACACCCGGCGCGCCTCCCGCTCCAGCGCCCGAGGGTCCTCCGCGTAGCGGGCCGAGACGTGCGTGAGCACGAGGCGGACCGCGCCGGCCTTGCGCGCCACGAGCCCGGCTTCGCGGGCGGTGGAGTGTCCGGTCGCCCGGGCCCGGTGCGATTCGTCTTTGCCGAACGTGGCATCGTGGATCAGGAGGTCGGCGCCCCTGGCGATCTCCACGGTTTCCCGGCAGGGGCGGGTGTCCCCGGTGTAGACGATCCGGCGACCCGGCCGCGGCGGTCCCACCACTTCGTCCGGCGTGATGACGCGCCCGTCGATCTCGATGGACTCGCCCCGGTGCAGCTTCCCGAAGAGCGGCCCCTCCGGCACGCCCAGCTCCCGGGCGCGCTCCGGGTTGAACCGGCCCAGCCGCGGGTGTTCGATGAGGGCGTAGCCGAGGGAGCGTCCCCCGTGCTGGGTGCGGTATGCGACGACGTCGTATCCCTCCCGCTCCACGCGTTGCCCGGGCTCCAGCTCGCGGATCTCGATCTCGAACGGCACCCGCTCCACGCCGAGGTTCACCGCGTCGGTGAGGATCTGGCCGCCGCCTTCCGGCGCCCAGAGCCGGATCGGGTTCTCCCGCCCCTGGAGCCCCATGGTCCGGAGCAGCCCGATCACGCCGAGGAAGTGGTCGGCGTGCATGTGCGTGATGAAGACGTCGTCGATGCCGAAGCCGGTGCCGAACCGCATCATCTGCCGCTGCGTGCCTTCCCCGCAGTCGAAGAGGAGCAGCTCCCCCTCGCGGTTGATCACCAGCGCACTGACGTTGCGGCCGACGGTCGGCCGGCTGGCTGCTGTACCGAGAAAGGTGACGCGGATCATCTCAGCTGCGTCGCTCCCTGGCGGCGAGCCGGACCAGCCAGAGGATGGAGTACGCCGCGTAGATTTCCCGGGTGACAGGAGAGAAGGCGGGCGCCACGAGGAGCGCGGTCCAGAGCCCGGTCATGAGAAGGGCAGCCCGTCGGTCCCGCCGCGCCTGCCGCATCCATCCCTCTGCCTCCACCATGCCCGTGATGTCCCCACGCCGGGCCCTGACCGCCGCGGATTCCCTTGCGAGGAAGTGGTCCACGCCGCCGCGCGCGGCCCGGAGGAGCGCGCCGGCGAGGAGCCAGAGTACGGCGAGGACACCGAAGACGGCGAGTATGGTAAGCGCCGATTGCATTGCGGGGAAGCTACCGAGGGCCGGAATCCCGTGCAAGCGGGCGGGGCCCACGGAATCGGATTTTTCCGACGATGGGCCGGGCAACGCCGGGGGCGGCTCCGTGCATCCCATGGACGGGCCGGGCCAAGGGCGCGGCCGCAACGCTGCAGCGAAGACCGCGTGGATGGCGATGCCGGCTCGAGATGCCGGAGATCAATGGAGGACATGATGATGACGGAAGCAGGACGCCGCACCCGACGTGCGGCGATAGGCGCCGCCGCCGGCGCCGCCCGTCGCGCGCGGGTGGCGAAGCTCCATGTCGTGGCCGTGGCCACGACGCTGACCGTTGCCGGCCTGGTGCCGGGCGAGATCGCCGCCCAGGAGGGCGAGCGCGCGCAACGCTGCATCTGCGTGGACTCCCTGTCGCCCCGAGTCTGGCAAGGCACGTGGGGTCCTTCGGTGGTCTACTCCTTCCGCGGCTTCGGGTCCCGTGCCCAGATCGGCGTCGTGCTCGACACCGACGAAGAGGGGCTCGACGGCGTACGGGTCCGGCAGGTCACCCGCGGGTGGCCGGCCGAGCAGGCCGGGCTCCAGGCCGGAGACGTGATCACCGCGGTGAACGGGAAGCGGCTCACGGAGCCGGTGGAGGGGGAGGAATCGATCCGGGGATACGGGCGGTACGGCGCGCGGCTGGTGGCCGCGCTGCAGACGGTGGAGCCGGGTGACACGGTCCAGATCGAGTACCGGCGCGACGGCCGGATGCACACCGTATCCGTGGTCACGCGCAATGCGTTCGACTTCGCCTTCCCTGCCCTCGACAGCACAGTCATGAGGCGCGCGCTCGAAGGCGTGGAAATGCTCCGTGCCGCTCCCATCGCCGGGGTGCGCGCGTTCACCGCGTCCCGCTGGGCCCGGGCGAACGGGGTGGAGCTGACCGACCTCGATCCCGAGCTCGGCGAGTACTTCGAGGCGGAGGGCGGCGTCCTGGTCGTGCGGGTGGACGAGAGCTCGACCTTGGGACTTCGCCCCGGGGACGTGATCCTGCGCATCGACGGCCGGCAGGTCGAGGACGCGCAGCACGCCGTCCGGATCCTGCAGTCCTACCGTGCGGACGAGCGCATGGAGATCGAGGTGATTCGCCGCGGCGCCCGGACCACGGTGGAGGGCCGGAGGGCGGGGCGGCGGCGCTGACCCGCGCCGACACCGGCTGGCCGCGAATCGCCGCCGCGTGCGCACCGGCGCGCGCCGGCGGCCCGGCCGGCCGGCCCCCCTCGCCCCGACCCGGTGCGGAGTCGGCCTCGGCCGGGCGGGCTCCGGACCGTTCCACCCGGGACCTCGCCCGCTTGCCGGCCCGTCCCCCGGCATCCGCCTGCCAGGTGCTGGATCCTTCGTTGAACGCCGCCGACGTCCGCCGGGGCGTCATGAGTCCCGGCGAGGATCCGCTCCACGTCGTGCCGGCCGGCGGCCGCCCCGATGACGAAAACACCCGGAGAGCGGTCTGCCGTCCGGGGGCGGATGCTGGGATCGTATTGCGGTTGGATCATGCCGAGGGTGGGACTCGAACCCACACGCCTTGCGGCCGCGGATTTTAAGTCCGCCGCGTCTACCGATTTCGCCACCTCGGCGCCCGTCCTGAAATCTACGCCGGAGCGTTCGCCGGCTCAAGCTCGAACGGCTGCCCGCAGGGCCGAGAGGTTCTCCTGCACCGACCGCTCTTGGTTGAAGATCGCCGCGCCGGCCACGAGCACGGTGGCGCCCGCGGCGACGAGCTCGGGCGCGGTCTCGGGGGTCACGCCCCCGTCCACTTCGATCTCCACGCCCCAGAGGTGGCGCTCCTGGATCAGGTCCCGGAGCTGCGCCACCTTCCCGCTGCTGGTCGGGATGAACCGCTGCCCGCCGAAGCCCGGGTTCACGCTCATGATCAGGACGAGGTCCACATAGGACACGATCTCGGCCAGCACCATCACGGGCGTGGCGGGGTTGATCGCCACGCCCGGCCGCATGCCGAGCTCACGGATGCGGTCCACCGTGCGGTGCAGGTGCGTGGATGCTTCCCAGTGCACCGTCAGGATGTCCGCGCCGGCATCCGCGAAGACCTCCAGGTACCGCTCCGGCCGCTCGATCATGAGGTGCACATCGAGCGGGAGCTCCGTGACCTTCCGGAGCGCGGCCACCACCGGCGGGCCGATGGTGAGGTTCGGTACGAAGTGGCCGTCCATGACGTCCACGTGGATCCAGTCGGCGCCGGCCGCCGCGGCTTCGGAGACCGCATCGCCGAGCCGGGCGAAATCCGCGGACAGGATCGAAGGGGCGATCTTCACGCTCACGGCGAACCCCGGGTGGCTGCGGGTTCCAGCACGCGCACGCCGGTGGCGCCGGCCACGACCACGGCGGACGCCATGCCGAGGAAGAGGCCGGTCTCCACGACGCCGACGTGCGAACGGAGCGCGCGTTCCAGCGCGGCCGGATCCGGGATCCCGCCAGGGAACGCGCAATCGATGAGGTAATGGCCGCCGTCCGTGACGAACGGCGAGCCGTCCGGCCCGGTCCGGAGCGTGGGCTCCGCGCCGAGCCGGCGGAACGGCTCGAGGAGCACGCGCCAGCCGAAGGGCACGACCTCCACGGGCACGGCGAAGCGTTCTCCGAGCCGGGAGACGAGCTTGCTCTCGTCCACCACGATCACGAGCCGCCCGGATGCGGCGGCCACGATCTTCTCCCAGAGGAGCGCGCCGCCGTGCCCCTTGATCAGGTTCAGCTCGGGGTCCACCTCGTCGGCGCCGTCCAGCGTGAGGTCCGGCCGGACCCGATCGTCCAGGGCGACAATGGGGATCCCGCGCGCCCGGGCGTGCTCCTCCGTCCGACGCGAGGTCACGACGCCGACCACGTCCCGCAGGCGGCCCGCCGCGCGCTGCTCGGCCAGCAGCTCCACCACGTGCCACGCCGTGGAGCCCGTGCCGAGGCCGAGGACCATACCGTCCTCGACCATGGCCACCGCCCGCTCCGCGGCCTGCCGCTTGTATACGTCTCTCGGATCTCCCCGTCCCATCATCGGGCCAGCAGGCGGCGCACCGCGTCCACGATGTTGTCGGCCGTGAGGCCGTACTTGCGCAGGAGGTCGGCAGGCGCGCCGCTCTCCGCGTACGTGTCGTCCAGCCCGACGAACTCCATGGGCGCCGGGTGCAACCGGCACACGGCCTGGGCCACGCGCGAGCCGAGCCCGCCGTGGATCAGGTGTTCTTCGGCCACGATGATCCCGCGGGTTTCCCGGGCGGCGCTCAGCACCTCGTCCTCGTCCAGCGGCTTGACCGTGGCCATGTCCACCACGCGCACCGAGATCCCCTTGTCCCGGAGCCGGTCGTGCGCGACGATCGCGGCCCCGACCATCAGGCCGTTGGCGATCACCGTGACGTCCGTCCCCTCGCGCAGGCGGACCGCCTTGCCGAAGGCGAAGTCCTCAGGCTCCGACCGATAGATGACCGGAACCTTCGGCCGACCGAGCCGCAGGTAGACGGGTCCCCGGTGGTGGTACGCGGCGCGCACCGCGGCGCGCATCTGGTGCTCGTCGCACGGCACGCAGACGGTGAACCCGGGGAGGCTGCACGCCAGCGCCACGTCCTCCACCGCCTGCTGGCTCGCGCCGTCCTCGCCGAGCGAGATCCCGCCGTGGCTCCCGGCCACCTTCACGTTCAGCTTCGGGTACGCCACGGCCATCCGGAGCTGGTCGAAGCCCTTGAGGATGACGAACGAGGCGAAGCTCGAGATGAAGGGGACCTTGCCGCAGCTCGCGAACCCGCCGGCCATGCCGACCATGTTCGCTTCCTGGATCCCCACGTTGAAGAACCGGTCGGGGAACTCTTCGCCGAAATACGCGCTGCGCGTGCTCCCCGCGAGGTCCGCGTCGAGCACCACGATGTCCTCGTACTGCCGGCCGAGGTCCCTCAGCGCCTCGCCGTACGCGTCGCGCGTGGCCTTGCCGAACTCGAGTCCCGGATAGAGCTCCTTCACCGCCCCGCCTCCTTGTCCTCTCGTGCCTCCCGTTCGATGGACGCCTCGGCGCGCGCCCGGGCGGTGTCCAGCTCGGCCAACGCCCGCACCAGCTCTTCCTCCGTCGGCGCCACGCCGTGATACGCGTTCTCGCCCTCCATGAAGCTCACGCCCTTGCCCTTGGTCGTGTGCGCGATGATGCACGCCGGGCGGTCGCGGCCCACGGCCCACTCGAACGCGCGCAGGACCTCGCCCAGGTCGTGACCGTCGATCTCGATCACGTCCCAGCGCATGCTCTCCCACTTCGCGGCGAGCGGGTCGAGCTCCATGATGTCCGAGATCGCGCCGTCGAGCTGGAACTTGTTGTAGTCGACGATGGCGATCAGGTTGTCGACCCGGTGGTGGCCGGCGGCCATGGCCGCCTCCCAGACCTGGCCCTCCTGGCACTCGCCATCGCCGAGGAGCACGAAGACCCGGTAGCGCCGCTTGTCGAGCCGCGCGGCCAGGGCCATGCCGAGCCCGATGGAGAGCCCCTGGCCCAGGGAGCCCGTGGACGCCTCGATGCCCGGCGCGGTGCCGTACACCGGGTGCCCCTGGAGTCGGCTGTCGATGCGACGCAGCGTCCGCAGCTCCTCATGCGGGAAGTAACCGGCCTCGGCCAGCGCCGCGTACAGGACCGGGACGCCGTGGCCCTTGGACAGGATGAACCGGTCCCGGTCCGGCCAGTCGGGCCACTTGGGGTCGTAGCGCAGGACCCCTCCGAAGTAAAGGGCGGTCACGATCTCCACTGCGGAGAGCGAGCCGCCCGGGTGTCCGCTGCCCGCGGTAGTGAGCATGTCGAGAATGAGGCGACGGATCACGGTCGCGCGGTCGCGCAGCGCCGCGATCTCCTCGCCACGACGCGATGGATCGGCTGCCGGTATCGCCATTCCTTCCTCTTGGCCGGGGTACAGCAGCTTGGAACGCGCCTGAATGTACGCGCTCCCCGCGGGTCCCGTAAAGGCACCGGGCGGCATCCACGGAGGAACAGTCGGTACGGCGGTGCATGCCGGGTTCCGGGCGACGACGGGCCCCCGCCCCTCCCGGCGCGCGAACGCCGGCGAGGGCGCGGCAGGCGCCGAGCTTGACAGATCGCGCCGTTCCTCGCATGATACGAACCATGATGAGCATGCGCACCTGGTTCTTCGTGTACTTTACGTATCGCCACGGGCCGCGGGGTCCCGAGGCGAAGCGTGCATTGGTACACGAGTAACCGGTACGGCGCGTCGCTCCAAGGTCCCGCGGTCCTCGAAATCGAGGGCCGCGATTTTTTTGTACCAGCATCGCGGGTGGAGCAGCACATGATCATCGTGACGACGCCGACGATCACCGACGCGCAACTGGATCACATACGGGAGCGGGTGGAGGCGCTCGGGTTACGGACGCACGTTTCGCGGGGGGAGCACCGGACCGTCATCGGGTGCATTGGCGACGAGGACAAGCTGCGGGGGCTGCCGCTCCTGAGCATGCCGGGCGTGGAGAAGGTGTTGCCGGTCCTGAAGCCGTACAAGTTCGCGTCCCGGGAGTTCATGGCAACGGCGACGACGCTCCGGGTCGGCAACTCCGAGATCGGGGGCGAGGAGGTCGTGGTGATCGCGGGCCCGTGCTCGGTCGAGGGGCGCGAGATGCTGTGGACCACGGCGCAGGCGGTGAAGGCCGCCGGCGCCCGGCTGCTCCGCGGCGGCGCGTTCAAGCCGCGCACGTCGCCGTACTCGTTCCGCGGGCTCGGCCAGGAGGCGCTGGAGCTGCTGGCCGAGGTCCGGCGGGAGAGCGGCATGCCCGTGGTCACGGAGGTCATGGACACGCGTCAGGTGGAGCAGGTGGCCACCTACGCGGACGTGCTGCAGATCGGCGCCCGCAACATGCAGAACTTCGCGCTGCTCTCGGAGGTCGGGCGGCTGCACCGGCCGGTCCTGCTGAAGCGCGGCATGTCCGCCACGATCAAGGACCTGCTGCTCGCGGCGGAGCACGTGATGAGCCAGGGGAACATGAACGTGATCCTCTGCGAGCGCGGGATCCGGACGTTCGAGACGGCCACGCGCAACACCTTCGATGTCTCGGCGATCCCGGTGCTGAAGCGGGAGACGCACCTCCCGGTGATCGCGGACCCGAGCCACGCGGGCGGCCGGCGGGAGCTGGTGGCGCCGCTGGCGTACGCGGCGGTTGCCGCGGGCGCGGACGGGCTGATCGTCGAGGTGCACCCGGAGCCGGAGCAGGCGCTGTCGGATGGAGACCAGTCGCTGACGCCGGCGGAGTTCGCGTCGATGATGGAGGTGGTCCGCGGGATCGCGCGGGCGGCGGGGCGCCGCGTGGCGGAGCCGGACCATCAGGCGGCGGGCGCGGCCGCCTGAAGCCGGCGCCCCCCGGGAAGGGTGAGCGGCTGCGGACGGTGCCCGTCGGCGCGGTGGGTCGCCGCGCGACGTCGCCTACGAAGGAACGGGGACGGTTAACGGCTCCCGCGCGTCAGCCGCCGTCCGCCTCGACCACCCGGAGGTGCCGCTCCTCGCCCGCGGCCACGGGCACCGCTGCCGGCCTGAGGCGGTGCCCCGGGATGACCGGCGGCAGGTATTTGCCGCTCAGCTTCGCGAGCGTCTGGTAGTAGACGACCTCGGCGATGGCGTCCCGCACGTTGAGGGCCTCGAGGTACAGCTCCACGGCCTCCGTCAGGGACATCTCCTTCTCGAGGATGTCCACGAACGCCATGGCGTTCTCAACGTGCACGGCCATGAGCGCGACCTCGGTGCGCGCCGCGGCAAGCTCGATCCAGCGCCGGAGCTCCTCGTTGACCCGGCCGCGCAGCCGGTGCATGAGGTTTTCGAAGAAGGAACGGTCATCTTCCAGTTCCGACGCCGGGAGCTCCCTGCCGTTCATCAGCTCGGGCCACACTTCGGCCTCGGCCGAGTCCTCCCCGATCCGCGCGAGGGCCCGGGTGGTGATCACGCGGGCCTCATCGTCCGCCACGTGCAGCAGACGGTGATAGATGGCGAGGGCGTTGTCGAAGGGGACCTGCTCGCCCACCATCTCGATCAGCTTGAGTGCGTGGTCGACGTGCGTGTTGAGGAGCCGCTCCTGGGCGACGGCGATGGCCAGCTCGATCCGTCGCTGGGTGGGCAAGGAGAGATTCCGGTTAGAGAACGGCGTTTTCACGAGTAAGACTCCATTTCGTGCACGGGCGCACATTGGACCGCCACCGTTCGGTGCGGAAGGGTGCAACTTCCGCGCCGGGTGCGGTCATCGTCGGGGTCCGGGCCGGCGACGGGACCGGAGCCCCGGATCACGGCGTACGCGGGCCTCTCCCTCGTAGAAATCCGGGCCGTATCCGTATCGGTCGCCGAAGCGGAAGTCGTAGGTGTGGTCCGGCCCGTAGGGGACGGGCGCGTCGCCGTACCTGCCCAGTTCGCCGGGGCCCGAGTAGCCCGGTCCTTCGGGCGGGAAACGGGGGCGGTCGCGGTGCCGGCGGCGGGGCCGTCGCCGGGGTGCCGGTTCGTCGTAGCCGCGGCCGCGTCCGGCCGCCAACGGGCGTCTGCGCGGCGTCCCGCGCCCGCCGTGCGACCGCATGTACTCGTGTTCGTACCACATGATCCGCCCTCGCTCGTAGCCGGCGCCCAAGTGGGGGCACTGGCCCACCGAGGGGCAAGGCGCGTGCCCGCGGGTACCGGGAACGCGAACGGCCCCGCCCGGTTCGGGCGGGGCCGTTCGATCGCTCGCGCGGCGGCGCGGTCCGTCAGTCCAGCGCGGCCCGTGCGGCCTCGATCTGATCGAGGATCGCGGCCCGGGCCGTCCCTCCGACGCCTGCCCGCGCCTCCACCGAGTCCGCGGCCGAGAGCGACGGCCGGGGCCCGGCCTGGAAGGCGGGGTGCGCCTCGGCCAGCACGTGGTCCGGAATCGTCCGGAGCGTGAGCCCGTTCTCCTCCGCGTAACGGACCAGCCGCCCGACCACGGCGTGGGACTCCCGGAAGGGCACGCCGCGACGGACGAGCTCGTCGGCCAGGTCGGTGGCCAGGAGCGCATCGTCATCCGCGGCGCGCCGGAGCCGCTCCGCGTCGAACTCGAGCCCCGCGATCGTCTCCCGGGTGGCCGGGAGGAGGAGGGCAAGGGTGTCGAACGCGTCGAACAGGATCGACTTGTCCTCCTGGAGGTCCTTCTGGTACCCGGTCGGGAGCCCCTTGAGCAGCCCCAGGATCGCGCTCACGTCCCCGGCCAGACGCGCCGCCTTGCCCCGGGCCAGCTCCAGGCCGTCCGGGTTCCGCTTCTGCGGCATGAGGCTCGAGCCGGTCGTGTACGCCTCCGGGAGCCGGACGAATCCGAACTCCTCCGAGGAGAAGAGGATCAGGTCCTCCGCGAGCCGGGAGAGATGGGCCCCGGTCAACGCGGCCACGAACACGAGCTCCGCCACCCAGTCCCGGTCCCCGACCGCATCCATGGAGTTCTCGGAGATCGACCGGAAGCCGAGCAGCTCCTTGAGGAGCGTCCGGTCCACCGGGAACGGGCACCCCGCGATCGCCGAGGACCCGAGCGGCAGCACGGCGACGCGCTCGCGCGCGTCCGCGAGCCGGGAGCGGTCGCGCTCGAACGCCCAGAAATGGGCGAGGAGCCAGTGCGCCACGCGGACGGGCTGGGCCCTGCGCACGTGGGTGTACGAGGGCATCAGGTTGTCCACGTTCGCCTCGGCCTGGTCGAGCAGGGCGCGCTGGAGGCCGCGGATGTCCCGGTCCAGCCGGGCGGAGGCCCGGAGCGCCCAGAGCCGCGTGTCCGTGGCCGCCTGATCGTTGCGGGACCGCCCGGAGTGGAGCTTCCCGGCGACGTCGCCGACCTCTTCGTACAGGAGCCGCTCGACGAGGGTGTGGATGTCCTCATCCTCCGCGTCCTTCGCCGCACCCGCTTCGATGCGGGCGGCCACGCGGCGCAGCCCCTGGTCCAGGGTGCGCGCCTCGTCCGCGGTCAGCACGCCCGCCCGGAGGAGCCCCTGGACCCACGCCCGGCTCCCCTCGATGTCCTCGCGCCAGAGACGGTGATCCACCGGAAGGCTGCGGTTCAGCTCATCCAGCGACGGCGCGGGTCCTACACTGAAACGGCCGCCCCAGAGCCGGTGCGGCGCCTGGCCGGCGGCCGGCTTGTCGCCGACCACGGCCTTGCCAACGTCGCCCTTCGCCATCTCCTCCTCCGGAGTGGACAGGGCCGTCACGGGTGCGCCCCGGCGCCGCCGTTCAGCGCGGGCGCCAGGCCGGCCAGCTCAGCGGGGTCGGCGTCGGATTCGAGCGTTGCCCCGGGCGACGCCGCACCCGCCGGCTCCGCGGCCGAATCCGCCTGCCCGGCGGCGGAAAGCTTCCCGTCCACCTTCGGCAAGATCCCCTCGCTCATCGCCAGGCGGAGCCGCCCCTCCGTGCGGGTCGGCAGGCCGAACAGGCGGATGAACCCGGCCGCGTCCGCGTGATCGTAGTCGTTCGTGGCGAAGGACGCGAGCGCCTCGTCGTAGAGCGAGTACGGGCTCGTGCGGCCGACCACGATGGCCGACCCCTTGTACAGCTTGAGACGCACCGTCCCGGTGACCCGCTGCTGCGTGCGGTCCACCAGGGCGTCCAGCGCCTCCCGCTCCAGCGACCACCAGCGGCCCTCGTAGACGAGATCCGCGTAGCGGGACGCGAGCTCGTCCTTGAGCGAGAGCGTCCGCCGGTCGAGCACGAGCTGCTCCAGCTCCCGGTGCGCCGTGTACAGGATCGTCCCGCCCGGCGTCTCGTACACGCCGCGGGACTTCATCCCGACCAGCCGGTCCTCCACGATGTCCGCGCGGCCGATCCCGTGCTCCCCCGCCATCTCGTTGAGCCGCTCGATCAGCGCGACCGGCCCGAGCACCTCGCCGTCCACCGTGACCGGGAGGCCGTTCTCGAAGCCGATCTCGACATAGAGCGGCTTGTCCGGCGCGTCCTCGGGCGAACGGGTGAGGAGGAACAGGTCCTCCGGCGGCTCGAAGCCCGGATCCTCGAGCGGGCCGCCCTCGTGCGAAATGTGCCAGAGGTTGCGATCCCGGGAATAGATCTTCTCACGGGACGCGGTCACCGGGATCCCCCGCTCCGCCGCGTACGCGAGCGCGTCCTCGCGGGACGAGATGTTCCACTCGCGCCACGGGGCGATCACCTTCAGGTGCGGGGCGAAAGCGGCGTACGTGAGTTCGAACCGCACCTGGTCGTTCCCCTTCCCCGTGCACCCGTGCGCGAGGGCGCCCGCGCCCACCTCCAGCGCGATCTCCGCCTGCCGCCGGGCGATGATCGGCCGGGCCATGGCGGTGCCGAGCAAGTACTTCCGGGCGTAGATGGCACCCGCCCGGAGCGTGGGCCAGATCGCTCCGGTCACGAATGCCTCGCGCAGGTCCTCGACCACACAGTCCGAGGCGCCCTGCTGGCGAGCGCGCTCGACGAGCCCATGCAGCTCTTCCCCCTGCCCCACGTCCACGGCCACGCAGATGACCTCGGCGCCGTAGTTCTCCTTGAGCCAGGGCACGATGATGGAGGTGTCGAGTCCTCCGGAGTACGCGAGAACGACTTTGAACGACATGGCGATCTCCTCACGCGGGATCGCCGTGGAGCGACCGGACCACGGCGACCTCGATACATGCGCTGCGCCGGGCGCATCCGGCGCAGTCCCGTTCGATCTTTTCCGGGAACTCGGCGACGGAAGTCGGCGAGAACCCGAGCTTCTTGAAGAACTCGAGCTGGACCGTCAGCGCGAACACGCGCCGGATGCCCAGCCGCATGGCCTCATCGACCACGGTTTCGACCAGGTGCCGGCCGATGCCGCGGCCCTGGCAGCGCTCGGCCACGGCCACCCCGACGACTTCCGCGAGCACGGGCGAGTAGACCCGCAGCCCCGCACAGCCCACGACCCCCGTCGGATCGACGGCCACGAAGAAGTCGTCGATGGTACGGAGCACATCCTCCGGCTTGCGGGGCAGGAGCAGGCCCTGCGCGGCGAAGCCGTCGAGGATCGGCATCATTTCCGCCACGTCCGCCGGCTGGGCGGGGCGGATCAGGACGATCGGAGCGTACTCGGCCGCCGGATCCGGATCCGGAGCGGCGCCATCGCCGAGCGCCAGGACGAGCCGGTCCCGCGCGGGCATGGCCGGAGGCGTTGCCGGGAACGCAATCCGCGAGGCGGCCATCATGCCAGCACCTCCTCGAGGATGCCGAGGCCCGCGTTCAGCTCCGCATCCTCGATGGTGAGCGGCGGCAGGAGCCGGATGACCCGCTCGCCCGCCGTGCCCAACAACAGCCCGGCCTCGAAGGCGCGCGCCACGAACGGCGCCGCCGGCTCGGCCAGCTCCAGACCCCACATGAGCCCGCGGCCGCGGGCTTCGACGGCAACACCGCGGTCCACGAGGGAGCGCAGCGTCCGGCTGACGATCTCTCCCTTGCGCCGGACCTTCGCGAGGAACTCCGGGGCCGAGACCCGCCGCACCACCTCGAGCGCGACGGCGCTCACGAGCGGGCCGCCGCCGAAGGTGGTCCCGTGGTCGCCCGGCCGCATCGCGGAGGCGACGGCCTCCGTCATCAGCACGGCGCCCATCGGCAGCCCGCCGGCCAGCGGTTTGGCCAGCGTCAGGATGTCGGGCACGACGCCGGTGGCCTCGTAGGCGAAGAGATAGCCCGTCCGTCCGAGGCCGCACTGGACCTCGTCGAAGATCAGCACGGCGTCCGCTTCGTCCGCCAGCGTGCGCAGCGCCGCCAGGAACTCGGCCGGGATCGGCCTCACGCCGCCTTCGCCCTGCACCGGCTCGACGATGATCCCCGCCGTCCGCTCCCGGGAGATGGCCGCCGCGGCGGCGTCCACGTCACCGACCGGGATGAACCGCACCCCCGGCAGGAGCGGCTCGAAGGGCTCGCGGTACGCCGGCCGGTCCGTGGCCGCGAGGGAGCCGAAGAGGCGGCCGTGGAAGGAGCCGTGCAACGCGACGAACTCGATCTTCCCGTCGTCGCCCGACTCCCGCGCCTTCCGGCGCGCGAACTTGAACGCCGCCTCCGTGGCCTCCCCGCCCGAATTGCAGAAGAACACACGGTCCGCGAACGAGAGCCGCGTGAGCTCCCCGGCGAGCCGCTCCGCGGGCGCCGTGCGATACAGGTTCGACAGGTGGATCAGCCCGGTCTCCAGCGCGGACCGGATCGCCCCCGCGACCCCGGGATCGCCATAGCCGAACGCGTTCACGCCGATCCCGGAGATGAAATCCAGGTACGCCTGCCCTTCGGCGTCGTAGACACGGCTGCCCCGGCCCTCCACGAACACGGGGGCCGGCTGCCGGTACACGCCCAGGAGCGGAGAGCCCGCCTGCGGCGGCTGCGCCGGGACCGCGCCCGGCGCTACCTCGACCGTGCTCATGCCGCCACCTCGGCAGCGACGCCCCGCACCACCGTGCCGGTCGCCGAACCGGTCAGCATCCCGAGGGGGCCGATGCGTACCGCACGGCAGCCCGCCTGGAGCGCACGGACCGCCGCCTCCAGCTTGACCCGCATGCCGTCCCGGGCGATCCCGGCCTCGATGAGTTCCACGGCCTCCGCCGAGGAGAGCTCCGACCGGCCGGACGCCCCGTCGTGGACGTGATCCACATCCGTGAGGAAGAGGAGCTCGGAAGCGTCCAGCGCCACCGCCACGGCCGCCGCGGCATCGTCCGCGTTCACGTTGAGCGCATCCCCATCCGTCCCGCGGGAGATCGGCGAGATCACCGGCGTGAGCCCCAGGGCCAGCAGCCGGTGCAGCAGCTCGGTCCGGACCCGGACCACCTGTCCCACCCGCCCCAGCGCACCGCCCTCGACCGGCTCGGCGACCAGCAGCCCACCATCCTCGCCCGAGAGCCCGATGGCATCCACGCCAGCGCCCACCAGCGCCGACACGATCCGCTTGTTCGTCCGGCCCGAAAGCACCATGACCGCCACATCCAGCGCCTCCGGCGGCGTGACCCGGCGCCCGCCAGACCATGCGACCGGCACCCCGAGCCGGCCCATGAGCGCGCTCACCTCCGGACCACCGCCGTGCACCACGACGATGGGATCCCGTACATGGGCCAGGTGACCCGCCAGCTCCGAGAGCCAGACCGGGTCACCGAGGTTCCGCCCACCGACCTTCAAGACGCGCACGTTCACAGCCGTAGACCTTCCCGCTCATCGAGCCCGAGCGCCAGGTTCGCATTCTGCACGGCCTGTCCGGCCGCGCCCTTCACCAGATTGTCCAGCGCCGCGACCACCAGCAGGGCCGGCGCGTCCAATCCATCCACCGTCGAGAAGCCCAGCGAGACCACGTTCCGGCCGACCACGTCCCGGAGCGAAGGGAGCCGCGTCCCGAGCACCTCGATGAAGGGCTCCCCCTCGTACGCCTCCGCCCACACGGCCACCGCATCCGACTCGCTCAACGGCTGCTCGAGCGGCAGGAGGATCGTCTCCAGGATCCCCCGTCGCACCGGCAACAGATGCGGCGTGAAGACGAACTGCACCCCCACGCCCCCACCGACCCGTACGAGCCCCCGGTTCATCTCGGCCACGTGCCGATGCCGGTTCCCGACCCCGTACGCCCGGTAGTCCTCCGCCACCTCCGCGAACAGCAGATCCCGCCGCGCGCTGCGGCCCGCGCCCGTCACCCCCGACGCCGCGTTCACCACCACCGGCCGCGAACGATCCACGACCCCGGCCGACACCGCCGGCGCCAGCGCCACCAGCACGCCCGTGGGATAGCACCCCGGGTTCGCGATCAGGCGCGCGCCCGCCACCTCTTCCCGCCAGAGCTCCGGGAGCCCGTAGACCGCCCCGGACTCCCCCCCCCGGAGATCCGCGGACAGGTCCACCGCCACCGCGCCCGCCTCCCACGCCCGCACCGCCCACGCGCCCGATTCACCGTGCGGCAGGCAGCTGAAAAAGACGTCGACCCCGGCGAGATCCGCGTCCGCGAGTCGGATGTACCGCAGCTCCGTTCCGGGAACCGGCTCACCGGCCTCCGATTCCGACGTCGCGAATACCAGCTCCAGCCGGGGGTGGCGAGTCAGGATATCGGTCAGGACCAGGCCTGTATAACCTGAAGCGCCGGCGATGCCGGCGCGGATCGGCTTCTTATTCATCTCGGCTGAATAACTATGCAGCCGGGAGCAAAATGTCAAGAGCCGGGCGAGGGAGGTTTTTTCGGGTCAATCCACGGCCGAGACGAGACCCTCGATGCGGCGCTGGACAGTGTCGAGATGGGCGGGATCCCGGAGGATGACGAGGACCGTGTCGTCGCCGGCGATGGTGCCGAGGATTTCCGGCCATTCTTCCCAGTCGATGGCCTCGGCCACGGGCTGCGCGCCGCCCGGAAGAGTTTTCACCAGCAGCAGGTTGCCGGTGCCCTCGGCGCCGACGAAGAGGCTGTCCAGCAGGCGCTCGAGCGGCGGCGCCTTGCGCCAGTCGTCCGGCGGGAGCGTGTAATACGTCCTTCCGTCGGCATCGGGCGCCTTGATCAGGCGGAGCTCGCGGATGTCGCGGGAGACGGTGGCCTGGGTGACGTCGAACCCGCGCTCGACCAGGAGCTCGCGGAGCACCTCCTGGCTGGGGACGCGGTGTTTGGCCAGGATGTCCAGGATTGCGGCATGGCGATCACGCTTGCTCATGGGAACGAGAATGGGCCCTGCCGTCCCGCGGCGTCAAGGGTGGGGGCCCGGTCCGCGGCCCGAGCGGCTGGCGAGCCCGGCGTGCCCCGCAGGGCGGCGGTCGTCTCGCCGGGCGCGCCCGATGTCCCGGCGCGTCTCGCGGAATCGCGTCAGGTGCCCGGCTGGTCGTGGACGCCGGTCTGGTCCTGGAGCTTCCCGGCGGACGGGACGGTGTCGGGAGAGGCGCTCCCGGGCGCCCACCGCCCCGGATCGGCGAGGGCATCGTGGAAGATGCGGGCGGCCCAGCGCGGCTCGATGCGGAGGGCATCGATGTAGAGCTGGACGGCCTCCGGCGGCGGCAGCGTGTCCCGGGTCGCGTCGGCCACGAGCGCGAGTCCGTGGAGGTGAGCCCGGTAGATGGCCTCCCGGGCAGGTCCGATGGCCGTTCGGATCCGCTCACGGAGCGCATCGCGCCGCCGGCCGCGGAGGCGTCTGACCCATCGGTGGAGGCGCCCCTGGTTCTCTCCCGGTGCGTTCGGCAGGGGGACGTACCCCGCGATGCGCGAGTTCGCGATGTCTGCCAGGGTCCGAACGGTCACCGCGTGGTGCAGGGTGGAAGGCACGGACGCCAGGCGCATGAAGATGTCGAGCGCCTGGTCGAACGGCAGGTCATCGCCGAGGTCGAGCAGGAACGCGGTCGCGGCCGACGCGTATGCTCTCGTGATCCGGTCCTCGGCCGCGGCCAGGGCCAGGACGACCCGGCGGCGGAACGCAGGGGATCGCCGGTGCAGGGGACGCTTGATGGGCATCGTCGACCTCCCCAGCGCGAGGGCTGAACTCCTGGCGGCGCGGCGGCCGGCGGCGCTGCACCGGCCCGCCCAAGCCATTGTGTGCAAACGACATGCTACAGCCGGGGCGGCCGGTATCCGGAATCGCCGCCGGACTCAGCGCCCGTTCAGGAGAAGGATGTCGACGACGCCGTCGTGGTCCAGGTCCGTGAGCTCGGCAATGGGCACGCCGCCGGCATGGATCTGGAGCACCCGCGCGGAGAAACCGGGGGGCTGGTACCAGCGGCCGGCGAGGCGTGCGCCGGGCGCGAGGCCGCGGGCATACGACTCGAATCGGCGGAAGGACACCAGGCCGAGGATGTCGATCAGCTCGGCGTGGGTGACGACGGTGCCGGCGCGGTAGTGCCGGGGATAGATGATGATGACCTTCCCCCAGTCACCGCGGCGCCAGGCGGGAGCCCGGCGGTGTTCGACACGGCCGGGGAGGCCGTAGCCGCGCTCGACGCACCAGCGGTACCCGAACACCGGGTGGCCCTCGCCGGACCGGCAGAAGGCCGGGCCGCGGTCGTAGCGGTCGTCGAAGCGGCGGCGGTCGCGTTCCCGATCGCGGCGATCCCTGTCCCGGCGATCCCGCTCCCAGTCCTTGCGCCGGTCGGGGATGGTGATGACCGTGCCGCGGGAGGTCCGGATCGAGGTCCCGCCGGCCAGGTACGGCGCGGCCCATTCCCACCAGTGGGATGCGGCCTGGAGCGCTTCGGCGGGTAGGGGCGCCACGGCGCCGAGGAGCGTGGCGGCCAGGAGCATTGGTACCAGGGGCCTCATACTCCACCTCGGAGTGGGGTTGCTGCGGCTGCGGATCGTACACGGCGCAAGCCGGAAAAGTTCGTACGGGCGCGCCGCGGCGCGCGGCGTTCACGGGCATGGCCCCGCACCCGTCGGTGCCGGAGGGGGCCGGCGGTCCGGCGCGACCGGTCCTGGCCGGGCGCGGCATCGGCGTGGTGGGCGATCTTCCCACGCGAGATCAGGGGATGTCCCGACAGACGGCGCGGACGGACTCGCTTAGATTCGGGCCGCCGGAGCGGGCGGAGGGGTCGGAGTCCGGGAGCAGGAGGTGAACGGAGGTGATGTCGCTCTACCATCTGAACGTGACGGTGCATCTGCTGGCCGCGCTGTTCTGGCTGGGCGGGATGTTCTTCCTGGCGGTGGTGGGCGCGCCGGTGCTGCGCAGGGTCGAGCCGGCCGAGCTGCGGGCGGAGCTGTTCCGGCGGATCGGCGAGACGTACCGCTTCGCCGGGTGGATCGCGATCGCGGTGCTGGTCGTGACCGGGGCGCTGAATCTGTATTTCCGGGGCGTGCTGGACCTGGCGGTGCTGGGCTCCGGCGCGTTCTGGGCGACGCGGTACGGGCACGCGCTGGCGTGGAAGCTCGGCGCCGTCGCATCCATGATCGTGGTGAGCGCGCTGCACGATTTCGTGCTGGGTCCGAGGGCCTCGCGGGTGCGGGCGGGGACGCCGGAGGCGCTGCGGCTGAGGCGCTGGGCCGCGCTCCTGGCGAGGGCGAACGCCATCATCGGCATCATCCTGGTGATGGCCGCCGTTCGTCTGGCGCGCGGCGGTTGACCGCGCCGAGGGACGGCGCGAGCCGCGGCGTCGGAATCGGCGGCGGCGACCCGGTGGGTCGGGCGGGCGGTGTGGCCGGGGCGGGCACCGGATCCTGCCCGGCTACCGGCCTGGCCGGCGCCGGGCGGACCGGCCACCGGGGGAGTCCTGACGGGTGTGGGGGTATAGGGGTAAATTGGCTGTGGGAGCGAGCCATTGGATCCACACCCGGGGGTCTCGGTGGAAACGAAGTCTGGCACGCCGGTCGGCGTCACGTTGCGGGCAGCGCCAGCGGACAGGCGGGAGTCCGACCGCGCGGGTCAGCGGCAGCGCCTGGAAGGGCGCAGCCGGTGGCCGCGCAAAGGGATCGTGAGCACGCTGCTGCGCGTTCCTCTCTTCTACAAGATTCTCATTGCGAACACGTTCCTGGTGGTCGGGGGCCTGATCGCCAGCGCGGCGATCACGGCCTCGCTCATGCGCTCGTCGGAGCTCGGCGTGACCATCGACACCATCGCCCTTCTCGCGCTGGCGGGCGCGCTGCTCACCGTCATGATCAACGCCGCCATCATCAAGCTGGCGCTGAAGCCGCTGTACATGCTGGAGGCGGCGGTGGCGCGGATCCGGGAGGGCGAGCTGGACGTCCGGGCGCCGATCTCGCCGCTCGCGGACTCGGAGTTCGAGCGCCTGACACGGACGATCAACGCCATGCTGGACGGGTTGGCCGCCACGCGGGAGCGGCTCCGGTACGTGGCGGCGCGGGCGCTCCAGGCCCAGGAGGCGGAACGGAAGCGCATCGCCCGGGACCTGCACGACGAGACGGCCCAGGCCCTGGCCGCGCTGTTGATCCGGCTGCGGGTGGCGCGCGGCCTCTCGGATCCGAGCGCGCGGGAGTCCGTGCTGGAGGAGGTTCGGACCCAGGTGAGCGAGGTGCTGGAGGGGGTGCGGCGGTTCGCCCGGGGGCTGCGCCCCCCCGCGCTCGACGAGCTGGGCCTCGTGGCGGCCGTGGAGTCACACGCGCGGTCGCTCGCCGAGACCACGGGGCTCGAGGTGGAAGTGGATGCGGACTCGGTGGACGGCCTGCTCCATCCCGAGGCCGAGCTCGCGATCTATCGAATCATCCAGGAGGCGCTCTCGAACGTCGTCCGGCACGCGGAGGCGACGCGGGCCACGGTCCGGATCCGGCACCGGGCCGACCGCGTGACCGCGACCATCACCGACAACGGCAAAGGTTTCTCCGTGCAGGAGGTCTTGTCGGACCAGCAGCGGGGGCTGGGCCTCTTCGGGATGGAGGAACGCGCCGGACTCCTGGCGGGCCGCCTGTGGGTGCGGAGCACACCGGGCGCCGGAACCACCGTGGAGGTGGCCATACCGGTCACGGGGACCAACGCGCCGTAACCGCGAGGCCGCGGGCTCGCGGCCCATCGCGTAGCCGCGGCGCCGGCTCGTCCGCAACCCTTGTCGGGTCGAGCACGAGTACGGGGTTGCATTTGCGGCGGGGCCGCGTAGCCGGTTCGGGGACGAAAACGAGTACGGGACGGGGGATGCCTGGGCTGCAGGCGCCGGTTTCGCGTGCGCGAGGCGGGTGCGCTGTGGAGCGATCGCTCGGGGCTGGAAGCGAGGCCTCCAGTGGTCCGGTCGGGCCGATAAGGTTGCCTCGCCGCGAAGGTCGCCCCGAGCTCGTGCACGCCCCGGAAAGGCCGCCTTGCCGAGAAGTCCGCCCCCGTGCTCGTGCTCGTGCACGACCCGGCAAGGTAGCCCTGCCACGAAGGCTACCCCGTGCTCGTGCTCGTGCACGACCCGGCAAGGTAGCCCTGCCACGAAGGCAGCCCCGTGCTCGTGCTCGTGCTCGTGCACGACCCGGTAAGGTTGCCTTGCCGCGAAGGCTACCCCGTGCTCGCGCTCGTGCTCGTGCACGACCCGGTAAGGTTGCCTTGCCGCGAAGGCTACCCCGTGCTCGCGCTCGTGCTCGTGCACGACCCGGTAAGGTTGCCTTGCCGCGAAGGCTACCCCCTACTCCCTCCGGCTCGCAATGCGTAGAAGCACACCCAACGCGAGGATGGCGGCGGCGGTGATCACGATCCGGTCGTCCCCCCGGGCCATCCCGATCAGGCCGACCGCCGCGCCGACGAAGAAGATGAGGACTTTCCAATGCAGGAAGCGGTCTTCGCCCCGCCGCTCCCGGGAAGGCCGGAACGGGCTCATACCCGGCGCTGCCTCTGCTCGAGGAACCGGGCCACGCCCCGGCGCGTGTCTTCGGTCATGCGGGCGATGACGTTGACCTCGGCGCCCCGGGCGATGGCTTCCTCGAAGGAGGCGCCGTCCATGCCGTAGAGGAGCCGCTTGATGAGCCGCACGGCCGAGGGCGAGCGGGAGGCCAGCTCCCGGGCGTACGCCTCGGCGTCCGCATCGAAGCTCTCGACGGGGAAAACCCGGTTCACCAGCCCGAGCCGCAGCGCTTCGGACGCGCTGATCCGGTCTCCCCGGGCCACCAGCTCGAACGCGACCTTCTCGCCCACGGCCCGACGGAGCAGCGCCATGACCATGGCCGGCACGAACCCCAGGTGCACTTCCGGATAGCCGAAGGCGGCGTCCTCCCGCGCGACGACGAGGTCGCACGCCGTGGCGAGCCCGGCGCCCCCCGCGAACACGTGCCCGTGCACCGCGGCCACGATCGGCTTGCGGGCGCGACGCATGCGGATGAAGAGGTCGCCGAGCCCGGCCGCGTCGTCCAGGTTCTCCATGGCGCCCGCGCCGGCGGCGATCCGCTCGAGCTGGGCGAGGTCCGCGCCGGCGCAGAAATCCTTGCCCGCGCCCCGGAGCAGGAGCACCCGGACAGCCGGATCCGTCTCCGCCCGCTCCAGGGCGGCCTTCAGCTCCACGACCGTGCGGTCGTCGAGCGCATTCCGCTTGTCGGGCCGGTTCAGCGTGATCCTCGCCACGCCGTCCGCGGCGTCGTACAGGATTCGTTCGAAACCGCTCATTGGCCGGATTCCAGTGCCTCCAGCACGCCGGCCGGAACCGTGAGCTCCATGCGCAGCATCGCGGTGGAGAAGGTCTTGCCCTGCGCGTCGGTCATGAGCGACACCGTGCCGCCGCCGTCCAGCGCGCCGTGCAGCAGGAAGTTGAGCGCGTAGAGGTTCGGCAGCTCGAAGCGCTCCACGTCCCCCGTGATCATCCCCGCGAAATGCTCCCGGACCCGCTCCACGGTCAGGAGCTGTTCCAGGAGCGGGTAGTACTCTGGACGGCGCGCGATCACGCCGACGTTCACCGTGTCGCCCTTGTCGCCGGACCGGCCGTGGGCCAGCTCGATCAGCCGGACGGTGCGTGGCGCGGCGTCGCCCGTGTTCGGATTCATGGATCACTCCCCCGTTTCCGGCGGCTGCGTGCGTTGCATGGCCAGGGAAATCCAGATCGCGAGGCCGATCACGAGGATCGCGAGCCCCGCGAACAGGTGGCCCGACAGGATCAGGCCGACCACGGCCAGGATCCCGATGACCGCAACGAGCAGCCGAGTGGTTGGAACAAACGGTCCGTTCACGCCTCGGTGACCTCCACCCGCAGGAACGGCTCGATCTCCCTGCGGTCGATGAGGGCCGGCCAGAACGCGACGATATCCTGGACCCGAGGCCGTCCACCGGCGAAGCCGGTCACCGTCGGCGGGCCGGTCAACACGAGCGGCGCGATCTCTCGGGTGAACCGCTCCACGGCCGCGCGGTCGGTGCTGCGGACGGCCACGCGCAGCTCGACTTCCGAGAGGTCGGGCGGCGGAGGACCGGCCAGGGGCCCGTGCGTTGCGTTCCAGCCGACGAATTCGGTTCGGATCTCGTCGAACCGGAGCCCGAGCCGATCGAGACGTTGCCGCAGGATTCGGTCCGCGGCCTGCGCCTTCTTCACGGGGTCCGGCCAGCCGTAGACCAGGGTGCCCACCGCCTTGTATCCGGCGTGGTACGAGATGGAGACCTTGAGCTTGTCCGTCGGGGCGCGGCCGCGCACGCCGTGGACCCGTACCCGGTCCGGCCCCGCATCCTCGAGCCGGATCGTCGTGAAGTCCGCGATCACGTCCGGCGTGATGTACTCCCGCGGGTCGCCGAGCTCGTAGAGCAGCTGCTCGGTCACCGTGGCGCGGTTGATCCGGCCCCCGGTGCCCGGGTGCTTGGTCACGTAGAAGGTGCCGTCCGGGTACGCCTCGATGATCGGGAAGCCGACGTTCGCCAGGTCCGGGACCGACTCCCAGTCCGCGAGCGTGTTCCCGCCCGAGGCCTGCGCGCCGCATTCGTTGATGTGCCCGGCGACCACGCCCGCCGCGAGCTTGTCGTAGGCGTCCTCCGGCCACCCGAAGGCGTAGATCATGGGGGCGTACGTCAGCGCGGTGTCCGTGGAGCGGCCGGTGATCACGACCGTGGCGCCGCGCTCCAGCGCCTGAACGATCGGGCGCGCGCCGATGTACGCGTTCGCGCTCTGGACCCGGTCCAACACCGTCTCCAGCGGCTCGCCCGTGTCCAGGTTCCGGAGCTCGTGCCCCCGGGCGATCAGCTCCGGCAGCCGGTCCAGGATGTCATCCCCGACGACGACGCCGATCCTCACCCGCCCGGCCAATCCCGCCTTCCTCGCCTCGGCCAGCACCGCGTCCCGACACGCCTCCAGGTTCACGCCGCCGGCGTTCGCGATCACCCGGATGCCGCGCTCCGCGCAGTCCGGCAGGATCTCCCCCATGAGCGGCACGAAATCCCGGGCGTAGCCCTGGGACGGGTCCCGCGAGCGCTGCTTCTGGAGGATCGACATGGTGACTTCGGCCAAGTAGTCCAGCATCAGGAAGTCGATCGGCCCGTTGCGGACCTGGTCCACGGGCGCGGTCAGGAGATCTCCCCAGAATCCCTGGCCGGATGCTATGCGGATCATGCTACCCTGGGTCATGGCTTCTCAGATTGCGAGGAGGGGTACGGGGGTGAGCCGTACACGTGCTCGTGCACGTCCACGTGGAACGAGTACGAGCACGTGTACGAGTACGAGTACGTGTACGACCGTGGACGGCGGGCGCGAGCGCATCGGGTCATGCGACGTCGTCTCCACCCTGCTCGGGCCGCGGCGAGGCCGGCGTGCCCGTGCCCGGCACGATGCCCGCGCCGAGGCCGAAGGGGCCGATGTGCGGGCCGGGGTTGTGCCGCGCGGCGTGGAGCGCGAAGGCGAGGATGCGCCGCACGTCCTCCGGCAGGACCACGGCGTCCACGAAGCCGCGGGCCGCGGCGTAGCGGGCGTCGAGCTGGTGCTCGTAGTCCGCGCGGACCGCATCGATCCGGGCCTGGAGCTCGGGATCCGGCTCCTTGCGCTGCTGCTTGAGCTCCTCGAGCTGCGGCCCGAAGAGCGCCATGACCGCGCTCTCGCCCTCCATCACGCCCATCCGGCCGGTCGGCAGGGTGAAGATGAAATCCGGGTCGAACCCCTGGCCGGCCATGGCGTAGTAGCCGGCCCCGGACGCGTGGTTCACGGTGAGCACGAGCTTCGGGATCGTGGCCACGGACATCGCCTCCACGAACCGGGCGCCCGCCCGGATGATCCCCGAGTGCTCCGCCTCCTTGCCGACCATGAACCCGCTCACGTCCTGGACGAAGAGGAGCGGGGTGCGGTGGCGGTCCATGGTCTCGATGAAGTAGGCCACCTTTTCGGCGCTGTCCGTGTAGATGATCCCGCCGAACTTGGGCGGCCCGCCGTGGGGGTCGCGGATCATCCCGCGGGCGTTCGCGATCACGCCGACCGGTATGCCTTCGATCCGGGCGGTGCCGCAGATCATCTCGGGCGCGTGGTCCGCCTGGAACTCCCGGAGCTCCCCGCCGTCCAGAATGCACGCCAGGAGCTGGCGCATGTCGTAGGGCTGCCGGTGGTCGTCCGGCAGGATGCCGTACATGTCCACCGGGTCGCGGGCGGGCGGCCCGGGCTCGCCCCTGGGCGGCGGATCGTACGGCAGCTCGGCGATCATCTCGCGGATACGGGCGATGCACTCCCGGTCGTCCTTCACCCGGTAGTGGGCCACGCCGCTGATGGCCGTGTGCGTCCAGGCGCCGCCCAGCTCTTCCGCGCCCACGGTCTGGCCGGTGGCGCCCTTCACCAGGTTCGGGCCGCCGAGCCCCATGAAGCTCGTGCCCTCGACCATCAGGATCACGTCCGAAAGCGCCGGGAGGTACGCGCCGCCCGCGATGCACGGGCCCATGACGGCGGCGATCTGCGGCACGGCGAGGTAGCGCCGCATGATGGAGTTGTAGTAGAAGAGCCGGCTGGCGCCGTACTGCCCGGGAAAGACGCCGCCCTGGTACGGCAGGTTCACGCCCGCGGAGTCCACCAGATACACGATCGGGATGCGGCAGCGCATGGCGATCTCCTGCGCGCGCAGCATCTTCCGGATCGTCTCGGGCCACCAGGAGCCGGCCTTGACCGTGGCGTCGTTGGCCACGATGACCACGGGCCGGCCCGCCACGCGGCCGAGTCCGGTGACCACGCCCGCGGCGGGCGCCTGGCCGTCGTACTGGTCGTAGGCGACGAGGAGCCCGACCTCCAGCAGCGCCTCACCCTCATCGAGGAGGAGGGCGATCCGCTCCCGGGCGGTCAGCTTCCCCTGGGCGTGCTGCCGTTCGATTTTCTCCGGTCCGCCGCCCTGGACCAGCCGGGCTTCGAGGGCGCGGAGCTCTTCCGCGAGGCGCCGCATCCGGCCGGGCGCCGCCGACACGCCCCGCCCCGGCGCGACGGCTCCGGGCTCCTCACTCCTCCCGGTCACGGCCATGCTCGGCGAACCAGGCGCGGATGTACTCGATCGGTTCGGAGGTCGGCGTGCCCGGCCCGAAGAGCCGGCCCACGCCCATCTCCTGGAGCCTGGCCATGTCCTCCGGCGGGATGATGCCGCCGCCCGTCAGCAAGACGTGACCCATGCCCATCTCCCGCAGCAGCTCGAGCACCCGCGGGAAGAGCGTCATGTGGGCACCCGAGAGGATCGACAGGGCGACCACGTCCACGTCTTCCTGCAGCGCCGCGTTCGCGATCATCTCCGGCGTCTGGTGCAGGCCCGTGTAGATCACCTCGAAACCCGCGTCCCGCATGGCGGCGGCCATCACTTTGGCCCCCCGGTCGTGCCCGTCCAGCCCGGGCTTGGCCACAAGGACTCGGATCTTGCGTTCGTTCGCCATCGTCAGGATGTGGTGCCTCGTTGCAGGGATCGTCGGACGGCCGCGCGGACGCGGCGCCGATCTCCGGACCGCGCGCGAAGGCTGGAGCGCGTGCCCGCGCGCGGCAGCCGGGCCGCCAGATCTACCCATCATCGCGCAATCTAGCGGCCGGCCTCCGAAACTTATCGGCGATCCGGGGGCCGGGCAAGGAAGCGAGCCGGGGCTTCGATCGCCCCGGGGGTCGACGTATCCGGGAGTCCCGTACGCCGGGGCGTGGCCGCAACTTCCCCCGGCATGAGGAGGTGGTCGAGGGACGGGAGCTCGACGAGGGTGGCGTTCGGCCGGGCATCGAAGGCTTTCCGCCACCGGCGGAAGTCCGCGTCCGGCGTGAGCTGGTGATCCCTGCCGCCCTGGAGGACGAGGCTGGGCAGGTCGAGGGCGGGGCGGTCCGGGCCGCGGCATAGCGGCCGGGATCGCGCAGGCAGGCGGGGTGGCGCCGCGGACGATCGCGTTGTCCGGGACCGAGCCGGCCGCCAGGCGCTCGACCGCGGCGCGCCGTTCGACGATCTGCCGGGCCGCCCCGGGCGCTGCGTGCACGGGCGGCGAAGCCAGGGAGTCGACCCGGGCGCGGATCGCCTCGATGGGCGGCCTGGCCGGCGCGGCCGGGAGCGCCGGGCCGGCCACGCGGCCGGGTCCCGCCCGGCCACCTGCGCCACCGCCGGGAGGGCGGCGAAGGAGAGGAACGCGGCCAGGAGCAGCGCGAAGGGAGCCCGGATGACGTCGCCCCCGAACCCGGATTGAAGCGCGGACAGGCACAAGGGCGACCGACGCCTCGGCAGCCGGGGATCCGGGATGGCCACGCCCGCGCACCGGATCCCTCCACCCGAGGCCGTGCGGCGGGCCGGGCTCCGAAGCGGCGTCCAGGAGCCGTGCCGCGTGCCGGGCCGAAACAGCGCGGCACGGCCCGCCGGCGGCTTCAGAACACCGCGCGGAGCAGCCAGTCCCCTACGGTGCTCAGGAGCGAGATCATAAGCGCACCGCCGAGCGCCCAGCCGAAGCCGTCCACCCTCAACCGGTCCGTCAGCGCGTCCGTGATCTTGAGCAGGATCGCGTTGATGATCCACCGGGTGATGAACGCCAGCAGCACGGCGATCCCCAGCGTGGCGATGGCGAAGACCGCGAAGAAGAGCCAGCCGAGGAGGAAGTTCAGCACCCCGAAGATGGCCGCCACGATGATCGCGCTGCCGAAGCTCTTCACGTGGATCCCCGGGAGGATCATGGCCGTCAGCCATACCGCGAACGACAGGACCAGCCAGGACAGCAGGATGTTCATAGGATCCTCCTCTCCAGTGGAGTCCTCGCCCGGTGGTGGCCCGGGCCCCGGCACGAACGGAATCGCGCCCCCGCCCTGCCCCGGAATCGGGACCGGACGGGGGCATCGGCCCGCTTCGGCTGGCCGTGCTCAGACTGTCGCTCGCGGCCGCGCGCCCCGCATCAGTGCACGATCACGAGCGGCACGCTTCCCCCGTTCCGCTGGATCCGTCGTGCCAGGTCGATGGCGTCCGACGGCCGCATGCGGATGCATCCGCGAGACGCGGCCTTGCCGATGGACGCCGGGTCGTTGGTGCCATGAATGTAATACCATGGCTCCCGAAAGTAGATCTTCACGCCCTGCATCGGGTTCCGGGGGTCGCCCGGGGCGCGCGGCTTCATGTTCTTCGCCCAGTCCCGGGGCGGCGGCACCCACCCCGGATTCCAGACGATCCTCCCCGTCCGGTAGCTCCCCGTCGGCGTGGGGTTGCTCGGCCGGCCCACCGCGATCGGGTACGACTTGACGGCCTTCCCGCCCTCGAGCACGGTCAACCGGCGTTGGGACAGACTCACCCTGATCCGCATCGGCGCGGCATCGGCAAGCTCGTGGGCGGCGCGGTCCACCGCAAGCTCCGCCGCCGCCGCAACCGATACCCATGCGCTGACCAACAGAGTCAGGAATCGGGCGCTTGCGACTCTCATGGTGCCTCCGAATCACTCGGCGTTCACCAAGTAAGTCAGGCAAGTCGTATACCCACAATCACTTACGCGATCGAGCCACTTCCCTCCCCGGGGCGGGCAAACCCGGGGCAGGCCGTCGGACAGAGCCGGCGGCGCCGGGATGCCAGGCAACGCCGACTCCGGTAGGGCCATGGACGGTCTGTCGGGCGGGGGAGTGGCTCCGGGTGGACCCGGAGGCGCCCCCTGGCAGGACCGGGCCGGAGGGTCCGACACGGCGGCGATCCGCGGGATGGCGACGGGCAGGAGCCGAACGCGGCGGATGGGGCGGTGGTCGGGGACGCCCCGCCGGGCGAGGTGCGGCCGGCAGCGCTGGCGGGCTGGTCGGCCGCGTACAAGGCGTACGCGTGGCCACCCGACGGAGACTCCGGGCGGGGCATCCCGGCAGGACACGCTCGCGTCAGCGCACGATGCCGGCGCGCCGGCCCGTCGGCCGTGGGAAGGGATGGGGTGGTGTCGGTCGGCGTGCCGGGACGTCGGATGGGCTACGGGGCGGTCGCCACGGCGATCACGCTGGTGGCCTCGTGGGTGAAGGGCGTGCCGTCCCAGTCGCCGTACCACCGGACGTCGGTGAAGCCGGCGGCGGCGAGGAGCCCGGCGATCTCGGTGGCGGTGCGGAGGCGGAGCGCGTGCTTCTTCTCGCCCCTGGCTTCGCCTCGGCGCCAGCGGAGCGTCTCGTAGCTGATCCCGGCCACGGCGTCGAAGCGCCGGCGCACCCGGACCTCGGTGCCGTCCGGGAGCGTCCACCGGTCGCGGGCGGCGTAGCTACAGACGACGTCGTCCCGGTGCATGCTCTCGAGCAGCAACAACCCTCCCGGGCGGAGCACCCTCCGGGCCTCCCGGAGCGCGAGGATGTCCTGCTCGTCCTCCAGGAAGAGGCCGAGGCTGGTGAAGACGTTGATGACGGCGTCGAAAACCCCATCCCGGAACGGAAGCGCGCGCAGGTCCGCGGCGGCGAACCGGGCCGGGAAGCCGGCGTCGCGGGCGTCGCGGACGGCGCGCCGCAGGAGCGGCTCGGAGAGGTCGGCTCCGAACGCCTCGTGCCCGACCTCCGGGAAGAGGCGCGTGTGCCGCCCCCATCCGCAGGGGACATCCAGGATGCGGGCGCCGGCGGGCAGCCCGAGCAACTGGAGCATGCCCGCCACTTCGCGTCGACTCAGCTCTTCCGGGAAGAGCGGGTCGTGGAGGTCGAAGAAGGCGTCGTCGAAGTAGGTGCGCCACCAGGCCATGGAAATCTCCGCCACCCCGCCGCGGCGCGGGCGCTCCGTTGCGCCCGCGCGGACTGGCTCAGAAGAAGACCGGCTCGCGGTACGCGCCGTAGACCTCCTCCAGCGCGTGCCGGATCTCGTACAGCGTGCAGTAGGCCCGGACGCAATCGAGCATCGGCTCGACCACGTTCTCGTCCCTGCGGGCGGCCTCGGCCAGGCGCTCGAGGGTGGCGCGGACCCGGGCGTCGTCCCGCCGGGCGCGCAGCTCCGCGAGCCGTTCCCGCTGCCGCTTCTCGGCGGTGTCGTCGATCTTCAGGATCTCGATGTCCGAGTCCTCGTTCCCCTGGGTGAACGCGTTCACGCCGACGACGATGCGCTCGCCGCTCTCGATCTCCCGCTGCTGCCGCTCCGCGCTGCGCGCGATCTCCCGCTGGAAATAGCCCAGCTCGATGCCGCGCACCACGCCGCCGATCCGGTCCACCTCCTCGAAGATCTCCTCGGCCTCCCGCTCGAGGCGGTCGGTCAGCGCCTCCACGTAGTAGGAGCCGGCCAGTGGGTCGATGGTGTTCGCCACACCGGTCTCGTACGCCAGGATCTGCTGCGTCCGGAGCGCGATACGGACCGCCTTCTCCGTGGGGAGCGCCAGGGTCTCGTCCATGGAGTTCGTGTGCAGCGACTGCGTGCCGCCGAGCACCGCGGCCAGCGCCTGGTAGGCCACGCGGATGATGTTGTTCTCCGGCTGCTGCGCCACGAGCGTCACGCCGGCGGTCTGGGCGTGCGTGCGGAGCCGCCACGACTCCTCCTTCTTCGCGCCGTACACGTCCCGCATGCGCTTCGCCCAGATCCGGCGGGCGGCGCGGAACTTTGCGATCTCCTCGAAGAAGTCGTTGTGGACGTCGAAGAAGAACGAGAGCCGCGGCGCGAAGTCATCCACGTCCAGCCCACGGGCGATCCCGCGCTCCACGTACTCGAAGCCGTTCCGGAGCGTGTACGCCAGCTCCTGCGCGGCGGTCGCGCCGGCCTCCCGGATGTGGTAGCCGCTGATGGAGATCGGGTTGTACTTCGGCGCGTTCCTGGACGCCCACTCGAACATGTCCACCACCAGCTTGAGGGCGGGCTCGGGCGGGTAGATCCAGGCGTGCTGCGCCATGTACTCCTTGAGAATGTCGTTCTGCACGGTGCCGCGGAGCTGGTCCGGGGACACGCCCTGCTTCTCGGCGGCGACCACGTAGAAGCAGAACAACATGATGGCCGGGCCGTTGATGGTCATGGACACGGAGACCTGATCGAGCGGGATGCCATCGAACAGCGTCTCCATGTCGGCGAGACTCGAGATCGCCACCCCGCACTTCCCTACCTCGCCCAGGGAGCGCGGGTGGTCCGAGTCGTAGCCCATGAGCGTGGGGAAGTCGAACGCCACGCTGAGCCCGGTCTGGCCGTGCTCCAGCAGGTACTTGTAGCGCCGGTTCGTCTCTTCCGCGGTCCCGAAGCCGGCGAACTGGCGCATGGTCCAGAGCCGGGTCCGGTACATGGTGGTGTACGGCCCGCGGGTGAACGGGAACTCGCCCGGGAAACCGAGCTTCTCCAGGTACTCGGAATCGTCGAAGCGGTCGAGCGGGGTGTAGAGCGGCTTGACCGGCGCGCCGGAGACGGTCGTGAAAGCGACGTCGCGCTTCGGCACTCGCCCGTACGCGGCTTCCCACTCGGCCAGGCGGGCGCGCAGCTCCGCGAGCTCACGTTCCTGCTCCCGGACGCGCTCTGCGAGCTCCGTGTATGTCGAGCCACCATCCATCACACTCATGGTTCTCCATCCGGTCGGAAATGGAAGGCCGCACCGTCCCGAGGTTACCCCACAGCGGCGCGCACGATTCGCACCGCCACCTCGTACGGGGTGACCTCGCCGGACTCGAGGGCGTCCAGCGACGCGTCCAGGATCTCGGCGCCGGCCTTCTCCGTCCACGTGATCCGGTTCAGTTCCCGGGCGACGACGCCGCGCACCCTCTCGGCGAGCCGCGCCCGGCGGCGGCGGATCAGCTCCCCCGACGCCTCGAGCCACGCCCGGTGCCGGGAGACGGCGTCGATCACCTCGTCCACGCCCTTCCCTTCACTGGCCACGGTGAGGAGCACGGGCGGATTCCAGGGCTCCGCCGCCGGCTGGGACGCCCCGGCGCTACCCATCTCGGCCGGCGCGCCAGGCTGCGGCTCCGGGCCGGCAGCCGTACCGGGCTGGCCGCCGGCGGCCCGGTCTCCGTCCACTGGCCCGGCCGGCGACCGGGCCGCAGAGACGTCCGCCCGACGGCCGGTCGCGTCCGGGTCCACGCCCCGCACACGCCGCTCGGCCGACCGGCCCATCCGGGACAGGTCCACGCCGTGGTGCGCGGGGAGGTTTCGGAGATACCGCCCCGTGCGCAGGTTCAGCATCACCTCGATTTCCTTCGCGAGCCGCTGGGCGCCCGGACGGTCCGCCTTGTTCACCACGTACAGGTCCGCGATCTCCATGAGCCCGGCCTTCATGGCCTGGATCGCGTCCCCGGACTCCGGGACCAGCACCACGATGGTGGTGTCCGCGGCCGCCGCAATGTCCAGCTCGGACTGCCCCACGCCCACGGTCTCGATCAGGATGCGGTCGAACCCGAACGCGTCCAGCACGTCCGCCACTTCCTTGGTGGCCAGCGCCAGGCCGCCCAGCGCGCCGCGCGAGGCCATGGAGCGGATGAACACGCCCGGGTCCGTGGCCAGCTCGTTCATCCGGATCCGGTCGCCGAGGAGTGCACCGCCCGTGAAGGGCGACGTCGGGTCGACCGCGATCACGGCGACCTGCTCCCCTGCACGGCGATAGCCGGCCACGAGCGCCGCGGTCATGGTGGACTTCCCCGCCCCGGGCGGGCCCGTGATCCCGATCCGGTGCGCGCGGCCGAGACGGGGGTGCAGCGCATCGAGCAGCGCCGCAGCCGCCTCCCGCTCGTTCTCTACCATGGAGATCAGCCGCGCGAGCGCGGCCCGCTCCCCGGCCTCGAAACGGGCAAGGAGCTCGCGCTGCCGATTGCTCAGTCGAATCTCTCTGGATACATCGTCTCGCATGGAGAGAAAGATGGCGAAAGCGGGCGGGCCGAGTCAAACGAACGGGGGGACGCCCGTGCTAGCGGGCGCCCGTGCGCGGAACGTGTACGGGCATGCGCACAGACACGGCTGCACGAGCCGCCCGTGCGGGCCGGACGCCGGGTGCCGCCCGCGAGGGCGAGGTCCAGCCCGGCCGGGGGCGTCAGGCGCCGGCGAGTCCGACCGCCGGGCTCACCCCTCCTGGCTCCCGCGCCGTTTGCGGAACCACGACCACGCGGCCAGGACGGCCGTGTGCGCGCCGGTCAGGAACGGGATCAGGGGTGCGCCGCCCTCGATCTCGAACACGGAATCGGTGTGCGGGGCGTTCCGGACCGGGATGGTTGCTGCATCCGGCTTCCCGGTTTCGGGACCGAGGATCCCGGACGGCCCGCGGCGAAGCGGCCGCGCCGCGGGCGCCCGCCATCGCCGAAGGCGCGGGCGGCCGTGGCCGCACGGACCGTCCGCCCGGAAGCCGGCCTGCGCCCGGCCATCCGCCCCTCTGCGATGCGATCAGCCCGACGCGCGGGTCCGTGGCACGTCCGGGTGCACCCCCGAAAGGCTCCACGCACCGACGATTCCACACCACGGTCCGGCGACGGGGCGAGCAGCCTAGGCGCCGGCCTCGATCCCCTGCGGGTACCGGTCCGCGACCAGATTCAGCGCAACGCCGTGCTCGAGGTACGCCTTGAGCCCGGCCAGGACCAGGGTGAACCCCTCGGTCGAGTCTATGGCCTGGCTCACCACCTCGTCCCCGGTGCCGAGGAACCCCGCGTTCGTGATGGTGACGAACGTCGAGCCATCCTCCTGGGGTGTGAACCGCCACTCCACGGTGGTCGGGCCGTTCACGTCCGGCCACTCGATGAGGATGCGCTCGTTGGGTTCGAACGCCTTCACGGTGACCGGCGCCGAAACGCCGTACATGTCCCAGTGCCACTCGACCTCGGCGCCCGGTTCGAGGCGGCCGGTGCCCCGGGTGAACCAGAAGCGGGACGTGATCGCCGGATCGACGAACGCCTCGAAGACCTCCTCGACGGGCCGGCGGATGAGCATCCCCGTCCGCATGACCGGTACGCTCGTGAGCTGGAGTTCGTTCATGGTGCGTCTCGCTGGAAGGGGTGAAGGCGGGCCGCCGTCGATCCGGACCGGCCGGCGTGGGTGTTAATTTTTGAAGTTAGCAAATTGCGCCGGTGACCAACAGGGTTTCGTCGCCACGGCAGCGGTTGTCGCGGTCCGGGGCGTCGGCGGGGCGGCGACGCCGCCGGCGACCAGCCCGCCCCCTCACCGGCCCGGCGGCCGCAATCCCCGGGCGTGACGGAGCGGGTTCTCCAGGAGGTGGCTCGGCACGAAGAGGACGATGATGAACATGAAGAGCGCCACGCCGAGACCGCCGACCAGGAGCCAGATGCTGCGCAGCGCGAGGAAGGTGATGGCCGTGATCAGGGCGGTCGTCACCGCGAACAGACTGAGCAGGATGCGCCGGACCTGGAGCATGAGGAAGCGCTCCATGTGCAGCTGGTCCCGGGGATGGATCCGGACCCGGAACTCCTCGCGTTCGGCGCGGCGCAGCACCTCCCGCACGGCCTGGAGGGTGGCGCGGACCTCGTCCACGAGCCCGCGCGCGACCTCGCTCGGCTCGCGCAGCGTGGCACGCAGGAGCTCGCCCCGCATGCGTCGGATGACGGTCCGGGCGAGCTCCAGTCCGTTGAAGTGCGGATCGTAACGGAAGCCGATCCCCTCGAGGAGCGCGGCGGCCCGGAAGAAGTAGACGAGCTCTTGTGGGAGGATGAGCGGCCAGGTGTAGAACGTGTTCATGATCCGCTGGACCATCTCCTGGACGCGCCGGGGCCCGAACTCACGGGTCTGGCCGAGGATCTCCATGATCTCGGCGGCCGCATCCCGGATCTCGGCGCGGGAGATGCTCGTTTCGATCATGCCGAGCTCGTACATCCCGTTGATCATGCCGTCCAGGTCCTCGCGGCCCGCGGCGAGGGCGGTGCGCAGGATCGCGTCCCGGTGGGACCGGCTGAGCTGGACGACCATGCCCCAGTCGAGGAAGACGATCGTGCCGTCCGCGGTCACCAGGATGTTTCCCGGATGCGGGTCCGCGTGCACGAACCCGGCGACGAGGAGCATACGGAGGTAGACCTCGGTGAGCGTCTCCATGAGGCGGGTGAAGCTCAGCTCGCCGGCCGCGAAGCGATCGGCGAGGCGGTCTACCTTGTCGCCCTGGACCCACTCCATGACGAGCACGCGGCGGCGCGTGTAGGCGTCGTAGACACGCGGGGCGCGGACTCGGAGATCGCCCTCGAAGTGCTTGTGGAAGAGGGCCATGTGGGCGGCCTCTTCCCGGAAGTCCATCTCCTCCCGGACCCGCACGCTGAACTCCCGGACCACGTTCGTGAGCGCGCGCACGTGGTGGTTCGGGAAGAGTATGTTGAGGAGGAAGAGGAGCCGGAAGGAGATGTCGAGATCCACGGCGACGAGCTCCTCGACGCCGGGGCGCAGTACCTTGACCGCCACCTCCTCGACGCGCTCGGGCGGCGTGCCGTCCCTCGTGCCAGAGCCGACGGGCGCACGGATCAAGATGCGCGCACGGTGGACCTGGCCGAGACTCGCGGCCGCGACCGGTTCCCGGTCGAAGCCGTGGAAGACTTCGTCCACGGGCCGGCCGAGCTCGCTCTCGATCACGGCGATGATGGACTCCGGCGGAACGGGCGGGACCCGATCCTGGAGCCGGCCGATCGCCGAGAGGTACGGCTCCGGCAGGATGTCGGCGCGTGCGCTGAAGACCTGGGCGAGCTTGATGAAAGTGGGGCCGAGGGCGGCGAGGGTCGCGGTCAGCTTCTCGGCGCGCTTTTCGTGCACGCCCGGCTTGCGGACCGGCCGCCCGCCGAACAGGATCCAGCGGCGCCGGTCCCGGAGGAACGCCAGCAGGAACGGGGTGAGCCGGGTGACAATGACGAGGGCCCGGCGCCAGCGTTTCATAGGATCAGGGCCGAAGCGAGCCCAAGCAGGAGGAAGAAGCCGCCCACGTCCGTGAACGTGGTCACGAAGATCGAAGATGCCACGGCCGGGTCCGCGCCCAGACGCTCCAGGAGGATCGGCACGAACGCCCCGGCGATCGAGGCCACGATCAGGTTGCCCCACATGGCGAGGAGGACCACGAAGCCGAGCTTGGGGTCGCCCATCCAGAAGTAGCTCACGAGGCCGACGAAGGCGCCCAGCGCGGCGCCGTTGACCAGCCCGACCGCCAGCTCTTTCAGGACCACGCCGAAGCGGCGCGCGGTGCTCTCATCCGTCAGGGCGAGGCGCCGGACGGTGACCGCCAGCGCCTGGGTGCCCGCGTTGCCCCCCAACCCCGCGACCACGGGCATGATCGCCGCCAGGATGACCGCGCGTTCGATCACGTCCTGGAACTTGTAGACGATCGCCGCCCCGATGGAGGCGGTGGCGAGGTTCACGAAGAGCCACGGGAGTCGGCTCCGCACGGCGTCGACCCAGCCGCCCCGGATCTCCTCCTCCGCCACCACGCCGCCCATGCGCAGGATGTCCTCGGTCTGCTCCGCCTCGATCACATCGATCACGTCATCCCAGGTGACCCTGCCGAGCAGACGGTTCTGGGAGTCCACCACGGCCACCGAGGGGAGGTTGTAGCGCGCGATGATGCGGCCGACCTCCTCCTGGTCCATGTCCACGGTCACCGTGGCCGCGGGCGGCTCGACCAGATCGGTGAGCCGCGTACCGGGCTCGGCCACCACGAGGGATTGGAGGCTGACCGTGCCGAGAAGGCGATTGAAGAGATCGACGACGAACACCGTGTAGAACTCGCCGCTGATCTCCTTCGCCTGCTGCCTCACGGCCTCGATCGCTTCGCCGACGGTCAGGTGGACGGACACCGCGACCAGCTCGGTGGTCATGATGCCGCCGGCGGATTCCTCGTCGTACTGGAGCAGCTCGCGGAGCTCGCCGGCCTCTTCGCCGGGCAGCGTGGCCAGGATCCGGGCCTGCTCCTCCGGCGGCAGCTCGCCGATCAGGTCGACGGCATCGTCGTCCGGCAGCTCGGCGACGAGCTGGCCGATCCGTTCGGGTTCGAGCGAGGCGAGGAGCGCCTCCGGCCGCTCCTCGCTGGCCATCTCGGCGAGGGCTTCCGAGGCGATGCTGGCCGGGAGCAGGTCGAGCAACAGGATCCGATCCTCCTCGTCCAGCTCGGCGAGGAGGTCCGCGAGGTCGCTCGGATGGAATTCGGAGAGGTAAACCGTGAGGCGATCCGTGTCGCGGGCATCCAGCATGCCCCTCACCTGCGCGAGCCGCTCCCGCGGATCTTCCGCGATCCGGATCTCCGTCATATCCCTCACATGGCTTCGCGCGCCGCCGCGTCGTGCGGCGCGGCCAGCTCTCCGCCGGGCCGCACGGCGCCGGCCGAGAGGATGTACGTGAATGCTTCCTCGATCGTCATGTGCAGGACGATCGTCCTGTCCCGCGGCACCACGATCAGGAACCCGGTCGTGGGGTTCGGCACCGTCGGGATGAAGACCGTCACGTTCTCGTCAGGGGGCCCGGGCACATCGCCCAGCGCTTTGCCCGTCACGAATCCGACGGACCAGATTCCCTCGGAAGGGTACTCGACCAGGACCACCTGCCGGAAGAACCGGCGGTCCTCGCCGAACACCGTGCCGACGACCCGGTTGACGGCTCCGTACAGCCGCCGGGCGACCGGGAGCCGTTCGAGGAGGCCGTGCCAGAGCCCGAGGATCCTGGCGCCGACGGCCCGCTCCGTGGCCCAGCCCACGCCGTACAGGATCGCGAGGAGCAGGAGCAGGCCGAGTCCCGGTATCGACCGGCCGATGGCCGGGTAGAGGAACTGGCCGAGCAGTCCGTCGAGGCGCCGGAAGATCCACCAGACAACGTACGCCGTAATGCCGGCCGGCGCGATGACCACCAGCCCGGCGAGGAGCCGGCGCTTCAGGTGCCTTCCTTTTCCACCCTTGCTCACGAACCGCTCACCTCGCGCACGAGGCGCTCCTGCAGATCCCACATCTCGCTGCGCGCCCGCTCCGGCCCCTCGGGATGGTCATGGCCGAGCACGTGCAGCGTGCCGTGCACCACCAGCCGGACCAGCTCCTCGACGGGCGACACGCCGAACTCCCGGGCCTGGCGGACCGCCTGTTCCGCGCCCACGTACAGGTCCCCGACCGGGCGCTCACCGGGCTCGTAGAGCGCAAAGGAGATCACGTCCGTCGGGCCCGAATGCCCGAGATAGCGCAGGTTCATTTCGGCGATGTCCGGGTCCGCGAGGAGAGACACGGAGATCTCGGCATCCGTGTGGCCCTCCGCGGCCACCGTGGCGCGCACCGCGCGCGCGAGCAACCTGCGCAACACGCCGGCCGCCGGGAGCGTCCGGCCCCCGGCGGCGCGCCGGGCCCGCGTGAGCGCCGGCCCGAGGTGGATCTCGACCGCAACGGGCATCGGGATCAGTCGCGAACGCCGGCGCCCCCGCCCGGCGCGACGGACACGGCCGCCTCCGGCTGCTCCCGCGGCGTCGTCGGGTAGTCGATCCGGTGATGGTACATGCCGCTGAGCACGCTGGCAAACTGCTCCTTGATGATCGTCAGTTCGCGCATCGTGAGCGGCGACTCATCGAGCTGACCCCGCGCGATCTTCCCCTCCACGATGCGGTCGACGAGCTCCCGGATCCGCTGCGGCGTCGGGTCCTGGAGCACGCGAGCCGCCGATTCCACCGAGTCGGCCAGCATGACGATGGCCGTCTCCTTGGATTGCGGCTTCGGCCCCGGATAACAGAAGTGCTGTTCGTCCACCTCGCCGTCCGGGTCCAGCTCCCGCGCCCGCTCATAGAAGAAGCTGATCGGCTGCGTGCCGTGATGCTCCGCGATGAACCGCTTCACGCTCTCCGGCAGCTTCGCCTCATCGGCGAGCCGCAGTCCTTCCAGGACGTGTCCCCGCACGATGGTGGCGGACATGGCCGGCTTCAGCTTGTCGTGCGGGTTGCGGCCGGGCGGCTGGTTCTCGATGAAGTACTGGGGCTTCGCCAGCTTGCCCACGTCGTGATAGTACACGCCGACGCGGGTGAGCAGGGCGTTCGCGCCGATGGCCCGGGCCGCCGCCTCCGCCAGGTTCGCGACGTTGATGGAGTGGGCATACGTGCCGGGAGCCTCGAGAGACAGGCGCTTGAGGAGCGGGCGGTTCAGGTCCGCCAGCTCGAGCAGCGTCTGGTCCGTCGTGATCCGGGTCAGGGCCTCGAAGAGCGGTATGAAGCTCATGGCCAGGATCCCGCTCACCGTGGCGCTGGCCACGCCCCAACCCATGGACGAGAAGATCTCGCCCAGCTCCCGGGACCGCATCAGCCCGATGGCGATCGCCGCGGCCACGTAGGACAGCGCGATGATCGAGATGAAGACCCAGTTCTGCGCCCGGCGCCGGATCACCCGGACGCAGAGGGACGCGGCCGCGCCGCCGATGACGAGCGTGAACAGGATGGACGCGCCCAGGAACGGCGTCTGGCCGCTCAGCAGCACGGCCATGACCAGCGAGTAGTTGAGCGCCGCCCGGCCGTCCCACAGCGTCGCGATGACGAGCGCCGGAAAGGCGATCGGGATCAGCTCCGGCGGCGCCCCGAAACGGGCGATCATCGCGGCCGCCACCACCAGCGCGAGCGTCAGGAGCGCCAGCGCCTGGATCTGGCGGAACGTGTGGTAGACGTTCGGCCGGAAGAAGAGGAGCAGGATCCCGAAAACCGAGAGGATCAGCAGGTTGTAGATGAACGCGCCGGCCGCTCGGCCAGCGCCCGCGGCGCCCGGCCCCAGCTGTCCCAGGGCCGCGAGATGCTCCTGATAGGCGCGCAGCCGCTCGAGCTCTACGTCCCGCACCTGTTCGTGCGCCCGGACAATGCGCTCGCCCGCCAGCACCTCGCCCTTGATCTCCGGCACCGCCTGCCGCGCCCGCTCCCGCGCCGCCTCCGTGGCCTCCCGGTCGAGCCGGATGCTCGGCTGGAAGAAACGCACGAGCGCCAGGCGCTGGAGCTCTTCGATCTCGGCGGCGGAGCCCCGCGGCAGGTACGAGGCCGCCTTCCGGATGAAGTGCGACTGGAGCGGCACCGAGTCCCGCCACACGAGCCGCTCGACTCCCCGGATCGGGATCCGGAGCTGCGAGGCGACGCTCGCATCCAGATCCCCGGTGGCGACGATCCCCTCCGGGAGCTCCTCGCGGATCGCGCGCTCGAGGCCGACCGCCAGATTCGCGCGCTGCTCCGGATCCCGCACCGCGTCCACCATGGCGTCCGTGGCGGACAGGCCGTAGGACGCGAGCACTTCCCGGATGCGGGCCCGCGCCGCGTCGTCCCCGCCCGGCGCGGCCGCCGCAGAGTCCAGGCGCTCCAGGAACGCGCCGACCCGGACGAGCATCGTGTCCACCGCGGTCGCGTCGTACTCGAAGATCGGCGCAACGCTGGCCGCCGCCTCCGCACGCTCCCGCGCCAGCTCCGCCTCGGACTTCCGGATCGGGAACCCGACCTGGGCGATGATGTCCCGGTCCGCGACCATCCCCTTCTCGAGCGCGGGGAAGTCCCGGACGGGAGAAACCGGGAAGAGCGCGTACACCACGAACGCGAGCCCCAACAGGATCAGCACGCGCGCACCGTGATGGATCACGCCCTCCGGCCAGGCCCTGATCGGCCGCTCGTTCAGAACCCGGATCACGTCCCGGAATCCGGTACGACGGTCGCGCACGATCCCGCTCCTACCGGTCGGCATCGGCAGCGGCGTACGCCTCGATGATTTCCTTGACCAGGCGATGCCGCACGACGTCGATCGGTTCGAGGTAGACGAAACTGATCCCGTCGATCCCCGTCAGGATCTGCTCGATCTCGAGGAGCCCCGAGTCTTCCGGACGAGGCAGGTCGATCTGCGTCTTGTCCCCGGTGATCACGGTCCGCGAGTTCAGGCCGAGCCGGGTGAGGAACATCTTCATCTGCGCCGTGGTCGCGTTCTGCGCCTCGTCCAGAATCACGAAGGCGTCCGCGAGCGTCCGGCCGCGCATGTACGCCAGCGGCGCGATCTCGATGACCCGCGACTCGAGCGCCCGGCGGATCCGGTCCACCGGCATCATGTCTTCGAGCGCATCGTAGAGCGGCCGCAGGTACGGGTCGACCTTCTCCTGGAGATCGCCCGGCAGGAAGCCCAGGTTCTCCCCTGCCTCCACCGCGGGACGGGCCAGGATGATCCGCTTGACCCGGTTCTTCAACAGCGCATCCACGGCCGCGGCCACCGCGAGGTACGTCTTGCCCGTACCCGCCGGGCCGATCCCGACCACGATGTCATTCTTCGCAATGGCCTCCAGGTACCGGCGCTGCCCCTCGGACTTCGGCGCGATCACCTTGCGCGATCCGGGCAGCAGGATGCGGAGGTCGTGGCCCCGATCCATGACCTCGTGACGGCCGTTCCCGGCCGTCTCGGCCACGGCCCGCCGCACCTCATCCACCCCGAACGCCGTGCCCAGACGGGCCAACTCGATCAGGTGCTGCACGGCCGGCACCGCCCGTTCCACATCCTTCAGCTCGCCCGACAGGATCACGTGGTCCCCACGCAGGATCACACGGCACCCGCACAGGCGGGTCAGCTCCTGGAAGTTCGCATCGTTCACCCCGGCCAGGAGCAGGTAATCCGCGCCCTCGGCCGGCAGACGATGCTGGACAATGTGCGTCTCTACCAATCCGTTCAGCTCCTTCCCCCGTCCACGACGCCGATGTGCAGTTCCGCGAGCTCATCGGCCGTAACGGGCGCGGGCGCCCCTTCGAACAGGGCGCGCGCCGCAGTGGTCTTCGGGAACGCGATCACGTCCCGCAGGCTCGACGCGCCAACGAGCAGCATGACGAGCCGGTCGAAACCGAACGCGAACCCGCCGTGCGGAGGCGCACCGCTCCGGAGCGCCTCCAGCAGGAAGCCGAACTTCTCCTCGGCTTCCCGATCGGACATCCCGAGCGCGCGGAAGACCATTCGCTGAATGTCGGGATCGTGCGCCCGGATCGAGCCGCTGGCCATCTCGTGGCCGTTGTACACCACGTCGTACGCCCGGGACCTGAGCCCCTCCCGGAACAGGGCCAGCGCGCGTTCCCCGGTGATGGGCCCGTCCCGCGTGTACTCCGCGAGCCTCGGCAGATCCTCCGGATGCGGCATGGCGAACGGGTTGTGCGCCGCAACCAGCCGCCCGGCCTCGGCATCCCAGTCGAAGAGCGGGAACTCGGTGATCCACGCCCAACGATGCACGTCCGGCCGCCGCAGGCCGAGCCGATCCCCGAGGTGGCGGCGCAGGGCGTCCAGCGCGGCCTCCGCCCCGCCGAGGGTCGGCGCGTCCGTGGCACCCATGTGGCTCTCGGCCACGACCGGCAAGGACCGGAAATGACCGATCACGACGACGAAGAGATCCCCGATCTCGAGGCCGGTTTCCTGGATGAACCGCTCGGCGAGCCCTTCATCCAGCCCGCGGGCGAACGTGCCGGAGAGCCCCTCCTCGGTGCGCCGCACCCAGAGCGCGCCGGCCGCGCCCGCGCCACGCGCGATCTCCGCCAACTCATCGATCTCACGGCGCGACAACACCGTGCCCGCACCCGATGCACGAATACCCCGGATCCGCGCACCGGTGCCTCGCGTGTCCCGGAAAAGCCGGAATTCCGACTCCTGCAGCAGGTCGGTGAGGTCCTGGATCTCCATCCCGAAGCGGAGGTCGGGCTTGTCCGTTCCATACCGCTCCATCGCCTCGCGATACGTGAGCCGGGGGAACGGCGTCTCCAGCTCGACCCCCAGCACATCGGACCACAGTGCGGCAATCATGCCATCGGCGACGCGGAACACGTCCTCCTCGGAAACGAACGACATTTCCGCGTCGATCTGGGTGAATTCCGGCTGCCGGTCCGCGCGCAGGTCCTCGTCCCGCAGGCAGCGGGCGATCTGGAAATAGCGGTCGTAGCCCGCGACCATGAGGAGCTGCTTGTACAGCTGCGGCGACTGGGGGAGCGCGTAGAACTCGCCCGGGTGGACCCGGCTGGGGACCAGGTAGTCGCGCGCGCCCTCCGGGGTCCGGCGGGTCAGCATGGGGGTCTCGATCTCGTAGAACCCCTGGGCCGAGAGATAGGCGCGCACCCGCTGCATCGCCCGGTGCCGGGTGGCGAGGGCGTGCTGGAGCGCGGGCCGGCGCAGATCCAGGTAGCGGTAGCGGAGGCGCAGCTCCTCGGCGGGCAGCTCGTCCGCGGGGGAGAGCGCCACGGGGATCGGCGGCGGCTCGGACTCGCCGAGCACCTCCAGCGCGGTGACGTGCACCTCGATCTCCCCGGTGGGGAGGTCGGGGTTCACGGCCGCCGGCGGCCGGGCGACGACCGTGCCTTCCACGGCGATGACCGTCTCGCTCCCGAGCCGGTGCGCCCGGTCGAGTACGGGCTCCGGGGTCCAGTCCGGCCCGAAGGAAAGCTGGACCAGCCCGGAGCGGTCGCGCAGGTCCACGAAGATGAGCCCTCCGAGGTCGCGTCTGCGGTGCACCCAGCCGGCCAGGCGGATACGCTCCCCCACGTTCTGGGTGCTGAGGTGCCCCACCAGGGAATCCCGGTACGTGGTGGCGAAAGAAGACTTCATGCGTCGTCCCTTCGAGAGATCGGTAGGCGGAATCGAGCGATGGTCACGAATCCGGTCAAGGCGCCGGCCGCGTCGGCGATCCAGTCGGCCACGTCCCCATGCCGGCCGGGCGTTCGAATCTGATGCAGCTCGTCGATCGCGGCCAGGGCAAGGATCAGGAGCAGGGGGAGGACGCGGCCCGGCCACCTCCCCGCCCAGCGCCAGCCGTAGGCCGCCAGCGCGCCCAGGATGCCATATCCGGTGAAATGCGCCACCTTGTCCAGGGGCAGCGTGGAGTCCGGCGTCGGCACGTGCTCGACCGAGCCGACGACGAGGAGCAGCGTGGCCCATGCGGCAGCCGGCGCATAGGCGAGGAGCCGCCGCCCCAGGGAGGGGGCCCGCATTTCTTCCACTTCAGGAATCGTGTTCATGGCGGCGTCATACCCCGCTCATACAGGTACGGATCGGCCCAGCCGCGGGGATCGAGGGCCCGGCGCATCCGGCGCTTCCAGGGTCGCTGGGATCGGTTTCGACAGGGGTGACGGGGGAGGAGCTGTCCCGGCGCTCGCACGGCGGATCCGCTGGCCGGCCACCTGGCGATCACGCGCTCTCGGCTTCCTTCAGCGCGCGATAGAACTCCTCCGCGTTACGGGCCGACTCGAGCCGGGCCCGCACGGACTCCTTACGGACCAGGCGGGAGATCCGGCTCAACGCCTTGATGTGCGGGCCCGCAGCCGACTCCGGCCCGACGAGCATGAAGAAGAGCCGGACCGGCTGTCCGTCGAGCGCATCGAAATCCACCGGCTGGCGAGTCAGCCCGGCGGCCATGCGCAGTTCCGGGACCGCGGAGGACTTGCCGTGCGGGATCGCCACACCGTTCCCGATCCCCGTGGAGAGCACGGCCTCTCGTTCCAGGACGGCCTTGAGCACGGCCTCGGGGTCGTCCACCCCGTCGTGCTGCGTGATCACCTCGACGAGCTCGCGCAGCAGCTCCTCCTTGGAACGAGACTTGAGCGGTATGCGGATCCGTTCCGGGGTCAGCAGGTCTGTGAGCAGCAAGGCGCGCCTCGAGTCCTGAACGCACAGGGTTTTCCAAAGTTGCGCAAGTTGTCTAAATTAACAGCGCATGAGAGGGCCATCAAGCCGCTGGACCGGACTATGAAGTGGACTATCCGCACCGTCCTGAGTGCCTGTTGCCTGCTGTGTGCGGGCGCTGCGCCCGCTGCGGCGCAACGGCTGCTGGACTGGCCGGTGCGCACGACGGCCGGGGCATCCGCGCTCGCCAGGGGTGCGGCGGCCGCGTTCTGGAACCCGGCGGCGGCGGGCGAGATCACGGGCCGGGCGGATGCGATGGTGGTGGACATCGAAGGACCGGAGATCACGACGGTCAGCGGTCTTGCCATCGCGGGTGCGGTGGCCCTGGATCGGCGCACCACGGTGTTTGCGGGGTACAGACACCTGGGCATGGAGGAGATCGTCCGGACCACGACATCGCCGCTCCGGGACGAGACGGCGCCGTGGATCGAGGTGTCCGGCGATCTGTTCACGCTCGGGGTGTCGCGGGAGCTGGCCTCCGGACTGCAGCTCGGCGGGGTCCTGCGCGCATCGCGGGAGACGCTGGGCTACGTGCGGGAGACGGCCCTCCACGCCGGCGCAGGGCTGGTCTACCGGGCCGGCACGCCGCTGGAGCCGACGGTCGGGCTCGCGGTGTTCACGAGCGGGGCGGAACCGCGGTGGCTGGCGGGTGTGGAGGTCGGGCCGCGGCCGAGCGCCGACCGGTATTGGGTGCCGGGGCTGAGCTACGGCCTCTCCGGGGAGTCGGACCAGCGGCTCGTGGCGCACCGGGTGGCGGCGACCAGCCGGTGGCAGGACCGGTTCGAGCTGACCATTGGCGCGGCCGTCGAATCCACGGCGGACGGCCCTTCCGTGCTCCCGGTGGTCGCGGGGATAGCCCGGTTCGGACGCTACACCGTCGGACTCGTGCGGGAAGAGAGCCCGGCGGGATTCGGCGCGGCGTACTACTACAGACTTCACGTCAGGCTCTGATGTCGTTGGATCGGACGGAAACCGGCACGCGCCCGGATGTGCTTTCTCTGGACCGGGATGCGGTGGAACGGCTGCTCGCCGAGCACTTCGCGGCGAGGCGGCAGCCTCGCTACCGGGTCCGGCAGGCCCTGGCGTGGCTGTACGAGCGGGATGCCGCTGCCTTCTCGGAAATGACGGACCTGCCGGCCGCGGAGCGCGCCGCGCTGGAGGAGGCGTTCGGGTTCACGGCGCCGGAGCTGGCGCGGGCCGCGCAGTCCGAGGACGGCACGGTCAAGCACCTGTGGCGCCTTGCGGACGGCGAGCTCGTCGAGTCCGTCCTGATCCCGGCGGACCGCCGTCTCACCCTCTGCATCTCCTCCCAGGCGGGCTGCGCCATGGCCTGCGTGTTCTGCGCCACGGGCTGGTCCGGCTATCGCCGTCAGCTCACCACCGGCGAGATCGTGAGCCAGTACCGGGGCGCCCGGCGGTGGGCCGCGGAGCACGGCATGGGACCGATCACGAACGTGGTCTTCATGGGGATGGGTGAGCCGCTCATGAACCGGCGGGCCGTGATGTCCGCGCTGACGCTCCTGAACGCCGCGTACGGCCTCGGGGCGCGGCGGATCACGATCTCGACCGTGGGTGTTGTGCCGGGGATCCTGGAGCTGGCCGAGCGGCCGGAGCAGTTCCGGCTGGCCGTCTCGCTCCACGCCCCGAACCACGAGCTCCGCGAACGCCTGGTCCCGATCGAGAAGAAGTACCCGCTCCCGGTGCTGTTCGACGCGCTCCGCCGCTTCGAGGAGGCCGGCGGCCGGCGGATCACGTTCGAGTACGTGATGATCGACGGGATCAACGACTCGCCCGGGCTCGCAACGGAGCTGGCCGAGCTGGTGCGGCCCTTCCCGTCCCACGTGAACCTCATTCCCTACAACCCGGTGCCGGGGACGGGGTGGAGGCCGACGCCGCCCGCGCGCCTGCGGGAATTCGTCCGGGTGCTGGAGTCGCGGGGGATACCGGTCACGGTGCGGGAGCCGCGGGGGCGGGACATTGCGGCCGCGTGCGGCCAGCTCCGGGCCGAGTACGCGCTCGTGCCGCCGAAGCCGTTCATTGCCCTCACCCGTCGGGCGCCGGCGGCAACCCCGGCCACCACCGCCTGACTGCGTCCGCCGGGGGCGCTGCGCGGTCGGCGCGTCCGGGCGGAGACCGGTGCCAAAGGCCGGCTCGTTCTCCGGGCGACGTTGCGCGAGCCGGCTCACCGGCGGTGAACCGCCCTCCGAGGCCGGGCCGCGTTCGCGGTCAGCGATCCAGCAGCCGATCGAGCCACCCCCGCACCCCGCCTCCCTCCACCGCCGCTTCCGGCGACCAGTCGGATGCCAGGACCACCGTGACATCCAGATAGAGGTTGGAATCGGGCCGGCTGACCACGTTCCGGATCCCGAGCGCATCCGCCACGGCCCGGGCCGCGGCGAGGTTGCCGGTACGGTCGATCACCACCGAGGAGTCGGCCCGGTCGCCCGTCGCGTTGCCGAAATAGACGACGTCGAACCCCCGGGCCCGGAGTCGTTCCGTGCCCCGCCGGGCGAGGCCCGGACGCCCCGCGGCGTTCAGCACCTCCACCCGGACCCGCTCGCCCGCGCGGTCCGCCCGCGCCGGGTCCGCGGCACGGGTCCAGCCCCCTGCCCCGCCCCCCGGCTCCCGCGCGGCCGGCGGCACGGCAGCCGCACCGCCGCCCCCCGCGCCCCGCCCCGCATCGAACTGGATCGGGAGCCTGGGCTCCCGCAGCCCGGACACGAAGGAGCCCACGAACGCGGAAACCGCGAGCAACGTGACGATGAGCAGCAGGATCTCCAGCCTCGAGCGCACAATCAACCCACGACGGGAAGTTCGTTCCAGAACTGGATCGTCTCGAGCCTGAGCCGCCGCCGGCCGACGAGCAGGTACGCGATCCGCCGCTCGACCACCGTGGCCAGCACGGCATCCATCGCCTCCGGCATGCGCGCCCGCAGCGCGGCGCGCCCGCCCGGGTCGAAGGTGCGGCCCGGCTCGAGAAAGTCCGCCAGATACAGCGCCCGGCCGAGCCGGTCGAGGGAGGGGTGGCCTATGGTGTGGTACGCGATCGCACGGAGCAGCGATTCGTCAGCCACACCGTCCTGCCGGAGTCTGACGGCGGCCGCGGGGCCGTGCACGAGCGGAGGCGGCAGGTCCCGGAGCTCCGGCGGGAGCAGCCCCCGGATCCGCTCCGGGTCCGCGTCCCGCAGCGCGTCGTGCAACCAAGCCGCCGCCCGCCAGCGCACCCGCTCCGCTCCGTCCAGCCCGAGCCCTTCGGCCCACGCGTCCATGAGCGCGGCGACCCGCGCCATGTGCGCCCGCCGCGCCTCCCCCGCCTCCGCCCAGGCCGGCAACCGGCCGGCCGCCGCCGCTTCAATCATGGCCGCGCCGCACGTACGGCTCCAGCACCGCCCGGTTCCGGATCGCCGTCGACACGATGTAGTTCCAGCCCTTGAGCTCGACGCCGCTGCCGATGCGGCTGTCGATGATCCGGCAGCCGGGCCCGATCACCGTCTCCGAACCGATCGTCGTCGCGCCCTCCAGGACGACGCCCGGGTAGATCACCGTGTCCGGACCCACGGTCACGTCCACGTCCACCAGCACCGTCTCCGGGAGCAGGAACGTGACGCCCTCATCCATGAGCGCGCGCACGATCCGGTCGCGCACGATCACGCCCGCCCGGGCGAGCGCGGCCCGGTCCCGCACCGCGAACGTCTCCCCGGGATCCCCGGGAACGGTCTCCTCGCACCCGGACGCCAGCGCCTCGAGCCCGCCACCGTTCCCAACGCGGCCCGCCACCTCCGACCGGTCCAGCCAAACGGCGAGCGGCTCGCCGCCGGCTCCCCGCAGCACCCGGCCGGTCGGACCGCCCCGGAGTTCCGCGAGCGACGTCGACAGCGCCGCCGCCGTCGCGTCCACGAAGAGCAGCCGACCCACCGAGGGCTCCAGCCGCTCCTCCAGCGCGGCCGACCAGCCCCCTTTGCGCTCCAGCGGCACCACGCCCGCCGGGAGCCCCGCCACTACGGCGGGATCCACCGGCACCGCGGTCACGAGCAGGAGCTGGCGCGGCGGAGGCGAGAGGGTGGCCAACGCGCGCAGGACGTGCCACGCCAGGATCCGGCCGGCAAGGGGATGGAGGTAGGTCGGCACGCGGGAACAGAGCCGGTCCTCCCCCGCGTCCCGCAAGGCCAGCGCGATCCCGGCCCAGTCCCCCGCCTCCGGGCCCTCCATCATTCCAGGATCAGGTTGTCGATCAGACGCGCGTTCCCAACGTACGCCGCCACCGCCAGCACGCAGCCCGCCCGCGCCTGCGCCACGGGCTCCAGCGTCTCCCCGTCCACCAGCTCCACGTACTGGGGCCGCACCCGCTCGTCCCCTTCGAGCTCCGCCCGCGCCAGGGAACAGAGCACGACCGCGTCCCGCTCCCCTCGCCGGTACGCCTCCCGGGCCGCGGAGAGGCCGCGCCAGAGCCGAAGCGCCCGCTGCCGGTCATCGCCCGTGAGATACGCGTTCCGCGAGCTCATGGCGAGCCCGTCCGGCTCCCGAACCGTCGGCGCCACGTCGATCACGATCGGCATGTCCAGGTCCGCGACCATCCGGCGGATCAGCACGCTCTGCTGATAGTCCTTCTGCCCGAATACGGCCACGTCCGGCTGCACGATGTTGAACAACTTGGCCACCACGGTCAATACGCCCTCGAAGTGGCCGGGCCGGAACGCGCCGCACAGCCGGTCCGCCATCGGACCCGGCACGACGCGGACGGCGGGCTCCCCGTGCGGATACATCTCCCGCACGTCCGGGGCGAAGACGATGTCCACGCCACGCCCGGCCGCAAGCTCCACGTCCCGGTCCAGCGTCCGCGGATAGGCGGCGTAGTCCTCGTTCGGGCCGAACTGCAACGGATTCACGAAGATGGAGAGCACCACCAGGTCCCCGAGGCCCCTCGCCCGATCGACCAGCGAGAGATGCCCCTCGTGCAGCGCGCCCATGGTGGGCACGAGCACGACGCGGCCCCGGCTCCCCGTATCCGCACGCGGCTCCCGGTCCGCGGCACGGCCGGCCCGGTACGCCGCGACGAGCTGACGTAATTCGACGCAGGAATGGACGATTCTCACTCGAAAGAATGCTCCGGACCAGGATATTCTCCAGCACGCACCGCCCGGACGTACGAATCCAGACCCGCCCGCGCGGCACTCGCCAGGTCCGCGAACCGCCGGAGAAACCTCGGGCTGAACCCCTCGTTCAAACCGAGCATGTCGTACAGCACCAGGACCTGCCCGTCCGTCTCGGGTCCGGCGCCGATCCCGATCGTCGGGATCTCGAGCGAGCGACTGACTTCTCCGGCCAGGGCCGCGGGCATGAGCTCCAGCACGAGGGCGAAGCAGCCGGCCTCCTCGAGGCGGCGCGCCTCGGCCTTCAGCCGTTCCGCATCCTCGGCGGCGCGCCCCTGGACCCGGTACCCACCGATCGCGTGCACCGACTGCGGCGTGAGCCCGATGTGCCCCATCACCGGGATCCCGGCGCGGACGAGGGCGCGCACGTGGCGGGCGGTCTCTTCGTCCCCGCCCTCCAGCTTGACGCCGCTGGCGCCGGTCTCACGCATGATGCGGCCGGCGTTGCGGAGCGTCTCTTCCGGGCTGACCTGGAACGACAGGAAGGGCATGTCGACCACGAGGAAGGCCCGCTGCACGGCGCGCCGCACGGCGCGGCCGTGGTAGATCATGTCGTCCAGGGTGACGGGGAGTGTGGAATCGTGGCCGCAGACGACCTGTCCGAGGGAGTCGCCGACGAGGACGATGTCGACGCCAGCGCCATCGACGAGCCGTCCGAACAGGAAGTCATAGGCAGTGAGCGCGACGATTTTATCGCCGCGCCGTTTCATCTCACGGAGATCGCGGACGGTGACTCGCCGCGTCCGCTCCGCGCCGTGAACGCTCATCTGCGCCGCCTTCCCCTGCCGGGCGGTTCTACGGAACGCACGTAATGGCGCGCGCCTTCGAGTTGACGATGGGGGGAAGCTAGCGTCAATTTCGGGGCGTGTCAAACCCGATTCGCTACGATCCGATCCTGGTCCGCTACCTTGCGGCGGAGCTCTCCGAGCGCCTCGCAGGACGCCATCTCCTTGCCCTCCGGTTGGACTCGGATCCGCGGCGGGCGGTGTTCGATTTCGGCGACCTGGCGCTGATCTGGGAGCTGCACCCGAGGCGTGGCGCGGTGCGGTTGGCGGCGCCGGCGGACGCGGCCGGCGGGCGGCGCCGGGCGCGGTTCGACCGGGACGCGACGCCGTACCGCCGGCGGGTGCGGGTGGTTGACGTCCGAGCGGTGCCCGACGAGCGGCTGCTGGAGGTCCGGGTGACCGGAGGCCGCGTCGTCGTGGAGCTGATGACGAACCAGTGGAACGTGCTGGCGCTGGACGAGGAGGATCGGATCCTGGCGGTGCTGTGGCGGAGGGAGGCGGGGGGTCGGCGCCTGGCGCCCGGCGCGGCGTATTCGCCGCCGCCGGCGCAGCGGCGCGCCGGGCTGGACTCGCCGCTCACCCCGGAAGAGTGGCGCGGGCTGCTGGAGCCGGTGGCGCCGGAGGACCGGCCGGGGAGGTTGATCCGCGACGTCGCCTACATGAGCCCCCTGAACGCGGCGCCGGTGCTCGGCGAGGCCGCGATCCGCGCCGACCCCGCCGCCCTGGAGGGGGCGTACGAACGCTACCGGGCGCTCGTCCGGTTCGGGCCTGCGGAGCCGTGCGTGCTGAACCTGGGCGGCGCGCGACAGCCGTACCCGGTCCCGCCGGGCGGGGTCTGTGAAGCGCGGTATCCCACGCTACTGGACGCCATTGCCGCTGCTGCGGGTCCGGTCGAAGGTGAGGCGGAGCCCGCGGCGCCCGCGGTGCCGGCCGAGCTCCTCGAGCGGGCCCGGGCCCGTCTGGCCCGCCTGGATGCCCGGATCGACCGGATGCGCCGGGAGCTGGCGGAGGCGGCGCCCGAGGCGGCGGCGCTGCGCCGGTCCGCGGACCTGCTCCTCAGCCAGCTGTACCTGGTGCGCAAGGGGATGACGGAGGTGCAGATCTCCGACTTCGAGGGCGGGACGCTGACCGTGGCGCTGGACCCGTCCCTCCCGCCCTCGGACAACGTGCAGAGGATCTACGAACGGGCGAGGAAGCGGGAACGGGCGGCGGAGCGGATTCCGGACCTGATCCAGCGAGCCGAGCCGGAACGGCGAGTGCTGGAAGCCCTCGTCGAGCGGGCGCGGACCGATCCCGCCGCGGCGGCGGAGCTCGCCGCGGTCATCGGCGAGGCCCCGGGCGAGCGCAAGGGCGCGGGCGGCGGGGAGGCCCCTGCCCTCCCCTACCGTCGCTACCGCACGAGCGGCGGGCTCGAGGCCCGGGTCGGGCGGAGCAGCCGCGCGAACGACGAGTTGACCTTCCACCACTCGTCGCCGAACGACATCTGGCTGCACGCCCGGGACGTGGCCGGCTCCCACGTGATCCTCCGCTGGAGCGACCCGGAGGCGAATCCCCCGCGCCGGGACCTGGTCGAGGCCGCGGTGCTGGCGGCGCTGCACAGCCGCGCGCGCACGTCCGGGACGGTTGCTGTGGACTGGACCCGCCGCAAGTATGTACGGAAACCGCGCAAGGCGCCGCCCGGGCTGGTGGTGCCGGAGCGGGTCCGCACGCTCTTCGTGGAGCCGGACCCGGAACTCGAGCGGCGTCTCCGGGTGTCATGACGCGCCGTGATTTCGGGCCGCGCCCCCGGCGGAGATGGGGTTCCGGCCGGCCCGCGGCGAGCCGAATCAGCACACGAAGACAGAGGAGTGATCGATGCGACGTCTTCCAGCCGCGATCGCGGCAGCAGTGATATTCGTCCTGCCCCTGTCCGCCGCCGCTCAGCAGGCGGATGCGAACGGCCTCCCGCCGGGCATCGGCCCGGCCCAGATCGACGCCGGCGCGGCCATTTTCCGGGGTCGCGGCAACTGCTTCGTCTGTCACGGCGCGTCCGGCGAGGGCACGATGCTAGGCCCGGCGCTCAAGGGCGGGGAGTGGCTGCACATCAAGGGGGGCTTCGAGGAGATCGTGGCGCTCGTGCGCTCCGGCGTGCCCAAGCCCGTCAAGTTCCCCGCGCCCATGCCGGAGATGGGCGGCGCGAAGCTGTCGGACGAGGAGCTGCGGGCGGTCGCGGCCTACGTCTGGACGCTCTCCCGCACGGGTGACGGGGGTGCGGGCGGGGGGAGCTGAGGCCCGCTGTACAGCACGCCGCCCCGGCGGTCTGCGCCCGTCCATGGTCATCCGGAATCGGGACGTAGCGCTGGATGGGATCGCGGGGACCGGGCGGGGCGGCGCCGGGTCCCGCGGGCGCCGAACCGGCCCGTATCGGGTCGTACGGGCGCGCATCCTGGCGGAACAAACGAGTGTCTATCGAGCGAAAGCGCTCGACATTCCGTTCCGCTGACCGGCGCAGGGTCCGGTTGTCGCTCGGCAGCGCCGGCACCCGCGCGCCGGCGCCGGAACCGGCCTCACCGCACGCGGTCGATCGCTTCGCGGAGGGTGCGGAGGAACGACGTCGCCTCAGGGATGCCGCCCCGGTCCAGCGCCTCGATCAGGGCGCTGCCCACCACCACCCCATCCGCCACCTGGGCGACCCACGCCGCCTGTTCGGGCCCGGAGATCCCGAACCCGACCGCGATCGGCACGTCCGTGGCGCCCCGGAGCGCGGCCACCTCCGTGGCGAGGTCCGCGCGCAGGTCGCGGGTCGCGCCGGTCACGCCCGTGCGGGAGATGTAGTAAAGGAATCCCCGCGCGCGCCGGGCGATCGCCACCGCCCGGTCGATCGGCGTGGTCGGCGCAAGGAGCCGGATCAGCGGGATGGGCGAGGCCTCCACGAGTGCCTCGAACTCGGGATCGCACCCGTACGGCAGGTCGGTGAGGAGGAAGCCGTCCGCGCCAGCCGCCACGGCGTCCGCAAGGAAGCGCTCGATGCCGTACGCCAGCACCGGGTTCAGGTAGCTGAAGACGACGACGCTCGCGTCCCGCTCCCGCCGGAACCGCGCCAGCGCGTCCAGCGTCCATTCCAGGGTCACGCCCGCCTCCAGCGCCGCCTGGGTCGACCGCTGGATCGTGGGACCGTCCGCCAGCGGATCGCTGAACGGAACGCCCAGCTCGATCACGTCCGCGCCCGCGTCCACGAGGCCGTGCAGCAGTTCCACGGTGTCGGCCGGACGGGGGTAGCCCGCGGTGACGTAGGGAATCAGGGCCCGCCGCCCCGCCGCGCGCCAGGCGTCGAACCGGGAGGACAGGCGGTCTGTCTCAGAGGAAGTATTCGCCAACGTTGATACCGTACTTCTCGGGGTCGGTCGTCTTGATGATCGTTCGCTTCGGATGGCCGGTGACCGGGTCGATCTCCGACAGGTCGGCGAGCACCGGCTCCGCCAGCGGGATCCCCATCGGATCCGCGATGATCTTGACCACCGGCTGGTGGATGCGGCTCGGATCCGGATTCGGCTCGTACACCACCGCCAGCTCGTAGGTGTCCAGGATCACGAGCGTGCCCACCGGATACACGCCCGTGACGTTGATGAAGGCCTTGACCACGAGCGGGTCGAACCCGCGCTTCGGGTTGTTCTGCATCTCGGCGAGGACCCGGTCGGGCGGCCACGGCAGGGATTGGTAGCTCCGGCGCGACGTCGCCGCGTCGAACCCATCGGCCACCGCGACGATCCGGCTGAAGAGCGACGGCGTCCGCTTCCGCCTGTTCCTCGGGTAGCCCGTGAGGTCGATCTTCATGTGGTGCTCGTACGCCATCAGCATGGCGCGGTACGGCACCTCCCCGAAGCCGTTCAGGTTGAAGAGCGCCAGGAGACCTTCCGTGGGATGCTCGCGGATCGCGTCGAACTCGTCCTCCGTGAGGCCTTCCGCCTTGTTGATGATGTCCGGGTCGATCCGCATCTTGCCGATGTCGTGGAACAGCGCCCCCAGTCCGAGCTCGTACAACTGGAGCTTGGACAGGCCGAGCTTCTGCCCCAGCACCACGCTGAAGATGCACACGTTCACGGAGTGCGTGAACGTGTACTCATCGAAGTCGCGCAGCACGGTCATGCCGATCATGGAGCTCTCGTCGTTGAGCACCTGATCGACGATGCTCTGCACCGCGCGCTTGACTCGCCGGACGTTGACCGCCTTGCCCAGCCGGAAATCGGTGAGCACCTCGCGGGCGACCTGGACCGACTGAACGTACGTCTTCTTCGCGAGCTCCCGGGAGCGCGTGTCCGTGCCCGGGCGCTGGTCCGGGTCCCGCGTCGGCGAGACCGTGATCCTGGAGACCGGCGTATTGGCGAGCCGGGCCGTGAACCGTTCGAAGGGGTCGGCGGACTCGGGCGGGTCCTGGAGGAGCAGGCTCAGGAACGGGGCCCATTCGTTCCGGGACACGGCCGGGTCCACGGTGACCGTGCCCACGCCGTGCCGGGCGAGCGCGTTCCCGAAGAAGGACACGGCCGTGTAGTTCGAGAGGTCGAGCCGCAGCCGGGCATCGTTCAGGAACACGAAGTCCCCGATGAGCTTCAGCTCGAGCGTCCCCTCGCGCTCGATCACCCGCATGACCGTGCGGTGCAGCTCATCCAGCGCCTTCTGCACGGCGGCGTTCTCGACCGGATAGAGCTTCAGCGCCTGGGCCGCGGCGTGCATGCCGATGAGCAGCGCCTGACCCTGGACCTGGAGCGACCCGCCGCCCCGGACGATGGGTGGTTGCGGCGTGCTCATGTGCCGGTCGCCTCCCGGCGCAGCGCCCGGTTCACCGCCGAACGGACGACGGGGTCCGCATCGCTCCCGGCCCGCTGGAGCGCGGCCCGGGCCGCCGGCGAGCCGATCTTGCCGAGACCGATGGCGGCGCACGCCCGCATGTCCGACGGCTCCCGCCGCCGCAGCAGACTGCGGCCGTTCAGGATCCTGTCCAGGAAGGGGACCCCCTCGTTCCCGGCCAGGGAACCGTAGGCCTCGAAGAAGGCGCGCTTCTCCGTCAGATCCGCCTCGCGCAGGCCGCGCCCCTTGATGATCGCCTCGAACCGCTCGCGCACGCTCTGGATCCGCAGCTCGCCGAGCCCCCGCGCGGCCGTGATCCGCACGTCCCGGTCAGGGTCCTCCAGCGCGCGCTGGAGCGGCTCGATGGCCTGGCTGGACCGCAGGTCGGCAAGAGCGGCCACGGCGGCGCGACGCACGTCCACATCCGGCGAGTCCATGAGCTTCGCGAGCCCGGGCGCGGCCGACGCAATGCGCAGCCGGCCGACGAGGCGCGCCGCGCCCCTCGCCACCGTCGCATCCGGCGACTCGAGCAGTCCGACGAGGTGGCTCACCTGCTGCCTCGCCAGATGCTCGATGGCCGGGGGCAGCCGCTCGTGCAATGCCTGGGACTTCGCGGTCTCCGCCGCGCGGATCAGGACCGGCAGCGCGATCGGCCGGAGGTGCTCGAGGAACACGGCCAGGTCCTGCACGTCCACCACCACCCCGCCGCTCTGGATCGAATCGATCAGCTGCCCCAGCACCTCGGGGTCGCTCATCTCGTCCAGCAGCCGCCCGACCGCCACTCGCTGCGCCTCCCCGAGCCTCGGCGGATTCGCCGCCAGGATCGCGTCCAGCTCCCGCAACACGTGCGTGGCCGCCGCGAGCTCGCCCCGGGCGAGAAAGTTCGGCAGGAGCTGGCGGAGGATGTCCAGGATCTCCGTCTGGCGTTCCGACTTGCCGTCCTCCAGACGGTCGAACAGCGCGTTCAGGACGTCGGTCCGGAGATCCCGGCTCCACTCCCGCTCGACCTCCTGCTGCAGCGTCTGCAGCTCGGCGTCGTCGAGGAAGTACAGGGTCTCGTCGAAGTCCTCCCGCGTGATCGATGCGACGATGTCCCCCGCCGACGCCTCGCCCGGCGACCACGCCGGCTCCAGGTCGCCCATGAGGTCCGCCGCGATCCGCTCCCGCCCGATCGCCGGCGTGCTCGGGTCCGGCACCCCCGGCAGCTCGAGCCCCTCCGCCAGGATGTCCACGTACCCGTACTGGAACGACCCGAAATCCTGCTCCCAGAGGAGCGTCACGAGGTCGTCGCCCATCCGGTCGGTGACGCGCGCCTTGTGCACCACCGCGAGGAACTTCTCGATCTCGTCCTCGAAGCCCGGGAGGAGCTTGAGATGGCGGACCCCGTCCTTGTAGAAGAGGTAGGGCAGGCTGTCCCGGCTGTCCGCCGGCGCGACGACCTCCTCGCCATAGCGGAAGCCGGCCTCGTCCACGATCAGCTCCAACGCCGAGGTCCTGCGCCAGAGGTCGGCCAGCGTGTTCTTGAGGCCGTCGACGAAACGCTGATAGACCGGGTTGTTCGACTCGTAGATCTGGAACGCCCGCACGCTCTTGGCGAGCTGCAGGAGCAGGTCGGCCACCTCGGATGCGGAGAGATCCAGATCCGGCTCCGCGGCCGACTGTACCCCGGTGGTCGGTGGTACTGGTTCCGTCACGTGCTACAAGCGCTGTCGGTCACGGTGCCAGGTCCTTGCCGGTGAGCGCGGCGACCTGGGCCACGTCCTTGTCCCCCCGGCCACTCAGGCAGACCACGATCGGACCGGCCCCGACCCAGTTCGGCCCTTCACGAAGCAGGTAAGCGACGGCATGGGCGCTTTCCAGCGCCGGAATGATCCCTTCGAGGCGTGCCAGCGTCCCGAACGCGTCCAGCGCCTCACGATCGGTGACGGTCACGTAGCGGGCGCGGCCAACGTCCTTCAGGTATGCATGTTCGGGCCCCACGCCCGGATAGTCAAGGCCGGCGGATACGGAGTGCGCCGGCGCGACCTGCCCGTCTTCCGTCTGGAGCAAATAGCTGTAGGAGCCGTGGAGCACGCCCGGCCGGCCGGCGGTGAGGGACGCCGCGTGCCGCCCGGTCTCGACCCCGTCTCCGGCCGCTTCCACCCCGATCAGCTCCACGGACGGCTCGTCCACGAACGCATGGAAGATCCCCATGGCGTTCGACCCGCCGCCCACGCACGCGACCACCTTCGCCGGGAGCCGGCCCTCCGCCGCCTCGAGCTGGGCCCGCGCCTCCTTGCCGATCACGGCCTGGAAGTCCCGCACCATGCGCGGGTACGGGTGCGGCCCGACCACGGAGCCGATGATGTAATGGGTGTCCGCCACGTTCGTGACCCAATCCCGGATCGCTTCGTTCGTGGCGTCCTTGAGCGTACGCGTACCCGACTCGACCGTCCGGACCTCGGCGCCGAGCAGCTCCATCCGGTAGACGTTCAGCGCCTGCCGGCGCGCGTCCTCGGCCCCCATGTAGACCACGCAGTCCAGCCCGAACAGCGCGCACACCGTGGCGGTGGCCACGCCGTGCTGGCCGGCGCCGGTCTCCGCGATGATCCTGCGCTTCCCCATGCGCCGGGCCAGCAGCACCTGGCCGAGGGTGTTGTTGATCTTGTGCGCGCCCGTGTGGTTCAGGTCTTCCCGCTTCAGGTAAACCCGCACGCCCCCGGCCGCCTCGCCCAGCCGGTCTGCCCGGTAGAGCGGCGTGGGACGGCCCACGTAGTGGGTCAGCAGGTCCTCCAGCTCCGCCCAGAACGACGGATCGTTCCGGGCGGCTTCGTAGACCTGCTCCAGCTCTTCCAGGGCGGCGATCAGCGTCTCCGGCACGTACTGGCCACCGAACCGCCCGAACCGACCAGGGGCGCGCGTCGCGCCCTCCACGACAGACTGCGACATTTCCGTTCGACTCCTCATTCCTGCGGCCGGGCGCCTCTCGCGCCGCCCGCGCCGCCGCTCCGCGCGGCATCGACAAACGCCCGCACCCGCGCGGGATCCTTCTCCCCCACGGACCGCTCCACGCCCGAGCTCACGTCCACCACGTCCGGCGCCAGCCGGGCGACCGCCTCGGCCACGTTCTCCGGCGTGAGCCCGCCCGCGGCGATCAGCCGCGGCCCCGCGCCGCGGAGCCGCTGCAGCTCGGCCGAGATCTCGGCCCACGGAAACCGCGTCCCGGTCCCGCCCGGCGCCTCCGGGCTCCAGCCGTCCACGAGGATTCCGTGGACGACGTCGCGATAGCGGGCCACGGCCGCCGCGAACTCCGCGCCCGTCCGCGGCCGCACCGCCTTCCAGACGCGCCACGGCCCGGCCTCCCTCACCCGCGCGGCGTACTCGGCGGACTCCGATCCGTGGAGCTGGAGTACGTCCAGCCCGAGCCGCTCCGCCACGGCCACGAGTTCATCGAGGGGCGCGTCCACGAACACCCCGACCTTCGCCGCCCCTCTCCCGCTCGCGAAGATCGCCTCCGCCTCCGCCACGGTCCGCGTGCGCCGATAGCCGGGCGCGAGCACCACCCCAAGGTAGTCGGCCCCGGCTTCCGCCGCCATCGCTGCGTCCTCGGGGCGGCACAGCCCGCAGATCTTCACCTCGACCGCCCGCCCCCCGGCCCTGCCGATCTCGGACCCGAAGGGTCGCACCGGGATCATCCCGTCGCGGGAGCTCGCCGCCATGCCGACTCACTCCGGACGGACGCCGCCGGGGACCGCCACGCCCAACCGCCCGGTGCGCGGCCGCCCCACCAGCGCCCGCGCGGCCAGCCCCGGATCGGACTCCCGCATCAGACTCTCCCCGACCAGCACCGCGTCCGCCCCCGCCGCGCCCATCCGGTCCACGTCCGCAGCCGCTCGGATCCCGCTCTCCGCCACCAGGATCCGGTCCGCGGGGACCCGCGCCGCCAGCCGCTCCGTCACCGCGAGATCCGTCCGGAAGGTGGCCAGGTCCCGGTTGTTCACCCCGACCACCTCCGCCCCGGCCTCCAGCGCCCGGTCCAGCTCCCGCTCATCGTGGACCTCCACGAGCGCGGACAGACCCAGCTCCCGGCTCAGCGAGAGGAGATCCGCCAGCGCCGCGTCGTCCAGGATCCGCACGATCAGCAGGACCGCGTCCGCGCCCGCCGCCCGCGCCTCCCAGAGCTGCACCGCGTCCAGCACGAAGTCCTTCCGCAACACGGGCACCCCCACCCTGCTCCGCACCGCCATGAGGTCGTCGAGGGAGCCCCCGAAATACTCGCCGTCCGTCAGCACGCTGATCGCCGAAGCGCCCGCCGCCTCGTACCAACCCGCCACCTCCGCCGCCGTGGCGTCCGGCCGGATCCACCCCGCGGACGGAGACCGACGCTTGACCTCCGCGATCACCGCGACCCGATCCCCGAGCCGCAACGCATCCGAGAACCGGCGCGTCTGCCCGGCGCTCTCCGCCGCGCGCCGCAGCTCCGCGGCCCGCGGCGCCAGCGCCGCCACCTCCGCCCGCTTCGTCTCCACGATCCGGTCCAGTACGCTCATCATCCCTCTTGCGCTTCGGTTCCCTTTCGGGTACCTTGTCTTTCGGTTCTTCTTCGCCCGCGTCCCGCCCCGGGCCGGCCGGAACGGCCGGTACCCGGCGAGGGTGAGGGCCGACCGGCCGCGAAAGCCCGGTCGCCGACGCCGGCACGCTGTGCCGCGAGTCGCGCCCCGGTGGACCGGCTCCGGCCCTTCGGGCCCGGCAGAAGGTGGGGCGGTCGGACGGGGCGGCCCGGCGAATGGCCCGCGGCCGCTGCCGGCTGGACACGGCAACACCCCGGCGTGGACGGATCGTGGATCGGCGTGGAAGAACCGCCACCGGTCGAGGGGAGCCAATCCGGGGCGTCCGCCCCGGCGATCGCCGCACCCGCGGCACCACCCCCGGGCCCTGGACTCTAAGATCGCACGACGATGGACATGATGCCACTCACCAGACGCCAGAAGGAGATCCTGGACTTCCTCCAGGAGTACCTCGAAGAGCACGGGTACGCGCCGAGCTTCGAGGAGATCGCGAAGCACTTCGGCTTCGGGTCGCTGGCCACCGTGCACGAGCACCTGGAGAATCTGAAGCGGAAGGGATACATCCGGAAGGCCTACAACGAGAGTCGCTCGATCCAATTGGTTCCCGTCGGCATGCGGACGGGCGCGGTCGAGCTCCCGCTGTACGGGACGGTCGCCGCGGGCGTGCCGATCGAAGCGGTCCAGGAGCAGGAGACCATTGCGGTCCCGGAGGACATGATCGGCCGCGGCGGCGAGCACTACGTGCTGCGGGTGAAGGGAGACTCGATGATCGACGAGCAGATCCGGGATGGGGACTACATCATCGTGAGCTCCCGCCAGATCGCGCGGAACGGGGAGATGGTGGTGGCGCTGGTGAACGGGGATTCCGCGACGGTGAAGAAGTTCTACCGGGAACCGGACGGGCGTGTGCGTCTCCAGCCGGCGAATCCGACGATGGCGCCGCTGTACTTCCGGCCGGAGGACGTGAGGATCCAGGGGATCGTGATCGGCGTGATCAGGAGGTACTGATGATAGCGAAGATACCGTTCGTCGTGGGCCGTAGCACGCGTCGGGGGCTGACGGTGGTGTTGCTGTGCCCGTCGGATGCGCCGATCCGCGGTCCCTGGACGATCCGGGCGGTGATCTCGGCGAACTGATCGGCAGCCCGGGCGCGGAACGCCGGGCCCCGCACGGACGCGGCGGGGACGGTCGAGTAGCCGGGGCGGAGGGCGTCCGGACCGGCAGAATCATGTATGCGCGGCGGGCCCTCGTGGTTCGCCGCGCATTCGTTCATCCGGCGCCCGGACCGTCCGGGTCCGCGGTCAGGCCGCCGGGACGACCGCCCGGCGGCTCGCGGCGCGGAGCCGGTCGAGGGCGGCGGCGGCGAGGCCGGCGTCGATGACGTGCTCGGCGTCGGCCACGCCCTCCTCGAGGGTTCGGGCCTTGCCCGCCACGTAGATCGCGGCCCCCGCGTTGAGGGCCACGGCGGCCCGGGCGGCGCCTTTCGAGCGACCGGCCAGGATGTCTTCGATCACGCGCGCGTTGTGCGCGGGGTCCGCGCCGGCGAGCCCGTCGGGGTCGAGGCCATCCCAGCCGAGTCGCTCGGCCGGGTCGAGGCGGTAGCGACGGAGCGTGCCGTCCCGGACCTCGATGACGTCCGTCGCGCCGATCGGGCTGAGCTCATCCATGCCGGGCTCGCCGTGCACGACCAGCGCGTGTTCGTGCCCGAGCTCGAGGAGCGCGCCCGCCACGAGTTCCAGCAATCCCGGATCCGACACACCCACCACCTGCCGCCGCGCTCCGGCGGGGTTCGTGAGCGGCCCGAGCACGTTCATGATGGTCGGCACGCCGAGCTCCCGGCGAACCGGCGCCACGTGGCGCATGGCGGGGTGCATCCGGGGCGCGAACATGAACACGATCCCGGCTTCCTCCAGGACCTCCGGCATGCGCTCCGGATCGATGTCGATGGGCACGCCGAGCGCTTCGAGCACGTCCGCGCTGCCCGAGCGGGACGTGTGGGACCGGTTGCCGTGCTTGGCGATCCGCACCCCGGCACCGGCTGCGACGAAGGCGGCGGCGGTCGAGATGTTGAAGGTGGTCAAGCGGCCGCCGCCGGTGCCGCAGGTGTCGACCACGTCCCCGGCGCCATTGAGCGGCAGGCGGACCATGGCCTGCCGGAGCGCCCGCACCCCCCCGGCCACCTCACTGGGCGCCTCGCCCTTGGACCGGAGCGCCACCAGGAGCCCTGCGGTCTGGGCGTGGGTGGCCCGGCCTTCCATGATGATGCGGAACGCGGCCTCCGCGTCGTCGGCCGAGAGGTCCTGCCCGGCGAGGATCTGCTTGAGGAATACGGAGAACGGCTGGGGCTGCGGGTCGGCTGCGGGCGATACGCCGACGGGCGCCGCGCCGGAACCGGACGGCGATGCACTCATTTCCTACGGGCCTCCGAAGGTGAATCAGGGAGAAAAGTAGACAAAGGTGTTGCGCCCTGTCAATTTCCTCCCGGTCGGGGTCTCGCCGCTTTTCCCGTTGTCGCAGCCGCTGTTACCTTTCGCCGGATGACCGAACGTGAACGGGCCGCCCGGCGCAATCCGGCGGCGAAGTTCTACGCGACCCGGCGGGACGGAGCGCGCCGGGAGCTGGACCGGCTCGAGGCGCGGATCCGCCGGGTTTCCAACGCCCGCTTCCTGTCCTTCCTCCTGGCGGCGGCCGCGCTGGTCTGGGCAGAGCTGCGGGGCCCCGAGGAACGGATCATCCCGCTGGTCACGGCGGGCGCGGCCGGTGCGGCATTCGTGGCCCTCGTCGTTCGGCACGGGCGACTGAAGCGGCAGGAGCGGCGCGCCGCCGCGCTCTGGCGAGCGTACGACCTGGCGGAGAAGCGGGTCCTGCGCCGGTGGGATGAGCTGCCCCCCGCGCCCCCCGGCCCCGCCGGCGACCACCCGTACGCGGCGGACCTCGACCTGTTCGGTCGCGCATCCCTGTTCCAGCTCGTGGATCCGGCCGGGACGCCGATCGGCCGCGCCACCATGCGCACCTGGCTCCTGGAGCCGGCGGCGCCCGCGGAGGTCGCGGCAAGGCAGGAAGCCGTGGCGGAGCTGGCGTCGCACTCAGAATTCCGGGATGAGCTCTCCGTACGCCAGGAACCGTTGAGCGGCGCCCACAAAGCCGACGTGGAGAGCATGCTGCGCTGGGCGGAGGGCGAGCCGTGGCTGCACCGCAGGCCGTGGCTGCTCTCGGCCGCCCGTCTCGTGCCGGCCGTCAACCTCGCGCTCATCGTCCTCCACGAGACCCTTGGGACACCGCTCGGCTGGATCACCCTCCCGGTCGCGTTCGGCTGGCTGCTCACGATCCGGTACGGCCGGTGGGTCGGAGGCGCGTTCGCCCGCGCGTTCTCCAGGGACCGCGCCCTGCGCGAGTACTCCGGCCTCCTCGAGCTGTTGGCCGGGACCCCGTTCCGGAGCCCGCTGCTCTCCCGGCTCAGACAGGAGCTCGAAGCCGACGGCGTGTCCGCCCATCAGTGGATGCGCCGGCTCGAACGCCTGATGGGGTTCGCGGACGTCCGGCATGCGGGGCTGGCGTACCTTCCCCTCCAGTCGCTCGTCCTCTGGGACTTCCACGTGCTGGACCGCCTCGAGCGCTGGCAGGCGGCCGTGGGGCGCCGGGTCCGCGGGTGGCTCGCTGTCGCGGGCGAGTTCGAGGCCCTCGCCGCGCTCGGCCGCCTCGCCTACGAGAATCCGGATTGGGCGTTCCCGGAGATCGCCGACGACCGCCCGCCCGTGCTCCGGGCCGCGGCGCTGGCGCACCCGCTCCTCCCGGACGATGCGCGCGTGGCGAACGACGTGGAGATCGGCCCGCCGGGCACCTTCCTCCTGGTGACCGGCTCGAACATGTCGGGCAAGAGCACGCTGCTGCGGGCCATCGGCGCGAACGTGGTCCTTGCCCAGGCCGGGGGCCCGGTCTGTGCGACGTCGCTCCGGATGCCGCCGGTCGTCCTCCAGACCTGCATGCGCGTTCAGGATTCCCTCGAGCAGGGGCTCTCCCGATTCATGGCGGAGCTCATGCGGCTGAAAGGGGTCGTGGAGGCGGCGCGCGCGGCGGACGGGGGCGGTGAGCGCGTCCTGCTCTACCTGCTGGACGAGATCCTCCAGGGGACGAACACCGCGGAGCGGCAGATCGCGGCCCGGCGCATCCTGCAGCACCTCCTGGCGAGCCACGCCATCGGCGCCGTGACCACCCATGACCTGACGCTGGCGGATACCCCGGAGCTCCAGGCGGCCGCCCGGCCGGTCCACTTCCAGGAGACGGTCCACGCCGGCGGTACAGAGCCGGTCATGACCTTCGACTACCGCCTCCGCCCCGGGCTCGCCCGCTCGACGAACGCGCTCCGGCTCATGGAGATCGTCGGACTCGGCTGACGGCGAGCAGGGCCGGGCCCTGCCCGGTCGATCGCGGCGGATCCGTTCGAGCAGGGCCTCGGCGGCGCGTGGGTTGTTCGATTGGCCGAGCCGGGATATCGCGCGCTTGGGGAGCACCGGGTCCGCGTCCCCGCGCGCGTTACGGATCAGTTGGTCGAGCGACGCGTCTCCCCGTGCGCGTACGCGAAGATCGGCTGCTCCCGCGGCTCCGCGGGCGGCGACGTCATCCCCCGCGAGCCCCCGGGCGACCAGCGACCGTTCATCCGAACGTCGTCTTCATGGGGAATCCTCGACCCGGCCACTTCCGACCGTGGGACACAGGAACGGCGGAAAGGGTTGCAGAGGGAGGGAGCCGCGGCGGCCGACGGACCGTGCCGCCGCGGCGTCAGCATCAGAACCGGTGGCCCAGGCTGGCGGTGAACCTCACGCCGCTTCCCGGTCCCTCGACCGGCACGGCGGCATATACGCCGAGGCTGCCGAATACCAGGCCGAGCCCGGCGTCCACCAAGGTGGGCGTGTCCACGCGATGGGCGCCGCCCATGCCACCGGCGAGCTGCCAACCCCGGCCGACGTCCAGGAACGCCACCCAGGCCGGAGACACCACGACGCGCAGTCCCTCGGGCGACTCGCCCCGGTCGATCTCGTCGTAGCCGAACCGGAAGTTCAGCTTCCCGCGGTACTCGGCCTGGAACAGCGCGGCGCGGTCACAACCGTACGCGGGGTAGACGGGGAACGCCTCCGTGTCCCGGAAGGTCACCCCGTCCCGTGATCTCGCTGAGCAGTCCGCCGTGAAGCCCGAAAAGCCGGGGAGCGTGCCCGCACCCCCGAGCGCGTGCTGATACTGCGGCGGCAGCGGCGAGCCGGACAGGGCCCCGCCCAGCCAGAGCCGGGCGCTCAGACGGGATTCCTCCCGTACGGCCACGTAGCCCCGCAGGTCGAGGGCGCCCAAGGTGAACGGCTCGTCGATCTCCCATGGCCCGTAGGGCGCAACATGATTCGGTCCGCCGTCGGACCCCGTGCCGGACAGGAGCGCGAACGGCTGAGTCCGGAGCGAGCCGCCGAGCGCGCGCGTCACGCGCAGGTCCGCGTACAGCCCGGTGCCCGGTTCCCGGAGCTCCGGCCGGCTGTCGAAGCGCAGATTCACCGTGATGGAGCGCAGCCGCCCCTCGGCGACCACGGGCTGGAGGCGCCACGCGTCGGCCCGCCGGAGCATCGACCACGGGTCCGCCGCAGTGACCGCGCCCTCGTCCTCGTCCCGGTACTCGACGAGGGCGGCGAACGGCACGGTGGGCACCACGTAGCTGCCCCAGACCGACCAGCCCGACCGGGCCACGTAGTCCCACGGATCGCGATGCAGCACCGCGGAGGACAGGGCGGCCTCCCACCCGGACAGCCCCCGCCGCTCGATCGGGTCGATCTCGGAGCGGATCCCCGCGCCGAGCGCGAGTTCTTCCCGGGGCCCGAACGTGTGCATGAGCCCCGCCCGGTACCCGATGTCGTCCCGCAGGTCGAACGCGCGCGTGGTTTCCGACCGGAACTCGGCCGCCGCGTACAGGTGCAGGTGGTTGGATTCGCCACTCGGAAACGTCAGTTCCGGGCCGACCCGGACCGCCATGCCCCGGATCCGGTCGTACGCGGCGCCCACCCTGGCCCGGGCGAGACCCGATCCGAGAGCCACCCCGGAGACGCCGTAGGTCGCCTTTGGCGGGTTGCCCGGCGCCGCGGGCCGGATCCGCAGGGAGGGGATCCGGGCGACGTCGCCCACGCGCGTCACCGTGCCCCCGACCCGCGCGGTCTCCGCCGCCTCGAAGGAAGAGTCGATCAGGAACACGTCCCCCTCGACGATGCCGCCCGGCTCGATCTCCAGGGCGCCGCGGATCACCGCCACCGGGCCGCGGGCCACGCCCGCTACCACGAGGGCGCCGCCCTGCACCACGACGGGCCGCGCGACCTCTTCTCCGGCCCGGATGCGGGTCGTGCCCCTGAAGACGACGGTCCCCGGGTCGGCGACGATCGCCTCCAGCCGCGCCCGCACATCCGGCGGCAGATCCGCGTCCCGCACCGCCGCGATGGCGGCGGGATCCTGCGCGTGGACGCCCGCCGCAGAGAAGAACAGCAGGATGAATACGCCCAGGCGCTTCATTATGGCCCCTCCAGAGCTGGACTCACCCGACGGCTCCCCAATGATGACGCTCGGGCGAGCGAAAGGGCAACTCAGCGGAGAGAATCGGAGGCGGGCGGCTGCGAGGGGTGGGAGGAGCCGACCCCGATGCGACGCCGGGCTCGGAGTCCGGGCCGGATTCGCCGCGGCGGAGCCGGGGCCCGGGCGCCGCCCCGTGCCCGTCACTCCCCGGGGCGTCCGGCCGTCGATGCCAGGCGCGTCTCGCCGTGCCGCAGGATCCAGAGATCCTCGGCGGGGAGCCCGGCCTCCCGCCAGGCGGCGGCAAGACGCTGCGGCGGCTCCAGCGGGTCCTCATCGCTCAGGCGGAAGGTGCCCCAGTGCATGGGCACGAACGCGCCCCGCCCGCCGAGGTCCTGGTACGCCCGCACCGCGTCACCCGGGTCCATGTGCACGGGGCGCATGAACCACCGGGGCTCGTACGCGCCGATCGGCAGGATGACCGCGTCGAACGGCCCGAGCCGGCTCCCGATCTCGGCGAATCCCCCGAAGTACCCCGTGTCCCCTCCGAAGTAGAGTCGGAAGCCGTCCGGCGTCTCCACGGCGTAGGATGCCCACAGGCGCCGGCCGTCGCCGACCAGGCTGCGGCGGGACCAGTGCTGGGCCGGGAGCGCGGTGACCCGGAGCGCGCCGGCCGACGTTTCGATCGACGTCGACTGCCACCAGTCCAGTTCCGCCACGTTCCGCACGCCGATCCGGGCCAGCCACGGCCGGTACCCGAGCGGCGTGACCCAGCGCGGCGCGTCGCCGAACGTTCGCCGCAGCCGCACTACCGTGGGCCGGTCCAGGTGGTCGAAGTGGTCGTGGGACACCAGGACCGCGTCCACCGGCGGCAGCTGGTCGAACGGCAGCCCCGGCGGCACCAGGCGCGCCGGCCCCGCCCACTGCACCGGCGAAGCGCGCCGGCTCCAGATCGGATCGGTGAGCAGGTTGAGCCCACCGAGCTGGATCAGGAACGTGGAGTGGCCGACCCACGTGATGCGGAGCTCGCCGCGCGCGGCGCGGGGATAGGCGACGTCGCCCGGAACCACCGGCAACGCGTGCGGCGCCGGGTTCGGCGGCACCCCACGCCTCAGGCGCTCCCATTGCCAGCGCAGCACGGCGCCGCCCGAAGCCCGGGGCCATTCGAGGCCCGGGTTCCTGAACCCACCGTCCGGCCCGTGGTGGGCCGGGCTCGCCCGTGGCTCCCGGGCGGCGCTCCGAGGGTCCTCTGCGCGCCCATCACGCGAGCGGATACCGCTTCCGTTGAACATGCCGGAATACTGCGAAGATCTCCCTTCGGCCAGGGTCGTGCGTCGGTCCTGCGTGTGTACCCGCGAGCCGCGGGCGGCGGTTCCAGCGGCGCGGGCCACGCGTCGCCGCGCGACGCCCGGGGTCCGCTTGACACTCCGGCCCGTCCGCGTACCTTTCGCCCCCGTGTCGCCCCCTGCTCATCGGATGGTCAAGCTCACCGTCGAGTACGACGGCGCCGGCTTCTTCGGCTGGCAGATCCAGCCGGGTGTCCGGACCGTCCAGGACGAGCTGGAGAAGGCGCTCTCCCGCCTGGCGAACGAGCCGGTCACCGTGATCGCCGCGGGGCGGACGGACCGCGGCGTACACGCCATCGGCCAGGTCGTGGGCGCGAGGGTGCCGGCACGCTGGACGCCGCAGGCGCTGCGGCGCTCGCTCAACGCGATCCTCCCCCACGACGTGTGGATCGCCGCGGCGGTCGAGGCGCCGGCCGACTTCCACGCGCGCTACGATGCCGTGGCCAGGAGCTACGTCTACCGGGTCGGCACCGCGGACGCCTCCAGGTCCCCGTTCCGCCGCCACTGGTGCTGGCCGCTGGCGGAGCCCCTGGACCTGGCCGTCCTGAACGAAGCCGCGGCCATGATCATCGGCGACCATTCGTTCGCCGCCTTCGCGAAATCGGGCCAGCCCGAACGTGGCACCCGCTGCGTGGTGTACAATGCACGCTGGACGTCCTGGGACCGGGTCGGCGTGCAGTTCCATGTGACCGCGAATCGTTTTCTGCACCACATGGTAAGATATCTGGTCGGCACGATGGTCGATGTGGCCCGCGGGCGGCGGCCGGTCACGGACATGGCGGGGCTCCTCGCCGGCGAGCCGGGGCTCGAGACGTCGCCTCCCGCGCCGCCGCAGGGCCTCTTCCTCACGCGCGTGCTGTACCCGGACGACGCGCCGGACCTGGAAAGCGCAATCGCAAGCGAGGGATTCACGGATGAAGATCTTCCTTGACACGGCGGACCTGGCGGAGATCGAGCGTGCCGCGTCCGCGGGCCTGATCGACGGGGTGACGACGAACCCTTCCCTGCTCGCCAGGGCGGTCGGCGAGGATGGCGACCCGCGCGAGATCCTCTTGCAGATCTGCCGGACCGTCGACGGTCCGGTCAGCGCCGAGGTCGTGGCCACCGACGCCGATGCCATGCTCCGGGAGGGGCGCGAGCTGGCGAAGATCGCGGACAACATCGTGGTCAAGGTCCCGCTCACCGAGGCCGGGCTGCGGACCTGTCGCGGGCTCCGGGCCGAGGGGATCGGCGTCAACGTGACGCTCTGCTTCTCCCCGAGCCAGGCGCTCCTCGCCGCCAAGGCGGGCGCCACGTTCATCTCGCCGTTCGTGGGCCGGATCGATGACGTGTCCGGGGACGGTATGGAGCTGATCCGCCAGGTGTGCGCCATCTACGAGAACTACGGGTTCGACACGGAGGTGCTGGTGGCGTCGTGCCGGCACCCGGGCCACGTGGTGGAGTCCGCGCTCATCGGCGCGGACGTGGTGACGCTGCCGCCCAAGGTCCTGTGGCCGCTGTTGAACCACCCGCTCACTGACAAGGGGCTGGCGGCGTTCCTGGCGGACTGGGAGAAACTCCCGCAGCGGGCGCGCAACATCGGCTGAGGACTCGATCCATGGGCGTGTTCTCGCTGGACCGTAGCCGTTTGGGAGCCGCGCTGCTGGCGGCCGTGGCGGCGGGCGCGTGCGCGCTGGAGGGCGCGCCGGAGAACGCGCAGACGGAGCCCGTGAAGGCCTCCGGGGAGTCGGTCGTGGCGGCGGGCTTCAGCTCGCCGGCGACGCTGTCGTCGCGGTGGTCCGGCGCGAGTGGCGCCGGCGCGGCGCAGGACCCGGTGACCGAATCCCGCCGTACGGCGATCGTGCGGGCGGCGGAGCGGGTCGGCCCCTCCGTGGTCAGCGTGAACGTGATCCGGCGGGAGGCGGTGCGGCCGCGGGACTTCTTCGAGAGCTTCTTCCTCCCGCCCGGCGCGCAGCGGGAGGTGGCCGGGCTCGGCTCGGGCGTCATCATCCGCGAGGACGGGCTGGTCCTGACGAACGAACACGTGGTCCGCGGCGCGCAGGTGGTCGTGGTCACGCTCCCGGATGGCCGGGACTTCGATGCCGAGATCGTGGGCACCGACGAGGCCACGGACCTGGCGCTGCTCCGCATCCCGAACGCCCGGGACCTGCCCGTGGCGCCGCTCGGCGACTCGGACGACCTGATGATCGGCGAGTGGGTGGTGGCCATCGGCAACCCGTTCGGGTACCTGCTCTCGAACACGGAGCCGACGGTCACGGCGGGGGTGGTGAGCGGGGTGGGACGCAACATCATCCCCAGCGGGGATGAGCAGCGCGGCTACTACCTGGACATGATCCAGACGGACGCGTCCATCAACCCCGGCAACTCGGGCGGCGCGCTGGTGAACGCCATGGGCGAGGTGGTGGGCGTGAACTCGTCCATCATCTCCGGGACCGGCGGGAGCCAGGGGCTGGGCTTCGCGATCCCGATCAACCGGGCGCGGAGGATCGTGGAGGACCTGCTGGCGCACGGGCGGGTCCGCCGCGCGTGGCTCGGGTTCGAGATCGAGGGGCCGGACGGCACCCGGCGGAACCGGTTGCGCGAGGTTCGGGTCATCGAGGTCGTGCCCGGCTCGCCGGCCGCGGAGGCGGGGCTCCGGCCGGGCATGGTCGTGAACCGGATCGCGGGCCGGAGGATCCGCAACCTGCTGGACTGGCAGGTGGTGGCGCTGGACGCGCGGGTCGGCGAACCGCTGGACGTGGTGGTGACCGACGGCGGCCGTGAACGGGTGATCCGCGTGGTGCCGCGGGACCTGCCGTCCCTGGGCGCGGAACGGATCCGGGCGCTCTCGGATTTCGAGCTGATCACCCTGACGCCCGCGATCCGTGCGGAGCGCGGCCTGGTCAACGAGCAGGGCGCGCTGATCGTCTGGATCTCGGACGCCGGGCGCCGCATCGGGCTGCGCGAGGGCGACCTGATCCTGCAGATCAACAACCAGCCGATCCGGTCGGCGGAGGAGGCCGCGAGCCTGCTGCGCCGGCTCGCCGGGCGCTCGGTGCGCGTGATCTTCGAGCGCAACGGCCAGATCGGGCTGGCGTCCTTCTACATTTCGAGTTGAGGGGCCGGGCGTGGGTTCGAACACACCAGAGGAGAACATGACGGAGGCGCCATCGGAGGTGGCGGGGGGCGGCGAGGCGGGCGCACGGGACGGGGTCGCCGGGTCGGAGCCGGCGGACCTGCCGCCCCTGCCCACCGCGTACCGCAACCCGCTCGTGGAGCGGTACGCGTCCGCCGAGATGAGCCGCATCTTCTCGCCGGCGTTCAAATTCGGGACCTGGCGCCGGCTCTGGCTGGCGCTCGCGGAGGCCGAGCACGAGCTCGGCCTGCCCATTCCGGCGGAAGCGCTGGCGCAAATGCGCGAGCGGCTGGACGTCATCGACCTGAAGCGCGCCGCGGAGCTGGAGCGCCGGTTCCGGCATGACGTGATGGCGCACGTGCACCACTTCGGCGAGGTCGCGCCCGAAGCGCGCGGGATCATCCACCTGGGCGCCACCAGCACGTACGTCACGGACAACACGGAGCTGATCCAGCACCGGGAAGCGCTGCTCCTGGTCCGGGACCGGCTCGTGGCCTGCATTGCCGCGCTCGCGGACTTCGCGCGCCGCTACCGGGACCTCCCCACCCTCGGGTTCACGCACTTCCAGCCGGCGCAGCCAACGACGGTCGGCAAGCGGGCCACCCTCTGGCTCCAGGACCTGGTCCTCGATCTCGAAGAGGTCGAGCACCGGCTGGACACGCTCCGCTTCCGCGGCGTGCGCGGCACCACCGGCACCGAGGCCTCCTTCCTCGAGCTGTTCGACGGCGACCATGCGCGCGTCCAGGAGCTGAACCGGCGCGTGGCCGCGAAGATGGGCTTCGACCGGCTCTTCTACGTGACCGGCCAGACGTATCCGCGCAAGGTCGACTACGCGATGCTCGCCGCGCTGGCGGGCATCGCCACCTCCGCCAGCAAGTTCGGCCACGACATCCGCCTCCTCCAGCACCTGCGGGAGGTGGAGGAGCCGTTCGAGGAGGAGCAGATCGGCTCCTCGGCCATGGCCTACAAGCGGAACCCCATGCGCGCCGAGCGGATCACCGCCCTGGCCCGGCACGTGATCGCCCTCACCATCGATCCGGCGTTCACCGCGGCCACCCAGTGGCTCGAACGCACCCTCGATGACTCGGCGAACCGGCGTATCGCCATCCCCGAGGCGTACCTGGCCACCGACGCGACGCTGCTCCTGGTCCACAACGTGGCCTCCGGCCTGGTCGTGCGGCCGGCCGTGATCCGGCGCCGCCTCGAGGAGGAGCTGCCCTTCATGGCCACCGAGGCGATCCTGATGCGCGCCACCCGGGCGGGCGGCGACCGGCAGGAGCTCCACGAGCGGATCCGCCGGCACGCCGTCGCCGCGGCCGAGCGGCTCAAGCAGGGCGAAGCGAACGACCTCGCGGAGCGGATCCTCAACGACCCCGGCTTCCGCCTCTCGCCGGACGAGGTCCGGGAAACGCTGGACCCGGCCAGGCACATCGGGCGTGCGCCCCAACAGGTGGACGAATTCCTCGCCGAGGTCGTCGAGCCGATCCTCGCCCGCCTCGGAACGGGCGCCGAATCTCCGGAACTGAGGGCCTGAATCCATGTCTGCCGCGGTCAAGACCACGAACCTGGACCTGCCGCTCGTCGCGCGAGGCAAGGTCCGGGACGTGTACGACGCCGGCGATGACCGGCTGCTCATCGTCGCCACGGACCGCATCAGCGCGTTCGATGTGGTCCTCAACGAGCCGATCCCCCGCAAGGGGGAAGTCCTGACCCAGATCACGGTGTGGTGGCTCGCCCGGGTCGCGGACATCACGCCGAACCACCTGATCACCGCGGACCCGGACGAGATCGTCGAGGCCCTGCCCGGCCTCGCCCCCACGTACGAGACCTGGGCGCGGCGTTCGATGCTGGTCCGGCGCACGCGCCCGATCCCGGTCGAATGCGTGGTCCGCGGCTACCTCTCCGGCTCGGCCTGGGCCGAGTACCGGCGGAGCGGCACCCTGGCGGGCGAGCCGCTGCCGCCCGGCCTGGTCGAGAGCCAGCGCCTCGACACGCCGATCTTCTCCCCGGCCACCAAGGCCGAGGAGGGCCACGACGAGAACATCACGTTCGACGCCGTGCGGGAGCGGTTCGGCGACGCGCTCGCCAGCACCCTCCGTCGCCTGAGCCTCGCGCTCTACGAGCGAGGCCAGATCATCGCGGCCGAGGCGGACATCATCATTGCGGACACGAAGTTCGAGTTCGGGCACGCCGCGGACGGCACGCTCCTCCTGATCGACGAGGTGCTGACCCCGGACTCGTCCCGATTCTGGCCGCGGGAGAGCTACGTCCCCGGCCGGCCGCAGCCTTCGCTGGACAAGCAGCCGGTTCGGGACTACCTCGATTCCCTCGTCGCCGAGGGACGCTGGAACCGCGAGCCACCGGCGCCGCCGCTGCCGCAGGAGGTCGTCGACGCGACGTCGCAACGCTACCTGGGAGTATTTCAGCGCCTGACGGGGTACCACCTGGATGAATTCCCGGTTCGGGGCCCGGGGCGTGCACCCCCAACGACGGAACGCAGGATCGGTACGTGACGACCCCCATGCGGCGCCGCGCTCGCGGCGAGCAAGACACCGGAGGCCGAACGTGAGCACCCGGCTCCAGCGCGGCGTGATCATCCTGCCGAGCGCGCTGACGCTCGGGAACCTCTTCTTCGGGGTGTGGGCCGTGGTGTCCGCGGCCCGGGGGCAGTACAACACCGCCGCGTGGCTCGTGGTGATCGCCAGCGCCCTCGACCTCCTCGACGGGCGCGTGGCCCGGGTCACCCAGACCGGCACGCGGTTCGGGGCCGAGCTCGACTCCCTGGTGGACGCCATCAGCTTCGGCGTGGCGCCGGCCCTGATCATGTACTTCCTGTTCCTGGCCGACGGGACGTGGAGCTGGATCGCGGCGTTCGTCTACATCACCGGCGTCGTCGTGCGCCTCGCCCGCTTCAACATCGAACAGGCCGGGCACGCCAAGGTGGCGTTCCACGGCCTGCCTTCGCCCGCGGCGGGCGTCACGCTCGCGACCTTCTATCCGTTCAGCCAGACCCCGTTCTTCCAGACGTACCTGACCGGGTTCCCCTGGCCGGTCCTCATGACCACGCTGATGATCCTGCTCAGCGCGCTCATGGTCAGCCACGTGCTGTACCCGGTCATGCCGAAGTTCGGGTTCCGCACGCTCAAGGGGATCCTGACCCTGGCCGCGCTGATCGCGGCCATCGTGGCCATTTTCACGGTCCCGGCGATCTTCCTCTTCCCGGCCGCCCTGGCGTACGTGGCGTACGGCGTGGTCAAGGCGTTCGTGCTCGGCTTCTTCGAACGCCTGCCGGAGCGCGACCTGCTGCTCGACAGCGACCAGGTGGACGAGGCGGACGAAGAGCGGAGGGTCATCGACTACGAGGATCTGTCGCCGCGGCAGCGGCCCTGGAGACCGTTGCGCCGCAAGCGGGCACGGTCGAAACGCGCGCGTGGCGCCGACGGCGGCGCCCGCAGCAACGAGGAGGTTCCTGAGTGAACGAATACGTGATCGATGTGAGCATTACGCCGCGTGAGGGCCTGCTCGACCCGCAGGGCAAGGTCGTGCTCAACGCGTTGCGGTCCCTGGATTTCGATGAGGTCGCGGACGTGAAGGTCGGGCGGCTGATCCGGCTGCGCATCCTGGCGCCGAACATGGAGGTCGCGCGTGAGCGGGCGGACGAGATGTGCCGGCGCCTCCTCGCGAACCCGGTCACCGAGGAATACGAGCTCGAACTGGAGAACATAAGCTGACATGCGCGTAGCGATCGTAACGTTCCCCGGGTCCAACTGCGATCACGACTGCTACCGGGCGGCCACGGAGGTGCTGCACGCGGACGCGAAGCTCATCTGGCACCGTGAGCGCGACCTGGGTAATCCCGACCTGGTGATCCTGCCGGGCGGCTTCAGCTACGGGGACTACCTGCGTCCGGGCGCCATCGCGCGGTTCAGCCCGATCATGGAGGAGGTCGTCCGGTACGCGAAGGCGGGGCGGCCGGTGCTGGGGATCTGCAACGGTTTCCACATCCTGTGCGAGGCCGGGCTGCTGCCCGGCGCGCTGGTGCGGAACCGGACGCTCAAGTTCCTGGGGCTGGACGTGTTCGTCCGCGTCGAGAACGCCGGCACGATGTTCACCTCGGCGTACACCGAGGGCCAGGTGCTGCGGCTCCCGATCGCGCACGGCGAAGGCAATTACGTGGCCGATGCGGCGACGCTGGAGGCGCTGGAGGCGGAGGGGCGGGTGGTGTTCCGCTACGTGGACGCGAACGGCGAGGCCACGGACGAGGCGAACCTGAACGGCTCCATGCGGAACATCGCCGGGATCATCAACGAACGCGGCAACGTCCTCGGGCTCATGCCGCACCCCGAGCGGGCGGTCTCGGCGCTGCTCGGCTCGACCGACGGACGCGGGATCTTCGAGTCGATCCTCGCCGCGATCCAGGGCACGCCGCTCGGCGCGGCGATCGCGGGCTGACCGCGGGCGCCACCGATACGGGAACATCGGCCTGGCTGCTGTGGGCCATCCGCGATCACGCAGAGGCCGCGGCATCGGATGCCGACCGCGCCGTCGGGTGCCAACGGCTTACGACCACACGGGAGTTGAGGGATAGTGGCAACTGCGAACATACCACGCAAAGAACCGGAGATCACGCCCGAGCTCGTGGCCGAGCACGGTCTGAGCGAAGAGGAATACCAGCGCATCGTCGAAATCCTGGGCCGTGCCCCCACCTTCACCGAGCTCGGCGTCTTCAGCGCGCTCTGGTCGGAGCACTGCGGATACAAGAACTCGAAGCCGCTCCTGCGCCTGCTCCCGACGGAAGCGCCCTGGGTCCTCCAGGGGCCGGGCGAGAACGCCGGCGTCATTGACATCGGGGACGGCTTCGCGCTCGCGTTCAAGATCGAGTCCCACAACCATCCGTCGGCGGTCGAGCCGTACCAGGGTGCGGCCACGGGGGTGGGCGGGATCCTGCGGGACGTCTTCACCATGGGCGCCCGGCCGATCGCAGTGCTGGATTCGCTGCGCTTCGGGCAGCCCACGAGCCCGCGGGTCCGCTACCTCTTCTCCGGCGCGGTCCGGGGCGCGGGCGACTACGGGAACTGCGTGGGGATTCCGAACATCGGGGGCGAGGTCTTCTTCGAGGAGGCGTACGAGGGGAACCCCCTCGTCAACGTGATGGCCCTCGGCCTCATGCGGAAGGAGCAGCTGATCCGCGCAACGGCGTCCGGCCCGGGCAATCCGATCCTCGCGGTCGGGGCGCGCACCGGCCGGGACGGGATCCACGGGGCGACCTTCGCGAGCGAGGAGTTGAGCGATGAGAGCGACGCGAAGCGCCCCCAGGTGCAGGTCGGCGACCCGTTCACGGAGAAGCTGCTGCTCGAGGCGTCGCTGGAGCTGATCTACAGCGGCCACATCGTGGGGATCCAGGACATGGGCGCGGCGGGGCTCGCGTCGTCGTCCAGTGAAATGGCGGCGCGGGCCGGGACGGGCGTCGACATCGACGTGGCGCTCGTCCCCACCCGCGAGCCGGACATGACGGCCTACGAGATCCTCCTCTCCGAGTCCCAGGAGCGCATGCTCGTGGTGGCCAAGGCCGGCCACGAGGACGAGGTCCGGAAGATCCTGGAGAAGTGGGAGCTGGAGGCGGCGGTGATCGGCCGCGTCACGGATGACGGCATTTACCGGGTCCGGGAGAACGGCGTGGTCGTCTGCGAGATCCCTGGCGAGCCGCTGGTGAAGGGGTGCCCCACGTACGTGCGCGAGGCCCGGGAATCGGAAACGATCCAGGCGCTGCGGGCGTGGGATCCGTACGAGGCGGAACGGGCCAGGCCGCTCGCCGATCCCACCGCTGCGCTCCGGCGGCTGCTCGCCTCGCCGAACATCGCGTCGAAGGCCTGGGTCTACAACCAGTTCGACAGCACGGTCCGGGGCAACACGGTGCAGGAACCGGGCGGAGCGGCGGGCGTGCTGCGGATCGAGGGCACGCGTCGCGGCGTGGCCGCCACCGTGGACTGCAACGGCCGGTACGTGTACCTGAACCCGCGGCGCGGCGCCATGATCGCCGTGGCCGAGGCCGCCCGGAACCTGGTCTGCGTGGGCGCCCGGCCGCGCGCGGTCACGAACAACCTGAACTTCGGCAACCCGCTCAAGCCGGAGGTCTACTACCAGCTCCGGGAGGCGGTGCTGGGCATTGCCGAGGCGTGCAAGCGCTTCGAGACGCCGGTCACGGGCGGGAACGTCTCGCTCTACAACGAGAGCCCGAGCGGCGCGATCTACCCCACGCCGGTGATCGGGATGGTGGGGATCCTGGACGACGTCGCACGGCACGTCACCCTCCCCTTCCGCGAACCGGGCAACGCCATCGTCCTGCTCGGCGCGAACACGGACGAGCTCGGCGGCTCCGAGTACCTGAAGGTGATCCACGGCCGGGTCGGCGGAGACGCTCCCGCGGTGGACCTGGACGCGGAGAAGCGGCTCCAGGAGCTGGTCCTCGAACTGGCGGACCGTGAGCTCCTCGCGAGCGCGAACGACTGCTCGGAAGGCGGCCTCGCCGTGTGCATCGCCGAGTGCGCCGTGGCCGACCGGTTGAAGCCGTTGGGGGTCGACGTGGAGCTGTCCGACGCGCTCCCGACCGCGGCGCTCCTCTTCGGCGAGGCCCAGGGCAGGATCGTCATCTCGTGCGCGGAGGAGCACGTGGAGGAGGTGCTCCGGGCGGCCGATCGGCACGGCGTTCCCGCCGCCCGGATCGGGACGGTCGGCGAGCCGGGCGGCACGTTCACGATCCGGACTCCGGAGGCGGAGATCCGGGCGCCCATTGCCGAGCTGGCGGAAATCTATCACACCGCGATCCCGCGGATCATGGATGAGCCGACGACCCTGGCCGGCGGGACGGGCGACGCTTAGGCGCGGCCGCAGGCCGGGAGTGAGCGGCGGATCACGGAGACCGCCGGGCGCCCCGGGGGCGCCCGGCGGTCCCGGAGCCACGGGCATCAGCGGGGGTATGAAGTAGATATGTGTGGGATCGTAGCGGTATCGGGTTTGGAACACGCCGCGGAGTCGGTGTTCCTCGGGCTCTACGCGCTTCAGCACCGGGGCCAGGAGGCCGCCGGGATCTGCGCGATCGACAACGGCAGGGCGCGCGTCGTCAAGTCGCCCGGGCTGGTCGCGGACGGATTCGACGATGCCATGCTTCGTCAGCTGCCGGGCCGGACCGCCCTCGGCCATACCCGTTATTCGACGGCCGGCGGCCCGGGCCTCGAGAACGCGCAGCCGATCGTCGCGCGCTACCACGAGGGTGACCTCGCCCTGGTGCACAACGGGAACATCACGAACGCGCGTACGCTGCGCCACGAGATGGTCCGCGAGGGCGCGATCTTCCAATCGTCCATCGACTCCGAGGTGATCGTGCACCTGATCGCGCGGTCCCGGGAATCCACGGTCGAGGGCCAGATCGCCGACGCGCTCTCCAGACTCGTGGGCGCGTTCTCCGTCCTGATCACGGTGGGGGACACGCTGTACGCCGCGCGGGACCCCTGGGGGTTCCGGCCCCTGGTCCTGGGCCGGAAGGACGACGGATACATCCTCGCCAGCGAGACGTGCGCGCTGGATCTGCTCGGCGCGGAGTTCGTGCGGGACCTGGAGCCCGGCGAGTTCCTGAAGATCGAAGGCGGCGAGCTCACTTCCCTGCCCCGCCTCCCGGCCGCCCCGCAGGCGGCGCCGTGCATCTTCGAGCTGATCTACTTCGCTCGCCCGGATTCCCGCATCTGGGGGATCAGCGTGGACCGCGCGCGCCGCGAGTTCGGCCGTCAGCTCGCCCGTGAGCAGCTGGCGGACGCGGACTGCGTGTTCAGCGTGCCGGACTCTTCGAATTCCGCCGCGCTCGGGTACGCCGAGGAAAGCGGCATCCCGTTCGAGCTCGGGCTGATCCGGAACCATTACGTGGGGCGTACGTTCATTCATCCCACGCAGGCGGGCCGCGACTTCCGGGTGCGGATCAAGTACAACCCGGTGCGGGAGGTCATTGCGGGCAAGCGCGTGGTGGTCGTTGACGACTCGCTGGTCCGCGGCACCACGAGCCGCGGGCTCGTGTCCCTGATCCGCGAGGCGGGCGCCCGCGAGGTCCATTTCCGGGTGGCGAGCCCGCCGGTCCGGCACCCGTGCTTCTACGGCATTGACATGCCGACTCGTGAAGAGCTGATCGGCGCCCGCCTGTCCGTCGAGTCGATCCGGGAGAGCCTCGGGGTGGATTCCCTCGGCTACCTGTCGGAAGAGGGGATGAGGGAAGTCGTCCGCTCCTTCGGCACGTTCTGCGACGCCTGCTTCTCCGGGCGCTACCCTGCCCCGCTCGTGGACCTGGAGCGGCGCCCGGCCGCGGCGGGGGCGCGGGCCTGAGCCCGCCGAGGGGTCCCTGTGTCCCCGGGACGCGCCCCCGCCCGCCTGCGGACCGGCCCTTCGCTTGACATCCGCATCGGCGTGGCTTACCTGTGAGGAGGTGTTGAGGCCGCCGACCCGGTCGGGAGGTGGGCGGCAAATGTGCGATGAAACGGGTCGTGGCGGCCCCAGCCCAGGGTCGTTGCGGCCCGTTCGTATTTCCCCAGATGTCGCACGGACACGGGGGTCGGATTTCCGGCCTCTCCCTCCCGGAGGCACCCATGCGGACCCGCTACGTCTATTGTTTCGGAGCCGGCCGAGCCGACGGCAGCAAGGAGGACAAGGACCTGCTCGGCGGGAAGGGCGCGAACCTGGCCGAGATGGTGCGGCTCGGAATCCCCGTCCCGCCCGGCTTCACCATCACCACGGCGGTATGCCGCGAGTACCTCGCCTCGGGCCGGTACCCGGCCGGTCTGGAGGAGCAGGTGGCCGAAGCGCTGGCGTGGATCGAGGAGGTCATGGGCCGGCGCTTCGGCGCGGCCGATGACTTCCCCCTGCTCCTCTCCGCGCGGAGCGGCGCGGCGATCTCCATGCCCGGGATGATGGACACGATCCTGAATCTCGGACTGAACGACGACACGACCGACGCCCTCGCCCGGGCCACCCGCAACGAGCGCTTCGCTTTCGACTCCTACCGCCGCTTCGTCCAGATGTACGGGAGCGTGGTGATGGGGGTGGCGGACGAGGCCTTCAAGGAGATCATGGATCACGTATGCGCGGAGGCCGGCGCCCGGGACGAGACCGGACTGGATGCGGACGCCCTGCGCGAAGTCGTCAGGCGTTTCAAGGCCCGGGTCCGCGAAGACACGGGCCAGGATTTCCCGGACGAACCGGATGCCCAGCTCTGGGGCGCCATCGAGGCGGTCTTCCGCTCCTGGCGGTCGGAGCGGGCGATCGCATACCGGCGGCTCGAGGGGATCGATGAGAACCTCGGCACGGCCGTGACCGTCATGGCCATGGTGTTCGGGAACCTGGGCGAGGACTCGGGGACGGGCGTGGCCTTCACGCGCGACCCCAACACCGGGGAGAAGCGCTTCTTCGGCGAGTTCCTGTACAACGCCCAGGGCGAGGACGTGGTGGCGGGGATCCGCACGCCGCTCCCCATCGAGCGGATGGCGGACCGGCTCCCGGACGCGTACGAGGAACTGCTGCGGATCCAGGCGAGGCTGGAACAGCACTATCGCGACATGCAGGACCTGGAGTTCACGGTGGAGCAAGGGAAGCTCTACCTGCTCCAGACGCGGAACGGGAAGCGGACGGCCCGGGCCGCCGTCCGGATCGCCGTGGACATGGTGAACGAAGGCCTGGTCAGCGAGGCCGAGGCCGTGCTCCGGATGGACCCGTACGCCTTCGACCACCTCCTCCACCCGCAGATCGACCCCAAAGCGAAGCCCACCGTCCTCGCCACCGGACTTCCCGCGTCGCCGGGCGCGGCCTCGGGCCGGGTGGTCCTCGACCCGCACGAAGCCGTGGAGCTCGCGGAACAGGGTGAGGCCGTGGTGCTGGTGCGCCCGGAGACGTCCGCCGACGACTTTCCGGGCATGGCCGTATCCCGGGCGATCGTCACGACCCGCGGCGGGATGACTTCCCACGCCGCCGTGGTCGCCCGTGGAATCGGCAAGTGCTGCGTGGTCGGCGCCCATGATCTCACCATCGATCGGGAGCGCGGCGTCCTCAACGCCAACGGGATGGAAGTCGCCCGGGGAGACTGGATCACGGTGGACGGCTCCGAAGGGCGCGTGCTCCTCGGCAAGGTGCCCACGGTGGACCCGGAGCCGACCCCGGAGTTCGACCGGTTCATGGAGATGGTCGAACACTTCCGGACCATGGGCGTGCGGGCGAACGCGGAGGATCCGGAGGATGCGCGCAAGGCGCTCGAGTTCGGCGCCGAGGGGATCGGGCTCTGCCGCACGGAGCACATGTTCTTCAAGGGCGACCGGATCCACGTGGTGCGGGAGATGATCCTGGCCGAGGACGAAGGGCAGCGGAGGCGGGCGCTGGAGAAGCTGCTCCCCATGCAGCGCGACGACTTCGCCGCGATCTTCCGGGTCATGAACGGCCTGCCGGTCACGATCCGGCTCCTCGACCCGCCGCTGCACGAGTTCCTCCCGCATCCGGGCGAGGAGACCCGGACGCTGGCGGAGCGGCTGGGCATGGACCCGGCGCGGGTGGAAGAACGGGTCGAGCGGCATCGCGAGCTGAACCCGATGCTCGGTCATCGCGGCGTGCGGCTCGGGATCTCCCATCCGGAGATCACGGAGATGCAGGTGCGGGCCATCTTCGAAGCCGCCGTGCAGGTCACACGGGAAGGGGTGGTCGTGCGGCCCGAGATCATGGTGCCGCTCATCGCGCACGTGGAGGAGCTCCGGCGTCAGGCAGCGCTGATCCGGGAGACGGCGGACGGGGTCCTGAAGGAGGCGGGCGTCGAGGTCCCCTACCTGGTCGGGACCATGATCGAGCTCCCGCGCGCCGCGGTCACCGCCGCGGAGATCGCGAAGGAGGCCCAATTCTTCTCCTTCGGCACGAACGACCTCACGCAGACGGTCTACGGCATCTCCCGCGACGACGCCGGCACCTTCCTGCCTCACTACCTCCAGGAGCGGATCCTTCCGGCCGACCCGTTCCAGATCCTGGACCGGGAGGGGGTCGGCTGGTTCGTGGAGTACGGCGTCCGCGAGGGCCGGCGCGGCCGTCCCGACCTCAAGATCGGGATCTGCGGCGAGCACGGCGGCGACCCGAAGTCCATCGAGTTCTTCTTCGGCCTCGGGCTCGACTACGTGTCGTGCTCCCCCTTCCGCGTACCGGTGGCGCGCCTGGCCGCGGCGCAAGCCGCACTACGGGCATCGCGGTCTGCGCCGGGAGTCCCCTGGAAGGCCGCGGCCGCCGACGGTGTCGAGGCGGGTGGGGCCGCGGGGCGGGCCACGCGGGAGGCCGTTGCCGAGGTCGGCCCGTGACGGCCGGGCGGCGCCTGCTTGCCCGTTCCAGCCCGCGCGGGTAGATTCTTGCCATGACGCGAGCGACGCGACATACCGATCCGCATCCCACGCGAGCGGCCGCACTGCGGCCGCTCGCGTGCATCATGGGCCTGCGCGAGCCGCATTGCAGCGATTTGGGCCCGCTCGGAACGCGGTCCCTCGCGGGTCGGACGCGTCGGGCGGCGATCCCCTTCGCCGTCCCCTGACCATGACAGCAATCGAGAAACAGCGCTGACGATGACGATCGTTACGAGAGAATTGCTCACGCGCCTCCCGAAGACCGACCTGCACGTGCACCTGGACGGCAGTCTCCGCCCGGAAACCCTCATCGACCTCGCCCGGGAATACGACAAGCCGCTCCCGGCCTGGGACCCCGAGGAGCTCGCCGACCACATGCACGTGCAGGACGCCAGGAACCTGGTGGACTACCTGGCCCGCTTCGAGATCACCCTATCGGTCATGCAGACCGCGGAGTCGCTCGAGCGCATTGCCTACGAGCTGGCCGAGGACGCGGCCGCCGAGAACGTCCGCTACATGGAGGTCCGCTACTCGCCGATCCTGCACACCCGGGAGGGACTCCCCATCACCGAGGCCGTGGACGCGCCGCTCCGCGGGCTGCGCCGCGCCGAGCAGGACTTCGGGATCCGTACAGGGCTCATCATCTGCGGGATCCGCAACATGAGCCCGGAGACGTCCCGGGACCTCGCGGACCTGACCGTCGCCTACAAGAACCGGGGCGTGGTGGCCTTCGACCTCGCCGGGGCCGAGTACAACTACCCGGCGAAGAAGCACAAGGACGCCTTCTACACGGTGATCAACAAGAACATCGCGGCCACGATCCACGCCGGCGAAGCGTACGGGCCGGAGTCGATCCACCAGGCGCTGCACTACTGCAAGGCGAACCGCATCGGGCACGGCACGCGGCTCTTCGAGGACCCGGATCTCATGCAGTACGTCAACGATTTCCGGATCCCGCTCGAGATCTGCCTGACCTCCAACGTGCAGACGCGCGCCGTGGCGAGCTTCGAGGAGCACCCGGTGCGCCTGTACTACGACGAGGGCCTCGTCGTCACGCTGAACACGGACAACCGGCTGATGAGCGCCACGACCGTGACCGAGGAGTACTGGCGGGCGCACAAGTATCTCGGCTTCACGTGGGAGGAGCTGTGCGACATCGCGCTCATGGGCTTCGCGAGCGCGTTCGTGCACTGGGGTGAGAAGAAGGAGATGCTCGCGGCGGCGCGCGCGGAGATCGACCGGCTGACGGAAGAGGCTGCCGTGGCCGGCCCAACGCCCGCGTAACCCCGTTTCTTGCTCGAGGCGACGTCGTGGCACGCCCGGCGCCGGCGGGGATCCGCCTCCGCGGCGTCCGCCGGGGCCGGGTCCGGCACCGCGAGGCCGGCTCGGTCCCGGCCCGGGCCAGGCTCCGGAGGCAGGATCCCGATGACGTCGCCCCTCAGAGCACGAGGTCCCCGCCGGGATCCCGGGCCCGGAGCTCCTCCACGAGCCGGCGCGCCTCCTCCCGGGCCTCGGCCGTGGCCTCCGCGTCCACCTCCAGCTCCAGCACGAGCCCCGCGCCCTCCGCACTGCGGCGGACCCGGATCACATCATCTTCCCCGGCCCCATCCGGGAGCAGCCACCGCGGCACCTCGAGGAACCGTTCCCCATCCACCTCGACCACCGCCAGATCTTCTTCGAATCGGTCGATGATCAGCCGGTGCGTGTCGCTCATCGTGCACTCCCGGGTTCGCAGGGGAACCTCGGCGACATCTCGGTAGAAACGACGAAGTAGCCGTCCGCGGCCACCCGGATCGTCACGATCCCGTGCTGCGGCGTGCAGTAGATGTCGATCCCGCGGCCGACGACCAGTTCGAGCACTTCCCCGTGCGGGTGCGTCGTGCCGTTCGCGCTGACCACGGCCACCTCCGGCGTCGTGGCATCCAGCCAGAAGTCCTGGGTGGCGTTGTGTGACCCGTGGTGGCCGAGCTTGAGGACCGTCACGTCCACGAGCGGACCGTAGTCCCGCGCGAAGCGCCGGTTCGCCGCCACCTCGGCGTCCCCGGTGGACAGGAACGAGAACGTGCCTCGCTCGACCCGCACGGCGAGGGAGCCATCGTTGAGGCGGCGGCCGTCGTCCGTCGGCTCGGCGAGGTACTGGGCCAGCGGCGGGATCAGGATGACTTGCGTAGCGTCCGGGCCGTCACCCAGCCAGACCCGGCGGATCGTGTCCACCACGAGCGTGGTGCGCACCTGCCGCCCGATCCGCTCGAGGAACCGCCGGTACGTGGCCGCCGTACGCGCCTGGCCGTTGAACGCGAACGCCCGCACGGCAACGGCGTCCAGCACGTGCGGGAACCCACCGTAATGGTCGCTGTGCGCGTGGGTCAGGATCGTGAGGTCCAGCGTGTCGATCCCCCACGAACGCAATGCCTCGGCTGCGGTGCGATCGTGTCCCGCATCGATCAGGACGTGTCGGGGCGGCGTCGCCAGGGAGTCCGCCACCAGTATGGCGTCTCCGCCGCCGGATGGCGCCCCCACGCGCAGCACGCGGATCGTGACCGCGGCGGAACCCGGGAACTCCCGGGCGGCGCTCGCCGGGAGCGGGCGCAGCGGGCGCCCGTCTTCCGGGACCGAATCCCGCGCAGGGGGATCCGCCTTGCCCGGTACCGACGCGGCCCCGCCGGTCTCCACGCGCCCGGCCACGCCACCGCCGCACGCGCACAGCGCGGCCAGCAACAAGAGCGACAACCATTTCATGTATGAATGATCACGAATCCGCAACTCATCCGCCAGCCCGTGCCCGGGCCTCTTGACCGAGATCCCCCTACGATGGTACCATGGCGCCGATCACTCATCAGGTAGTCGAGCAATTCCTATGTCGGTACACGAACCGGTCGCTGGACCCGCGAGTAGCCCGGTACGAGGGCAGCGGGATCCCGGACAAACACCATAATCGACGCCGGAGTCGAGTATGCGAGCTCACACCAGTACGGTACTGGACGTAGGGACGCACCACGCCGGGGCGTTCCTCAAACGCACAAACCGAATGATGTTGCGAGCCCTTGGCCGGGCGATCCCGCTGGCCGCTCTCCTGATCGCCCTGTTCACCCCGGCCGCGCTCCAGGGGCAGGGCGTGACCACCGGCGCCATCACGGGCCGGGTCACCGCCGAGGATGGCCAACCGATCGTCGGCGCAGAAATCCAGATCATCAACACCAGCACCGGTTACGTGACCCGCTCGGTCACCCGGGAGAACGGGCAGTTCCTCATCCAGGGCCTCGAGGTCGGTGGGCCCTACACCATCATGATCCGCGGTCTGGGCTACCAGGACTTCGTGCGCGAGGGCATCTACGTGCGCCTCTCCCAGGCCACCCGCGTGGACGCGCAGCTCGCGACCCGGGCCCTCGAACTCCAGCCGCTCGACGTGAGCGTGGCGCGCACCGCCGACTTCTCGCCCACGCGGCAGGGGGTCACCACGCAGATCTCCGACACCCTCGTGCGGCGCGTGCCGACCTTCAGCCGTAACTTCGTGGACCTGATCAAGCTCTCGCCGCAGGTCGTCTATCCCGCCTCGGGCGCGGCGAGCGGCGCGGGCGCGTGGAACCGCTTCAACACGATCACGATCGACGGCGCCAACCAGAGCGAGCGCTTCAACCTCGGCAGCACGGGCGGCGTGCCCGGCGGCAGCGCCGGCGGCAAGGTCGTGTCGCTCGACGCGGTCAAGGAGTTCAGCGTGATGTTCACGCCCACGGACGTCCGCCAGGGCAACTTCGCCGGGATGCTCGTGAACGCCGTGACGAAGAGCGGCACGAACACGTTCTCCGGGGGCGCGACCTTCACGTATCGGAGCAACGAGGACCTGATGGGCCTCAATCTGGTCGGCACGGACCTGCGTGAGGATCCGTTCAGCGTGAAGCAGTACGGCTTCCACCTGGGCGGCCCCATCATCCGCGACCGGCTGCACTTCTTCATCGCTCCCGAGTGGCAGGATCGCGGCACCCCGGCCATCGGCCCGGCTTACCGGGGCAACACGCCGGTCAACAACCCCTCCGTCTCCCTCGATGATCTGAACCGCATCGCCAACATCATGCGGGATCAATACAACTTCGACGTGGGGACGGTGGCGCCGCTCGAGAACAGGAATCCGCTCACCAACCTCTTCGGCCGACTCGACTTCCAGATCTCGCCGGAGCACCGCCTGGTGCTGCGCCAGATCATCAACCGGGCCGAGGATGATTCCTTCTCGCGCAACACCGGGACGTTCGATCCGTCGCCGCTCCAGCAGAACTCCGGGTTCCGGTTCGGGTCGAACAAGTTCTCTCGGGTGGCGGAGAACAACTCGACCGTGGCCCAGCTCTACTCGACCTTCGGCGGCACGATCTCGAACGAGCTGATCGTCGGCTACAGCACGATCCGTGACGAGCGGAAGGTCCCGGTCCAGGCCCCCGAGGTCTCGGTGGCGGTCCCCGAGGGCAATACGCTCCGGGCCGTGACGTTCGGCACCGAGCAGTTCTCGCCGAACAACCTGCTCGAGCAGAAGATCTTCGAGGTCGTGAACAACGTCACGATCCCGATGGGCGCCCACACGTTCACGCTGGGCGGCCGCCTCGACCACACCAGCATCTTCAACAACTTCGCCCAGGGCACGTACGGGGTCTACAAGTTCGCGTCCATCGAGGACCTCGCGGCGGGCCGGCCGATCGGTTATGCCGTCGGCTACCCGAACAGCAAGCGGAACGAGGACATCCCGGCGGACTTCCGGGTCCAGGTCTACAGCCTGTACGCCCAGGACCAGTGGGCGGTGAACGACCGGCTGACGATCACGGCGGGTCTGCGCACGGACATTCCGCGGTTCCTGGACAAGCCGCCGCAGAACGATGCGCTCACCGCCGCCCTCGCGACCGCGGGCCTGTCCGGCATCCGCACGGATGCGGTTCCGAAGACCCGCGTCCTCTGGTCGCCCCGTATCGGGTTCAACTATGATCCGCAGGGTGACCTGACGAACCAGATCCGCGGCAGCATCGGGATCTACACCGGTCCGCCGCCCTACATCCTCATCGGGAACGCGTACTCGAACACCGGCCTGGGGCTGGTGCGCCTGAGCTGCACCGGTGACGACACGCCGGAGTTCACCATGGACATCAACCGGCTCCCGACCGCGTGCCGCGGGCAGCAGGAGCCGGGTCCGGGCGCGGCCGGGACGGTGGGTGTGAACACCATCGACCCGAACTTCAAGTTCCCGCAGTACTACGGCCTCTCGGCCGGGTTCGACCGCCGGCTCCCGTACAACACGGTGCTCACGGTCGAGGCCCTGTACCGGAAGGCGATCAACGGCGTGCTGATCCGGGATCGGAACCTGATGGGTCCGCGCATGGTGAACGGCCAGCCGTACACGGATCGCAACGGCCGCGTCCTGTACGCTGACACGATCCTCCCGAACGGGAACCTGGACAACCGCCTCGCGAACCAGCGGTACCTGACCACGTTCGGCGGGGTGAACTTCAACGAGGGCGTCCTCGAGGTCACGAACCAGTCCGAGGACTACAACTACTCGATCTCGACGCAGCTCCACCGGCGCTTCTCGGACCGGTTCGAGGCGACGGTCGCATACACCTACATGCAGTCGAAGGACGTCCAGTCCATCAACTCGGACCGGGCGATCTCGATCTGGCGGAACAGCCGGCAGCTGTCCACGTCCCACGATGACCTGGTGGCGACCACCTCGGTCTTCGAGCGGCCGCACCGGATCGTGGCGTACGGCACGTACACGCTGCCCTGGGGGCTGACGGACGTGACGCTGTACTACGAGGGCACCTCGGGCGTCCCGTACACGTACGTGGCCCAGGGCGACCTGAACGGGGACGGCTATAGCGGCAACGACCCGATCTACATCCCGCGGGATGCCAAGAACACGCAGGAGATCTTGATCGGCTCGGTGCAGAACGGCCAGTTCGTTCTGGATCCTGCGGCCGCGGCGGCGTTCGACCGGTTCATCAGCTCCCAGAAGTGCCTGGACAAGCAGCGCGGGAGCATCATGGAGCGGAACAGCTGCCGCACGCCGTTCCAGCACCGCATGGACCTGTCGATCCGGCAGTCGATTCCGCGGGTGCGCGGGCAGCAGGTCGCGGTGCAGCTCGACATCTTCAACTTCCTGAACTTCCTGAACAGCGACTGGGGCCGGATCAAGCTGCCCACGCTCAGCCCGACGTTCAACGACCAGCGGGCGCTCGCTGTGCGTGGCCGTACGCCGGGACCGCTCAGCGAGTCGATGCCGCAGTTCACCTTCGACAACCGGCTGTACGACCCGGAGACGGGCGAGCCGACCCCGTTCGAGGGGCGGCTCCGGAACGTGTACCAGGTGCAGCTCACCCTGCGCTACTCGTTCTGAGAACCGGCTGACGGCTCGAACCGAGCCGGGCAGGAAGCACGGCGGGTGCGGAGCTCTCTCCGCACCCGCTTTGTCATTTGCCGGGCCGGTATGCGAGAGAGGATCAACCCGCCTCGTGGCTGTGTGGGGTCCACGAGCCATGCGTCCCGGGGAGATCTGTGGCCATCCGCGCCTGCGAAGCTCGGCACCGCCCGGCGGGTAGGTCCGTCCCGTCTGGCCGGCCTCCCGAGCCGGCACACTGGCGGTCGTCGCCCGGTGGGGCCGGCACCCGGCCGATCGGCGGCCCGTGCCGCCCGAACGGGCCCAAAGAGCGCCGATTCCGGTGGTACCGGACGCTGGATGGGGCATGGCGCTTGCACCCCTGTCGTATGCGGCGGCGGGCCGGTCGGGGCCGCATTCGGCTCCGCGCCCACGCGAACGGCACCCAGAAACGGACCTTGCGCGTGGAGGCGGGCATGGGCTCGAAGGATCGGTCGGGGCGTGGGGGCAGGGGTTGGTGTCTTGGCGCCCTCACACTGATCCTGGCGGCCGGCTGCGCTTCCCCTTCCCTGCTCGCGCCGCGGAGCGCGATCACCATCGAATCCGCGGACATCATCGAGGTCACGGACACGACCCTGGCCCTGCGCATGGGCGTGCTGGCCTCACAGTCGTCCATCTGGCGGGCGGGTCTCGACACGATCCGCGCCAACGGCTTTCGCGTGCTGGTCGCCACGCCGGAGCAGGTGCCGGGGCTCGTCGCCGGGATGGAGACGTATCGTGCCCGGCATTTCGGTGAGGTGATCCCGATCCGGGACCGGTGGGGCGCCATCGTCGGCGCGGTGGTCACGGTGGATGTGCCGCGCCTGGAGCGGCTCTATCGCCTGACCGGGCTGCCCGACGAGATGCTGGATCTGGACATCGACCGGATCCTGATCCACGAGATCTACGGGCACGTGGTGCCGCTCTCCCAGACCCGGACGATCCCCGGCGGGTGCCCGGACCCGAAGCCCGGTGCGCCCGCCGAGACGTCCTGTGCGATCCGGCGGGAGAACCGGATCCGGGAGGAGCTCGGCCTCGAGCCCCGCGTCACCTACGATCTGCGCGGACTCTCCATCGGCCGGTTCCTCTATTCCGCGCGCGGGCCCGTGGCCGCCGGCCGGGAATGATCCCCGCCCCGGCGGGCAGCGGCAGACGACGAGGGGTGGGAGGCGACGTCGCGTAATCCTCCTTCCGTGCCGTTCCACCCCCCAGGAGCGTGAGGCGGCGCGCCCGGCACCGAGCCGAACGCGCCGCCCCGGCCGGTCCGTCCCCGGCCCGAGAGCCCCGGGATCTCAGCGGGCGTCCGCCGCCACCGCCTCCCGGTCCGGATTCAGGTACCGGTCCACGAGGTCCATGTACTCCGGCGAGCCCATGAACAGCGGCGTCCGCTGGTGCAGGGATTCCGGCTGGATGTCCAGGATGTCCCGGGTCCCGTCCGTCGCCCGGCCGCCCGCCTGCTCGCAGATGAACGCCAGCGGCGCGGCCTCGTACAGGAGCCGCAGCTTGCCGTTCGGGCTCTTCCGGTCCGCCGGGTACATGAACAGCCCACCGTACAGGAGCGTCCGGTGGAAGTCCGCCACCAGCGAGCCCACGTAGCGCGCCGAGAACTTCCCCGGCTCGCCGCTGCCCACACCCTTCAGGTGGTCCACCAGCCGCTGCTGCTCAGGCGACCAGTTCCCGTAGTTCCCCTCGTTCACGCTGTAGATCCGCTTGCCCGGGGAAGGCATCCGGATGTTCGGATGGCTCAGCAGGAACTCCCCGATCGACGGGTCCAGCGTGAACCCGTGCACACCCGTGCCGGTCGTGTAGACCAGCATGGTCGACGAGCCGTAGATGATGTAGCCGGCCGCGACCTGATGGCGCCCGGGCTGCAGGCAGTCCTCCAGCGTCCCCCGCTCGCTCTTCGAGATCTTCCGGTGGATCGAGAAGATCGTCCCGATCGAGATGTTCGCGTCAATGTTCGACGAGCCGTCCAGCGGATCGTAGATCAGCACGTAGTTGCCCGTCGGGAACCGGTCCGGGATCGGCAGGATGTCCTCCGCTTCCTCGGACGCCATCACGCACAGGTACCCGCCGTGGTCCATCGCCTTGAAGATCGCCTCGTGGGCGTAGACGTCCAGCTTCTGGACCGATTCCCCATGCACGTTCGTGGTGTCGGTCGCGCCCAGGATGTCCACGAGCCCGGCCTTGTTCACGGCACGGGAGATCAGCTTCGCGGCGAGCGCTATGTCCGTGAGGATGTTGCTCAGCGCGCCCGTCGCCTCGGGGTACTTCCGTTCCTCGTCGATGATGTGCCGGTCAATGGTGACGACAGAGGTCATGGGTGCCTCCCCAATAACGTGAACGGGCCGGGATTGGACTTACGGCCCGATGTCTCGAGTTCATTCGTTTTCTGCAGCCCGTGCTTCGATTTCGTACGGGTTGTTCCGGTAACCGTACCGGAGGTGGTTCCACGCGTAGAGGAGCGGGAACAGGAATGGGTGTTCACGCCACTGGCGCACGTGCGCGAGCTCGTGGCGTAAGAGTCGGCCGGTGATTTCGATGCCGGGGTGTACGACGATGGTGCGGCCGAGCGTGACCGCCGCGGCGGGCCGGCCGATACGGGCGAGCAGGCCACCGATCCTCGGGATCAGGCGTCCTCGACGGATGGCCACATCGTGCGGAACGGCATCCGGCACCGTGATTTCCTCACGGACCAGGGTCCGGACGAGCCAATCGATCATCGAGCGGTCACGACCTCGACCGACCCTCCTCGATGAACCCGGATCGTGACGGATCCGTCGAGGTCGGTGCGAAGGACACGGACCCCGCGCCGCTCGAGTCGATCGAGCACATCCGGCGCGGGGTGTCCGAACCGATTGCGGCGGCCCACGGAGATCAACGCCCACTGTGGCGCTGCGGCATCGAGCAGCGCTTCGGACGTCGAGGTGCGGCTCCCGTGGTGGCCGACCTTGACGACATCCGCCCGCAACGAGCGGCCCCGGCTCATGGCGAGGGCATTCTCGACCGCGGCCGGCGCGTCGCCGAGGAAGAGCGCGGCGAACGGGCCGTACCGGAGCCGGAAAACGACGGAATAATCGTTCGCACGGTCGATTCCGTCAAGCATCCCGGCCTCGGGGTAGAGGAACTCGAGGGTCATGTCGTCGAGGTGCAGCTCGCGGCCCGCCCGCGCCGCGAACCATCGCACCTCGCCGGCCCGGGCCGCGCGGAGCAGGTCCAGGTACAGGCTCTTCCCGGCGACGATGCCCGGGTCCACGATGGCGCCCACGGGCAGCGCTTCGAGCACGGCCTGCGCGCCGCCGATGTGGTCCGCGTCCGGGTGGGTGAGGATCATGGCTTCCAGACGCCGCGCGCCGTGACGGAGCAGGTACGGCACGACCCGCCGCCGGCCGGCATCGAAGCGGTCGGTCCGGGGGCCGGCATCCACGAGCAGCCAGCGGCCGGCGGGTGACCGGATCGCGATGGCGTCGCCCTGCCCTACGTCAATGGCGTGGATCTCGAGGACGCCGGGAGCCGCGAGCCGGACGGCGACGGGCCAGGCCACGAGCAAGGCCAGCGCAACACCGGCGGCGGCGATCCGCCGAATGGCGGGCCGTACGCCCCGGCGACCGCCGCCGGCCCACGCCGCCCGTCCGGTCGATGCCGGCGCCATCCGGGTGAGCCAGCCGGACGCGGCGCCCGCCGCCAGCGCCGCCAGGACCCAGGATGCCACGGCGTCCCGGGGAACGAGCGCGTGACCTCCCGGAACCGCTGCGGCCACGGCAGCCACCCATTCCAGCGCGGCGAGGAGGAGTTCCGCCCCGCCGCCGAAGAACACGCCCATCCCCTCGTGAAGAGCTCCTGCCGCCAGCGTCACGGCCAGCGCGGGCACCGCCAGCGCCATGAGCGGCGTGGCCGCGATGTTCGACAGGATCCCGACCGGCGCGACGGTGCCGAAGTGCAGCGCCGAGATCGGCGCCGTGGCCAGCGTCGCCGCCAGGCTGGTCCCGATGCAATCCGCGAGGAACTTGCCCGCGTACGGCTGGAGCGCTTCGAGGAACCGCCGCCGGAGCAGCAGGATCCCGGCGGTGCCCGCGAAGGAGAGTTGGAAGCCGGCGTCGAGGACGGCGATCGGCTCGTACGCCAGGAGCGCGAGCGCTGCGGCCGCCAGCAAGGCGATCGGGTCGGCCGGCCGCTGGAGCATGCGTGCCGCGAGCGCCAGCAGCACGAGCAATGCGGCGCGTGTCGCCGCGTACGGTGCACCGAGGAAGAGGACGTACGCGACGACGACCACGGCCACCAGCGCGTCTCCCCGAGACCTCCGGAGCCGGGCCATCCGACAGAGCAGGAGCAGCCCGGCCGCGATCAGCGCCACGTGCTGCCCCGAAATGGACAGCAGGTGCGCCAGTCCGGCGCGCGCGAAGCGGTCCCGAAGCTCCGGGTCGAGCCCTTCGGTCCGGGCGAGCAGGAGCGCCTCGGCCACCGCCGCGCGCTTCGGCAGCAGCCGGTGGAGCCGCTCCTGGGCCGTGCCACGGGCGGCGAGCAAGAGCTGCCGATCCCGAATCCCCCGAGGGACGCTCACGGAATCGAGGACGAGGAGCCCCGCCCGCTCGGGCGGACGCGGCCACGCGCTCTCGTGGAGGTGCGCCCAGAACCGGCCCCTCGCGGTGACCTCCGCGCCGGCGGGCGGTAGCTCACGGACCGCGGTGCCGATCCGCGCCCGAAGCGCCCCGCTGCAACGAATCGTCCGCCCTGCGACGCGCAGCTCGCGGAGCGAGAGTGGAACGGCCCCGCCGGGTACGGCCTGACCTTCGAACACGCCCCGCACCACCACCCGCGCCCCGTCCGGGATCCGCTCCCGACAGTCGCCGGATGTCTCTCGAGCCGTTCGCTGGCCAGCGTAGACGCCCGCGGTGAGGAGCGCACCGAGCGCTCCGACCGTCGCGAGCCGACGGTCCAGGACCAGTGCGGCCGAGCAGGCGAAAAACCCGAGGACTGCCGCCGTGTGGGGCAAGCCCGCAGCACGGAAGCCGAGGAGCAGGCCGATGCAGAGAATAAGCGTGGCGCGGGCGAGCGCCGGGAGCGGACGGGTCATCGCCTCCCGGCGATCCGCCGGGCTAAAGCTCCCGGTCCAGTCTTTCCGGTCTGTCGCGGAGCATGCGCCGGACCTTCAGGTCGGTGGGGAGCCCGGCGAGGAACATGAGGAGCATGCCGGCGAAGGTGGCGCCGAAGAGCAGCACGGAAACCGGCACGCGGTACAGGACCACGAACCCCAGGTCCAGTACCACGCGCTCGCCGGTGTTCAGGTACGAGATGTAGCCGACGACCCCGAAGAGCAGGACGCCGAAGATCAGTCCAGGGCGACGGATCATGCCACCTGTCCGAGCGCCTCCGGCGGCCCGGCCGGCTCACCGATGAACGTGGCGCCCGTCGTGTCCGTGAGACGGACCGGCATGAAGCACCCGATGAGCGACGCGTCGCCGGGGAAGGCCACGACCTTGTTGGAATCCGTACGACCGAGCACATCCCCGGGCGTACGGGCCTCCCGCTCGACCAGCACCTCCACGGTCCGCCCCACCTCACCGCGGTTGATCTCGGCCTGGATCTCCCGCTGCAAGGCGATGAGCTCCTCCAGCCGCGCCTGCGCCTCGTCCGGATCCACGAACTGTTCCCGTGGCAGCCGCGTGGCCGGCGTGCCCTCCCGGGGCGAGTACTTGTACATGAAGGCGTCGTCGAACCGGACCTCGCGTACCAGGTCCAGCGTCGCCTCGAACTCCTCTCGCGTCTCGCCCGGGAACGCCACGATGATGTCCGTGGACAGCGCGATCCCGGGGATCGCTTCACGAACCATCCGCACCCGGTCCAGGAACGTCTCCACGGTGTACCGCCGGAGCATGCGCTTGAGCGTACGGTTGTGCCCGGCCTGCACCGGCAGGTGCAGCTGCTTGCACACCGTCGGCTCCGTCGCCATGACCTCGACCAGCTCGGGCGTGACGTCGTTCGGATGCGGCGAGGTGAACCGGACCCGCCGGATCCCGTCCACCCGGGCCACCGCCCGGAGCAGCCGCGCGAAGTCCCAATCCCCATACCGGTACGAGTTCACCGTCTGGCCGAGCAGGACCACCTCCGGGATCCCTTCCTCCGCCACCCGCCGCACCTCCTCCAGCAGGTGCTCCGGCGCCCGGTTCTTCTCGGGTCCGCGGACGTACGGCACGATGCAGTACGTACAGCGGTAATCGCACCCGCGCTGCACCGGCACCCACGCGCTCACCCGGGACTGCCGCCGCACCTCGAGCCCTTCGTAATTCTCGTGGGGCGCGAAATCCAGGACCGTGATCCGGTTCGCCTCCCCCGCCCCACGCACCACCTCCATGCTCAGGACCGGGAGCGCCCGGCGGCTCCGGCTCGCCGCCTCCCCCGACCCCACCGCCCCCGCCACGGCCGCCGCGGCCAATTCCGCGTCCCCGGCCGCCGGCACAGGCGCCCTCTCGCCTCCCTCGTCCGGCCGCAACGCCGCCAATGCCTCCGGCAGCCGGCGGTACCCGTCCGGACCCATCACCAGGTCCACGTACGGCGCCTTCTCCAGGAGCGTCTCCCCCATCCGCTGCGCCATGCACCCGGTCACGCCAATGATCAGATCCGGCCGCTGCCTCTTCAGCCGGTTCAACTGCGCGACCCGCCCGAGCACCCGCTGCTCCGCGTGCTCGCGGATCGCGCACGTGTTGACCAGGATCACATCCGCATCTTCCGGACGCTCCGCCAGCTCGTAGCCCTGCGCTGCCAGAATCCCCTGCATCAGCTCGCCGTCGCTGATGTTCATCTGGCAGCCGTACGTCTCCACGTACGCCTTCCGGCCACCTGCGGGAGTTTGCTTCATCGTGCGGGGCACATCCATGGTTGAATCAGCCACGTCCCGGATCGCTGCGCCGTCCCGGGCTCAATATGCGTACAGACCGACCGAGAGCGTGAACCGCCAGAAGTCCTCCGACAGCCCGAGCGTGGACGCGCCGCCCCGGCCGCCTCGCTCCAACGCGAGATCGATCATCGCACGCGGCCCGAAGTTCGCCGACTCCAGCCGTGCGCCCAGGCCGAGCGCCGCCGACCACTCCGTAGGCGCATCGCCCTCGATCGTGAACGGGAGCTGCATGTAATTGAACCCCAGGCGCACCGGGTAGGTCCGTCCGCCGGAGCCCGCGGTCTGCCACTCCACGCCCCCGCCGAACTCCCAGGCATCCTGCGCCGCCTCGGCCCCGCCGAGGCTCTCCGCGGCCACGCTCCACCCCGCCCAGCGCGCGCCGACCACGCCCAGCAGCCGCGGCGCGAGCCGCGCCGTCATGCCGCCGGCCGCCTGGAGCGGCATCCGGTACGTCCGGTCCGCCCTTTCCCCCTCCACGACCTTCGCTTCCAGGTCCCCGGACCAGATGACCGCGCCACCGAACCGCAGCTCGGGCAGCGGGTCCCACATGAGCCCCGCCGAGAACTGCGGCCCGCCGTAACGTATCCCGACCCTCGATCGGAAATCATCGATCGGCGCCGTCTCCGGGAACTCCCGCGTGATGGTCCGGTCGACACGGCCCGTGTACATTCCGGCCGCCACCCCCACCGCGAGCGACGGCGCCAGCCAGTATGCGGCCCCGAGCCGCGCCTGGGCGATCGCCCCGCTCGACTCCAGCCTGTCCCGCGTCGTGATCGTCTGTCCATCGATCACGGCGCTGCCCTCGGTCACGGCTCCCCACGACTGGTCCAGGAAGCCGCCGTAGCCCAGCCCCAGCGTGAGCCGACTGCCGAGCGGGTACATCATCTGGAGCAGGGGGAACCTCGTCCCGCCCACCTTGTCGCTCCGGCCATCGAGCTCGACGGTCCGGGCGGTCGGCTGGATCGCGCCGACGAACGAGCGCTGCCCGATGCTCGCGATCTCCGCCGGGTTGACCAGCGACCCGTTCATGCCCATGAGCCCTACGCCGATCCCGCCCAGGGCCCGCGCCCGCGCGTCCACCGGCGCGACCGGCGTACCCAACCCGCGCGTGCCGAACAGCGACTGCGCGGGCAATGCCGACGCGGTCACGAACAGAGCCGCGGCCGCAATGAGCAGCGAGCGTTTCATCGGAGATTCACCTCGTCCGCGACGGTTACCACCAACCTCAAGCGCGGCCCGCCCCCGGTGCCCCCCGGCCCCGCGAACCTCGCGAACCCGAGGGTGCCGTTCTCGGGAAGCGAAAGCAGCGCCAGCACCGTGGCCGGGTCCGGATCTCCCTCCCGCGGCGTGGTCACGAGCTGACGCACGAAGGACGTGATCGGGATCTCGATCTTGTCGCCGGCCGGCGCTTCCGGCGCGAAACGCCCGCCCGACACGGCTCTGAGGAGCGGACCCGCCCGGTCCCCGAGTGGCGCCCGCGCCAGCGGCACGGCGCCCACCGCCAGAACGTACCGCGCCTCGACGAGCACCGAATCCTCAGGGGCGTATCCTCCTCCGACCGGCAGCGGATCCAGCTCCAGCGCCGCGTAGTTCACCTGGATGTCCCGCAACGCAATGGTGCACCCCGCCGGCCCGTCCGGGCACGGCACCACCTCCGATGCCAGCGGCCGGAACCCGAGATACGTCCGCCACGCCGGCGTCCCCCCGACATGGATGTCGCCCGTGACCTCAGGTGGAGGGTTCAGGATGAACGTGGAACCCTCCATCGACACCGTCACGAACACCGTCGTGTCCGGCCGCTCCGACGGGCGCGCCTCGAACCGGAACACCATGGCGTTCGAGCGGAGCCGCGTGCCCGGCGTCGCCGCAACGATCAACGCGCCCCGGGCGTCGGACAGCGTGTCCGCCCACAACGCCGAGGTCAGCGAATCGACCCGGAACACCACCGAGTCCGTGTCCGCCGTCCACGTGGCCTCCGCAACGAACGCATCGAGCGCGACGCCCGGCTCCGACCACGGTTCCCGAACGCCCGCCGTGTCGACCCGATGCGTCCACGTGGCGCTCGGCGGATCCCACTCCTCGCCGATCCGGTACAGACGGAGCAGGACCGGTTCCGACCGCTCCGTGCGGAGCGTGTCGATCCACATGACCAGCTCGCCGCCCATGTACGTGGGCATGGTGTCCGTCCGGGTGTTGCCATTCGTGTCCCGGTACGCCACCGCCTTCGGCGGCGTGGCGAACCGCGCGAGGAGCCGCGCATCCAGCGACCCTTCGTACGCCGAGGCCATGATCCGGAAACCCGTATCCCAAGGCCGCGTGAACCCGCCGATCGCCGTGTCGAACTCCAGGAACCGCGACGCGTCCAGCACGATGTCGTACGTGCGGACGAGATCGTCCGGGATCAGCACGCCGCCTACTTCCGTCGGTCCCTCATCCGCGCACGCCGTCAGGGCCAGTGCCCCGAGCACGCATGCGCACAACCCCGCGAGCCATCCGATCTGCTTCAAGGTCTCCCCCGTCACGCGAGACGGACGGTGCGACCGCCCACGTCGTACTGATCGAACATCGCCACGATCACTGCACCTGCGGACTGCGCCCGGGACTGCTCCATCCACCCGGCACGACCGCCCGCAGCGCGCCACGCCAGCTGAGTCTCTCCTCTGCCCACCGGATCCCGAGGCGGCCTACCGCCCCTCGAGGTCGAGGCCGGCAACCCGTGCCGTTCCTGGTCCGGGTGTGGGCTTTGCGCCTGCATCCAGGGCCCTGCAGCTTCGGGTCGCGCCGAGCCGGCGTACGGACCCGATCCGCCGCCCGATGATCACTGACCCGCCCCGGCCGGCGCCGGGTCCGCTCCCGACTCGAACACGAACGGGTACGGCAGCAGAGCCGCGATCGTCCACCTCGCCAAGGCGCCGTCCTTGCCGTACGAGACCACCTCGAGTCCCGGTCCGAACTCCGCGAGCGCCTGCCGGCACGCGCCGCACGGCGGAGCCGGTGTAGCCGAGTCCGTGACCAGCACGAGGCGCTTCAGGCGACGTCGCCCGGCCACGATCGCGGCGCCCAGCGCCATCCGCTCCGCGCACAGCGTCACGCCGTAGGACGCATTCTCCACGTTGCAGCCCACGAACACGGCCCCGTCTTCCGCCTCCAGCGCGCACCCGACCCGGAACCCCGAGTAGGGCGCGTACGCCTGCGCCTGCGCCTCTCGCGCCGCGGCCAGCAGCTCAGTCGATGTCGTCATCTCTGCGCACCACGCGAGGCAGCCGGGCCGTCAGGCCCGTGAGGATCTCGTAGCTGATCGTGCCCGCCTGGGCCGCGACCTCGTCCACCGTGATCTCCGCTTCCCCGTCCCGCCCGATCAGCGTGGCCACATCTCCCGGTTGCGCCTCCGGCACATCCGTCAGGTCCACGACGGTCATGTCCATGGAGATCCGACCGATGATCGGCACTCGCCGGCCGCGGACCAGCGCATGGCCCACATTCCCCAGGCAGCGCGGGAGCCCGTCGCCGTACCCGATCGCCAGGGTACCCCAGCGCTCCCGGCCCCGAGCCGCGTACGTGGCCCCGTACCCGGTCGTGCTCCCCGGCGGGACGTCCCGCACGAACGTGATCCTGGCCCGCACCGAGGCCACCGGCTGCGGCGGCGGCAGGAGCGCCGGCGCTACGCCCGGCGCCGGATGCCCCCCGTACAGGTAGATCCCGGGCCGCACCGCGTCCGCCGCGTACTCCGGCCAGCGCACCGCGGCCGCGCTGTTCGCCGCGTGGACCACCAGGTCTCGCCGCGGAACCGGAAGCTTTACCAGCGCATCCTGAAAACGTTCCCACTGGAGCTGCGTCGGCCCCCGATCCGGCGCGTCCGCGGAGTGGAAGTGGGTGAACACGCCGGTCCACCGGACGCCCGGCCCGGTCGCCGCCCGGACCGCCTCCGACCAGCAGGCCGCGTCCCGCCAGTCGAAACCGCTCCGGCCCATCCCCGTGTCGATCTCCACGTGGAACTCGAGCGGCGCACCCCTCCGCCTCGCTTCGTTGGCCAAACGCTCGAGCCCGGCCAGATCGGACACCGACGGCACGAGCCCCGCCTCCACCGCGATCCGCGCCGCATCCGGCGGAAGCGGCCCCGCCACCAGGATCGGCCGCTCGATCCCCGCCTCGCGGCGCAGCTCCAGGCCTTCCTCCGCCGTGGCCACCCCGTACGCCCACGGCGAGAGCGGCTCCAGCGCCCGCACCACCCGCACCGCGCCCAGACCATAGCCATTGGCCTTGACCATGGCGATAATCTTGACCCGTGGCCCGACCACGCGCCGGACGGTCTCGAAGTTCGCGCGCAGTGCGGCCAGGTCTACCTCGACCCAGGCCCGGCACTCCAGGGGATTTGACATAACGCGTAAAAGGCGTCTAGTATAGGAGTTACCGTGAATTCACCGCAAGTCGACCCCACCGGCAGCCCGGAGCACCAGCCCGGGGATCCGCCGCGCCTCGACCGGGCGCTGGCACTCGTTCGCTTCCTGCGCGCCAACTGCCCGTGGGACGCGGCACAGACACCGCGCTCCCTCCTCCCCTACCTGCTGGAGGAGGCGCACGAGGTGGCCGACGCCGTGACCGATGGCAACGACCGCGCGCTCATCGGCGAGCTCGGCGACCTCCTCCTCAACGTCGCGTTCCAGATCGTGCTCGCCGAAGAGCGTGGCGCCTTCACCGCGGAGGACGTGGTGAGCGAACTCGAGCGGAAGATGCGACGTCGCCACCCGCACCTCTACGGCGGCGGCCCCGCCGAGCCCTGGGAAACGCTCAAGGCGCGGGAAACCCAACGCAGCTCGTTGTTCGAAGGCCTGCCCCGCAGCCTCGACCCCCTCTCCCGCGCCCACCGCATCCAGGAGCGGGTCAGCTCCATCGGCTTCGACTGGTCGGATTGGCGCGGGGCGTTCGAAAAGGTCGCGGAAGAGGTCGAGGAGGTCCGGCGCGCCCTCGAGGCGGAGCCGTCGCCCGCCCTCGAGGAGGAGCTCGGAGACCTCCTCTTCGCCGTCGTCAATCTCACCCGACTCGCGGGTGCCCATGCGCTCAACGCCATGCAGCGCGCCAACGCGAAGTTCACGGCCCGCTTCGAAAGGCTCGAGCAGCTCGCCCGCGAGCGCGGCATTCGACTCGGCGAGGTGCCGCTCGAAACGCTGGACGCGCTGTGGGACGAGGTCAAGGCCCGCGAGGAACGGACGCCGCCCGGCGACCAGTGACCGCCCGGCGTGCGCCGGCTACGGGTACAACCGGTTCAGGAGCCGCGGGAACGGACTCGCCTCCCGTATGTGCTTCCGCCCGCAGATCCACGCCACGGTCCGCTCGATCCCGAGGCCGAAGCCCGAATGCGGGAAGGTCCCGTACTTGCGTAGGTCGAGGTACCAGCCGTACGCATCCTCGGGGAGGCCCTCCTCCCGGATGCGCGCGAGGAGCCGGTCGTAATCGTCCTCGCGCTGGCTGCCGCCGATGATCTCGCCGTAGCCCTCGGGCGCGAGCAGGTCATCGCACAGCACCGTGCGGGGGTCCGCGGGGTTCTCCTTCATGTAGAAGGCCTTCGCGGCCTTCGGGTAGTTGTACACGAAGACCGGCCGATCATACGCGTTGGCGATGATCGTCTCATCTCCGCCGCCCAGGTCCTGACCCCATTGGGTCTCGCTCCCTTGCGACTGAATGAGACGGATCGCCTCCGAGTAATCGATCCGCGGGAACGGCGGGGTCACCCGCTCGAGCAGCGTGGTGTCCCGCTCCAGGAGCGCGAGCTCGTCACGGCAGCGCTCGAGCGCGCGTTCTACCAGGTAAGAGACGAACTCCTCCTGGAGGCGCATGTTGTCTTCGGAGTCGTACCACGCCATCTCGGGCTCGACCATCCAGAACTCGGTGAGATGACGGCGAGTCTTGGACTTCTCCGCCCGGAACGTGGGCCCGAAGCAATAGACCTTGCCGAACGCGGCCGCCGCGGCCTCGACGTAGAGCTGGCCGGTCTGCGCGAGATACGCCTTTTCCCCGAAGTAGTCCGTCTGGAACAACCCCGCGCCGCCCTCGCCGATCGCGCCGGTCAGGATCGGCGTGTCGATGCGGACGAAGCCGCGGGCGTAGAAGAAGTCGTGGATCGCCTGCTCGATCTCGTGGCGCACCCGCAGGATCGCGCGCTGCTGGCTGGATCGCAGCCAGAGATGCCGGTGGTCGAGCAGGAAGTCGATGCCGTGCTCCTTCGGCTGGATCGGGTACTCGTCGGCAATCGAGACCACGTCCAGCTTCTCGAGCGCCATCTCGTAGCCGCCGGGCGCACGCGGCTCGGCCCGGACCGTGCCCGTCACGCGAACGCTGCTCTCCTGGGTCAGGCTCTCGAACGCGTCCCAGTCCTCGGCCGACACCTGGTTGCGCACGAGCACGTTCTGCACGATACCGGTTCCGTCGCGGACCACGAGGAACGCCACCTTGCCGTGGGACCGTTTGGTATCGACCCAGCCGCGGACGGTCACGGACTCGCCCACGTGGCGTCCCAGATCCCTCACCTCACTGACGACAGCCATTCGGGACTCGTTCTCCTATGAGCATCGCCGATCACGCACCTTGGATTGCACGAAAGTTCAACAAGTTAGGGCGCCCGGGCCCGGGTGTCAATTTCCGCCGGGTGGTATGCGTCATACTCCTGACGGGTCCGGCCATCGCCGTGCTCCAGGCGTGCGGGCGGCCGATCCGACCCGCGCCCATCGACCCCGGCGCCAGGCACGCGTGGCCCACGGTCCTGGGAAATGTCCAGAGGAGCGGCTTCATCGACGAACTGCCGCCGGACGAGGTGGAGGAAGCGTGGCGCGCGGAGGTCGGCCGCGGCCTGGTCACCCCGTTGCTGGTGGATGATGACGTCGTGATCGCGAGCTCCGGGAACCGGCTGATCGCCACGCTCTCCACGGAGACCGGGGACCAGTACTGGGAGCGGCGGCTGGACGGCGCGCTGACCGGGGGCGCGATCCGGCGTGGGGCCGTCGTGTACGTGCCGGCCGAGGGACGGGAAGGCCGGCTCCATGCCCTGGAGCTCCGCAAGGGTGGTCGGCAGTGGAGCCAGGACCTGGGATCGATCCAGTTCCCGCCGAGCCTGGTCGGAGACACGCTGTACGTCGGCACGGAGAGCGGCGAGCTGGTGGCGGTCTCCACGGACCAGGGCTCGGTCCTGTGGCGCGTTCGGCTGTCCGGCGCCGCGGCGGCGACGCCGGTCCCGTGGCGGGAGAGCATCCTGTTGCCCACTCGAGCGGACACGCTCTTTCTCGTGAACCGCGGGACCGGCATGGTAGACCGGAAGCTCGCGCTCCCCGGCCGGGTCAGCGCGGCGCCCGCCCTGGCCGGAGACACGCTCTACGTGCCGCTGTTCACCGGGGACCTGCTCGCGCTCCGCCTCCCGGATCTCGAGGAGCTCTGGCGCGGGCCCTTCGACGAGCCGATCCTGGCGGCACCGATCGTTGCCCCGGACCGGTCGGTCTACCTGCTCACCCGCAACGCGGACGTGTGGCGCGTGCCGCCGGGCGGCCGCGCCGGCGAGAAACTCGCCTCGCTGGGCGGTGCGGCACGCGGTTCGCTCACCCTGGCCGGGGACCGCCTGCTGGTGGGGCGGCTGGACGGTGCGCTGTTCCAGCTCCGGACGGACGGCACGACGGTCTGGCGCTACGACCTCGAGGATTCCATCGTTGCGCCTGTCACCGTTCGGGATGGAGCGATCTACGTACCGCTGTTGCGAGGCACGATCGTGAAGTTGAGGTGAGGCACCGATGCTGCAGACACGACTGTCGATCGCGCTTCTCCCGGCCTTCCTGTCCATCCTGGCCGCCCCCCTGGGCGCCCAGCAGTTCCGGGAGCGGTTCCCCGCCGCGGATATCGAGCCCACCGGCCTGGAGGCGCCTGGCCATTCCGCGTTCCGCCCGCTGCGCGTAGCCAAGTGGGGTTCCCTGGCCGTAGCGCTGGCCACGGCCGGAGTCGGGCTGGCCACGCACCGGAATGCGGACAAGGAGTATCGCGCCCTGGAGAAGATCTGCGCCGAGGATGGAGCGCGCTGCCGGGAGCGCCGGCCGGACGGTGCCTACGCGGATCCCGAGCTCGAGCGGCGCTACCAGAAGGTGCTGGACAACGACCGTGCCGCGCGACTGGCGCTCCTGGCCAGCCAGATCAGCGTAGCCGCGAGCGTGGTCTTCTTCATCCTGGACCTGTCGCCCGACGGTTCCCCGCCGAACATCCCTTACGAGCCGCAGCGCTTCGATGTGGGGGCGCGGCCGGACGGGGCGCTGGAGTTGCGGCTGCGGCTCCTCCCGGGCAGAACCTGACCCTCGCGCGCTGCTCCCTCTGCCCGCCTGAAGTCGGCGAAACCGGCTCAGCCCGCCTCGTACATCTTCGCCCGCTCGCCGTACCGCCGCACCAGGGCCTCGGCCAGCGGCCGGTGCTCCGGCAGGGCAAGGGCCGGGTCCTGCGCCACGATCGCCCGGGTCCTCATGTGGGCGATGCGCAGCAGGTCGTCATCTGCTTCCGGCCGGAAATACCGGAATTCCGGGAGCCCGTGCTGGCGGGCGCCGAACAGGTCCCCCATGCCCCGGAGCGCCAGGTCCTGCCGGGCGATCTCGAAACCGTCGTCGGTCTGGGCAATGATGCGGAGCCGGCGGGTCGCCTCTTCACCCCCGCCGGTGATCAGGATGCAGTAGCTCTCCTGCGCGCCACGCCCGACCCGGCCCCGGAGCTGATGGAGCTGCGAGAGGCCGAATCGCTCCGCATGCTCGATGAGCATGACCGTGGCGTTGGGGACGTCGATCCCGACCTCGATCACGGTCGTGGACACGAGGATGTCCAGCTCGCCCGCCATGAACGCGCGCATCGTGGCGTCCTTCTCCTCCCCCGCCATCTGCCCGTGCACGAGCCCGACGCGGAGGTCGGGGAAGACCGTGTTCGCCAGCCGCTCGTACTCCTCGGTGGCCGCACGCAGCTCCAGCTTCTCGGATTCCTCCACCAGGGGGTAGACGACGTAGGCCTGGCGACCTTCGCGGACCTGGTCCCGGATGAAGGCGTAGACCCGCTCCCGGCTCTTTTCCGATCGCACGGCGGTGCGGATCGGCTTGCGATCCCGGGGCAGTTCGTCGAGCACGGTGAGGTCGAGATCGCCGTAGAGGGCCATGGCGAGGGAGCGGGGGATCGGCGTGGCGGACATGACGAGCACGTCCGGACGCTCGCCCAGCTCCGCGAGCGCCATGCGCTGGCGCACGCCGAACCGATGCTGCTCATCGATGACCGCCAGGCCCAGCCGAGCGAACCGCACGCCCTCCTGGATCAGGGCATGCGTCCCCACCACGAGCTGGGCGCGGCCGGATGAGATCGCCTCGAGAGCGGCGCGGCGTTCCGCCGTGCTCAGCCGGCCGGTGAGCAGCGCCACCTCCACCGGGAGGCCGGCCAGGAGCCTGCGCAGCGTGCGCGCGTGCTGCTCCGCCAGGATCTCGGTCGGCGCCATGAGCGCGGCCTGGTACCCGCTCTCCGCCGCCAGCAGCATGGCGAAGAGGGCCACGACGGTCTTCCCCGAGCCCACATCCCCCTGGACCAGCCGGTTCATCCGCCGCGGCGACTCCATGTCCGCGAAGATCTCCCGGATCGCCCGGGTCTGGGCGCCGGTCAGCGTGAACGGGAGCCGGCGGTAGAGCTCGCCGATCAGGGCGTTCGTGCGCCGGAACGCGAGCCCCTCCCGGGCGGCCGTGGCCTGGTGGTGCGCCCGGGCGTGCAGCAGCTGGAGGAAGAAGATCTCTTCGTAGGCAAGGCGCCGCCGCCCCCGCTCCGCCGCCGCGATCGAGGTCGGGCGGTGCACCGCTTCGAGCGCCTCCGCGAGGGGCGGGACTCCGGCTTCCGCCAGCATCGCCGGGGTAAACATCTCCTCCCCCGCGATCCGCGCGAGCAGCGTGTCCAGGTTCGCTTCCAGAATGGAGCGGATCAGGCGGTGGGATAGACCTTCGGTGGCAGGGTAGATCGGCAGGACCTTGCCCCCCAGCTCCGAATCCTCGCCCGCGTGGCCGAGGATCACGTACTCGCGAGGCTGGATCTGCCGACCATGGAAGAAGCGCACCGGGCCGGTGACGAGCAGGACGTCGCCTCGACGAATCACCCGATCCAGGTACACCTGGCCCGGCCATGCGCACTCGATCATGCCCGTCTCGTCCCGGAGCATGGCTTCGAAGATGCGCAGGCCGGAGCGTGTCGGGATCACGCCCTTGCTCGTGACCTCGCCGATCAGCGTCACGTCCTGGCCGATCTCCGCCCGGGCGATCGGCGTCACCGTGCTCGCGTCCTCGTACCGGCGGGGGATGTGGAAGAGCAGGTCCCGGCCCGACCGGATCCCGAGCCGGGCCAGCGCCTCGGCGCGCCGCGGGCCCACGCCCTTCAGGTACTGGACGGATTCGTCGAGCGGCGAATACGGACGGGTGGCCGGCACGGCTCCGGTGATTACGAGGTCAGCACGTCCCGCGCGAAGCTCCGCGGATCGAACGGCTCGAGGTCATCGACTCCCTCCCCCGTCCCCACCAGCTTGACCGGGATGTCGAACTCCTCCCGGAGCGCGACCACCACCCCGCCCCGCGCCGTGCTGTCCAGCTTCGCCAGCACGAGGCCGCTCAGCTTCAACGCGCTCCCGAAGAGCCGGACCTGGGAGAGCGCGTTCTGCCCGACCGTGGCGTCCAGCACCAGGAGCGTCTCGTGCGGCGCGCCCGGCAGCTTGCGGGCAAGCACGCGCTCGACCTTGGCCAGCTCGGCCATGAGATCGCCCTGGGTGTGCAGCCGCCCGGCGGTGTCCACCACCACCACGTCCGCGTTCCGGGCCACCGCCGCGTCCACCGCATCGAACGCCACCGCGGCCGGATCCGCGCCCGGCTTCGCGCCCACGAATTCCGCACCGGTCCGCTCCGCCCAGATCCGGAGCTGCTCGATGGCGCCGGCCCGGAACGTGTCCCCGGCGGCCAGCAGCACCCGGTGCCCCTGGCGCCGGAGCCAGTGGGCGAGCTTGCCGATCGTCGTCGTCTTCCCCACCCCGTTCACGCCGACCACGAGGAACACGGTCGGCCCGGATTCCGCGAAGCGGAGCGCGCGCGACCCCGGAGACGACCCATCCAGGATCCGCACGATCTCTTCCTCCACCGCCGCACGCAGCTCCTGCTCCGTGCGTACGTGCGCGCGGCGGAGGAGATCCTCCATGTGGTCCACGAGCCGCATCGTGGCCGGAACGCCGAAATCGCTGGCCAGCAGCAGCTCCTCCAGCCGTTCGATGCTCTGCGAGTCCAGCCCGCGGAAGAGAACGCTGACGTCCGTCAGCGCGAGTTCCTTGATCCGTTGCCAGAGAGACTTCTTCTCGCCCGTCAGCGGTGAGAGTCGTGCCATTAGCGGAGCCCCCATCGACGCCGCAGCGTCCATTCGGCAGAAAGCAACAGAACCAACATCATGTACGGCCAGGCCGAGGCGTGGAGCGGATCCCCGCTCCGCGCGCGGCCGCCCGCCCCACCCCGCGCACCCGTCCCTTCGATCCGCGCCAGCTCGACCGGCGCGCGCATGAACTCGGGCGAGTAGCTCTCGACGGTGAACGGGCCGTCCGACTCGGCGCCCACCTCATCCCCGGCGAACGCCCTGGCCTCGAACGTATAATGCCCGGGTGGCAGCGCACGGGTCGCGGCCGTGTCGGCCCGGATCGGCACCACGACCGTGTCGGCCACGACGCTCCCGTCCGCGGCCATGATCCGCACCGCGATCGAATCGGCCTGCACCCCGCTCGCCACCCACTCGACCGGCGCGCCGCGCGGCAGAGCCCGATCCACCGGCCGGACCGCCGCGGCCGCGATCGACCGCTCTTCCCGGACCAACCAGCCGCCGAGCGCGGCCCAGAGGCGGCGGTACGCCTGGCGGGACTCCCCGCCCCGGAACGCCCATCTCCAGTACCCCTCGGCCAGCGCCACGGCCCAGCGGCGCCCCGGGCTCTCGCCCACCGCCACCACGGGGGACGCCAGCCCGCGCCGTCCGCGGCTCGCCTGGAGCGGCGTCCAGCTCCCGCCGCCCACCTCGAGCGGACGGAGGTTCACCAGCGGCGGCAGCTCATCCGCCCGGACCTCGCCGAGCAGCGCGGCCACCGGCGAGGCGGGGAGGTCGGCGTGGACGTACCATTCGCCCGCCGCGACCGGTGCCAGCCGTACCGGCAGCCCCTCCGGACCCGCATCCGCCGCGGGGAACAACAGCACGCGCCGCGCACGCCCCGCCGCTTCCACCACCCACGCCGGCGCGTCCCGGCCCAGCCCGTGGATCACGACCAGGTCGGCTTCCGCCAGCGCCTCCCGGACCTCGCGCTCCGAGGCGCGAACGCCCGCTTCCCCACCGGCGCCCAGCCGGACGTACCGGTCGCCGGCGGCTCGCAGGTACCCCCGGACCGGAAGGCCGAGCGCCTGCTCCAGTACCGGCTGGAGGAAGCGCGGCTCCCAGTCCGGCCGCAGCGACAGGATCGCCACCCCGGCGGGCCGCTCGCTCACGTGAATGTAGACGCTCCGCACATCGTCGTCCGGCACCGCGTCCCCGGATTCGAGCTCGATGTCGTACCGGACCAGCGCGCCCGACCGACCACCGGACGAATCCGAGCGCTCCCGCGGCGGCGAGTCCGGCGTGAACTCCAGCACCCCGGCCGCGACCCGCCCGGCGCCGGCCGTCGGGACCCGCGCCTCCGCCAGCGTCTCGCCGTCCTGCTTCAGGAATACCGTGACCGAATCCGGAACCTGGCCGGCAACGACGACACCGAACCGGATCTCGACCTTCTTGCCCGCCTCCGCCCAGCTCGGCGCCTCGACTTCCGCCAGCGCCCGGTTCGCGAGCTCGCCGCCGACCGGGCTCCTCACCTCCACGTCCATCCCGAGCTGCGGCTGGAGCCGATCGATCTCCGCCCCGTCCTCCAGCCCGCGGTCCGTCAACACCACGACCCGCCGCGCACCCGCCTCCGACGCCGCACGCAGCGCCGGCGCGAGCTCCGATCGCGGCTGCATCGGCAGCATGCCCCCGAGCGAATCCGCCGGGACCGCAGTCGCGCCCGTTCCGAACAGAATGATGTCCCGCCCACCGGACAGCCGCTTCGCCTCCGCCACCGCCCGCGCCCATCGGGAAGCCGTGTCCCCCGGCGCCGCCGGCAACGCCATGCTGAGCGACGCATCCAGCAGCACCGTCGTCCGGCGCGCCACCGAGGCCACGCCCGGCGACGGAAGCACCGGATCGAACAGCAGGAGTATGAGGAGCGCGAGCGCCGCCCACCGCAAGGCCGCCAGTACCGTGCGCCCACGGCCGGGCATCTCGCGGCGACGGTAGAGATACGCGACCGCGACCAGCGCTCCGGCCGCGGCCAGAAGGTACAGCGCCCAGGCCACTACGTCCATCCAGCGAACTCCCATTCGTAGACGAAGCCCGCCGGCCGACGCCCGCGGGCTTCGTCTATTACGCCGGTGGACCCGGAGGGGTCCGCGGGCTCAGAGCCCGCCCGCCGTTCCCGGTCCAATGCCCTCTCCGCGGCTTGCAAGCCGCGGGCCCGGCACCACGAGCGACTCGATCAACGCCAGTCGCTCGCTCACCAGCGCATTGAACCGGTCCCGCTCCTCATGCGGAACCTCCGGCGCCGCATCGATCTGCACCGTCCGAGGATTGATCGGCTGGCCGTTCTTCCGCAACTCGTAGTGCAGGTGCGGACCCGTGGCCAGCCCCGTAGAGCCCACGTACCCGATGACCTGCTCCTGCTTCACCGCCACTCCGGGCCGGATCCCCGGTGCGAACCGGCTCAGGTGCGCGTACCGGGTCTCGTACCCCCCGAAATGCCGGATCTTCACCAGGTTCCCGTACCCGCCGTCACGCCCGGCGAAGATCACCGTCCCGTCCGCCGTGGCCTTGACCGGCGTGCCCGCCGCAGCCCCGTAGTCCGTACCCAGATGCGCCCGGTATACCCCGAGCACCGGATGGTACCGCCTCCAACTGAAGCTCGACGTCACGCGCACGTAGTCCAGCGGTGAACGGCGGAAGCCGAAGCGCAGCGCCCGGCCATCCATGTCGTAGTAGTCGCCGCGCCCCTGCCGGTCCGTGAAGTAGATCGCGGGATAGACCCGTCCCTGGTTCACGATCTCCGCGATCAGCACCCGCCGGCTCCGGGTCGAGCCGTCCGGGCGCGCCTCCCGCTCGTACGCCAGCCGGTACGTGTCGCCGGGCTGGATGTCCCGCGAGAAGTCGAGCTTGTAGCCGTAGATCTTCGAGAGTTCGTCCACGAGCTGGACCCGCTCGCCCACCGGCAGGTCCAGACCGTCATCGTTCATCAGCGCCGTATAGAGGCTCCGGCCGGCTTCGATCTGCCCCGCGACCCAGACCGTGTCCACCTTCGTCGGCGTGATCACGATCTCGCTCGACCAGCCAATCGCGCTCTTCACGAGCCGCACCGTCGTGTCCGCGTTCGCCCGGACGTCGACGGCCCGCGGCCCGCCCCCACGCCTCCAGCGCCGGACCGTGATCTCCGATCCCGTGCCGAGCGCCCGCGGGTTCAGATGCTCCCGCAGCGCAAGGAGCAGGTCCGCGAAGTCGCTGCCCGTGATGTCGGCCCGGGCGAGCACGCCCGACAGCGTCTCGCCACGGGCCAGTACGTGCGTCTCCACCTCCTCTGGCGGCGGCACGTACAGCGCCGGCAGAACCGGCGCCGTCTCCGCGGACCCCGCCGCGGAATCCGTCCGCCACTGCCGGAACATGCCCAGCGTCAGCACGCAGAGCACGCCCAGCAATCCGAGCTTCCACACCCGGTTCGGGTTCGCCATCAAACCCCCGGATCCCTCCTGGGCGCTCGCCGGCGATCAGTCCATCTGCCGGCGGATGAACGTCGGAATCTCCAGGTCCCCGAGCTGGCTCCGCTTCAGAATGCGCGGGGCCATCCGCGGGAACGCCACCGTCTCCGTGGCCGTCGCGGCCCGCTCCGCGACCGCGGTCGCACCGACCCGCGTCGCGCCGACCGCCGCCGCTGCCGGCGCCGGCGCCGCCACCGGCGCGGACGCAGCCACCGGCCGCACACCGAAACTGGGGCGGATGGCCGGTTCGCGCAATACCTCTTCCTCCCGCTCGAAGCCCGTGGCGATCACCGTCACCCGGACCTCGCCCTCCATCGTCGGGTCGTGCACCGCGCCGAAGATGATCTCCGCATCGTCCCCCGCGGCCTCCTGGATGATCGACGAGATCGTCGTCACCTCATCGATGGCCAGATCCATCCCGCCGGTGATGTTGATCAGCACGCCCGCCGCGCCCTGGATCGAGATGTTGTCCAGCAGCGGGCTCGAGATCGCTTCCTGCGCCGCCTGCACCGCGCGGTTCTCGCCCCGGCCGTGACCCGTGCCCATCAGCGCGGGGCCGCGGTTCGCCATGACCGTCCGGACGTCCGCGAAGTCCACGTTCACTTCGCCCGTCACGTTGATCAGGTCGCTGATCCCCTGCGTGGCGTGCAGCAGGACCTCGTCCGCCTTCTTCAGCGCGTCCCGGAACGACGTGCCCTTCCCCACGACCGACAGGAGCCGCTCGTTCGGCACCACGATCATGGTGTCCGCCGCCCGCCGGAGCTCGGCCAGCCCCTGCTCCGCCTGCCGCATCCGCTTCTTCCCCTCGAACAGGAACGGCTTGGTCACGATCCCGATCGTGAGCGCGCCCATCTCCCGCGCCATCTCCGCGATGATCGGCGCCGCGCCGGTGCCCGTACCGCCGCCCATGCCGCAGGTGATGAAGACCAGGTCGGCGCCCTCGAGCGCCTTCCGGACCTCGTCCTTGTTCTCCTCGATCGCCTGCCGGCCGATCTCCGGACGAGCACCGGCCCCCAGACCCCGCGTCAGCTTCTTGCCGATCTGGATCTTGATGTGCGACTTCGAGGCCTTCAGCGCCTGCGCGTCCGTGTTGACGCTGATGAACTCGACGCCCTCCAGGTTCTCGTCGATCATCCGATTGACCGCGTTCCCCCCACCACCACCGACGCCGACCACCTTCATCCGAGCGTTCTGGGCGACAGCGTCCTCGAACTCGAAGATCATCATGGGTACCCTCCTTTGGGCGGCCGGCCCGGGCTGACCTTGCCCTGTCCGACCCGGATTGGGACGATGCGAACGACTACTCCTACGATCTACGGCTCTATCGCTCAAACGGATGCGCCCGGGCTCGCGCCCGGCCGCGTCCGGTTCAGAAGAATTCCTTCAGCCACGTGACCAGTCGGCCCATGGCGCTCTCGCCGAAACCAGTGCCGGTGCCGCTCCCGCCGGTCAGCGTCCGGCTCGCAGCGTACATCACCAGACCCACGGCCGTGGCGAACTTCGGCTTCCGCACGGAATCCGAGAGCCCGGTCAGCCCTGCGCCGGGGGTGCCCACCCGCGCCGGCATCCCGAACACCCGCTGCGTAACTTCCGTTGCGCCCGGCATCGAGGCGCCGCCGCCGGTCAGGACCACGCCCGCGCCGAGCTTGCCCGTCTCGCCCGCGCCGTCCACCTCCGCCGCGACCATGCCGAGGATCTCGTCCAGCCGCTGCTCGATGATGTGCGCCAGCAGCTCGCGCGATACCTGGCGCACGGAGTCCGGGCCCGGACCCGGCAGCTCGATCGTCTCGCGCGGATCCACGAGCTGCGCGATGGCCACCCCGTGCGTCTCCTTCGCCCGTTCCGCCTCCCCGTAGGGCACGGACAACCCCTTGACCAGGTCGTTCGTGATCGCGTGCCCGCCCCACGGGATCGACGCCAGGTGCCGCAGCTTGCCGTCCCGGAAGATGACCAGCTCCGTCGTGGCCGCGCCCAGCTCCACCAGCGCCACGCCCACGTCCTTCTCGTCCTCCGTGAGCACCGCCAGCGCCGACGCGAACGGCTCGTGCACCAGCGCCTCGATCCGGTAGCCCGCGCGCTGGACCGCACGCCTCAGGTTCTGCCCGGCGGTCCCCGCGCTCGTGATCATGTAGACCTCGGCCTCCAGCCGCGTCCCCGCCATGCCCACCGGATCCCGGATGCCCCGCTGCTCGTCCAGCACGTACTCCTGCGGGAACACGTGGAGCAGCTCGCGCTCCTGGGGGACGACGACGGCGCGCGCCACCTCCTGCACCCGCCGCACGTCCGCGGCCGTGACCTCGTCCCCGCCGATCGCCACCACGCCCGTCGAGACCCGCGCCTCGATGTGCTCGCCCGCGATCCCCGCGTAGACCCGGTCGACCGTGACGCCCGCCATGAGTTCGGCCTCCTTCATGGCCTGGCGCACGCCCTCGGTCGTGCCTTCGATGTCCGTCACCACTTCACGGCGGACCCCGCTGCTCCGCGCCTGGCCCACGCCCAGGATCTTGACCAGCGGATTCTTCGGCGGGTCGCCCGCCACCTCCGCGATGATCGCGCAGGTCTTCGTGGATCCTATGTCCAATCCAGCTACGAGGTTGGGTCTCATCTCAACGGTTCGGTCTCTGGGAAAGCGATACCACCACCTGATCCCGGAAGCGCACGTCGATGCGCCGGACCCGGGGCAATTCGTCCCGCGCGCCCAGGTCGCTCAGCGCGAGCTGCACCTGCCGCAGCCCGATGGCGCCGAAGTCCGCGGGGAGCAACACCTCCGCCAGCGGCGGATCGCTGAGCAGGAGCCGCAGCCCCCCGCCGTGCGCGGGCAGGATCTCCGAGACGCGGGCGGCCAGCGCCGGCTCGAAACGACGGATGCGCTCGTACGCCGCGAGCATCGAGATCGCCGCCGGCTCCGCGAGCCGCCCGTCGTCGCCTACGGCGGAAGCCACGTTCAGCACCGGCAGGTCGATGCTCTGGGCCGCCGGATCGATCGGCAGCACCCGGGCCGTGGCATCCACCGGCATCAGCTCCGGCGTCCGCGCCAGCGCCACCGGCTCGGTCTCCGTGATCCGCAGGATGATCGTGCCCGGGAGCCGACGCTCGATCCGCGCATCGGCGACCAGCGGGTGCGCCAGCAGCGCCTGCCGCCACGGCTCGGGGTCGTCGAACACGTTCGCCGGGGCCGCGATCCCGCTGATGGAAAGCGCCGCTTCCGGGGCCAGGTAGCGCGTGCCCGTGACCTCGACCTGGTCCACGGCGAAGTACTCGAGCCGGCGGAGCAGCCGGGGCGACTGGGCGACGAGCGCCGAGAGCGCCGCGGCCGCCGCGGCAACGCCCAGCCAGCGGAGTGCCGCCCGGTTCATGCCGCACCTCCGCGCGCCAGGCGTCCGTGCAGCCCGTGCGCGGCCTCGGTGATCGAGCCGGCGCCCAGCAGCACGCACACGTCGCCGGGGCGCAGGAACTCGCCCAGCGCTTCCGGGATCGTCTCGACGCGCGGGTGGTAGTGGACCTCGCGCGCGCCCGCGTCCCGCACCGCATCCGCGACGAGTCCGCCGTTCACCCCCGGGATCGGCGCCTCCCGCGCCGGATACACGTCCGTCACCCAGACCACGTCCGCAGCGGCCAGCGAACGGCCGAAATCGCCCGCGAAGTCCCGCGTCCGCGTGTACAGGTGAGGCTGGAACACCGCCACCAGCCGACGCTCCGGGTACACCCTCCTCGCCGCGGCGAGGGTCGCGTCGATCTCCGACGGATGGTGCGCGTAGTCGTCCACGATCACGACGCCGGATGCCTCTCCGAGCACCTGGAACCTCCGCTCCACGCCCCGGAACGCGCTGAGCGCCCGCTTCGCCGCCTCGAGCCCCGCACCGAAGTGCCGGGCCGCCGCGAAGGCGCCCAGGGCGTTCCGCACGTTGTGCTCGCCGGGAACGGCCACGGTCAGCTCGCCGAGCGGGGAGCCGTTCCATTCGACGACGACGCGGCTCCCCGTCCCGGCGGCGCGCACCTCCACCGCCCGCAGCTCGGCTTCGGCGCCGAAGCCGTACGCGACGGTGGGCGCTCCGACCGTTTCCAGGATCCGGCGCGCGCCCGGATCGTCCACGCACGCCACCACGAGCCCATCCTCCGGCACCTGCGCGACGAACTCCTCGAACGCCCGCTGCACGCCCTCGTACGTGCCGTAGATGTCCAGGTGGTCGGCCTCCACCGTCGTGACCACCGCCACCCGCGGCCGGAGCCGGAGGAACGAGCGGTCGTACTCATCCGCCTCGACCACGAAGAGCCGGTCCGAGCCGGGCCGGAGCCCCCCACCCCACGCGGGCACGCGGCCGCCCACGAATGCCGTCGGGTCGAGCCCCGCCTCCTCCAGGATCGCCGCGGCCATGGCCGTGGTCGTGGTCTTCCCGTGCGTTCCCGCCACGGCCAGGACCTCGCCCCGGTTGACCAGCGCGCCGAGCGCTTCGGCCCGCTTCAACACCGGGATCCCCCGCTGCCGGGCTTCGACCAGCTCCGGATGGTCCTGCGGCACCGCGGACGTGGTCACCAGCGCGACGGCGTCCGTCACGTGCGCCGGGTCGTGTCCTTCCACGATCGCCGCGCCGAGCCGCCGGAGCGCGTCTCCGACCGCGCCGGGCTTCAGGTCGCACCCCGTCACCCGCCCGCCCGCGCGCAGGACCACCTCGGCCAGCGCGGACATCCCGGCGCCCGAGATGCCCATGAAGTGCACCGGACCGGTGCGGGCCAGGCTGCGGAGGTCCAGCGCCGCGCTCATCCCGCCTCCACCAGCGCAATGAGCCGTCGGGCGATCTCCCGGGCCGCGTCCGGCCGAGCCCGCTCGCGAGCGCGCGCCGCCATCGTCGCACGCCGCTCGGGCGACGCCGCCAGGCCGCGCAGCTCGTCCCACAGCCGCTCCGGCGTCAGCTCCGCCTGCGGCACGCACACCGCCGCGCCGCTCGCCTCCAGCGCCCGGGCGTTGTGCGTCTGGTGGTCGGCCGCGGCCGTCGGCAGCGGGACCAGCACTGCCGGGATCCCCCAGGCGAGGAACTCCGCCGTGGCGATCGCGCCCGCGCGCGAGATCGCGAGGTCCGCCGTGGCCAGCGCCGCCGGCATGTCGTCGATGTAGCCGACGGCGTGGACCCAGCCATCCACCCCGAGCGGCTCGATCCGGCGCCGGACCGCCTCCAGGTGCGCGGGACCCGTTGCCCACAGGATCTCGAGGCCCTCCGGCCGGGCCGGGAGCGTGCCCGATGCGACCCGCTCCAGCGCCGCGGCCAGCGCCTCGTTCAGCGCCCGCGCGCCCTGGCTCCCGCCCACCACCAGCACCACGGTCGAATCCGCGGCGAGGCCGAACCTCGCCCGGCACTCGGCACGGTCGAGCGTGGGGTCCGGCTCCCGGATCGGGTTCCCCGTGACGAAGACCTCGGTGCGACGTCCCGGACGCAGGTACGCCCGCGCCTCCGGGAACCCCAGGTGGACCTGGCGCGCGTACCGGCTCAACCACCGGGTGGTGAGGCCCGGGTACGAGTTCTGCTCTTGGAGCGCCACCGGAACCCCGCGCAGCAGCCCGTACGCGCACGCCGGTCCGCTCGCGTAGCCCCCCGTCCCCACCACCAGCCCCGGCCGGAAGCGGCGGAAGAGCGCCCGCAGTCCGCGGATCGTGCGCAGCATGGCCGGCACGAGCCGCCAGTTCTGCCACGGCCTCTCCCGCCGGAGCGGCTCGAGCGGGAGCAGCGTGTGCGGTACGCCCTGCGCCGGGAGCACCCGGGACTCCACCCCGCGCTTCGCCCCCACGAAGTGGACTTCCGCCTGCGGCCGCTCCGCCTGGAGCGCCGCGGCGATCGTCAGCGCGGGGTACAGATGCCCGCCCGTCCCTCCGCCGGCGAACAGCACCCGCGTCACGCCCGCCTCCTCAGCCGTCCGAGCCGCAAGCGCTCGCCCCACCCTCCCGGCCCCGTGGCCGACGGCGCCTGCTGGCCGGCCGCGCCCGCCCGCGCGATGCTCATCAGGATCCCGACCGCCACCAGGCACACCAGCAGGCTCGACCGCCCGTACGAAATGAACGGCAGCGTCACGCCCGTGGTGGGCACGAGCGCCATGGCCACGCCCATGTGCAGGAACGCCTGCACCGCGATCAGGTTCGTCATGGCAACGGCCAGCAGGAAGCCGAACAGGTCCGGCGCCTGCCGCGCCACCCGGTAGCCCACCAGCGCGAAGAGCGTGAACAGCACGACCACCACCGCCACGCCGATGAACCCCCACTCCTCGCCGATCATCGAGAAGATGAAGTCGTTGTGCGGCTCGGGCAGGAAGCCGAACTTCTGCTGGCCCCGCCCCACGCCCCGCCCGAACAGCCCGCCGCTGCCGAGCGCGATCAACGACTGCGTGATCTGGTAGCTGATCCCCGCCGGGTCCTGCGACGGGTCCAGGAACGCCGCCAGGCGCCGCAGCCGGTACTGCGCCGACTCCACCTGCCGCCACAGGATCGGCAGCCCCACCAGCGCCAGCAGGATGAAGTGCCCGATCCGGGCGCCGCCCGCGAACACGACCAGCGTGGCCAGCAGCAGGATCAGCAGCGCGGTCGAGAGATTCGGCTGGAGGAAGATCAACAGCACGATCAACCCCCAGATGATCAGGAACGGCAGCAACCCACGGCTCAGGCTCGAGAACCGGTCCTGCTTCTTGACCGCCAGCATCGCCGTCCAGACCAGCACCGCCAGCTTCGCGATCTCCGACGGCTGGAGCGCCACCGGCCCGATGACGAGCCAACGGCGCGCCCCCTTGATCACCGGCGCGATCGCCTGCGTGCCCGGGATGACCGTCACCAGGAGCAGGAGCACCGCGATGGCCAGGAGCGGCCACGCGAAGCGACGCCAGAACCGGTAGTCCAGGCGCGCGGCCACCACGAGCAGCACCAGCCCGACCGCCGCGCCCGCCGCCTGGCGCACCACGAAGTGGTAGTCCGCCAGCCCGAGCGTCTGCGCCATGACCGAGCTCGCGCTGTACAGCGACACCAGCCCGAACGACAGCAGCGTCACCGTGAGGAGGAGCAGGAGCGGCCCCTCCCAGCCGATCCCCAACCGGGTCGCCCGGGCCGGCGCGGCCTCCACCGGCTCCGCGCCCGCCGCCAGCACGGCCTCATGCGGCACGCCCCACCTCCCCGCGCGCCAGCGCCGTGAACGTCTCGCCCCGATGCTCGTAGTCCCGGAACATGTCGAAGCTCGCGCACGCCGGGGCCAGGAGGACCACATCGCCCGGCCGCGCCTCGCGCGCCGCGCGCGCCACCACTTCCTCGAAACTCCCGTCGACCCGCACGACCGGCACGTGCTCCCGCAGCTCCGACTCCACGATCGGGCCCGCCTCCCCGTACGCGATGACCAGCCGCACCCGCGGCGCCAGCTCCGGCAGGAGCCCCGTGTACGCCTCGCCCTTGTGGCGGCCGCCGAGCAGCAGGATCACCGGCCGCGTCATGCTCCGCAGCGCCACGCGCGCGGACGCCACGTTCGTCGCCTTCGAGTCGTTGACCCACAACACCCCGTCCCGCTCCGCGACCGGCTCCAGCCGGTGCGCCAGCGGACGGAAGCTCCGGAGCCCGTCCCGGACCGCGTCCACCCCGGCGCCCGCCAGCGCCGCGGCCAGCGCCGCGGCCAGCGCGTTCGCCCGGTTGTGCTCGCCCAGGATCTGCAATTCGTCCTTCTTCACGAGCCGGATCGGCTCGCCATCGAGCCGCAGCGTCAGCCACCCGTCCGCGTCCACGAACCCGTTCGCGCCGGCCGCGTCCCCGCCGTCCGTCACCCGGAAGACGTACCGCCGGCCGGGCGCGGCGCCGGGGAGCTCCAGCACCGCCGGATCATCCCCGTTCAGCACCCACTGGCTCGATTCCGTCGCGTTCGCGAAGAGCCGCGCCTTGTCCGCGTAGTAGGCCTCCACCGACGGGTACCGGTCCAGGTGGTCCGGCGAGAGGTTCGTCACCACGCCGATCCGCGGCGCGAAGCTCCGGATCCCCGCGAGCTGGAACGAGCTCGCCTCCACCACGACCCAGTCCGGCGCCGACTCCCGCCGCGCCACCTCCGACAGCGCGAGCCCGATGTTCCCGGCCGCCGGGGCATCCAGCCCGGACGCCCGCAGCAGGTGCGCGATCAGCGCCGTGGTCGTGCTCTTGCCGTTCGTCCCCGTCACCGCGATGACCGGCGCCCGCAGGTGCCGGAACGCGTACTCCAGCTCCGGGATCACCGGCACCCGGCGGAGCTCGGGGGCCTGGAGCACCGGCGCGGTCGGCGGGATCCCGGGACTCACCACCACCACGTCGCACGCGGCGAGCTTCCCCACGTCGTGCCGCCCCACCTCCGCCTCGCCCCCCGCGCGCCGCACCTCCTCCGCCGCCGCCCGCACCTCGGGCGAGTCCGCCACGTCCGACGCGTAGACGGAGTCCCCCAGCGACAGCGCCAGCTCCGCCGCCGCCTTGCCGCTCCTTGCCAGCCCGAGGATCCCGATCCGCATCGACATCACCGGATCTTCAGCGTCCCGAACGCGATCAGGGCAAACAGGATCCCGAGGATCCAGAACCGGATGATGACCTTGCTCTCGGCCCACCCGGCTTTCTCGAAGTGATGGTGCAACGGCGCCATGCGGAAGATCCGCATCCCGCGCCCGTACCGCCGCGTCGTGTACTTGAAGTAGCCCACCTGGAGGATCACCGAGATCGCCTCCAGCACGAATACGCCGCCCACGATCACGAGCAGGAACTCGGACTTGAGCAGCAGCGCCACCGCGCCGATCGCGCCGCCCAGCGCCAGCGAGCCCGTGTCCCCCATGAACACCTCGGCCGGGTGCGCGTTGAACCACAGGAACCCCAGCGCCGCGCCCGTCAGCGCCACGCAGAAGATCGCCAGCTCGCCGGAGCCGGGAAGGTAGAACAGGTCCAGGTACCGCGAGGTGTCGACCCGGCCGATCACGTACGCGAACACCGCGAACGTGGCCGCCGCGATCGCCGAGAGCCCGGCCGCGAGCCCGTCCAGGCCGTCCGTCAGGTTCACCGCGTTCGAGCTGCCGGCCAGCACCAGCATCACCCACGGGATGAAGAGCGGTGTCCAGATGTCGACGTAGTAGTCCGCCAGGAAGGGCACCCCCGTCCACGTCGCGGGGAACGGACTGATCGGCCAGAGCAGGAGGTAGCCGCCGACCAGCAGGCCGATCAGCCCCTGGCCGATCAGCTTGTAGCGGCCCACGAGCCCCTCCGTCCGCCGGCGCACCACCTTCAGGTAGTCGTCCAGGAAGCCGAGCCCGGCCATCCAGATGAGCACCACGAGGGCGACGATGATGTACCGGTTCGCCAGGTCGGCCCACAGCACGGTGGACGCCACGGTCGCCACCAGGATCAGCACGCCCCCCATGGTCGGCGTGCCGGCCTTCCCCAGGTGGTTCTCCGGACCGTACTCGCGCACCACCTGCCCCACCCGCAGCGTGCGCAGCCAGCGGATGATGGCCGGTCCGAACACGAACGAGAGGAGCAGCGCGGTCACCATCGCGCCCGCCGCCCGGAACGTGATGTACCGGAACAGGTTGAACAGGATGTGTTGGTCCGCCAGCGGCGACAGCAGATGGAACAGCACCGTCAATCCCTCGTCCGGGCAGCGGCTTCACCGCCCGCCCAATCCCGCTCGAAATGAGGCAGCAAGCGTTCTAGCTCGACACCGCGCGAGGCCTTCAGCAGCACCACCTCGCGCCCCCGGAGCCGCGGCTTGAGAAGCTCGTAGGCTTCCTCCGGCTCCTCCGCGCGCAGCAGCCGCGGCCCGAGCTCCGCGGCCAGCTCATCGAACGCGCGCACGAAATCCCCGGTCGCCACGATCAGATCGATGTCGGCGGCGGCGAGCATCTCTGCCGCGCGCCGGTGGAGCATCGGTGCGGCGTCGCCCAGCTCCCGCATCGTGCCGACCACGGCCACCCGCCCGTCTCCGCGCGGGAGCGCCTCCAGCAGGTCCACGGCCGCGGCCAGGCTGGCCGGGTTCGAGTTGTAGCAGTCCGCGACCACGCGCAGCTCGCCGTACCGGACCACCTGGGCCCGCAACTTGGCCGGCGACGTCTCGGCCAGCGCCCGCACCGCCGCGTCCTCGTCCACCCCCCACGCCTCGCCCACCGCCAGCGCGAGCAGCGCGTTCCGGGCGTGCGGCCGGCCCCGGAAAGCCAGGGCGACCCGCCGGCCACGCCAGGTGAAGTGCACGCGCCCGTCCTCGTCCAGCTGGACCGCCTCGGCCCGGAAGTCCGGATCCGCCCGGTCCGTCCAGCCGACCACCCGCACGTTCTCCGCAAGTTCCCGCGCCCGCGCCGCGAGCTCCGGCGGCTCGTCCGCGACCACCGCGAGCCCGCCCGGCCGGAGCCCCGCGATGAGCGCCGTCTTCTCGCGCAGCACGCCGGCAAGGTCCCCGAGCCCCTCCAGGTGGCCCTCCGCCACGCTCGTGACCACCGCCGCGTCCGGCTCGACGATCGCCGCCAACCGCGCGATCTCGCCCGGCGCGTTCGTGGCCACCTCCACCACCACAACCTCCGCGTCCGACGGCGTGGCGAGGAGCGTGAGCGGCGCGCCGACCAGATTGTTCAGGTTGCCCGCCGTGGCGTGGACCCGATAGCGCGCGCCGAGGACGCCGCGGATCATGTCCTTCGTCGCCGTCTTGCCGTTCGTGCCCGTCACCGCGCAGACCCGGACCCCCAGCTCACGGCGGCGGTGCCGCGCCAGCCGGCCCAGCGCCTCCAGCGTGTCCGGCACCCGGTAGTACGTGAGCGACGTCGGCGCCCCGTCCGGCACGCTCTCGACCACCGCACCCGCGGCGCCGGCCTCCGCGGCCGCGTCCAGGAAGTGGTGCCCATCGAACCGCTCGCCCCGCAGCGCCACGAAGAGCGAGCCGGGCGTGAGCGTGCGCGTATCCGTGCTGATCGCCGCGTAGCTCCGCTCCACGGCCTCGTGCTCCGCAATGCCGAGCGCTTCCCGCACGGCCGCATCCGTCCACGGTGCGCTCATTCGCCCACCTCGCTCGGCCGGCCGCCGGCCAGGGCCCTCACGATCTCCCGCTCGTCGAACGGCACCTTCTCCGTCCCCAGGATCTGGTACGTCTCGTGGCCCTTCCCCGCCAAAAGGATCAGATCCCCCGGACGCGCGAGCTCGAGCGCCTTCGCGATCGCCCGCCGCCGGTCCACCTCGCGGATGTAGGACACGTCTCCCATCCCGGCCACGATGTCGTCGATGATCGCTTCCGGGTCCTCGGTCCTCGGGTTGTCCGACGTGACGATCGGCACGTCCGCCAGCGCCGCCGCGATCGAACCCATGAGCGGCCGCTTCCCCCGGTCCCGGTCTCCGCCCGCGCCGAACACCACGATCAGCCGCCCGGCCACCAGCGGACGGAGCGTCACCAGCGCCCGGTTCAGCGCGTCCGGCGTGTGCGCGTAGTCCCGCAGCACGGGGCACGGACGCTCGGCGATCCGCTCCAGACGACCCGGCACCTGCGGGACCGTGGCGAGACGCTCGACCAGTTCGCCGGCATCCAGCCCCAGCGCCATGCACGCCCCCAGGGCGCCCAGCGCGTTCTGCACGTTGAACGCGCCCAGGAGTGGCAGCTCGACCGGGTACTCCCCCGCCGGCGTGACCAGACGGAACCGGGTGCCGTCGGCGGCCACGTCCACGTCCGTGGCCACCAGATCCGCGCTGTCCGCATCCAGGCCGAAGCGAATCACCCGGGGCAGCCGGGACGCCAGCCCGGACCACGCCGGATCGTCTCCGTTCACCACCGCCGCCCCGCCGTCCCGGAGCAGGTTCGCCAGCAGCTCCTTGGCCGCCAGGTACTCCTCTTCCGTCCCGTGGTAGTCCAGGTGGTCCCGCGTGAGGTTCGTGAACACCGCCGCGTCGAAGCGCAGGGACTCCACCCGCCCCTGGTGCAGCGCGTGGGACGAGACCTCCATGGCCGCGGCCCGGATCCCACGGTCCACCAGCCCCCGCAGCGTCCGCGCGAGCTCCACGGGCCCCGGCGTGGTCAGCGATTCCGAGCCCTCCAGCGGCTGCCCGTCCTCCAGGATCACGCCCAGCGTCCCCAGGGACGCGCTCGCCCACCGGAGCCCGAGCAGGTGCCGGATCAGCCAGACGGTCGTCGTCTTCCCGTTCGTGCCCGTCACGCCGACCAGCCGGAGCGCCTCCCCCGGGTCGCCGTAGACCGCGGACGCCGCCAGCGCCGCCGCCCGACGCCCGTCCGTCACCACCACCTGCGGCAACGAACTGCCGGACACCTGCCTCTCCACCAGCACCGCCGCCGCACCGGCCTGCTCGGCCGCCGGCACGAACCTGTGGGCATCCACCGCGGTCCCGACCCACGCGCAGAACAGGTCACCCGGCCGGACCCGGCGGCTGTCATCCGACACACCGGCGAGCGCCGGGTCCGCGCCCGGCGCCGCAACCAGCAGCCCGGCCCGTTCGAGCCGCGCAACGATCTCCGAGAGCCGCACCGCCGGCGTCCCCTGTTCCGCACGCTGCACCGGCGCCGCCATTAGCTCCCCTCCCTTCCCCGCACCCGCACCACCGCGCCCGGCTCCGCGAGCACGCCCGGTGCGGGATCCGTGACCGAGACCGCGCCGCTCCCTTCCACCCGGACCCGGAAGCCCTGGGCGTGGAGCCGCCGGACCGCATCCCGCATCGGCAACCCGATGACCCGCGGAACCGGCCGCTGCGCCGCAGGCTCCGCCGGCTCCTCCTTCGGGGCCTGGCTCGAGTTCAACGCGAAGACGTACGGGCCGGACGCGTGAGCCGCGCCCCGGTCCGCCTCCGCCCCGCCGCTCCCCGTCAATACCACGTTCCGGGCCGCGCTCCCGGGGACCGGAGAGGCGCCCGCCACGACTTCACCACCCCCCGGAACGCCGACCCGCCTCGCAACCGCCCGCCGGTCGAGCGGCGTGTTCCGCGCCGCGAGCGCCGCCGCCAGCGTGGCACGCGTGACCGGCGCCGCCGCCAGCCCGCCGTAGTACTGGCTCTTCGGCCGGTCCAGCTTCACCAGGATCGTCAGCTGCGGGTCCGACGCCGGGAAGAAACCCGCGAACGACGCCGTGTACGCACCCGCCTCGTAGCGGCCGCCCTCCGCCCGGCGCGCCGTGCCCGTCTTCCCCGCGACCCCGAACTCGCCCAGCGCCGCCTCCCGGCCCGTTCCCTGCTCCACCACCTCCACCAGCGCCGCCGCGATCTCCTGCGCCACCTCCGGCGGCACCACGCGCCGCACCGGCTCCGGCTCGGACTTCCACAGGACCTTGCCGTCCCGCGTCCGGACCTCCCGAATCAGCCGCGGCGCCATCAGCACCCCGCCGTTCGCCAGCGCACCGTACGCCATCGCCATCTGCAGCGGCGTCACCGCGATCTCGTACCCGATCGACAGGCTCGCCGCAGAGTACTTCGACCAGGTCGACGGACGCCGCAGCCGGCCCGACGACTCGGACGGGAACGCCACCCCGGTCGGGCTCCCGAAGCCGAAGTCCCGCAGGTAGGCGAACTGGTCCGCCGCGTCCAGCCGCTCGGAGAGCTTCGCCATCGCCACGTTCGACGAGACCCGCAGCGCCTCCCGAACCGTCAACCATCCATGAGGGGTCACATCCCGGATCGTCCGGCCGTTCGCCACGTAACGCCCGTTCTCCGCGAACACCGAGTCCTGCATCGTGGCCCGGCCCGAGGCCAGGAGCGCCGCCACGAAGAACGGCTTCAGCGTCGAGCCCGGCTCGTAGGGCTCCACCACCGCCGACCACTGCCGGCCAGCCCCCGTCCGATGGCTCACCGCTGCCAGGATCTCCCCGGTGTGCGGATCGGTCATCAACAGGTCCCCGCCCGCGGCGCCCGTTTGCTCCACCGCCTCCCGGAGCGCCTCCTCCGCGATCTCCTGGAGATCGAGATCGATGGTCAGGAAGACGTCATGCCCCGGCTCCGGCTCGGCCACCGAAACCAGCGCGCCCGGGATCGGGCCCCGCGCGTCCCGCCGGACCACCGCCCACCCCGGCTTCCCCCTCAGGATCGAGTCGAGCTCCAGCTCTATGCCGCCCAGCGCCCGGCCATCCGCCGACACCTGACCCAGCAACTCGAGGGCCAGCGAACCGTGCGGATAGAAGCGCTCCGACACCCGCTCGAAGTGGATCCCCCGGATCCCCTCCAGCCGCTCCTTCACCACCGCATCGTAGCGGCCCGGGAGCACGACCCAGCGACGCCGCGGGTCCAGCGCACGCCGGACCTCGGACGCCGACAGCCGCAGCGCTTCCCGGAGCCTCCGCTCCGCCGCGGCGCGGTCTCTCACCTCCCGCGGCGCCACCGCCACCCGGTACGCCTCCCGGCTCACAACCAGCGGGACGCCGTCCCGGTCGAAGATCGTCCCCCGCGCCGCGGGCAACGCGATCCGCTGCTTCTGTTGCTCCTCCGCGCGCTCCGCCCAGCGGTCCCCCTCCAGCACCTGGAGCTGGAAGCCGCGCCCGAGCATGATCAGCGCCGTGAGCACCAGCCCGGCGAGCAGCACCCGCCGCCGGAATCCGTGGTTGAGCGGCCGCCGGCTCACCACGCCACCTCCCCTCCCGGCGCCGCGCCCGCGTCCAGCGGCAGGATCACCAGCTCCCCGGCCGTCGGCACCCGCATGCCCAGCCGGGCCCTGGCCGCCGATACGACCCGCCCGCGGCTCTCCAGATACCCGATCCGACGCATCAGCTCCGTCCGTTCCGCCTCCACGACCGCCCGCTCACTCCTCAGCTCGTCCAGCGCGCGCAGCAGCTCCAGCGCCCGGCCCTGCCGCCAGACCGTCAGACTCAGCGACCCGAGCAGGGCCGCGATCGCCAGCGTCGCGCTCAACACGCCCGAGTGCCCGCGCATCACGCCGCCTTCTCCCACGCCCGCAGCCGCGCGCTCCGCGCCCGGGGATTCGCCGCCACTTCCGCCTCGTCCGGCAACACCGGCTTCCGCGTCAACGCCCGGCCCAACGCCCGCCCCCGACACTGGCATACCGGGAGCTCCGGCGGACACACACAGCGCTGGCTCCACTCCCGGAACGCTTCCTTCACCCGCCGGTCCTCCAGTGAGTGATAGCTCAGCACCACCAGCACCCCGCCCGGCTCGAGCCGGTCCCGCAACGCCGGGAGCGCCCGCTCCAGCGCCCCCAGCTCCTCGTTCACCGCGATCCGTAGCGCCTGGAAGATCCGCGCCTTGTCCTGGGCGTCCATCCGCGGCCCGAGAGCAACCCGCATCGCCGCCACGAGGTCGTCGCTCGTCTCGAACCGCTCCCGGCGACGTCGCTTCACCACCTCCGCCGCCAACCGACGCGCCCGCGGCTCCTCGCCGTACCGGCGAAACAGCTCCGCCAGCTCGACCTCCGGCAGCTCGTTGAGCAGATCCGCGGCCGTCACCGTGCCCGCCCCGGGTCCCGCCATCCGCATGTCCAGTGGAACGCCCGGCCGGAAGGAAAACCCTCGCTCCGATTCGTCCAGCTGTCGCGACGACACCCCCAGGTCCAGCAGCGCGCCCGCCAACTCCTCCTCGAGCCGCTCCGCCACCTCCGCGAAGTTCCCGCAGACCAGCTCCACCCGGTCCCCGAAACGGGCCAGCCGACGGCCCGCCGCCTCGATCGCTTCCGGGTCCCGGTCCACGCCGATCACACGCGCCGCGTCGCTCGCCTCCAGGATCGCCTCGCTGTGCCCGCCACCACCCACCGTACCATCGAAGAACAATCCCCCTCGCTCCGGCCTCAGGTAGCCCAGTACCTCCCGTACCATCACCGGAACGTGGTACACCACCACCCCTCCATGCCTACCGGAAGATCTGCGGCGCGAACTTCTCGAACTCCCCCGCCCCCGTGCGGATCGCCTCCTCGAAATCCGTCGGATTCCAGATCTCGATCCGGTCGATCGCACCCACCAGCAGCACTTGGCCATCCAGCCGCGCCGCTTCCTTCAGCCGCCCGGGAATCAGGATCCGCCCCTGGCTGTCCGGCGTCACCTCCACCGCGTTGGCCATGATCGACAACACGTACAGCCGCGCCTCCGGCCGATGCCGCAGCAGGTCCAGCAGCCGCTCCTCCACGTTCACCCACTCCGTCTCCGGATACAGGGCAAGGGACGGCGCGTAGGCCTGCACCAGCACGAACGACTGATCGGGCGCAGCCCGCCGAAACGCCGCCGGCAGACTCACCCGCCCCTTGTCATCCAGCTGGTACGTGTAGCTCCCCAGGAACTTCAGCCCCCGGCGCACCGGGTCCGGAGCTCCCGCCATCGGGCCCCCGCTGAAGGTGATGGTAGGACTCCCCACATCCCCCCACTTCTCCCCACAATTCGCCCCCAAGCTACACCGTCCGCGCCACACTCGCAAGTGTCCCGCTTAAGACGATGCACCACAAAAACTTGCATTCTCGGCCCGCCGGACGCTGTCAATTATTCCCGCAACTTTCTTCATCCCTGACCACGACGATTGGGATGAAAACGCGCCGGCCCGTGGGACATTCCCGTCCCACGGGCCGGCGCTCCGATCCAGGACCGGTCGAAGCCGATCCTATGTCACGTCAGCGTCCCCGCTTGATGATCGCTTCCTGGATCTCGATGTACGTCTGCACGTTCGAGATCGCCTCATCGAGCCGCGCGTTCCGCGGGTCCGCCTGCTGGTACGGCCGCGCCTGCTCGAACATCTGGAGCGCGCGCTGGAACATCGGCAGCGCCTGACGCGCGGACTGCAGCGTCTGCGGCTCCTGGACCTTGATCCCCTCCTGCAGGTACGCGAACCCCGTGAAGTAGGCGGCCATGGCCTTGGTGACCGCATCCGTCGCGAACTCGCGCGTCAGATCGAAGTACGACACCGCCTCCATCCGCTTGTTCTGGCGGAAGTAGTCGTTGTACCCGATGCTGAAGATCGCGCGCGCGATCGTGTTGCTGTCGACCTCGCCCCGTTCGAGGGCCGTGCGGAACGCCTCCTTGGCCGCGTCGAACTGGCCGCGCGCAACGAGCCACTGGCCGCGCCGCGCGTACGCCGACGGGGTCTCGGGATCCTTCGCGAGCGCGGAGTCGAGCGCGGCGAGGGCCTCCTCGAGCCGGCCGGCACGCTGGAGCGCCGTCGCATACGTCGACCAGAGCGAACCACTCTCCGGCTTCGCCGCCACCGCCCGGGCGCCCAGGTCGACCGCTTCCTCCACCCGGTCGAGCGCGTTGAGGGCCTGGAGCATCCGGTTCAGGGTCGCGTCCTCGGTCTCGGCACCCTTCTCGGTGAAGACCTTCTCGTAGTACCCGATCGCCCGGTTGTACAGCTCCACCGCCTCCGGCGGCCGGTTGGCGCCGCCGTTGGCGCCCTGCTCCTCCTCGATCTTCTGCGCCGCCGCCATGGCGAAGTGCCCGGCGTACTCGACCAGGACGAGGTTCCCCTGGCCCTCCTGGCTGTTCATCCCGTCCTCCATCATCTGGAGGGCGCCGGCCGGGTTCCCGTCACGAGCCAGGTCGACCGCGAGCTTGAGCCGCACATCCACATCGCCCGGGTTCAGCTCGAGGTACTGGTTGTAGTACCGGAGCGCCCGGTCGTGCTGGTTCAGCTTCGTGGCCACGTAGCCCGCGGTGAGGAGCCCGTCCTGATGGATCGGGTTCACCTCGAAGAGCTTTTCCAGGTCATCGAGCGCCTCTTCCAGCCGTTCGAGCTCGACGAGCGCGCGTGCCCGCGAGTAGAGCGCCGTCTCGGAGCTCGGATTGAGCTCGAGCGCCCGGTTGCAGTTCTGGAGGGCGTTCTCCCACTGCTGGCTCCCGAGGTAGTCCACGCAGAACGTCGTGAGCCGGATCTGCTGCGTGAAGCTGTCGAACCGCTCGAAGATCTGCGAAGCCGCTTCACGCGCGTTGGCGGCCTCGAAGCGAGGCACGTCGAACGATTCACCGGAGCGCGCGTTGATGAACTGGGCCGCGACCGCGAGCCCCGAGCCGCTCGGCTCGTAGGTGCCGCAGAGCACCAGTTCCGCGTTGATCTGGACGGCGAGCTGCCGGCTCAGAATGCAGTTCAGGTCCTCTTCCTTGACCTTGAACCGGCGCAACGCATCGCGGAGCTCACGACGATCGACCGGGGCGTGCGTGGGGAGCTCGTCGATCTGTTTCTGGAGTGCTTCCGCGATCTCCCGACCAATGTTGGGCTTCGCACCACCCTGGGCTTCGAGGGCGGGGACCAGGATCCTCATCCGGCCGCCCGGCTGCTGCTGCGCGCTGACGGTGGTGGCGGCCGCCAGCCCGACCATGGCCGCAACACCGAGCGCGATTGCAACGTGATGCTGCCGCGGTTTGCGCGTTGGCTCCATGTCTGCGGTCTCCACTCTGGGGGACTCCGTTCGGCCGCGGGGACGGCCACTTCAGTGACAACGAATCCTAAACCGTGACCTCGCGAAAAGTTCACGGCCGGTCATAGCCGCGAGTGCACGCCAGGGGAAGCGTGGCCAGCGGTCCACGGTTTATTCGAGGACGCGCAATCATATTGCATCCCCTTTCGAGAATCAAGAGTCGCCGGTCTCGCCGACGGACGCGGACGCGGCGATCTTCGCGTTCTTCGGCCCCTTCTTCGTGCCCCGGGGTCTGAATGCCCGCCGTCGACCCTGGCCCGCGCCGGCCGCTGCGGTCCCGCACGATCGGTGCCGCCAGGGGAGTTGGCCCGGCGTTCGCCCGGGATGCGGGGCCGGCGCGGTACCTGGCGCCCGCCGTCCGCCGCCCGGGCACCTGCGGGGGCGTGCGCCACCGCGACCGGCGAGATCTTCGGTCGGGCGCGCGAGGAGCACAGCGGCGATCACCAATGCCGTGCAGCATCCGTCGCGGCGCTCCCGGCCGGGGCCTTGTCCGGCGTGGGATTCTGCCACCCGCTGTCCCGATCCGTTGCGGGACCATCGCGGCGGCATGTGCCTCCGGTCGGGTCGGACCGCCGTCGCTCCGGCCGGGTCGCACGCACACGGGGACGGCCGCTCGCCGCCCGGGGGCGGGTTCCACACGACCGTTTCCGCGAGCCGTCGGCTCCCCGGCCCCATAGCTTGCCATCGTACCCGACCCGGGCCAGATCCGGCAAGGCTGCCGGACCAGGCGCCCCCGTCGGACGAGGCGCACGCCGCGGCGGGAGCCATGCGCCGGGTTCCTTGCGCCGGGCGACGTCGCCTGCACAACCCGCGCGTGTCGTGGACGACCTCCCCGGCAGCGGCGGACTCGTCCCACACCCTGAATAAACCCGTCAGCCCCGGGCTACCCCCATCCGGACGTTGCCCGCACCGCCACCTCCCGTGCGCGCCCGGTCCCGGCGGCCATGGCAGAGAACGTCTACCCTTCGACGCAACTACATGCGGCGCAACTGCATGCGGCCGCCTCACCGGGACGCCCCGTCCGGCCGGCGACCGGCCCGCGCCTCCGTCCGGACACCGCTCGCCTCCGGGGCCCCAACCATCACCCCGGACCGCCGACCCGGACCGGCTCCCGGTAGTACCACCGCCTCGTGCCCGCGCCGAGCTGGCCGTAGTAGTTGTGTCCCCAGCAGTACGCCACGCCCTCGGACGTGACGGCGCAGGTGTGCGTGTAGCCGCTCGAGATCCTCGAGAACTGCCGGTCCGTGGCCACCGGAACCGGCTGGTTGCTGCACCGGAACTTCTGACTCGTGCACTCGTCCGGTGTCTCTTCCGTCCCGAGCTGGCCCCATTCGTTGAAGCCCCAGCAGTACGCGGTGCCGGAGGGCGTGAGCCCGCAGGTGTGGAAGCTCCCCGCCGAGACCGTGGTCAGGAGCGGCGCACCCTTGACCGGCACGGGAACGGTGCTCCCGGTGAAGGAGCCATCGCCGAGCTGGCCGAAGCTGTTGTCTCCCCAGCAATGCAGCGCACCGGCCGGCCCGAGGCCGCAGGCGTGGAACCGTTCCGCCGTGAGCGCGGAGAAACGCAGCTCGGAGGCCACGGGTTTCGGCGTCGGCGTGATCACGAGGTCGGCGAACGCCCCGCTGGAGAGGTCGCCGCTCTCGTAGATCGCGCCCCAGCAGTACGCTACGCCGTCTTCGGCGAGCCCGCAGCTCTGCTCTCCCCGGGCGTGGATCGACACGAGCCGGGAGGCGACGTCGGCGCGGACCGGCGCCGGGCTGCTGGCCAGCACCCCGTGCCCGAGCTGCCCCGCGTCGCCGCGCCCCCAGCAGAGCGCCGCCCCGTCCGCCGTGAGCCCGCACGTGTAGTCCGCGCCCGCGCTGATGGCGGTGAATCGGTGGCCGCCCTGGACCTGGACCGGCATCAGGCTCCCGCCGGCGGTGCCGTCCCCGAGCTGTCCGTACCGGTTCTGCCCCCAACAATACGCCTCCCCGTCGGCGGTGAGCGCGCAGGTGTGCCGGTCCCCGGCGCTGATCGTGGCGAATACGAGATCGGTCGCGACCTGCGCCGGCCTGCGGCTGAGCGTCACCGAGGGGTGCCCCACCTCCCCACCGCCGATCCCGCCCCAGCAGTACGTTCTCCCCGCTGTCGTGATCCCGCACGTGTGCCAGGCGCCGGCAGAGATCATCGCCCAGCCCTGCACCACGGCCGTGACCTCGGTCTCCGCCCCCTCCACCCGGGCCGTCAGCCGGGTCACGCCGACCGACCGGCCGACCACTCGCCCGTCGTCCGCAACCCCGACCACGCCGGGGTGAGCGCTGGACAGACCGACCGGGCGGTCCCGAACGGCGTTGCCGTACCGGTCGAACACGGAAAGCCGGGGCGTGGTCGTATCGGCCACGAACAGGTAGAGGGTGTCCGCTTCGAACCGCACGGATGCGGCCGCCCCCGGCCGGGCGTGCGCGACGAACGTGGCCACCACCCTCCCCTCCACCACCGCCGACACCCGGTGCTGCCCGGCGATCGCCCCGAGCGTCCACCGCGTGGTCGCCCTGCCGTCCCTCCCTGTCGCGGACGTGACCGGGCTGACCGTCCCCTCCCCGAACTCGACCCGCCAGTCCACCACTACCCCCTCCACGGGCCGGCCCTTCCGATCGTGCACCCGGAGCACCAGCGGGCTGGCGAGCTCCGCGCCCACGACCCCGGCTTGCCCGTTCCCCCCGGCGATCTCGTACGGCTCCCGGTCCGGACCGAACAGGTCGGAGCACGCCGCGAGGAGCAACAACGCAAAGACTCCCGCTACGCCAGGAGTCCGTCGACACATGCCCATGGGTTCGCTTCGGGTTCGATTCCTTCCCACCGTGCCGCAGCCGGGCCCCGGCCAGCCGGGTCCCCGGCCCCCGGTCCGGCAGCGCCCGCACCGGCGCCCCGCCCGGGCCTGGCAGGCGGCCGCGTCGGAAGGTATTGTACCTGAAGACGCATCCGCCAGCATCGGGCGGATCCGATCCATGTCGACCCGTATCGGACGACGTCGTCCACAGGGATCACCGCTCGCCGGGAATCCGGCGGCCGCGCATTCCGTGAGGCGGCGAGTCCGCCGCCGATCACGAACGAAAGTGGCCGCGACGAGAATCCGTTACCTGGATGGCCGGCGCCTCCGCCGTGCGCTCCTCGCCGCCTGCGAGCACGCGCAGCTCCACCGCGCGGAGCTCAATCGCATCAACGTCTTTCCCGTACCCGACGGCGACACCGGAACGAACCTCGCCCTGACCGTCCGCAGCATCGCGGACCGGCTCCGGCGGCTCGACTCCCGGTCCGCCGCGACCGTGGCCCGGGAGGCCGCGGAGGCGGGGATCATCGGCGCCCGCGGCAACTGCGGGATGATCCTTGCCCACTTCCTCCAGGGCTTCGCCCGTTCCGTCGCATCCCGCGCCGTGCTCGGCACCGCCGAGTTCGCCGCCGCGCTCCGCGACGCCGTTTCGTACGTCTACTCGGCGCTCGATCACCCGGTCGAGGGGACCATCGTCACCGTCATGGACGACGCCGCGACCGCGGCGGTCCGCACGCCGACCTCCGACTTCGCCGAGCTGCTCGATGGTATGCTCGCCCGCGCCCGGGAATCCCTCGCCCGGACGACCGAGCGGCTCCCGGCGCTCCGCGAGGCGGGGGTCGTGGATGCCGGCGCCAAGGGATTCGTGAGTCTCATCGAGGGGATCGCCACCCTGCTGCACGGCAAGCCCCCCGCCGAATCCGAGCACGCCCCGGAGTCGGACGACCCGCCCGCTGCCGCACGGGTCCAGCTCTCCGCGACCGCCGAGAAGTATCGGTTCTGCACCGAGGCGCTGGTCCGCGGTCCGCAGCTCCCCGACGCGGCCGCCGTCCGGGCAGCGCTCCAGTCGTTCGGCGACTCGTTGATCGTTCTCCGTAGCGAGGACGTCCTGAAGGTCCACATCCACACGGACGCGCCGGAACAGATCTTCGATCGGCTGCGCGCCTACGGGACCCTGGTCGCGCACAAGGCCGAGGACATGGCCGCCCAGCACGCATCGATCGAGCGGGCCGCCGCCAGCCACGTGGCCATGGCCCGCAGGCCCGTGGTCGTGGTCACGGACAGCTCCTGCGACCTGCCGGACGAGACGATCCGCGCCCACGGCATCCACGTGGTGCCGCTGTCGCTCATCTACAACGACGAAGTCCTGCGGGACCGGGTCGACATCGATGCGGCCACCTTCGTCCAGCGCCTGCGGAACGGGGAACGTGCCACCACTTCGCAACCGCCGCCGGCCGCGTTCATCGACGCGTACCGCCAGGCCGCCGAAGACGGGGAGGCCATCGTCGCCCTGACCGTGGGTTCGACGCTCTCCGGGACCTTCACGTCCGCCGAGGCCGCGGCCCGGCTCGCCACGGAAGCCCCGGTCCACCTCGTCGACTCCCGCGGCATCTCCCTCAACCTCGGCCTGCTCACGCTGCGCGCCGCGGAGCTCGCCGAGCTCGGCACGCCGCCCGAGGAGATCGTCGCCGAGCTGAACCGGATCCGTGAGCGCTCCGGGCTCTTCTTCACCGTCGACAATTTCGACGGCCTGGTGGCGTCCGGCCGGGTGGGGGCCGTGCGCGCCTGGCTCGGCGGGCTGCTGCACCTGAAGCCGATACTCGAGCTCGACGTGTCCGGGCGCGTGCGGCCCGTGGCCAAGGCCCGGGGCCGCAACCAGGTGCTCCCCCTGGTCATGCGGCTCCTCGAAAGCCGGATCCCGAAGGGCGCACGGCGCGTCCGGTTCGGCATCGTGCACGTGGGGTGCGAGGAGGTCCTCGAGACGGTCGCCCGCGCGATCCGGGACCGATTCGGCCCGTGCGAGATCATCACCGGCCCCGTCTGTCCGGTCATTGCGACCCACGTCGGGATCGGCGCCTGGGGGCTCGCCTACCAGGTGGAGGACTGATGCCCGTGGCGGGCGAGGCCGCGCGGGCCGACCGCGCGCCCGCCCCGATCCGCCTGCGCCGGCGCGCCCGGCCGGTTCGACTCCCCGTGCTCACGTTCCGGAGCACGGGCGCTCCGTGACACGACCGTAACGAAAAGGAGGCGCGGATGTACCGGTCGATCCTCTTGCCGTTGGATGGCTCCCCGTTCGGCGAACACGCAATGCCGCTGGCGGTGGGGATCGCGCGCCGCGCTGGCGCCGTTGTCCAGGCCGTCCACGTCCACCTCCCCATCGGCGTTACGCCCATCGGCCATACCCCGGCGCCGAACATGGTGCAGCGCCTGGAGGCCGAAGCCCGGCAAGCCGCGCAGGATTACATGGACGACATCGCCCGGCGGCTCTCCTCGCTGCTCGGCACCGCGGCCCAGACCGTGGTCCTCGATGGGCCGATCGTCCCGACCCTCGAAGACTTCCTGCACCGCTCCGAAGCGGACCTGGTCGTGATGACGACCCACGGGCGCGGCCCGGTGAGCCGCGCGTGGCTCGGCAGCGTGGCCGATCGGTTGGTCCGTCACGCGTCCGTCCCCGTGCTGCTCATCCGGCCCGAGGCCGGGGACGTGCCGCCGCCCGATCAGGACCCCGAGATCCGCAACATCCTGGTGCCCCTGGACGGATCGCACCTGGCGGAGAGCGTGATCGAACACGCAACCCGCCTCGGCCGGCTGTACGGCGCCCGGTATACGCTCCTCCGGGTCGCGGCCCCGGAAGTCGCGGTCGGGTATCCGCCCGCGCCGCACGGCTCCTGGGTCATACCGGATGCGGGAGAGTCGCCGGACGCCGACGCGGCCAGGGAGTATCTGGAGGGAGTCGCGGATCGCCTGCGGGGTGACGGGCTCGAGGTCGAGACCCGGGTGGTCCGGCACCTCCAGCCGGCGGTGGCGATCCTCTCCGCGGCCGAACGGGATGTGGACGTCATCGCCATGGCCACCCACGGACGGGGCGGCATCTCCCGTGCGATCCTGGGGAGCGTGGCCGACAAGGTGATCCGCGGCGCGAACGTGCCGGTCCTGGCCTTCAACGCCGTGGCCGCCGTACGATAAGGCCCCGCGGGCACCGGCCGGAATCCGGCGCGGGGTGACCGGGGAGCGCCGCGCGCTCGCCCGAACGCCGTCGTGCAGGAAGGAATCGTATCGGACGGGGAGGGTGGTTCGCGGGGCGTGCCCGGAAGCGCCGCGATGACCACCCGGTCAGCCCCGTGCCCGATCCGGGGACGACCCTGCCCCGGTCTCACCCCATGGCCAACGGGCAGCGGCGCGTCCGCGCCTGCCGGTCAGTCCCCCCGCGCGGCGCCGCGGCTCACCCGGACCGGCGTCGACCGGTTCGTCCGGGTGCCGTCGCCGAGCTGGCCCTCCAGGTTGTACCCCCAGCACATTTCCTCGCCGATCACCGTGAGCCCGCACGTGTGGGCGGCGCTCGCCTGGAGCGTGGAGAACGTATGGCCGCCGTGTACCTTGACCGGCTGCGTACGGTCCTCGTTCGTGCCGTCCCCGAGCTGCCCGTGGTTGTTGCGGCCCCAGCAGTACGCATCGCCGGCCGCCGTGAGTCCGCAACTGTGGGCGCTCCCCGCCACCACGGACACGAACGATTCCGTCGAAACCACGGGGATCGGCGCATGACGGTCGTCCATCGTCCCGTCGCCGAGCTGGCCGAAGGCGTTCTGGCCCCAGCAGTAGATGCGGCCGCCCTCCGCCGTGGCGCACGTGTGCGCGCTCCCCGCCGCGATGCTCCGGAAACGGATGCTCCCCGTGACCCGCGTCGGCGTGGAACGGTCCCGGGTCGTCCCGTTGCCCACCTGCCCGAACGTGTTCCGCCCCCAGCACCACGCCGCGCCTTCCCGGCTGATCGCGCAGGTGTGGTTCCACCCGGCGGCGATCGCGGTGAACGCGTGCTGGCCCCGGACCGCGACCGGCAGGGTGCGGTCCGTCGTCGTCCCGTCGCCGAGCTGGCCGCCGGGATTCGCGCCCCAGCAGTACGCCGCGCCCGTGCGGGACAGCGCACAGCTGTGCGCGGTGCCGGCCGTCACGATCGAGATCGGCTCCGGGAGCGGGACCTTCACCGGGTCGAGGCGGCGAGCGTTCGTGCCATCCCCGAGCTGGCCGTTCTGGTTCGACCCCCAGCAGTACGTCTCCCCCTCTGCCGTGACCGCACAACTGTGGGAGACGCCCGCCGCGACGGCCACGAACCGGAGCTCCCCGCCCACCGGCGTGGGGGAGGCGTGGCGGGAGGTGTCGCCGCTCCCGAGCTGGCCGCTGTCGTTCCCGCCCCAGCAGGTGACCCGGCCGTCGTCACTGACCGCGCAACTGTGCGCCCCACCCGCGACGATCGCTCGGGTGGCCGCCGTCACCTGCGGCCGGACCACGCGGGCGCTGAACGTCACCTGAGGCCCGACGACCCCGCCGATGGATGCGATCACCGCCGACGACTCGGACGCCGCCCCCAGCGTCCAGGTGGTCTCGGCGAGGCCGGCCGCGTTCGTGATGGCTGTCCGGGGCGACAGGAGCCCTCCCCCGTAGGCGACCCGGAACTCGACCGGAACGCCCGGTACCGGCCGCCCTTCCCGGTCCTCCACCCGCACCACCAGCGGCGAGGCGAGCGTGGAGCCCGGCGCGGCCTGTTGCCCGTCCCCGGATACCGCAATGATCCGCGCCGGCGCGCCCAGGCCGCCCTGCGCGCCGGCCGCGACCTCCCGCGCCGCGTGTCCCTCGCCGACGGCCTGGCCCGCGCCCGATGCCGCACCCGCCGTCCCCTCGGTCGCGGTCCGGCCCGCCGAGCCGGCGGCCTCGCCGTCCGCTCGGGCCCCACCCCGGCCGCTCCCCTCCGGACTCACCCGCGTACCGGGTTGCGCAAGACCGCCGCCCGACTCCGGTGACGCGACGGGCGGCGCGGATGCGCCGTCGGCCGGGGCGTCCGGGGATGAGGACCCGGGCGCCAGCCCGTCCCCGGCTCCCCCGTCCACCCGATCCTCGCCGATCGGCGTCAGGACGACGCGCTCGGTGACCGGAACGTCCCTGCCCGGCTCGACCGGCAGCGGCAGCGCCTCCTGGACCGGCGCCCTCAGCATCGCCACGATCGCGGCAGCCCCGAGCAGGATCACCAGGACCGGCACGGCAATGTGAATGACCCGGCTCGACCGTGCCCGTCCGGACCGCACAGCCCCCGCGCCGCTGTGTCCCGCCGGAACGGGCACCGCCTCGCTCAGCACCTCCAGCACCGGCTGCAGTTCGTCCGGCAGGCCCTTCGGGTCGACCGCCTCGGGCCCGTCCAGGGCCTGCTGCGTTCCTTCGGCTCCCCCGGCGCTCGTCGGCGCGGGCGTCGGTACCACCACGACCCCGCCGTCCGCTGCGCCACCCGGCGCCTCCACGCTCGCGGCATCGCCGACGCCCCCCATGGCCCGGCCCGGATCCCCGACCAGGGGCAACCGGTCCGGCCGGAATCGCACGGTATGCGCGAGATCCACCTCCGCCGGCACCGCCGGGCCGGCGTCCCGGGACGCATCCTGCCGCTCGGAAGACTTCGCCGCCGGTCGCGGCGGTTCGACCCACCGGGCGCCCGGCGTCAGGGCGGCCAGGAAATCCCGGGCGCTCTGCCACCGTTCCGCCGGATCCTTGCGAAGCGCGCCCTCCAGCGCCCGCCGCAACCGCGGCGGCACATCCGGCCGCACCGTCTCCAGCGACGGCAGATACTCGTGCTTCTGCTTGTAGATGATGTTGTAGAGACTCTCCCCCTCCCACGGCCGCCGCCCGGTGAGCATCTCGTACCCGACCAGGCCCAGGCTGTACAGGTCGCTCCGCCCGTCGACCGGCAGGCCGTCGATCTGTTCGGGGGACATGTACGCGGGCGTCCCGATCGCGACGCCCGCGAGCGTCAGGCTCGTGTCGTATTCGCTCCGCGCGATCCCGAAGTCCGACAGGAGCGCGCGCCCCGACGCATTGTCGAGATAGATGTTCTCGGGCTTGATGTCCCGGTGGACGATCCCGCGCTCGTGCGCGTACGCGAGCGCTTCCGCCATCTCCCGCAGCACGCGCTCCGCCCGCTCGATGCTGAACGGCCCGTCCGCCGCGATCGTCTCCTTGACCGTGCGGCCGGGCACGTACTGCATGATCAGCGCGAGGCTCTGGTCCGCGAGCCTGCGCGTCCCGTAGAGCATGACGATGTGCGCGTGCTGGAGCTGCGCCACGGTCCGCGCCTCGCGCGCGAGGCGAGCCACCGCCTCCTCATCGTTCACCAGCATCGGGCGCACCACCTTGATCGCGACCAGGCGCCCGAGCTCCCGCTCCCGCGCCAGGTACACGACCGCCGTCCCACCGCGCCCCAGCTCGCGGATGATCTCGTACTCGTCCCGCAGGTCGAGCAGCGTCGGCGGCACACCCACCGGTTCAGCCATTCACGCGCACTCCCGCGATGTGAGGGCCACGCCGACTCGCCGGCCCCCGCCAACCGGCACCCGCACCCGCATCAGATCACGACCAGTACGAATGCCAGCCCCACCGCTGCCAGGAGCATGAAGAGGATCGCCACGATCTCGTACTTCATCAGCCGCCGGGGCCGTCTGGACTTCCGCCAACGGCGGTTCCTCCCGGCTGGCCTGGGCCCCGGGCGGTCGGGCTCCCGCGCCGGTTGGCCGCCCCGGGCCGCGACCCCGATGCCCGCGCCGCCCGCCAGCCCGCTCGCGGTGGCCGGCCCTGCACCCGGAGCTGCCGCTGCGCCGGCAGGGGTTCCGGGCGACGTCGCCCCGGCTCCCGTCCCGGGCACCGCGCCCTGCGCCGCCGGGGCCGCGATCGGGTCCCCGAACCGGATCAGCGCGACCGAGATGTTGTCGTTGCTCCCGTTCGCGAGCGCCCGCTCCGTCAGCGTCCGCGCCAGCGCGTCCCCGTCCGAAATGGTGAGGACGTGCCGCAGCACCTCCTCCTCGGACACCGCGCGGTAGAGCCCGTCGCTGCACAGAAGGATCGTGTGCGGCTCCGCCGCAGAGAACGGCCCCACCACCTCCACATCCACCACCGGATCAGTACCCACCGCCCGGGTCAGCGCGTTCCGCCACGGCGACCGCTCCGCCTCTTCTCTCGACAGCCGGCCGCTCCGCACCGCCTCCGCGAGGAACGAATGGTCGGTGGTGAGCTGCCGGATCCTGTCAGGCCCGATCCGGTACGCACGGCTGTCCCCGACGTTCGCGATCTCGTAACGGTCACCGGAGACGAGCACCGCCACCACCGTCGTGCCCATCCCCGCGAGTTCCGCGTTCCTCGAGGCCTCGGCGTGCACCACCCGGTTCGCCGCCTCCACGGCCTCCCGCAGCCCGGCGCCCCGCTCCAGCTCCGCCACGAGTGCGTCCAGCGCCCGCCGGCTCGCCACCTCCCCACCCGCGTGGCCGCCCATGCCATCCGCCACCGCCACGACCTGGCGGCCGTCCGCCAGCCGGCGCGCCACGACCGCGTCCTCGTTGCTCGGCCGCCGGCCCTGGTCGACCCGGTGCGCGATGGAGAGTCGGCGCGGCTCGATCATTCACCGCCCCCGGAATATGAACACGACCTCACCCATCTCGATCCGGTCGCCATCCTGGAGCACCCGGCCCGGCCCCGAGACCGGCAGCTCCTCGTCGTTCACGCGCACCGGGTTCGTGACCGACTCGTTCACGATCGTCCACCGGCCGTCCTCGAAGCGCATCCGCGCGTGGCGCCGGCTCACCGTCGGCCGCCGGAGCTGCACGTGCTGGTGCGGCGGGCCCGGCTGCCGGCCGAACGTGATCTCCGGCTCTGCGCCCGGAACCCGCACGAAGATGATCTCCTTCCCTTCATCCACGCCCTCCACCACCTCCAACCGACCGGGCAGGATCTGCAGCGTCCCCTCCGTGGGCCGGTAGAACCGGATCGTCTCCCCTTCCACCAGCTCCGCGTCCGTCACCCGGAGCGGCTCGACGCCGGCAGGCCGGCCCTGGGCAGCGGGTCCCGCCGAGACGCCCGCCCCGCCCACGTCGTGGGCCGCCGGGCTCGGGAATCCCGCCGGCGCCACGCCCGCCGCGGTCTGTACCGGCGTGGCATGCGTCGGCGTCGGCTGCACCGGCATCGGTGGCACGGGGAACGGCCCATCCGGGCCCGGGGCCACGGGGCCCGCCGCTTCCGGCGGCACCCGGGTCGCGCCCCGGGTCTGGAACACCAGCGGCGGCAACTCCTCTTCATCGAGCTCGTCGACGATCGCCGCGGGGGCCGTCGGCCGTTCCGAGCGCCGGCGCGAGGACCGGACCGCGACCAATGCGATCACCACCAGCACGCCCGCCAGCGCCTGCACCTCCCACCACTGCCAGGCCGGGATCGGGCACCCGTCCGCATCGACTCGCGCGCCGGCCGGCGTGCCGGGGCAGAGGTCCATCAGATCCCGGATGCCATCCCTGTCCTCGTCCCCACTCCCCGGAAGCGCCTGCGGCCGCTCCTCGCTCCGGGCCTGCCCGCTGTCCGGTCCCGCCTGCGCCGCCTGTGCGCTGTCCGCGGGGTCCTGCGGAAGCACCGATCCGCCGCCCGGCTCCTGCGCGGCCGGGGCCGCAAGGGCGACGTCGTCCTGCAGCGAGGCCCCACCCCCCACCGCCTGCGCCGCCAGATCCCCCGGCCGCGCTCCGGCCGCGAGCAGAAGGAGCGTCCCGATTACGATCACGATGTGGCGAAGCTGATCGGCCATGCGCACGACTACCATCATTGGCGTCGACTCGAGCGTGGACGCCCGTCGCCATGCCCCCGGCCAGGCCATTGTTCCCGTCCCGTGAAAGACATTGGGGAAACGACGGCACGCCCTGGACTCAGGCTCCGGTGCGCCACCCCTCCGCGCGGTTCCTGCCGACGGCGCCCGGCATCATCCTGCAACCTGGGAGACGGTCGCATCGCCCACGCGAGGTGATGCGACCGCAGCGATTCGGACGGCGATTCATTGATACCGGGCCCGGGTGGCACTCAGGCTCGATAAGGTAGGCCCGCGCCGGTGCCACCGCAAGCAGCGAATCGCCCGATCCCCATGAAATATCGAGACCTCCGGCGCTCGCCCGGGGACCCGGGACCCTGCCGCGGCTGACCCGGCGAAACACCGCCGGGCCGCCACGGAATCCCTGCTCAGCGGGCGACCTGCGCCTGGAGACCTTTCCCTGCCCGGAACGCCGGCGCCTTCCCGCCCGGTACCCGGATCCGCTCGCCGGTCCGCGGGTTCCGGCCGGTCCGCTCCCGACGTTCCCGGACCTCGAAACTCCCGAACCCCGCAATGCCCACGCGCTCGCCCCGCTTCAACGCGTCCGCGATCAGACCCCTCTCCGGATGGAAGAGGACCTCCACCGCGGCGCGCGCGTCCTTCTTCGACAACTCCGTGCGGTCGGCCAGCGCTTCGATGAGGCCTGCTTTGTTCATGCGTTCCTCCTCGGGATGGGGATTGATGCCGCAAGGTCCGCCAGCCCGTTGCGAGAAACGCGCCCGGATCGCGCCGCTCGCCGCGCGGCTCGCGCGTCCGGGCACGGCCCAACGGCCTCCAGGGGCCGTCACTGGTCCGCCGCGATCACCCGGCGATTGTTCGACGGGTTCACGTCCAGCAGGAAACCGTCCGGATCCAGTATCACGCGCCTCGGCCGCTCCGGCGTGTCCACCTCGACCCACTGGCGCCGGTCCCGGCCGTCCAGCCGCCGGCGCACCCCGTCGACCTCCAGCTCGACCGGCATCCAGTTCTCCCCCGAGCGGACCACCTCAACGCGCGTGCGCCAACCGCCCTCCGCCCGCGGCGCCGTCTCCACGGCGCCGATCCCGTAGTCCAGCGTCCCCGTCGTGTGGATCCACTGATCGAAGAACCAGTCCAGGTCCTCCCGGGCCGCCTCCTCGAACGCCGCCCGCAGCTCCCGCTCGGTCACCCGCGTGAACCGGTTCCTCTCGTAATATACGCGCAACCCCCGCCGGAACGGCTCGTCGCCCAGATGGCCGAGGAGCATCCGGAATACGAGGGCCGGCTTGATGTACGTCATCGCCTGGTACTGGAAGAAGTCCGGGAAGTCCGCCGATGGCGTCCCGATCGGCAGCGTGCGCCCTGACCGCTCCACGGCGATGCCCTGCTCCATCGTCTGCGGCCAGACCCGGGCGTCTCCCCGGCTCTCCACGTACCAGTTCGCCAGGAAGGTGACCAGCCCCTCGTCCAACCACCCTTCCCTCCATTCGTTGTTCGCCAGGATCCCGTGCGCGTAGATGTGGCCGACCTCGTGAATGATCAGCCCCTGGGACGGAGAGCCGTTCATCACCAGCATCGGGAACTCGGTCCCGCCGGGCTCGATCCGGTGCACGTTCGTGACCTGGGGATACGGGTACGGGCCGAAGATCGTGTCGAACCAGGCCAGCGCCCGCGCCGTGCGCTCCACCACCACGCCGTCCGACCAGTCCCTGTCCCCAGGCCGGTACAGCACGTGGATCGCCGTCCCGTTCCATTCCCCGCCCTCGTAGATGTAGTCGGGCGACGTGCTCCACGCGAAATGGTGCACATCCCGGGCGTACCAGCGGACGCGCTTCCGTCCCTCGGCCGGCGCACCCGTCAGCAGCCCGAGCGCCTCCGCCTCGCCCACGTCGCCGTACGCCTCCCGCCGGTACACGATCTCCCGCCCGGGCTGCGCCGCCGCCCGTTCCCACCCGGGATCGCCCTCCACCGGCACGCCCGTCGCCCCGATCACCTGGTCCGCACGCACGTCCAGCGTCACGTCGTACGTCCCGAACTCCCCGTTGAACTCGCCCTGGGGCAGGTGCGCGCGGAACTCCCAACGGCGCTCCTCGTCGTACACCGCGATCCGCGGATACCAGTGCGCGAAGTCGTAATCCCTGCCCGCCCGCCCCTGCCGCCGCGGCACCGTCGAAAGCCTCGCCTGCCAGTCCATGAGGACGGTGACCCGTTCGCCCGGCCCGAGCGCCTTCGGGAGCGGGAGGGCGACGACGGTCGAATCCGGCGCCCCGGGGTACGCCGGCTCCACGGCCACGCCGTCCACCTCGACCCTGAGGAGCCGCTCGAACGCGTGGTCCGCCGGGCCCAGGTCCTGGAACCGCCGCTCGCCGAACTGCAACTCCCGCCGCGCCCACGCGCTGTTCGGCCGGAACGCGTTCAGGTACAGGTGCAGGTAGAGCGTGTCCAGCGTCGCCCCGGTCCGGTTGCCGTAGCGCAACCGCGCCCGGCCGGTGAGGACGTGCGTCGCCTCGTCCAGGATCGCCTCGATCCGGTAGTCGACGTCTTGCCGCACGTCCGCCGGCCCGGGTCCGGCGAACGCCGCCGCTGCCAGTGCCGCGGTGACCAGCAGAACGATCATGGCTGCCCTCGTCCGCATGCGCCGCAGGCTCGATCCCGGCCCGGCATCCGGGGAACCCGGAACCGGAACCGGCCCGGCGCGGATGACGTTGCGTTCACGTACCGTGGGGTGGAATGCGACGTCGTCGCCCGAGCCCCCATCGGCAATGGCCGCCATCCGGCCATCGGCCGCCGTGTCCGCTGCCGTGCCCGGAGGACAGCCAGGCCGACGGAGGCTCCGCCGCGACGTCGCCTCCGGGATCATGCGAGCGCTCGCAGAACGGCCACGAGCGCGTCCACATCCTCTTCCCGGTTGTACACGTGGGGCGATATGCGCAGGGCGCTGCCCCGCAGGGAGATCGACACGTTCCGGGCCCGCAGGAGCTCCTGCACCCGCCCCTCGTCCAGCTCGCGCGGTGCCCGGAGCCCGAACAGGTGGCCGGCCCTCCACCGCTCCGCCTCCACCGTGAACCCGAGCGGCTCCGCCTCGGCGATCAGCAACTCCGCGAGCCGGCCGCAGTACGCCTGGATCCGTTCCACGCCCCACTCGAGCACCATTTCGAGCGCCGCGGCGAGCATCGGAACCAGAATGAAATTGCTCCGCTCGCCCACATCGAAGCGCACCGCGCCCGGCTGGTACTCGTCCCGGTAGTTGACCAGTCCGCGGAAGTCTTCGCTCCCGAGACGGCCGATCCAGTTCTCCTCCAGCGGCAACGCCCGGTCGAACCGTGGCCCGAGGTACGCCACGCCCAGCGCGTACGGGCCGAGCAGCCACTTGTAGCCCGCGCAGAACAGCGCATCCGGCTGGATCTGCTGGACGTCGAACGGCAGCGCGCCCACCGCCTGGGTGCCGTCCACCACGAACACCGCCCCGACTTCCCGCGCCCGGGCGCCGATCCGGGCCAGGTCAAAGAGCGTGCCGTCCGTCCAGTGCAGCGGCGGGAGCGCGACGAGTGCCGTGGCGTGATCGATCGCCTCGAGCAGCCGCTCGTTCCACCCCTCCGCCCGGCGGCCGGGATCCGCCGGCGGCCGCACGACGCGCAGCTCCGCGCCCGTCCGCTCGCACAGCCGGCGCCAGGCGTAGACGTTGCTCGGAAACTGCTCGTGGGCGATGACCACGTTCATCCCCGGTGAACACTCCACGTTCTTCGCCACGAGCGCCGTGCCGTACGAAACGGCCGGGATGAGCGCGACCCGCTCGGGAGGAGCGTTGACCAGCTGGCCGAACAACCTCCGGACCCGATGGCTGTCCGCGAAGAAGTCCTCCACCGTGATCGTCGCCGGATTCAGCTTGCGCCGGATCCCCTCGATCCCCGCCTCCGCCACCCGCGTCGGTAGCGGCGCCATGTATGCGCAGTTCAGGTAGTGCAGCGTCTCCGGCAGGGAAAACGCCGCCCGTTGGCACTCCAGCATCTCGCATCGACCTCCGTCCATGGTTGCCGCACGGGCTGATGATGGCACGCTGTCGCCCGTTCCGCCATGGACGGCAGAGGCACGAACACGGAGGCCCCCGCCGGACGACCGTGTCCGGCGGGGGCCCGCCTGCCTTCGGTCACGACTTCGAACGTCGAACAGTCGAGAAATGCCGGGCCTATCGACGATGCTCTCCACCCGCGGCGGCCGCCAGCCGTTCCGCTCCCGGATGCTGCGGATCGCCGTCCTGCCGCCAGGCGCCGTCCTCCCGAACCCGGTCCCCTCCGGCCGCGCGCCCCGCCCCCTGCCCGGACACCCGATCCCCGAACCGCACCACCCCCGCGCTCCCGATGCTGGCCGCCACGTACCCGCCCGCCCCGGACGCGCCCGGCGCCGGCTCCTCCCCCGTGTCGACCCGCTCGCCGAACACCCGGACCTGGTTGCGCCCTGCTCGCTTGGCCTGGTACAGCGCGTGGTCCGCCGCCGCCAGCAGGTCCTCCACGGACTGCATCCCCGGATCGTACATCGCCACCCCGACGCTCACGCTCAGCGGCCCGCCCTCGATCTCCACCTCCGCGAGCGACTTCCTCACCCGCTCCACGAACGTCAGCGCGCCCTTCACATCCGCGGCCGAAAGGATCGACACGAACTCCTCGCCACCGTACCGCGCCGACAGGTTCATGCGCCGCGTGTGCATCCGTAGCACGCCCGCCACGGCGCGCAGCGCTTCATCTCCCGCCAGATGTCCGTACCGGTCGTTGTACTGCTTGAACCGGTCCAGGTCGAACAGCGCCACCGTCAGGACCCGGCCACGCTGCGCGGCCGCGAACTCCGTCTCCAGGAAGAGCCGCATGTACCGCCGGTTCGGCAGGCCCGTCAGGTCATCCGTGAGCGCGAGCCGCGCCGCGCGCTCCCCCTCCCTGTGCAGCGCCTCCGACAACCACCCCACGCCCAGCGCGATCACCACGTACGCCGCCGGCAGCCCGATCAACGGGATCGACACGCTGTCCGGCAGCCGGCTCACCGGCACCAGCACCTGCAGCACGGACAACACCGCCATCCCCGCCGCGAGCGCCGCCGCCACCCCGCGCCACCCCCGGTAGTACGAGAGCAGGAACGGCGGCACCAGGGCCAGCAGCCACAACCACAGCTCGTAGTCTCCCACGACCTCCGGCGCGAACGCCACCGTCCAGACCGGCACCAGCAGCGCCAGTGCCGAGATCGCCACCGCACGCCTCGGAATCTTCCGATCTTCTGATGACAAAGGGTCCCTCTCCGATTGTGGGTCCCCGGCACCGTTCCCGAACGGCCGGGGGTCTCGACCCGGCCGCCTTGCCTTCCTCATCCGACAACCGCAGCTGAAGCTGCTCCCGCCCTGTTTCCAATCCCGTGCCCACAATCAACCCTTTGAAACATCGCAACTTGAAAGCCCCCCCACCCGCCGGGAACGTGAACAAATGTCTCGTCTCGAACACTTTTTCCACTCCATCCCCCAACCCACTCGACTCAGCCCCCACCCGTACCCGTACTCGTGCTCGTACTCGTGCTCGTACTCGTGCTCGTACTCGTGCTCGACCCGGTAACGCAGCCCCACCGCAAAGGCTGCCCTCCGTGCTCGACCCGGAACGGTCGCCCCACCGCGAAGTCCACCCCGTACCCCGCTCTCGACCCGGCCAGGTAGCCCTACCGCGAAGCCTGCCCCGTGCTCGTGCTCGTGCACGTGCTCGACCCGGTAACGCAGCCCCGCCGCGAAGGCCGCCCTCCGTGCTCGACCCGGAACGGTCGCCCCACCGCGAAGTCCACCCCGTACCC
>CALCID010000118.1 GCA_937907535.1 uncultured bacterium | reverse complement strand
GGGCGCGCCGCTCCCGGTCAACATCCCGGGCGCGATCGTGCGCGTCGTGGCCGATACCCTCTCACCCCTCATGGCCGGCGTGAACCAGACCGAGTTCCCGGTGCTCCTGAACGGCGCCAACATCTTCGAAGCGCCCCGGGACTTCCGGCCGGGCGAGATCGTGGCCCGGTACGCGCCCGTCGACCGGCTGCGGCTGTCCGGCTACCTGTGGCCCGAGGTCCCGGAGCGGGTGGCCGGCACGCCGTACCTCTGGGCGGAACGGATCGGGCGGGGCGCCGTCATCGCGTTCGCGAACGACCCGAATTTCCGGGATTACTGGAGGGGGTTGCTGCCGGTCTTTGCAAACGCGGTGTTCATGGGAAGTGTCTTGTAACCTTCGCGGCAGGGCTGCGTTTCCGGGTCGAGCACGTGCACGAGCACGAGCACGAGTACGGGGCGACCTTCGCGGCAAGACTACCTCGCCGGGTCGAGCGCTAGTACGGGGCAGCCATCGCGGCAGGGCTGCGTTTCCGGGTCGAGCACGAGCACGAGCACGAGCACGAGTACGGGGTGTGTCTTCGCGGCTAGGCTGCGTTACTGGGTCGAGCACGAACACGCGCTGCGGGCCGGTGGGACAAGCCGTTGGCCGGTCTGTCGCCCGGCATTGGACAGGTGGGAGCGGTGCGGGAGGATCCGTCAGCGACGGCTTGTAGAGTCGTGGATCCGTCCTCAGGCGTTGGGCGGGTGGTGATCAGGGGCGTTCGTAATAGCACTGACAGGGGCGCGAGTGAGAGGGGGGCGTGGCCGCTCGGGCCGGGCCGCGATGCTTCGCGGCGGGTCGGAACGTCCTTGGCGGGGCCCGCCGCCGCGCTCCGGTAGACCGGTGGATGCACTCCGGGCCCGGCGTTGCCGCCGGGCCCGGTCGTTTTCGCCTACTCGCTGCGCGGTCCGCCGATCCGGTACTCGTGCGGCGGCTCCGCGCCCATCAGGTGCTTCACGAAATAGTCCCAGCGACGGCGCGTCATGTAGTTGTCATCGACGCCGAAGCCGTGCCGCTGGTGCGGGAAGATGATCAGGTCGAAGTCCTTGTTCGCCTTGATCAGCGCGTCCACCACGAGGTACGTGTTGTAGGGCGGCACGTTGCTGTCCATGGCGCCGTGGGCGAGGAGCAGCTTGCCGCGCAGGTTGTGCGCCACGAGCTGGTTCGCCTGGATCGCCCAGTTGTCACCGCCGTTCGTCCGTTCGTATGGCGGCATGAACCGTTCGCCCCAGTCGTCCTCGTAGTTGCGGTTGTCGTGGTTGCCGGCCTGCGACACGCCCACCTTGAAGAAGTCCGGGTACCGGAACATCGCGGACGCCGTGGCGAACCCGCCGCCCGAGTGGCCCCAGATCCCCGCCCGATCGATGTCGATCCACGGATAGCGCTCGGCGAGCTGCCGCATCCCCGCGATCTGGTCGGGGATCGTGTTGTCGCCCATGTTGCCGTAGTAGAAGTCCGCGAAGGACTTGGAGCGCCACTCGGTGCCCATCCCGTCGATCGCCACGACGATGAAGCCGAGCTCCGCCATGGCCTGGTGATCGCGGCGCGCGGGCGAGAAGTTGCGCGAGCCCACGCTGCTCCCCCACGGCCCCGGATAGATGTAGTTGACGATCGGGTACTTCTTCGTGCTGTCGAGCTGCGTGGGCGTGAACATCAGCCCGTAGAGGTCGGTCACGCCGTCCCGGGCCTTGACCACGATGGGCGTGGGCGGCTTCCAGCCGATGGCGAGCAGGCGCGAGATGTCCGCGCGGGCGAGCTCGGTCATCAGGCGGCCGTCACGCATGCGGCGAACGACGGTCACCGGCGGCTCCACCGGCGTCGAGTATGTGTCCACGAAGTACTCGCCGTCCGGCGAGGCCTCGATGTTGTGGTTCGCGTTCTCCGGCGTGAGCAGCCGCAGTCCGCGGCCGTCCATGCCAATGCGGTAGAAGTGCTGGAAGTAAGGATCGCGCCCCTCTTCGCGGCCGACGCCGGTGAAGTAGAGCACGCGGTTCTTCTCATCCACGTGGAGCAGCGCGGCGACGTTCCAGTTGCCGCGGGTGATCTGGTGCTTCAACTGGCCCGTACGCAGGTCGTACAGGTAGAGGTGCCCCCAGTCATCCCGCTGGGACCACCAGAGCACCTCGTTGGACGCGGGCAGCACCCGCCAGTTGGACACGCCCAACGCCGCGATCCCGGACTGGAACTGCGTCGGCGACCGCTCCTCCAGCACCGTGCGCACCTCGCCCGTCGAGGCGTTCGCGATGCGCAGGATCGCATGCTTGTGGTCGCGCGATGAGCTGACGAACGCCAGGTGCGATGCGTCCGGATACCACTGCACATCCAGGAACCGGCTCCCCTCGGCGATGTGGTCGCTGATCGTGGAGCGGTGGGCGTCGGGAGGCATCTGGAGCCGGATCACCCGCCCGGTCTCGACCTCGATGACAACCCGGTGGATCCGGAAGATCACGCTGTCCGACGGCAGCGCATAGCGCCATGCCTCGAGCCGCGGCGCGCCCACGTTCGTGGTGACCAGGTACATCATGCTCACGCCGCGGGAATCGTGCTGGAAGGTCGCGATCTTCTTCGAGTCGGGCGACCAGAGCAGCACGGGCAGGTCGCTCCGGTACCAGCCGGCGTTGTTCGTGGCGTAGCCGAAGTCCTCCACGCCATCCGTCGTGAGCTGCCGGTCCTCGCCCGTGGTGAGGTCCCGGACCCAGAGGTTGTGGTCCCGGATGTACGCGGCGTAGCGGCCGTCCGGCGAGGTCACGGACGCGCGCGGGGCGGGGTAGGGCGGCCGCCGGTCGTCCACCGACCCACAGGTATACGCCGTCAGGTCGCAGGAGTACCGCTTCCCGCCGACCATGGCCGTGGCCTCGCCCCCGGTCCGCGAGAGGCGCAGGGTCTGGATGTTGAGCGACGTCGCCTCGACGCTGCCGCCGGACGCCGACGCCAGCGCGGCGGCGAGCCGGGCGTGGTCGAACGCCGGACGCTTCGTGCCCCGCGCAGGCTCCACCAGCACGTACTGCATGCCATCGCTCGTCCTGGCCCGGGACCAGAACCGGCCGTCATCCAGCCAGTTCGGCGGACCGGCGACGCCGGTGACCAGCGGGTTCACGTTCGCGGGCAGGAACCGTTCGGCCCGCGCGTAGTCTTCCGCGGTGAGCCGGCGCGGCTCCTGGGCCGCGAGGGGCGTGGCGGCCAGGAGTACGACGAGGGAGGCTCGTACCAGGGACCGATGCCCGGGCATTCGGCCGATACCGTGACTCATGTCTCTATCTCCGTGGCGTGAAGTGGCTGAGACGAGTGCATGCAAAATAGCGCGTCACTGCGGGCTGGGGGAACCCGTTGGGTTGGCTTCGCGGTGGGGCTGCGTTGCCGGGTCGAGCACGAGCACGTGCACGAGCACGTGCACGGAGGGCGGGATGGCGTGTGGGCGGTCGGGTGGGCAGGCAGGCGGGAGGCGTGTGTGGTGAGGTCGAGGAGGTGTGAAGCGAGTAGGAGGGGGATGAAGGAGTGGGAAGCGGGCTTGTGTCTGGTCCGGAGCGGGGCTGGTGTGAGAGGTCCAGGAGGGTAGGTGACGCGGGCGTGAAGGCGTATGAGTACGCGTCCGCCTACCGTGTTGCGGCTACATTTGTGATGGGTGGGCCGGTGACTGGACGGGGCCGAGCGGTCTCATTGATTGCGCGGGCAGTCTGGTTGTCATGAGGGGCAGAGGTGTACGTGTACTCGAGCCGGAAGGCCGAGCAGACATGGTGGGAGAGGCCGCGTGGGAGAGGTCGGCGTGCTCGTGGCGGTGCTCGTGTAGGAGCGTGCGGGATTGAGGCGGCGGAACGGCAGGCGGGTTTGGCGGGAGGCGAAGACCTGCCCGGGCGATGGGAGCGGCGAGAGGGATGGCCGGACGCGCGGTCCGGTCGGCGGGTTGTCTGCTGGCGAGAGGTGACGAGCACCCGGGCGCGACCCGGCAGGTCGCTTCGCTCTGCGGCATACACTCGGCATCATGGCTACGGGGACGGACGCCATGCCGGGAGAGCGCACCCCTCCGGGTGCCCGACCCGGAAGCTGCGCTCGTGCGAAGGCGGCGGGCTACGGGTGGTCCGCCCGGCTGCTTGCCTTACGACGAGGGATCGAGCCGCGCTCGACCCGGCAACGTCGCACCCCCGCGAAGGTTGCCCCGTGCTCGTGCTCGTGCTCGTGCTCGTGCTCGACCCGGAAAGGTAGCCCTACCGCGAAGGTTGCCCCAAGACTTGCATCCGTACTCGTGCACGTGCTCGTGCTCGTGCACGACCCGGTAACGTAGCCTTGCCGCGAAGGTTGCCCCCATGCCCCCGACCACCCCCATCCGCGTCGGCGTCGCCGGCTGGGACTACGACGACTGGAAAGGCATCGTGTATCCCGCCCGCAAGGAGCGGGGTTTCGACCCGGTCCGCTACCTGGCCGCCTACCTGGACCTGATCGAGATCAACTCCACCTTCTACCGTCCGGCCCGGCCCGAGGTCGCGGCGAAGTGGGCCGCGCGCGTCGAGGACCTGGAGAATTTCCGATTCACGGCCAAGCTCTGGCGCCGCTTCACGCACGAACGGGAACAGGCCTGGACGCTGGGCGAGGTGCGCCGCGTGCGGGACGGGCTGGACCCGCTCCACGAGGCCGGGAAGCTGGACGCCGTACTGGTCCAGTTCCCGTGGTCGTTCAAGAACGAGGAAGAGAACCGCGCCTGGCTCGCCGACCTCGTCTCCGCGTTCCGCAAGTATCCGCTGGTGGTCGAGGTCCGGCACGAGAGCTGGAACGACCCGGAGTTCTACGCCTGGCTCGCGGAGCGGGGCGTGGGCTTCGTGAACATCGACCAGCCGCTCTTCCGGCGGTCGATCAAACCGTCCGCGAAGAGCACCGCGCGCGTGGGCTACGTGCGGGTGCACGGCCGCAACTACCGCGACTGGTGGCGCAAGGACGCCGGCCCGGCGCGCTACGACTACCTCTACGAGCCCGCGGAGCTGCGCCCGTGGGCGGCCCGGGCCCGGGAGATGGCGCGGGACCGGACCACGGACCGGGTCGACGTCGTCTTCAACAACCACAGCCGCGGCAAGGCCGTGGTGAACGCGATCCAGTTCCGGAAGATGCTGGCCGGCCGCAAGGTCCCCGCGCCGCCCACCCTCCACGAGCACTACGCCGAAGCGCTGGCCCGCTACGGCCGGCCGGTCCCGCCCGAAGAGGCGCTCCCCCGGCCCACCCGCCTCCCCCGCGCGGCCTGAGCCGGAGCGGCGCCGAAAGCGAAGCGCGCCGCCGCGAAGCGTCGAGCCCGACGTCGTTTCCCGGCCCCGTCACTCGACGCCTTCATAGACGGGCCCCGGGGAGACGCCGGCCGCCCGGCTCGGGACGCCACACACCGCACAGGAGGGCTACCATGCGCTTCATGATCATCGTCAAGGCCACGCCGCAGTCGGAGGCGGGGATCCTGCCGGACCGGAGCGTGTTCGACGCCATGGCGAAGTACCACGAAGAGCTGCACCGGGCGGGCGTGCTGCTGGACGCCGCGGGACTCCATCCCAGCGCCCGGGGCTGGCGCATCGTCTGGTCCGGCGGCCGGGCCACGACCGTGGACGGACCGTTCGCCGAGACCAAGGAGCTGGTCGCGGGGTACACGATCATCCAGGTCCGGTCCCGCGAGGAGGCGATGGAGTGGGCGCGTCGCTTCCCGAACCCGGCGATGGAGGACGGCGAGATCGAGATCCGCCAGCTCCACGACCTGGAGGATTTCGAGCCGGGCGCGGCGCGGGACCGGTTCCGGGCGCTCGCGCTGCCGAGCCAGCAGTAGCGGCGGGCCGCGCTCCAGCGGACCCATGGGCCCTTCACCGAACGGGAACTCGCGGCATGTACACGTCACGCAGGCGGACCGCCGCATGACCACGCCGGACGTCCGCCGCACGATCGACGCGGTCTGGCGCGTGGAATCCGCGCGGCTGATCGCCGGCATCGCCCGGATCGTGGGCGACGTCGGCCTGGCCGAGGACCTGGCGCAGGACGCCCTCGTGGCCGCGCTCGAGCGCTGGCCGGAGACCGGCGTGCCGGACAACCCGGGCGCGTGGCTCATGACCATCGGCAAGCGCCGGGCGATCGATTACCTGCGCCGGGGCCAGCTCCTGGACCGGAAGCACGGCGAGCTGGCGCGGGAGATGGAGGTGGACCAGGAGCTCTCCGCGCCGGACCTGGACGCCGCCATCGACGACCCCGTCGGCGACGACCTTCTGCGCCTCATCTTCACCGCGTGCCACCCGGTGCTCTCCATGGAGGCCCGGGTGGCGCTCACCCTCCGGCTGCTCGGCGGGCTGACCACGGAGGAGATCGCCCGGGCGTTCCTCGTCCCGGTCCCGACGGTCGCGCAGCGGATCGTGCGCGCGAAGCGGACGCTCGCCGCGGCGAAGGTCCCGTTCGAGGTCCCCCGCGGCCCGGAGCTCGCCGACCGCCTCGCCGCGGTCCTGCGGGTAATCTACCTGATCTTCAACGAAGGGTATTCGGCCACCGCGGGCGACGACTGGGTGCGACCCGCCCTGTGCGACGACGCGCTCCGGCTCGGCCGCATCCTCGCCGAGCTCATGCCGGACGAGCCGGAGGTCCACGGGCTCGTGGCGCTGATGGAGCTCCAGGCGTCGCGGCTGCGGGCGCGGGTCGGCCCGGACGGCGAGCCGGTGCGGCTGCTGGATCAGGACCGGGCGAAATGGGACCCGCTCCTGATCCGCCGGGGCCTCGCCGCGCTGGAGCGGGCGGAATCCCTGGGCGGCGCGCTCGGCCCGTACACGCTGCAGGCCGCCATCGCCGCATGCCACGCCCGGGCGCGAACTCCCGAGGAGACGGACTGGCCGCGCATCGCCGCGCTGTACGACGCGCTCGCCCAGCTCGAACCCTCCCCCGTCGTGGATCTGAACCGCGCCGTGGCCCTGGCCATGGCGTTCGGGCCCGAGGCCGGCCTCGAGCTCGTGGACGCGCTTGTGGAGGACGGCGCGCTCCGGAACTACCACCTGCTCCCCGCCGTGCGCGGCGATCTCCTGGAAAGACTCGGCCGGTACGGAGAGGCGGGCGCCGAGTTCGAGCGCGCGGCCGAGCTCACCCGCAACACGCGGGAGCGCACGCTGCTCCTCGAGCGGGCAGCCGCTTGCCGGGAGCGGACGGGCCACGGCCGCCTCCCGGACGCGTGAGTAGCGCCGCGGACCGCGCCGGACGCCGGGAACGTGGCCTACGCGACGTCGCCTCGAACCCCCCCGGGAACGAAACCGCCCGCCGCGGTGCACCGATGGTCCGGCACCGCAGCGGGCGGAACGACGCTGGAGCGCTCGCCGGCCTCAGCCGCGCGGCGACGCACCCGTCAGGTGGCCTGCGGGAGCGAGTCGATGAACCGGGCCATACGCTCGCGCATGGCCTGATCCGGCAGCCGGCCCGTGGCAGCGCCCATGTTGTCCGCCATGTTGGCGGCCCGGCTCGTGGCCGGCGTGATGACCGTGACCGCCGGGTGGCTCACGATGAACTTCAGGAAGAACTGCGCCCACGTCTTGGCATCGAACTCCGCCGCCCACTCCGGGAGCTCGCGGCCGGAGACGCGGTTCCACAGCCGGGTCCGGCCGAACGGCAGATAGACCATGACGGCGATCTTCCGCTCCATGGCGAGGGGCAGGATCTTCTCCTCCACACCGCGGTTGTCCACGGCGTAGTCGATCCCGATGAAGTCGATGGGCTCGTTCCGCATGACCTGCTCGAGCTCGCCGTACTGCCGCTCGCTCGTGGTGGTCACGCCGATGTAGCGGACGCGGCCCGCTTCCTTCAGCTCCTTCAGGATCCCGAGCTGGGTCGGGACATCCGCCAGGTTGTGGACCTGGATCAGGTCGATGACGGGCTTCTTGAGCTTGTCGAACGACGCCTGGATCTGCGCCCGCGCCGCGTCCGGGTCCGCCTTCGTCTCGCCCCGGCGCACCACGTTGACCTTCGTGGCCCAGAAGATCTTCTCGGTGATGCCGAGCTCCTGCGCGATCCTCCCGGCCACCTCCTCGGATGCTCCGTAGCTCGGCGCGGTGTCGAACACCGTGCCGCCCATGTCGACCAGGGTCTTGAGCACATCGCGTAGCGCGGAAATGTCCTCGCTGCGCGCGACCTGCGAGAAGGTGGCCGAGCTGCCGAGCCCGATCACCGGGATCCGCTCACCGGTCGAGGGGATCGGGCGGGTGATCAGCTCGCGCCGCAGCGCGCCCGCGAGCAGACCGGGGTCGAGCGTGAGCGCGGCGCCCGCACCCAGGGTGAGACCGAGCCATTCGCGACGTGTCAGCATGGGAGCGCTCCTGTTCGGATTCCTTCGTCGAGACTCGAGGTTGAACGTGGGATACCGAAAAATAGCGGCGGGCGGCCGCCCGTCAATTCGGGCGGGGCGCCGCCTGACCTCGCGGAGATGCGTTCTCAGGGGATTCCGGGGCCGACCGCGCGGCGCCTTACGCCGCCCATCCCGCCTCCGGCCGGGTGCGCCTCCCGCCGGCCGGCGGCCGACACGCGGCTGTCGTCGGCCGCCCGATCAACGCACGGAGGACGAGCCGCTGCGCCGGCGCGCGCCGGGCGCGCGTCCATGTGGTCAGGTCAGTACCGGCACTCGACCCGCTCCAGCCTGGCCTCCGCCTTGGAAGGCCCGGCCGGATGTTCCGCGATGATGACGGCGCCCGGCTGCTCGAAGAACGCTTCCGCGTACCCCCGGAGGCCCTGGTCCCCCTTCGCCAGCCGCAGCTCGACGCCCTTGTAGCCCGTGGACCAGACCATGGAAAGGCTGTCGCCGCCGAGCGGCTCCCACCACGAGAAGGCGTAGGCGCCCAGGCCGAAGTCCGGGTTCGGCCGGGCGAGCCGCCGGTTCCTCTCCAGCGCGTGCAGCCCCAGATCGGCCTTCAGCTCGACCACCTCGGGCAGCCCGGGCAGGGCTTGCCTCAGAGGCGGATCCCACTCCTCGAGGTCGAGCGCGTAGCAGCCGACCACCGTGAGATCCGCCGGCACCTCGTCGAGGTGCCCCGACTCCGTAGCGGTGTTACAGGCCGCCACCAGCAACGAGAGCCCCACGATCCATCGCATCATCATCCCCCGATCCTCAACGGTGTCCAGAGGCCAGCAACGGATCGGGCCCGCTACAAATCACGTGCCCGCTCATTCCAACGCGCCGGGCGCCACGAATCGGACGCATCATGGCGTACCGACACGCGCGGTCCGGCGCGCCGCGATCGGCCGACAAGCTTGCGCGGCGCGGTTTTCGTCGCAATCGTTCCCGGCGGGCGGAGGCCCGGGGCCGGCCGCGCCCGCGATTCCGCCGCGCGGCGGCCGCAACCGAGCAACCGGGAGGGAATTCCGTGAGCGAAGCGAACCGGGAAGCAACGGGCAAGCCCACGCACAACGCCCGGATCAGCGACGACACGCTCCGCGACCGCACCGGCCGGGGCTGGGACGAGTGGTTCGCCCGGCTGGATGCCATCGGTGCCGCCGGGATGGATCACGCCGCCATCGCGCGATACCTCATCGAGCAGGAAGGCGTTCCCGGTTGGTGGGCGCAAACGGTGACCGTCGCCTACGAGCAGGCCCGGGGGCTGCGCCAGAAACACCAGAAGGCCGACGGCTTCTCCGCATCCGTCAGCCGCACCGTGGCCGCGCCGCTGGACGCCCTCTTCGCCGCCTGGGCGGAGGAGCCCCGCCGCGCCGCCTGGCTCGAGGACCCCGGCCTCACGGTCCGCAAGGCGACGCCGGCGAAATCCATGCGAATCGCCTGGCCGGACGGCACCGCGGTGGACGTCTACTTCTACGCGAAAAGCGAAACGAAGAGCCAGATCGCCCTCGAACACCGCAAGCTGCCGGACGCGCACGCGGTCGAGAAGATGAAGGCCTTCTGGAAGACCCAGCTCAGCCGGCTCCAGGAGGTCCTGGCCGCCGCCGGATGAAACAGGGCGGGCGCGCCGCCCGACCGCAGCGCGCCCGCCCCCGATCGAACCGCCCGAACCCGGGCCCGATTACCTCGCCGCCTTCAGCATCGCCTCGCGCACCGGGCGGAACTCGGTGCCCGGGAACCACTCCGGCCACGTCGTGCCCTGGGCCACCCTGTACCCGACACGGAACAGGAGCTGGAGGTCCTCCACAGCGCCCGACAGGTCCCAATCCGGCTTCACCTCGTCGGACGGCTTGTGGTAGTCGTTCATGGTGTACTCGTCGCTCTTCGCCTGCGCCCAGCCCTCCGGCTTGCCGATGTACTGCACGCCGCCGTCCGTGAACAGCGCCGGCACACCCTTCTTCGCGAACTCGAAGTGGTCCGACCGGTAGTAGAAGCCCTTCTCCGGCTCGGGCTCCGGCACCACCACCCGCTCCTGCGCTGCCGCCTCCTCCTCCAGCAGCCGCTCGAGCGTCGAGTTCCCGTAGCCGATCACCACGACGTCCCGGGTCCGGCCCCACGGGTTCAGCATGTCGATGTTGATGTTCGCCAGGGTGCGCTCCAGCGGATAGAGCGGGTTCTCCGCATAGTGCTTCGCGCCGAGCAGACCCCGCTCCTCGGCCGTGACCGCGAGGAACAGGATCGAGCGACGAGGCCGTTCCGGCAGCCGTGCGAACGCCTCCGCCACCTCGAGGAGCCCGGCGGTCCCGGACGCGTTGTCCAGCGCGCCGTTGTAGATCTGGTCACCCTGGAGCGACTCGTCCTTCCCGAAGTGGTCCCAGTGCGCGGTATAGATCACGTACTCGTCCCGCACCTCCGGGTCAGAGCCCTCCAGCTTCGCGATCACGTTGTGGGACTGGACTTCCCGCATCGTCGTCCGCAGCCGGAAGTCGACCGTGCCGCCGAGCGAGACCGGCCGGAAGTCACGCCGCACCGCTGCGGCCTTCAGCTCGTCGAAATCGTAGCCCGCCGCGGCCAGCAGCTCCCGCGCCTTGGGCTCCGGGATCCACGCCTCGACCTGCAGCCGGTCCGAGCCGTCGCCCGCGGGGCGGATGTCGAAGTTCTCGGCGCTGCGGCTGCCCGCGATCACTTCGTACGGATAGCCGGCGGGCCCGGTCTCATGGATGATAATCGCCGCGGCCGCGCCCTTCTGCACCGCGATCTCGTACTTGTAGGTCCAGCGGCCGTAGTACGTCATCGCGTCGCCGCGGAACACGTTCGGATCCAGCTTCGTCGGGTCGTTCGGGTCCGGCACCGGCGGATCGTTGATCAGCATCACGATCGTCTTGCCGGTCACGTCCACATCCTTGTAGTCGTCCCAGTCGTACTCCGGCGCCACCACCCCGTAGCCCACGAAGACCAGCTCGGAGCCGCGCACCTCCGTGGTCGGCTGGAGCCGCCTCGAGACCGCCACGAAGTCTTGCGGCGCCCGCAGCGGGAAGGTCCGCCCGCCCAGCCGCACCTCCGCCGATGGATCGACCCGGTAGCCGACGAGCGACATCGCCTGGACGTACGTGCCGTCCGGATTCCCCGGCTGGAGCCCCAGCGCCCGGAACTGCTCCGTCAGGTACTGGATCGTGCGCTCCTCGCCCACGCCGCCCGGCGCGCGCCCCTCGAACTCGTCCGACGCCAGCACCTGGATGTGCCTGAGCAGGCCCTCCGCGTCGATGGCCGCGCTCGCCTCCGCCAGCACCTCCGCCGGAATCGCCGACTCGTGCGCGGCGTGCTGCGACCCGTCTCCGCACGCCGCGGCCAGCAGCGCCAGCGACGCCAGCACGCCACCCTGTCGCAATCTGCTCATCCGCTGATCCCCGATTGCCGAAGTGATTGTGGTATACGGACTTGTAACCTAGCGACACGGCCGCGGGACCGTCAACCGCATGCGCCGGAGGCCGGATGCTCCACCGCCTCGCCGACTGCGCACCGGGCCCGCCGACGGACCGGCCGGCGTACCGGCCGATCCGCGGCAGCGCCCTCGCATCCCGCGACCCCCCGGCTCCCGATCTCCGGCCGTGCGCCTCGCAGCACTACCTCGCGGCCTTCAGCATGGCCTCGCGCACGGCGCGGAACTCCGTGCCCGGCATCCATTCCGGCCATGCGCCGCCGTCCGCCACCCGGAACCCGACGCGGAACAGGAGCTGGAGATCCTCGACCGCGCCCGACAGGTCCCAATCCGGCTTGATCACGTCCGACGGCTTGTGATAGTCGTTCGCGGTGTACTCCTCCCGCTTCATCTCACCCCAACCCTCGGGCTTGCCGATGTACCGGATGCCCGCGTCCGTGTAGAGCGCCGGCACGCCCTTCTTCGCGAACTCGAAGTGGTCCGACCGGTAGAAGAAGCCCTTCTCCGGCTCGGGGTCCGGCACCACGACCCGGCCCTGGGCCGCGGCCTCCTCCTCGACCAGCAGGTCCAGCGTGGAGTTGCCGTACCCGATGATCACGATGTCCTCGGTCCGACCCCACTGGTTCAGACCATCTATGTTGATGTTCGCGACCGTCCGCTCCAGCGGGTACAGCGGGTTCTCGGCGTAGTACTTGGCGCCGAGCAGGCCGCGCTCCTCACCCGTGACCGCGAGGAACAGCACGGACCGGCGCGGGGGCGTCGGGAGCGAGGCGAACGCACGCGCGAGCTGGAGCAGCCCGGCGGTGCCGGAGGCGTTGTCGAGCGCGCCGCTGAAGATCTGGTCGCCGTCGCGCCCGAGGTGATCCCAGTGCGCGGTGTAGACGACGTACTCGTTCCGCAGCTCCGGATCCGAGCCCTCCAGCTTCGCGATCACGTTCCGGGACCGGATCTCGCGCGTGGTGCTGGTCGTGCGGAACGTGGCCGTGCCGCCGAGCGAGACCGGCCGGAAGTCACGCCGCGTCGCGGCGGCCTTGAGGGCGTCGAAGTCCTGGCCCGCGGCCGCGAACAGCTCCCGCGCCCGGGCTTCCGTGATCCACGCCTCGATCTTGACCCGGCCCGCGTTCCCGCCCGGCGACGCGATGTCGAAGTTCTCCCGGCCCCAGCTCCCGACCACGACCTCCCACGGGTAGCCGGCCGGCCCGGTCTCGTGGACGATGATGGCGCCCGCCGCACCCTTCTCCGACGCGATCTCGTACTTGTAGGTCCAGCGGCCGTAGTACGTCATCGCGTCGCCGCGGAACACGTTCGGATCCAGCTTCGTCGGGTCGTTCGGGTCCGGCACCGGCGGATCGTTGATCAGCATCACGATCGTCTTGCCGGTCACGTCCACATCCTTGTAGTCGTCCCAGTCGTACTCCGGCGCCACCACCCCGTAGCCCACGAAGACCAGCTCGGAGTCGACCAGGTCCAGCGTGGGCTGGAAGTGCCGCGACACCGCCACGTAATCCTCGTTCGCCCGCAGCGGGATCGTGCGCCCGCCCACGCTGAGGGACGCGACCGACTGCGTCGTGAAGCCCACGAGCGGGACCTCCTGCACGTACATGCCATCCGGATTCCCCGGCTGGAGCCCCAGCGCCCGGAACTGCTCCGTCAGGTACTCGATCGTCCGGTCCTCGCCGGGCGTGCCGGGAGACCGGCCCTCGAACTCGTCCGAAGACAGCACCCCGATCTGCTCGAGCAGCTCGCTCGCGGTCATGGCGCTGGCCGCGGCGTCGATCTCCTCCGGCGTCGCGCTCGGCGCCCGCTCCGTGTCCGTGCCCGCGGCGCACCCGACGAGCGCGGCCGAGCACAACAGCGTCCGGCACACTGATCCGATCTTCATGGTCGTTCCCCTCCTCACTGGGCGGTTTCGATCCGTTCCACAGGCCTCGGTGGACGCACGTACGCCGAGACCAGGCTCTCGTTCCCATCCGGGCCGACGGCGGCGACGCCGAAGACGTGGTCGTCGATCGACAGGTTCGGCAGCACGACCTCGGTCACGTCCCCGACGTACCGCTCGTGCTCCCAGTCCGGCGTCCACGCCTCGCGCCAGAAGATCCGGTACCCGACCGCGCCGGGCGATGGCCGCCAGCGCAGGTGCGCGTCGTAGCCGGACGGGCCGCGGCCGAGCATGGGCTGGCCCCGCTCGTTCGTGACCTCCGGCGCGGGCGGCGCCAGCGCGAGCACCGCCACCGCCGCGGCGTTGACCCGCGCGTTCTTCGCCAGGTACGTGGGCGAGACGCCGTCCGGCGTGTCCTCGGCCACGTGCTGCCGCGCGTAGTTCTCCTTGCTCTCCGTGAAGCGGACCGCCGCGTAGCCGAGCTGGTTGAACGGCGTGTGGTCCCCGCCGCGGCCGAACCGGTCCTCCCGCGCGATCAGACGCACCTTGTGACCCGGCACGTACACCGCGGCGTGCCGCCGGATGAAGCGCGCGAGCTGGCGCGAGGGTGAGTCCTCCGGCCCCTCGCTGAACACCCGCACGGACGCGCCGTCCACCACGCCGTTGCCGCCGACCTCGTTGCCGACGACGTCGTTGTTGAAGACCGCGTCGATCCGCCAGCCCTCCTCGCGGGCCTTCTGCGCGTGCAGCCGCGCGCCGACCAGCCCCTGCTCCTCGGCCGCGAAGAGGATGAAGACCAGCGTCGCATCGAACTCGATCCCGCTCTGGGCGAAGACCCGCGCCAGCTCCATGGTCAGCGCGGTGCCGCTCCCGTCATCGTTCGCGCCCGGCGCCGCGTGGTCGTCATCGCCCGGGCCGAACAGCTCGCCGGTCGCGCGCCGCGCCAGCGTGTCGTAATGCCCGCCGACATAGATCCGCCGGGGGCTCCGCCCCGGGAGGATGGCGACGACGTTGCGCAGCTCCACCTGGCGCGTGATCCGCCCGCGCGGCGGGACCACGTACGGGTCGAACGACACCTGGAGCCGCGGGCTGTAGCTCCGCAGCTCGTCATGGATCCACTGCCTCGCGGCGCCGACCCCGCGGTTCGGCGAGTCCGCGGAGGAGAGCGTGTGACGCGTCTCGAAGCTGGCGAGCTTCTCGACCAGCGCGCGCAGCCGTTCCTCGGAAACGGACTCCACGATCTGCCGGATGCGCGGATCCTCCACCTGCGCGGCTGCGGGCCGGGCCGCCACCAGCGCAAACACCACCATCGCCGCGAAGGACAGTGCGGGCGCGGACACGGGTCTCTTCCCCATCATGCACTCCTGGACCGGTGCAGTACGGCGAGACTACAGACTTGCGTTCGGGATGCGGGCAATATGACGGGCCGCGCCCCGCCGTGCAAATCGTGGCCAACGCGTACGGCCGTGTACGGCCTTCCAGGCGACGTCGTCCGGGGAGCCTCCCCGGCGCCGACCGACCGCCGACGGCCCCGGCCCGCCGGGTCGCGCCCCCTCCGCAACCCCCGGATGGTTCGCGGCTTGCACGACTCGACCCTGGTGTCACGCTGCGGGAAGGAGGGAGCAATGCGGGGTGCAACGCTGGCGCTCATCCTGTTCGGCGGGCTGGCCCTGGCGGTCGCCGGCCGGTGGGGCATCGCGCGGTGGCTGAACGGGAACGGCGAGGCGCGGCAGGACGCGGTGGCGGCCGTGCGCAACGCCGCCGGGCACGTGCTCGGCGCGATCACGCTGCAGCAGACGGCGGACGGGGTGGCGCTGCGCGGCCAGCTCCGCGGCCTCCCGCCCGGCCCGCACGGGCTCCACTTCCACGAGCGGGGCTCGTGCACGCCGCCCGACTTCGCATCCGCGGGCGCCCACTACAACCCCCACGGCCGCAAGCACGGGCTGCGCAACCCCGAGGGCCCGCACGCCGGCGACCTGCCGAACCTGATGGTCGACAACGACGGCCGGGCAACCGTGGACCTCGTCGCGCCCAACGTGACCCTGCGCGGCGGCGATGCGCCGCTCCTGGACGCGGACGGCACCGCGCTGGTCGTGCACCAGGACGAGGACGACCAGGTCACGGACCCGTCCGGGAACTCGGGGGACCGCATCGCCTGCGGCGTGGTCACGGCCGAGCTCCGCTGACCGCCGACCGGCGCCCCGCCCCCGCGCGGCCCCGCGGGGGCGTGTACCGCCGGACCATTGAGATCCGGCCTCCGTTGCGAGAACCCGGCGTGGCCCGGGGACGCGGCGTAGGACGGGGGCATGGAGTACGCGACGTCGCGTGAGCCACGCCGCCGGTACGGAATTTGCCCTCCACGGCACCGCGGCCGACCGCGCCACACGCGCGCGGACCGATACGCCGCATCAGCCTTCCCATCGTGCGAGCCCGAGCGCGGGCCGTACGTCTGCCGCTGGACATTCGACCGTTTCGCGCGAACCGGTCCCGGCCCTCCGCCTCGCCATGGAGCCGGCGGGCCGCGGCACCCCTCGGGCTCGGCGAAGCCGCTCACCACCCATCCTGACCGGAGGAGGACCGCCATGCCCGAGACCATCATCGGCGTCGACCTGCGCAAGCCGCCGACGGACCAGCCCGTGCCGGTGCACAACCGGTGGCACCCGGAGATCCCCCCGGTCGCATCAGTCCGGCCGGGCGCCGTGTTCCGCGTCGAGTGCCTGGACTGGACCGGCGGCCAGATCCAGAACAGCGACAGCGCGAACGACGTGCGGGACGTCGACCTCACCCAGGTCCACTACCTGGCCGGGCCGATCCACGTGGAGGGCGCGGAGCCGGGCGACCTCCTCGTGGTGGACATCCTGGACATCGGCACGCTGCCGGACATGGAGTGGGGCTTCAGCGGGATCTTCGCGCGGGAGAACGGCGGCGGCTTCCTCACCGACTTCTTCCCCGAGGCGCGCAAGGCGATCTGGGATTTCGAGGGGATCTACGCCACGTCCCGCCACGTGCCCGGCGTCCGCTTCGCGGGGATCGCGCACCCGGGGCTGATCGGGGTCGCGCCGTCGCAAGCGCTCCTGGATGAATGGAACCGCCGGGAGCAGGAGCTGATCGCGAAGAATCCGGAGCGGGTGCCGCCCGTGGCGCAGCCGCCGAACCCGCACGGCGCGGTCCTCGGCACCCTCAAGGGCGCCCACGCGGAGCGGGTGGCGAAGGAAGCCGCGCGCACCATCCCGGGCCGGGAGAACGGCGGCAACTGCGACATCAAGAACCTGTCCCGCGGGTCCCGGGTCTTCTTCCCGGTCTACGTGAAGGGCGCGAACCTGTCCATGGGCGATCTGCACTTCTCGCAGGGGGATGGGGAGATCACCTTCTGCGGCGCGATCGAGATGGCGGGGTGGCTGGACATCCACGTGGACCTGATCAAGGACGGGGTGGCCCGGTACGGCGTCGCGAACCCGATCTTCATGCCCGGGCCGGTGGAGCCGCGCTACTCGCGGTACCTGGCCTTCCAGGGCGTGTCGGTGGACGAGAGCGGGCGCCAGCACTACCTGGACGCGACCGTGGCCTACCGGCGCGCGTGCTTGAACGCCATCGAGTACTTCCAGCGCTTCGGCTACACCGGCGAGCAGGTGTACATGGTCCTGGGCACGGCGCCGGTCGAAGGGCGCATCAGCGGGATCGTAGACATCCCGAACGCGGTGTGCACGCTGTACGTGCCCACGGAGATCTTCACCATGGACGTGATCCCGTCCGGGGACGGGCCCACCGTCGTGGACCGGGGCAACGTGGCGGTGACCACCTAGGTTCGGAGGCGACGTCGCGTACGCCGGCTCCTCGCCTCGCCCGGGGCCGCGCGGCGCCCTCCCGGCCCGCGGTCCCGGGCCGCCCTCCCGTTCCACCGCGATCTTGGCCATATTCCCGATATCCGAGCCGCCCCGCGGCAGTGCAAACCCCGACCCGGACTCCGGATGAGGATCGAGACCCTGGCCGTTCACGGCGGCCGCGAAGTGGATCCCGCCACCGGTGCGGTGGCGCCGGCCATCCACCTCTCCACCTCCTTCGAACGAGGCCCCGACGGCGAGTACAGCCGGGGCTACATCTACACGCGGGACCGGAACCCGAACCGCGATGCGCTGGAAAGCGCCCTCGCCGCGCTGGAGGGCGGGGAGGCGGCGGCGGCGTTCGCCTCGGGGATGGCCGCGATCGCGGCGGTCTTCCAGGCGCTCCGCCCGGGGGACCACGTGCTCGCGCCGGACGACGCGTACCACGGCACCCTCGTGCTGCTCCGGGACCTCCTCCCGGAATGGCAGCTCGCGGCGGATTTCGTGGACATGTCGGACCCCGCCGCGGTCCGGGCCGCGCTGCGCCCGAACACGCGCCTCGTCTGGGTCGAGACGCCGTCCAACCCGCTGCTCAAGATCACGGACGTCGCGCGGATCGCGGAGCTCGCGCGCGAGGCAGGCGCGCTCTGCGTCTGCGACAACACGTTCGCCACGCCGATCCTCCAGCGCCCGCTGGAGCTCGGCGCGGATTTCGTGGTCCATTCCACGACGAAGTACCTGGGCGGGCACAGCGATGCGCAGGGCGGGGCGGTGGTGGCCCGCCGCGCGGACGGCTTCTTCGAGCGGATCCGGGCGGTCCAGAAGTACTGGGGCGGCGTGCCTTCCCCCTTCAACTGCTGGCTCACGCTGCGCAGCCTGCCCACGCTCCCGCTGCGCGTGCGCACGCAGAGCGAGAACGCCGCGCGCATCGCCCGGTTCCTCGCGGAGCACCCGGCCGTCTCGGCCGTCTACTACCCGGGCCTCCCGCAGCACCCCGGCCACGAGATCGCCGCCCGCCAGATGGCCATGTTCGGCGCGATGATCTCGGTCCGGATCCGCGGGGGGCGGGACGCGGCCATGGCCGTGGCCGGCCGCGTGCGCCTCTTCACCCGCGCCACGAGCCTGGGCGGCGTGGAGAGCCTGATCGAGCACCGGGCTTCGATCGAGGGCCCGCGCACGCGCACCCCCGACGACCTGCTCCGGCTGTCGATCGGGATCGAGCACGTGGATGACCTGTTGGAAGACCTGGAGCGAGCGCTGGCGGGATGAACGAGCGACTGATCCGCGCGCTCCGGCGCGAGCCCGTCGACTGCACGCCCGTGTGGTTCATGCGCCAGGCCGGACGCGCGCTCCCGAGGTACCGCGAGAGCCGCGCAGAACGCGGCATGTTCGAGCTGCTCCGGGACCCCGAGGCCGCGGCCGAGATCACGGCCATGCCGCTGGACTACTTCCCGGTCGACGCCGCGGTGCTCTACAACGATCTGGTCACGCCGTTCTTCGGCGCGGGGCTCGAGGTCGAGCTGCGGCCCGGCGTGGGCCCGGTCGTGCTGAACCCGATCGCCGGTCCGGCGGACGTGGACCGGCTCCGGCCGTTCGACCCCCGCCGCGAGCTCGACTACTGCCTCGCCCAGATCCGGATCCTGCGCCGACACCTGGACGTGCCCGTGCTCGGCTTCGTCGGCGCGCCGTTCACGCTCTGCTCCTACCTGTTCCCCGGGCCGCGCCAGCGGGATCTGGCCGCCATCAAGACGTTCATGTGGCGGGAGCCGGAGGCGTGGAACCGGCTCGCCGCCTTCTGGGTCGAGCACCTGGCCGAGTTCGCCATCGCCCAGCACGAGGCCGGCGCGGCGGCCATCCAGGTCTTCGACTCCTGGGCGGGCAGCCTCTCACCCGAGGACTACGAGCGGTACGTCCTCCCGCATTCCCACGCTTTGCTCGCGCGGATCGCCGGCGCGGGCGTGCCGACGATCCACTTCTTCACCGGCAACCCCGCGCTCCTGCCGCTCATCGCGCAGGCGGGCGGGGACGCGATCAGCGTCGACTGGCGGCTGCCGATCGACGAAGCCTGGCGCATCGTGGGCGAGGACCGTGCGATCCAGGGGAACCTGGACCCGATCGCGCTCCTCGCCGGCCGCGATGCGGCCGTGCGCCGCGCGCGCGAGATCCTGGAGCGCGTGGCGCGCCAGCCCGGGCACATCTTCAACGTGGGGCACGGGCTGCACCCCGAAACCGATCCCGATGTGGTCCGCGCCGTGGTCGACGCGGTCCACGAGTTTTGATGAGGAGACCATGAAGTCGGGCGTCATTCTGCTGAACTTCGGCGAGCCGGAGAACCCGGTGGAAGCCGAGGTCGTCCCGTTCCTGGAGCGGATCTTCTACGTGAACGCCGGGCTCGAAGGCCGCATGCCGCCGGAAGCGGCCCGGGCGCGGAGCCGGCAGCTCGCCCTCGAGCGGGCGCCGGGCCTGATCGCGGAGTACCTGGAGATCGGCGGCTCGCCGCTGAACCGCCAGGCGGCCGAGCAGGCGGAGCTGCTGGAGGCCGAGCTGCGCCGGCGCGGACACGACGTCGTCGCCCTGGTGGGGATGCAGTTCACCGATCCGCTGATCCGGACCGCCGCGGAGCGGGCGCGGGACGCGGGGGTCGAGCGCCTGGTCGCGCTGCCGGTCTACCCGCTCTGCGGCCCGTCCACGACCGTGGCCGCGCTCGAGGCGCTCGACGCCGCGATCCGGGAGATGGGCTGGGACGTGGAGGTCCACGAGATCTCCGGCTGGCACAACCACCCGGATTACGTGGCGCTGCGCGCGGACGGCATCCTCGCCGTGGCCCGGGAGCACGGGCTCGACCTGAACGATGGCGCCACCCGCCTCGTCTTCTCCGCGCACGGCACGCCGGTCAAGTACCTGCGGGAGGGGAGCCGGTACGACAGGTACGTGGAGGAGTGCTGCCGGGCCGTGGCCGAGGCCGCCGGCGTCCGGGACTACGTGATCGGCTACCAGAACCACGGGAACCGCCCGATCGAGTGGACGCAGCCCGCGATCGAGGACGTGATCCGGGAGGTGGACGCGGAGAACGTCGTCGTGGTCCCGATCAGCTTCATGCACGAGCAGTCGGAGACGCTCGCCGAGCTGGACGGCGAGCTGCGCGAGGAGGCCGAAGCCGCCGGGCTCGGGTTCTACCGGGTGCCGATCGCCCACGCGGACCCGCGGTTCATCGGCATGCTCGGGGATCTGGTCGAGCCGTTCCTGCTCGGCGGGGAGGCCCCGGTGTCCAGCGGGTTCGCCGAATGCCGCTGCCGGGAGGGGCGGGGCACGCGCTGCCTCAGGTCCGTACCGCAGGCGTAGCGAGCCGGCGGGCAAGGGCCGCGGCCGCGGCGATCCGGCCGGGGATCCCCGGCCGCGACTCGTAGTTCGCGCAGAGATGGACCCGGTCCGGGAGCCGCAGCCCGTCCAGCGCGCTCCAGGACCGGTCCCACGCGGGCATCCACACCCGGGACACCCGGATCGGCTCGGCCGCGGCGCCGGTCACCTCCTCGAACTCCTCCGCCGCGATCTCCGCGATCCGATCGTCCGGCATGTCCACCACCTCCGGCCGGCGCGCGCCGCCCAGGTACGCGGTGTACACGCCGGACCTGCCGAACATGCTCGCGTTCCACGTCACGCCCCGGGTCACGAGCCGCTCGGCCAGGGAGACCTGGTAGCCGAGGCCGCGGAGCCCCTCCGCCTCCGAGTGGAGGTGGACCACGACGAGCGGGTTGTAACGGAGCCGCGAGAGTCGGGAGGCGACGTCGCCATCCAACCCTCGGAGCATATCCGCCGCCGCGCCGGCCGGCGCCGTGATCACGACCCCGGCCACCCGCGTCTTGCCCCGGTCCGTTTCCAGCACGTAGCTCCCGCCATCCGCCGCGATCCGGCGGACCGGCTCGCCCAGCCGCACGTGCTCCCGCCGGCGCTCGTACAGCGCCCGGATCAGCGCGCCCAGCCCTTGCCGGAACGAGCAGGCCGGCGCCGGGGCCCGCCGCCGGATCGCCCACCGCGCCATGGCCATCAGCAGACTGCCCTGCACCCCGAACCCCTCAAGGGCGCGGGATAGCGAGTACCGCATGACCATGTCCGCGGGATCCGACGCGTAGAGCCCGCCGTAGAGCGGACCGAGCAGATGCTCGTACGCCTCCCGCCCGAACTTGCGGGTCAGGAAGTCCGCCACGCTCTCGTCCGGCGCGCCCCGCCCGGTGAACGGCTCCAGCAGCACCCGCGCCTTGCCGCGCAGCGTGAGCAGGTCCGACCGCAACGCACCCGCCGGCGTGAACGGCGCGAGCCGGAGCCTGCCGTCCCGGTAGACGTACAGCGGCAACCCCGGCTCGGCGAGCACCAGCTCCGGGCCGAGCCCCATTGCCTCCACCAGCGCCGCGACCGGCGGCACGAGACGCGTCCGTTGAGGACCCAGCTCCAGGACCCGCCCACCTTCCACCACCGTGCGGATCACGCCGCCCGGCGTCGGATCCGCCTCGAAAACCACGTGGTCCACGCCCAGCTCGCCGAGACGCTCGCTCAGCAGCAGGCCCGTCAGACCGCCGCCCACGATCCCGATCATTGCTCTCCTTCACCCGGCTGCGCGTCAACACCCGGCGCCGCTGGCACGCGAGGTGCGCCCTCCACGGCGGGACGCCGCCCCGGCCCTGGACCGGACCCCGACGAAGAACGCCGCATGGATCGACCGAATACCGCGCCCGACGAACCGGAACCCGGGCCGCGCACGCCCCGATCCGAAGACGGCACCACGGCCCCGCCAGCCGACGACCGCCCGCCCGCGGCCGGCTTCGCGCTTCCCGATGGTACCGTGAGCCGCGCGGGCAGGGTCCCCGGCTGGCGAACCCTGGTCCCCCTCGGGATCATCATCCTCGCGGGCCTCGTGCTGCTCGTCGTCAACGCCCTGGTCCAAAACCGGATCCAGCGCTACCGCGCGGAGGCCGAGACGCTCTCCAGCGACGTCCGCCTCGTCACCAGCGAGATCACTTCCGCGCTCGCCCTGGAAATGTCCACGGCCCGCGCTTACGCACTGACCGGCGACTCCGCCTACCTCGCCACGTACGTGGAGACCCGCCGCCGGGAACTGGAAGCATATCCGCGGCTGGAAACCCTGGCCTCACGGGTCGAGCCCCGGCTCCTCCCCGCCATCCGCGAGCTGCGGGCCCGCTCCGATGCCTGGCACGCACAGCTCGAAGATCAACGTTTCCCCGGCATGCCCAGGCCACTCGAAATCTACGCCAGCGCCATCCCCGAGGACGAACGGCTCTTCGAGGAGGCGGTCGCCGCCGCGGCGTCGCTCCAGCAGGCCATCTCCCGGGCGCTCACCGAAATCCGCCTCGCGAGCGGGCGGATCCAACGGATCGCGTACTACCTGGGGCTGATCCTGGTCCTTCTCATGATCGGCGCCACCCTGATCACCGTCCAGCTCGCCCGGATCCTGAGCCGGACCGCCCGCGAAGAGGCCTCGCTCCGCCACATCGCCCGCACCCTGGCCGCCGGCCGCGGCGTCGGCGACGTGATCCAGCGCATCGCCGACAGCCCCATCGCCATCGGGCGCGCGGACGGCGCCTACGTGGAACGGATCGTCGGGCGCTTCCGGGACGCCGAGATCGTGGCCGTGTCCGGCGTCGGCACCCCGCCCGTGGGCACCCGCGCGCCGTACCCCGGCTCCCTCACCGAGGAAGCGGCCGAGGCCGGCGAACCCGTCTACGTCACCGACCCATCGGCCGATGACCGACCCATGGCCGAACACCTCTCCCGCGCTTGCAAGGGATGCTCGCTCCTCATCCTCCCGCTCGTCTCCGGGGGCGAGCTCCTCGGCTCCCTCGTCCTGGTGCGCCGACCCGAAAAGCGCCCGTTCGGTGAAGGCGACGTCCCCTACGCCCGCGCCCACGCGGACCTCGCCGCCCTCGCCCTGCGCCGCGTCCTCAGCCTCGCCGAGGCCCAGTCGCGCCGCGCCGAGAGCGAGGCCATACTCAGCGGCAAGTCCCGCCTCATCCGCGGCATCAGCCACGACCTCAAGAACCCGCTCGGCGCCGTGGACGGCTACGCCCAGCTCCTCCTCTCCGGCGCCCGCGGCGAACTCCAGGAGGGACAGAAAGAATGGATCGAGCGCATTCGGAAGAGCATAAATAGCGCAATGACAATCATTAATGACCTCCTGGAGCTCTCCCGCGCCGAGACCGGCGCGCTGCCCATCGAGCCGGCCTCCACCCGGATCGATGATCTGGTCCGCGAGCTGGCGGAAGAGAACGCGGCCGCCGCGGCCACGGCCGGGGTCCGCCTCGATGTCGACGTGCCGGCCGACCTGCCCGTCATCGAGACCGATCCGCGGCAGGTCCGCCGGGTCCTGGGCAACCTGCTCTCCAACGGGATCAAGTACACGCCGGAAGGCGGGCTCGTCCGCATAACCGTGTCGGTCCGCGAGGACGACCGCCGCGCCCCGGGGCCCGGGCGCTGGCTCGCCATCGATGTGTCGGACAACGGCCCCGGGATCCCGGAAGACGAGCAGGAGAAGATCTTCGAGGAGTTCCACCGCGTGGAGCAGCGGGACACCGTGGAGCGCGGCGCGGGGCTCGGCCTGGCCATCGGCCGTCACATCGCCCGGCTGCTGGGCGGCGACCTGAACGTGCGGAGCCAGCCGGGCGCCGGCGCCACCTTCACCCTCTGGCTCCCGCTCCGGCGCCCCGCCGCCGCCCACCAGCGTCCGGCCGCCTGAACGCTCGCCCGCCGGGCGGTGTCCGGTTCCGCGACAGCCCATCCCGCAACCGGCCACGGCCGGCCTTTTCAGACCCTACGTAAGTAACGTTCCACCAACCGGTTATCGGATTTCCAGAACTGGCACGCTCCTTCCCCTGTCCGGCGCCGCGGCGCGTGCCGGGTACGTCGGTCGGAGCCCGGCTTTCCGGGCCGATTCGCGAATGCCGCACGCCGGCCGCGGCCCGTCGTGCTGAAGCACCTCGTGGAAGGAGTCGGACCGTGTCGAGAAGGGTCATCGGGATCGGGCGGCAGCTTTCCGCCCTGTGCGTCCTCCTGTTCGCGGCGGCGCCTGCGGGGCTCGTGTCCCAGGAGCGGCAGGCGACGCTGACGCTCGAGGAGGCGGTGTCGCTCGCGCGGCGGCACAATCCGAACTATCTCATGCAGAAGAACGACGAGATCGAGGCGGAGTGGCAGGTGCGGGAGGCGTATGGTGCGTTCCTGCCGTCGGCCACGAGCAGCCTCACGCTGGGCTACCAGGGCGAGGGCACGCCGCGGCTGGGGATCTTCACCGGCGCGGACCTGGGGCTCTCTCGCACGCCGGCCTATTACAGCTCGGGCTACTCGCTCGGTCTCAGCTACCGGCTGAGCGGGGCGTCGTTCTTCCAGCTCGGGCAGCAGCGTGCGCACCGGCGGGCGGTGGAGGCGAGGTCGGAGGCGGCGGACTTCCAGCTGACGGCCGAGGTGACGCGGCGCTACCTGGCCGTGCTGCGCGCCCAGGACGCCGTCCAGCTCGCCGAACAGGAGCTCGCCCGCGCGGAGGAGAACCTCAAGCTCGCCCGTGCACGGGTCGAGGTCGGGTCCGCCATCCAGATCGAGGCCAAGCGGGCCGAGGTCGAGCACGGCCGCGCCCGGGTCGCGCTGATCCAGGCGCGTGCGGCCGCGGAGAACGAGAAGCTCCGGCTCTTCGAGACCCTCGGCATCGAGTACGAAGGCGACGTCATCCTGACCACCTCCTTCGACGTCTTCGAGCCCCGGTGGCGGCTCGAGGACCTCGTGGCGCGGGCGATGGAGCGCCACCCCGAGCTCCGGGCCGCCCGGGCGGCGGAGCAGGCGACCAAGGCCGTGGTCCGCTCCGCGCGCAGCCAGTATCTGCCGACCATCGAGCTGGCGGCGGGGGTTTCCGGCTATACCCGTGAGGCCGGCGACACGGAGTTCCTGATCACGCAGGCGCGTAACCAGATCGCCTCGGCCTGGCGTAACTGCATGAACACGAACGAGATCCGCGCACGGCTGAACCCGCCCCTCGCGCTCGTGGACTGTGACGCCGAGTATCGCTTCACCCCGGACGACGAGGCGGCGATCATCCGGCAGAACGACGTGTTCCCGTTCACCTTCACGAAGGAGCCGCTCAGCGCCCAGCTCCGGATCTCGGTCCCGATCTTCACGGGCTTCTCCCGCCAGCGGCAGATCGAGGCCGCGCGGGTGGCCAGCGAGGATGCGCGGCATCGGCGTCGGGCCGAGGAGCTGCGGATCCGGGCCGAGGTCCAGACCGCGCTCCAGTCGCTCCAATCCGCGGCCGAAGCGGTGCGCCTCCAGTCCCGCAACCGCGAGCTGGGCGAGGAGCAGCTGCGCCTGGCAAGCGAACGGTACCGGCTCGGCGCCGCGAGCTTCATCGAGCTGTCGGAGGCGGCGACCATCAAAGCGCGGGCGGACCGGGCGTATCTGGACGCGGTCTACGCGTTCCACGAGAGCCTGGCCGCGCTCGAGAGCGCCGTCGGCGAGCGGCTGCGCCCGGCGGCGGACGGCCGGGAGCCGTGACGATCGTACGGCCGTGAAGGTGATCGCCGTCCCCGCACAGAGACGGGAGCCCCCGCCCGGCCCGCGGCGCGGCCGCGGCAGGCGGCAGCCAGGTGGTCGGACCGTGAACCTCTAGAATCCGCAGAGCGGGTCGACCCGTACATAGGATGGAGAACGCCCGATCCGCCGCTCCGGCGGATCGGCTGGATGGAGAGGAGGCGTTGGCTGTGGACATACCACGCGAGCCCAAGAAGAAGCGCGGGCGATACGTCATCATCGCGCTCGGCATCGGCGCCGTCGCCCTGACCACCCTCGCCCTGTCCCGGTTGAAGCCGGCCGCCCCGTCGGTGGACCGCGCCGCGATCTGGGTGGACACGGTGCGGATGGGAGAGATGGTCCGCCAGGTGCGCGGGCCCGGGACCCTGGTGCCGGAGGAGATCCGCTGGATCTCGGCGATCGCGCCGGGACGAGTCGAGAAGAAGCTGGTCCAACCGGGCTCGCCGGTGGAGGACACCACGGTCCTGCTGATCCTGAGCAACCCGGATGTGCAGCTCCAGGCGCTGGAAGCGGAGCGGCAGCTCACCCAGTCCGAGGCGGAGCTGGTGAACCTCCGGGCGACACTCGAAACGCAGCGGCTCAACCAGGAGGCCGCGGTCGCGTCGGTCCGGGCGCAGTACAACGAGGCCATGCGCCAGGTCGAGGCGAGCCAGAAGCTGGCCGAGCGCGGGCTGATCGCCGAGATGGAGCTGAGCCGCGCGAAGGACACGGCGGAGGAGCTGGCCAAACGGCTGGAGGTCGAGCTCCAGCGGCTGGAGATCCTGTCCCAGCAGGTCGAGGCGCAGCTCGCGGTGCAGCAGGCGCAGGTGGAGCGCAATCGCGCCATCGTCGCGTTCCAGCGGGAGCAGATCGCGTCCATGACCGTGCGGGCCGGGGCGCCGGGCGTACTCCAGGAGCTCCCCCTCGAGGTCGGGCAATGGGCGAACTCCGGGGCCGTGCTGGCGCGGGTGGTCCAGCCCGGCCGGCTCAAGGCCGTGCTGCGCATCCCCGAGACCCAGGCCAAGGACGTGGTGCTCGGCCAGAAGGCGTACATCGACACCCGCAACGGCATCATACCCGGCCGTGTCATACGGATCGATCCCGCGGTGCAGACCGGCACCGTGGGCGTGGATGTGGCGCTCGAAGGCGAGCTGCCGCCGGGCGCGCGCCCGGATCTCAGCGTGGACGGCACCATCGAGATCGAGCGGCTGGACAACGTGCTGCACGTGGGCCGGCCGGCCTATGGCCAGCCGAACAGCCGCATCGGCCTCTTCAGGCTGGTGGATGGCGGCCGGGCCGCCGAGCGGGTCTACGTGACGCTCGGCCGGACGTCGGTGAACACGATCGAGATCGTGGACGGCCTCCAGCCCGGCGATGTGGTGATCCTGTCCGACATGTCGCAATGGGATGCGTTCGACCGCGTCCGGCTACGCTAGACGCGCACGGAACACGACCGAGGACCGCACAGACCCCCGCAACCAAGGAGCAATGGAATGGAGACGCAGCCGCTGATCCGTCTGGAGGGAGTGACGAAGGTGTTCTATACGGACGAGG
>CALCID010000117.1 GCA_937907535.1 uncultured bacterium | reverse complement strand
GGTCGGAATCGACGAGGCGGTCGGGGAAGAGGTCGGCGAGGTCGGACGGGAGGCCGGGGTCGCGGCCCTCCATCTTCGCGCGGACGGGGTCGAAACGCACGAACCACGACTCGAAGAGCGCCCGCGCCATCTCCTCCAGCGTCTCGCTCATCCGCCGGTTCAGCTGGATCTTGTCGTCGAGCGTGCCGAGTACCTGGGCAATCGCGCGTTGCTGGTGGAGGGGTGGAATCCGTAGCGGTATGCGTTCAATGATGGCTTGGTTCAACGACGGCATCGTAGTCCCCGTTGCGTGCTGCACCAACCAAGCGCGCGTACCCGGACTTTGAAGTTGGAACGCAATGAAGCGGGGATCGACAGTCTCCGGTAGTCGAAGCCTTATGCCGTCTGAACCGAGAAACCAGCCTGCCTGGTATGGCTTGACCAAAGCGCAACGGTCTACTGCACCCTTGCGCCCGAATACGATATCGCCTGACTCAAGTACGTATTCGGGAAGGCGGTCGACTACTGCCTGAGGTACCCTTGGAGTCTTCTCATGTACTTGCAGCGATCCGTATCCGACTTCGCCAACGGAGATTAGGGGTACCCCCGTAGCCGAATATTCCTTCGCCTTCAACGCCGTTCCGAAAGGTCCAGTCTTAATGCTGCCACCGTCGCGGGCAAGTAGTGCCCCGATCGTGACCTCCTCCCACTTACCCCGCATATCCCAGCCTCCGGAGATTCGCCGCGATCGCCGCATCCAGCCTCGCCGCCTCCGCCTGCTGCTCCCGGAGCGTCGCCACGAGGCGCTTCATCTTCTCGTCGAACGGCTCGTCGTCGTCCTCCCGTAGCTCGGCGCCGACGTAGCGCCCCGGGGTCAGGACGTAGCCGTGCTTCCGGATCTCCTCGATCGTCGCGCTCTTGCAGAAGCCGGGGACGTCGGCGTACTCGCCCGCCTCCTTCTGCCCCCGCCAGGCATGGTAGGTCCTTGCGATGCGCTGGATCTCCTCGTCGGTCAGCTCGCGGTGCGTGCGGCTCACCATGACGCCCATCTTCCGGGCGTCGATGAAGAGCACCTCGCCCCGCCGATCCCGGTACTTCCCGTTGTGGCGGTCGCGGGCGAGGAACCAGAGGCAGGCCGGGATCTGCGTCGAGTAGAAGAGCTGACCCGGGAGCGCGACCATGCAGTCGACCAGGTCGGCCTCGATGATGTTCTTCCGGATCTCCCCCTCGCCCGACTGGCTCGACGACATGGAGCCGTTGGCGAGCACGAAGCCGGCGACGCCGCCGGGGGCGAGGTGGTGGATGATGTGCTGGACCCAGGCGAAGTTCGCGTTACCCACCGGCGGGACGCCGTACTTCCAGCGCTTGTCGTCCCGCAGGCGCTCGCCGCCCCAGTCCGAGACGTTGAACGGCGGGTTGGCCAGGATGTAGTCGGCCTTGAGGTCCGGGAACTTGTCGTCGTGGAACGTGTCGCCGTGGGCGATCTGCCCGTTGATCCCGCGGATCGCGAGGTTCATCTTCGCCAGGCGCCACGTGGTGTAGTTGGACTCCTGGCCGTAGATGGAGATGTCCGCCTTCGCCTTGCCTCCGTTCCCGTTCCCGTTGGCGTGGGCGCGGATGAACTCCATCGACTGCACGAACATCCCCGCCGAGCCGCAGCACGGGTCGTAGACGCGCCCGCGGAACGGCTCGATCATCTCCACGAGCAGCCGGACCACGCAGCGCGGCGTGTAGAACTCGCCGCCCTTCCTCCCCTCCGCGCTCGCGAACTGCGAGAGGAAGTACTCGTAGACGCGGCCGAGGACGTCCTTCGAGCGGGCCTCCTCGTCGCCCACCCGGATGTTGCTGATCAGGTCGATGAGCTGCCCGAGGCGCGTCTTGTCCAGGGCCGGGCGGGCGTAGTCCTTCGGGAGGACGCCCTTGAGCGCGGGGTTGTCGCGCTCGACGGCCTCCATCGCGTCGTCCACGAGCTGCCCGATGGTAGGCTGGCGCGCCTGCTTCTTGAGGTAGTCCCACCGAGCCTCGGGCGGGACCCAGAAGACGTTCAGCGCCCGGTACTCGTCCGGATCCTCCGGGTCCGCCCCCTGGTCCCGCTCGGCCTCGAGCCGGGCGCGCGTCTCCTCGAAGGCGTCGGAGATGTACTTGAGGAAGATGAGCCCGAGGACGACGTGCTTGTACTCCGCCGCGTCCATCGAGCCCCGGAGCGCGTCGGCCATCTTCCAGAGCTGGGCCTCGTAGCCGAGGGGGGCAGACGAAGCGTTCCCCCGAGTGGATTTTCTCGCCTTTCTGGGCAACGTCACCTTCCTCCTGCGACCTGTTTCTCTCGGAAATCGATCAAGCACGGCCTGGCGGGCGCGTGGACATAATGGCCGGGGAGGGCCGTGAGAGCAACTCTCCGAGGGAGCGCGCCACCGGGATTCTTCAGCTTCGCCCCTGTAGACCGGGCCGTGTCGGATTCTCGATTCCTACGGTCAAGGGCTTGTCGATAACGATGCAATACATGGTCATTAAATAAGCAAAATGCAACTTTGCTGCTATCTAGTAACGCATGGCACCCTTGCCGGGTTGCTCCGTGTTCCGCGGTCCACGGCAGCCGTCGGCACGTCGCGGACCGGTTCTCCCAGGGTAGCCCGAGCATCTGCCGCGCACTGAGTCGTGCTGACTCGACGAGCCAGCTCGATAGAGAGCCCGCACAGGACGGGTGGACCCGGCCGAAGAGGCACGCATTCTCTACCTCTGGCTGCGCCCTTTGGACCGTCGCGTCGGCCCGTGCCGCTCGCCGTTCAGGCCCGGCCCGACCATTCTGTCGGCGGTGTCCGGGCGGATTGGGAGGGGTCCCCGTGCGTCGTCTGTAGCGGAGGCATGCCCTGGGCAGTGTGGGCCCACGACTCCCGGGCCGCCTGGCCGCGCGGCTGGCGGTCATGAGGATGTCCCGACGACCGGGAAACCGGCCGGCTACGGCCGTGGCGCGTACACTGAGGGATTCTGGCCAGGTGTCGTGACCGTCAGCCAGAGGCGCTAATCGGCGGGCTCTTCCCCGTAACTGATACGGCGCTCGATGTGCGCCGTTACCATCGGCCAGGGCGCGGCGCCCTCCGCTTGCTCCTCCTCCTCGCTGACGTTGATGTCAATGTGCAATCCTGCCCGCGACGCCGCGTGAGTCGCGTCGTTCAGGGCCCGGTCGCCTCGTAGACCTTGTCAGCGAGCTGCCGGTCCCGCCTCAGATCCTGTTCTTCTGGCATGATCGCATCCTTTGCGTTGGGTTGGTTGGCGCAGGGCTCCCGGGTCGTGGCCTCACCCCTCAGGCCGCGCGCACTTCGCCAGGATCTCGCGGGCGTCCGTGACCGCTTCCTTTCGAGGGCTGTCGGCCTTGCCGTCCTCACGGATCGCCCAAGCGGTGATCCGCAGATCCCCGTCAGCCCCGACGATGACGAGACGGTCTAGCTCTACGCTGTTCGCGCCTGCCAGGCCGAGGGTCATGAGCCGGGTCACAACCTCCTCTCTCGTACCGCCGCCTACCTTGCGATTTACAGTTATGTGGGCAGCATCCACGCCGCCCGCCTCCGGGATGTAGCCTCGCGCGTTGGCCTCGTTGAGCGCGCAGTCGAGGGCCGTCCGGTGGTCCGGGGCGGGCGCAACGAGCTGGACCGCCCTTGCGCCGCAGGCCGCGAGGATCACGACCGCGACCGCCAAGCCAACCGCCGTCAGTCGGCGCATAGGAGCCTCCTGCGGAGAGTGAACGGGAGCGGTGACCGCATTTCTGTTTACAGAGCGGCAACCTTGGCCGCAAATAATCTCGCGTGGGCCTCTGACACGACCCCGGGTTTGGGGGCTGTCGGGCGGGCTACCGCCCCGGGCCGGCGCCGGACAGGACGGTCGCCGCGACCCCGGGGGCGGCTGAAGGGGTGGCCGGACCCCGGCCGCTGCTCGTGCTCCTGGCTGTAGTGCTAAGCGTAGTGCCAGCGGAAGCCGGCACTCGGAGAATACGAAAAGCCCGGCCGCTAAGTGCTTGCCTGGCTTTCGCTTAGCCAGTCGGGACGGCCGGATTTGAACCGGCGACCCCCTGAACCCCATTCAGGTGCGCTACCGGGCTGCGCCACGTCCCGTGAACTCTAAAGATAACGTTGCCGGGACTGCACTTCAACCCTTTCGGGGGGATCGGGCAGGGCCCGGCGGTGGAGGAATCCGCTGGAAAAATCGTGCCGACCGGATGACGGGATTTCGCGCCTCCGTTCCGTGCGCTTCGTTGCAACGCGTGGTGGCGTAGTGAGTTACAGCACGCAGCGAGCCACGAATGAGTTCCGATCATCGCCGGCGGCTTTTGGTGACTTTCGGGAACGCTCCTTGCACCTGTCCGGCGCCCGTGCGGGAGTCTGCGTCGCAACTCCGGGGAGGGGCCTCACATGTCGCGGGAACCGTCCGAGCCGTTGTGGCCGGCCGCATCGAGGCGGGCGCTGGCCGAGCTGTTGGAGCGGGTGCGCCGTACGGTGCTCGCGTACCGGGAGGCCGAGCGCGTCGTGCAGGACCACCGCGTCCAGGCGGCAATCTACCGCCTGCGGCTGGACCACGAGCGCCACGCGGCGGAAATGGCCGAGCTCCTCGGCTCGATGGAGGCGGTGCAGGGCGGGGTGGGGGAGCTTGCCGCGTCGGACGCGTCTGTCACCGCCATCGGGGCGCCCGAGCCCGCCACGGGCCCCGCGCCCGACCCGGACGGGGCGCAGGCGGTGCATGAGCTCCTGGCACGAGGCGAGGCGTCCGGCGCGGCGTTGCTGTCCGCGCTGCGCCGGGTCGAACGTGTCCTCCACGCCGCCTACGCCGGGCAGGCGGAGATCCCCCACCCGGAAGCCGTCCGCGTCGTCCTGGCCCGGCACCGTCGGGTCGAGGAAGCGCACGTGGACTGGGTCCACGACAGCCCCATCTGGCCGGCCGGCGCGGTCCCGGAGAGCCAGCTCGGGCCGCTCAGCGCCGTGCCGCACGGGCATCCGCCGAACCCCTCGCCGCCCACGCCGAACGCGCCCTGAGCCCGGCGCGGCGGCCGTGTGTAGCCGGACGTCGCCACTCGCGACGGCTGTCGCCGAGGAACGCCGCCGTGAGTGATCTCGTGGCTGACGCTACAGGATCGACGATCGGTCCAGTGAGCCGGCCTCGGCTCCGGTCGACGCGGACCGCACTCCGCGCCTCGGCGCCCGTAGCGAATCCTCTTGGAAGGCTGCCGGGCAGGCCGACCTCGCGATCGGCGAGGCACCGCGGCGGTATTACCCGTGCCAGGGGAAGGAATCTCGTGCGGAGCACCTCGCTGCCCCGGATAGACACGCGTGGTCGGTCTCCCGACGGCGCCGCAGCCCTCATCACGGGACTCGCCGCTCGCAATGCGCCCTGCGGCCCGCTGCGGCCTTGACGAACCCGGCCGCCCGGCATCTATTGACCCCGAAGATCGCTGCACTGGCCGGGTGCGATGTCGTGGGGCGCCACGTCCCCGGGGAGCCGACCGGCGTCAAACGCCGATCCGGGAGACCGGGGCGCCCGCGCCGCGGCGCTCGCCACGCCGCACCGACCGGTGCAGGAAAGCGCGTACGTGGAGGCACGACCCCGTGCCCGGGGACGGGACCGGGTCCGCGCCCACGGATGCCGCCGGTCCTCGTGCCTCGATCCGTTCCCCCTACCGACCTGCTCGCCATGCGCACGATACGGCTCATACCCCTGTTGTTCGCGGCTGCCTGCGCGGCCGCGCCGGACGCGCAGGATGCGCCCCAGCGCGCAGCGTTCGATCCGAGCGCGTTCGTGATCGTCGACCTGACGCACACCCTGGACGAGAACACGCTATACTGGCCGACGGATCCTCGCCGTTTCGAGCTCGAGCGCATAGCGTTCGGGCACACGGAAGCCGGCTACTTCTACGCGGCGAATGCGTTCTCCGCGCCGGAGCACGGAGGCACGCACCTGGATGCTCCCATCCATTTCGCGGAGGGGCGGCGCACGGCGGACCAGGTCCCGGTGGAGCAGCTCGTGGCGCCCGCGGTCGTGATCGACATCACGGAGAAGGCGGCCGCGGACCGGAACTACCGTCTCACCCGGGAGGATGTGTTGGCGTGGGAGCAGGAGCACGGCCGGATCCCGGCCGGGAGCATGGTGCTGCTCCGCACGGGCTGGAGCCGGTACTGGCCGAATGCGCGCGAGTACCTGGGCGACGACACGCCGGGCGATGCCTCGCGGCTGAGCTTCCCGTCCTTCGGCGAGGACGCGGCGAGGCTGCTGGTGGAGGAGCGCCGGGTCGGTGCGCTGGGCGCCGACGTCGCCTCCATCGACTACGGTCCGTCCATGGACTTCATCGTGCACCGGATCGCGGCGGAGTCGAACGTGATCGGGCTCGAGAACCTGACGAACCTGGATCGGCTCCCGCCGACGGGCGCGTTCGTGATCGCGCTGCCGGTGAAGATCGGCGGCGGGTCGGGTGGCCCGGTCCGGGTGATCGCGCTGGTGCCCCGGGACGGCAACTGACGAGGGGAGGAGAGGCCGTGTCCGGCACCACGACCGGGCGGCAGCTCGTCCCGACCTCCGCGCCGTGGGCGTCCGTGGTCGGGTACTCGCGGGCGGTGCGGGTCGGCAACGTGATCCACGTGGCCGGCACCGCCCCGATCGATGACGCGGGGCGGGTCGTGGCGCCGGGCGATCCCTACCTCCAGGCCCGCCGCTGCCTGGAGATCATCATCGGCGTGCTGCGCGAGGCGGGCGCGGGTCCGGAGCACGTGGTCCGGACGCGGATCTACGTGACGGCCGCGGAGCACTGGGAAGGGGTCGGCCGGGCGCACGGCGAGGTATTCCGGGACGTGCGGCCGGCCACGACGCTCGTGGTGGTGGCGGGGCTCGTCGACCCGGACATGGTGGTCGAGATCGAGGCCGAGGCGATCGTATGACCGCCCGAGTCCCTTCTCCCACCGCACCGCCCCGGCCCGGCCGATGACCTGCGTCCTCGAGCGGAAGACCCGGGTGCGACGCCCGCTCGAGGAGACCTTCCGCTTCTTCGCCGATCCCCGCAACCTGGCCGAGATCACGCCTGGGTGGCTCGCCTTCCGGCTGCTCGACACCGGCGACCTCGAGATGCGCCGCGGACTCCGGCTCCACTACCGGATCCGGCCCCTCGGCTTCCCCCAGCGCTGGACATCGGAGATCACGGTCTGGGATCCGCCGCACCGATTCGTCGACGAGCAGGTGGAGGGTCCGTACCGGGCGTGGCGGCACACCCACGAATTCCGCGCCTTGCCGGACGGCGGCACGGAGGTGCGGGACCGGGTGGAATACGAGCTCCCGTTCGGCCTGATCGGGCGTCTCGAGCACGCGCTCCTGGTAAAGCACCAGCTCCGCGCGATCTTCGACTACCGGGCTCGGCGCATCCGCGAGCTGCTCGCATGAGGCCCGGTGTCACGATACCGCCGCCCATTGCGTCATATGGCCGATGCGCGTAACCGTATTTGCGCGCGTGCGGCGCCGGACTGACGTGGACGGGCGCGGCGATGCGCCGCGGAAGTGGTTCGTGATGGGTCCGGAGGCCCGCGGCCGGGCCGCGGCTCGCCCGCGCGCCGCGATTCGGTGCGCGCCGACGTGCACGAAACCGTTCACGTTCATTACTGGCAGGATCGACGCAATGAAGTACGTACGGCTACTCGGGACGGGTCTCGCGTTGACGCTCGCGCTCGCGGGCCATGCCGCGGCGCAGGCCGCGTGGGACTCGCCGTTACTGCTGCCGCCGCGGCCGACACCCGGCTTCGGCATCTTCCTGGCCGAGGTCCACGGCGCGGACCTCGGCGTCCTGGGCACCTGGCGCTCGGGTGGGGTCGGGGCGCTGGGTGTACGGTTCGGGATCGCGGACCGGCCGGGCGGGCTCGCCGGGTTCGGCGGCGTGGACTTCTCCGGGACCCTGACCCGTGCGTCTTCGGATTTCCCGCTGGACATCTCGTGGATTGCCGGCGCGGGCGCGGGCTTTGGGCGGTGGCTCCGGGTCAGCTTCCCATTCGGCGTGAGTATCGGGCACACCTTCACCGGCGACGGCGTCCGCTTCACGCCGTACCTGTCGCCACGGCTCGTGCTGGACGGCAATTTCGGCCGGAACCGGCCTCGCGTGCCGGATGACGACCGCCTGAACCTCGGGTTCGCCGCGGATCTCGGGATCGATATCGACCCCGGCTCCGGCTGGCTCGTCCGGTTCGGCGGCACCTTCGGCGACCGGGACGCCATCGCGATCGGGATCGTGTTCTAGCCCGGACGCACGATTCCGCGTACATTTTCGTTACGACCGCCCGGGCGCCGCGCCCGGGTGGGCCCCTCGACCTCGACAGCGAGGGATCCATGAGGATCGTCGTGCCAAGGGAGACCGCCGCCGGCGAACGCCGCGTGGCGCTCGTGCCCGAGACGGTCGGACGGCTCGTCGAGACGGGCTTCGAGGTCGGGATCGAGGCCGGGGCGGGGGAGAGGGCGGGATATCCCGACCAGGCCTACGCGGACGCCGGCGCGACCATCGTCCCGGAGGCCGCCGCGCTCTATGCGGATTGCGACGTGGTGCTCAAGGTCCGTCGCCCGCTGCGGCTGCCCGACGGGCGCGGCCACGAGGCCGAGCTGATCTCGGAAGGCGCTGCGCTGATCTCCTTCTTCCAACCCCTCGCGGACCCCGAGCTGGTCCGCATCCTTGCCGAACGCAAGATCACCAGCTTCAGTCTCGACCTGGTCCCGCGGATCACGAGAGCCCAGAAGATGGACGCGCTCTCGTCCCAGGCCACGGTTGCGGGCTACCGGGCCGTGCTGGAAGCGGCGCACGCGGTTGGCAAGATGTTCCCACTGATGATGACGGCGGCCGGCACGATCGCGCCGGTGCGTGTGCTGGTGCTCGGCGCGGGCGTGGCCGGGCTCCAGGCCATCGCGACCGCGCGGCGGCTCGGCGCGGTCGTCCAGGCGTTCGACATCCGCCCGGCCGCCCGGGAGCAGGTCGAGAGCCTCGGCGCGACCTTCGTGGGCATGCCGCTGGAGGACGCCGAAGACGCTCGGGGCTACGCCCGGGAGGTGGGCGAGGACGTCGGACGCCGGATCCGGGAGGTCCTCGCCCGGCCGGTGGCGGAAGCGGACGTCGTGATCACGACCGCGCAGGTGCCGGGGAAGCCCGCGCCCACGCTCGTCACCGAAGAGATGGTCCGGGCGATGCGACCCGGATCCGTCATCGTGGACCTGGCCGCGGAGACCGGCGGCAACTGCACGCTCACTGAGCCCGGCAGAACCGTGGTGCACCACGGGGTCATGATCAACGGGCTCATCAACGCGCCCAGCGCCCACGCCACGCACGCGAGCCAGATGCTCTCGCGCAACATCGCCGCCCTCCTGCTCCACGTCCACTTCGACGGCGCGATCCAGGTCGATCTGGAGGACGAGATCACGCGGGCCTGCTGCGTGACCCACGCCGGAGAGGTGCTGCACGAGGGCGCCCGGGCGCTGGTCGGAGCCGGCGGCTGACGACTCGCGGCCGTCGGGCTCACGGGAGGCGGGGAAGGGAAGTCTTCACGCTCGACCCGGAAGACCGCTCATGTCCGAAGGCCTCTTGATCTCCGTGTACATCTTCGTGCTGGCCGCATTCGTCGGCTTCGAGGTCATCACGAAGGTGCCCCAGATGCTCCATACGCCGCTGATGTCCGGGTCCAACGCGATCTCCGGCATCACGCTGATCGGCGCCGTGCTGGTGGCCGGCCGGCTCGACTCGCCCCTCAACACGTACATCGGCCTGATCGCCGTGATCCTGGCCACCATCAACGTGGTCGGCGGCTTCCTCGTCACGGACCGCATGCTCCACATGTTCCGCAAGAAGCCGGACGGGTCGAAATGAGCGGCGGCGCCGGCGGGCTACACGCAGTGCTCACTGACGTGGTGTATCTCATCGCCGCGTCGCTCTTCATCTTCGGCCTGAAACGGCTCAGCTCCCCGGCGACGGCGCGCTCCGGCAACCTCCTCGGCGCGATCGGGGTTCTGATCGCCGTGGTGGCCACGCTCCTGGACCGGCAGATCCTGGGCTACGGTCCGATCCTCATCGGGCTCGCGATCGGCACGGTGGCCGGGGCGCTCATGGCGCGTCTCGTCAAGATGACGGCCATGCCGCAGATGGTCGCGCTCCTCAACGGGTTCGGGGGCATGGCCTCCGCCCTCGTGGCCGCCGATGAATACCTGCGGATCGCTGTCGGGCGCGCGGTCATGACGCCGGACATCGCCGTCACGATCATGCTCAGCGTGCTGATCGGCTCCAGCAGCTTCTCGGGCAGCCTGGTGGCTTTCGGGAAGCTCCAGGAGATCGTGACCGGCCGCGCCGTGACCTATCCGTTCCAGAAGACGGGGAACGCGCTGCTCTTCCTGCTGACCGTCGTGCTCGCCGGGGTGCTGGTGTTCGGCGGGCCGGATCCGGTGCTCTTCGGAATCTTCGGGCTCGCGGCCCTCGTGTTCGGCGTGCTCTTCGTCGTGCCCATCGGCGGCGCGGACATGCCCGTGGTGATCTCCCTCCTCAACTCGTACTCCGGCCTCGCGTTGGCGGCGACCGGATTCGTCCTGCGGAACAACGCGCTGATCACGACCGGCGCGCTCGTCGGGGCGTCCGGGCTGATCCTCACGCGGATCATGTGCAACGCGATGAACCGCTCGCTGACGAACGTGCTGTTCGGCGCGTTCGGCACCGCTGCGGGGCAGGCCGTTGCCGCGGCCGAGGGGCGCACCGTGCGGGAGATCACCGCGGACGACGCCGCGATCCTCCTCGGCTACGCGCGCAGCGTGGTCTTCGTGCCCGGTTACGGCCTCGCCGTCTCCCAGGCACAGCACAACGTGCGCGAGCTGGCCGACCTCCTCGAGGCCCGCGGCGTGGAGGTCAAGTACGCGGTCCACGCGGTCGCCGGCCGGATGCCGGGGCACATGAACGTGATCCTGTCCGAAGCGGGCGTCCCTTACGACGCGCTCCTCACCACGGAGGAGGCGAACCCGATCATGCCGCGCACGGACGTGGCGGTCGTGATCGGCGCGAACGACGTCGTCAACCCGGACGCGATCGAGAACCCCAATTCGCCGCTGGCCGGGATGCCGATCATCGAGGTGCACAACGCGAAGTCCGTGATCGTCATCAAGCGGAGCATGGCCACCGGCTTCGCGGGCGTGGACAACCCGCTCTTCTACCGGGAGAACACGCGCATGCTCTTCGGCGACGCGAAGAAGGCGATCAGCGAGCTGGTCCGCGCGGTGAAGGAGTCGGTTCCGGCGTGATCGGGTCACCCGACTGACCGGCTCGCCCGCCGCGCCGCGGAGGCCGGCTCGGCACCGGGCGCGTGGCGAGCCGTCGTCGGCGGCCGGGGCGACGTCGCACAAGAGAAGAGGCCGGACGCCCCCAGCACGGCGTCCGGCCTCGTCCGTTCCCCGCGCGAGGGACTGAACCCCGGGCGCGGGCCCACACCCCCACGTCCTGCACGGCCTCCCGCAACCCGACTCGAGCGCGCCCGTCCACGCCCGAGCGTCTCGCACCCGCGCGCTCCGGACCCTGCGCGATTCCCGTCCTCCGACGTCAGCCCCCCGGCCTCACCGCTACCACGTTGTCATCCGTGTGCCGGTCGATCAGCTTGTGGAGCGGATCGATCCCGGCCCGGACCGGCCGCTCGTTCACCTGCACCTCGATGACGTTGGTCCCGCTCGTGACCCGGTGCTTCGCCAGGTACAGCGTGGTCTCCTCGACCTTCCGGCCCTCCCGCCGCTCTCCGAATACGCCGATGTCGATCCAGTCGTCCACCGGCACCTCGACCTCGTTCCCCAGGCTGTCCGCCCGCAGCTTCCTCGCCTCCACCGTGAGCGTGACCCGGTACGTCCCATCCCCCTGCTCCGTGAATGTGGCCGCCGTGGCCTTGTTCTCGTACAGCGTGATCGTGTGGAACAGGTCGTCCAGGATGTAGCGCAGCGAGTCCGGGGTGGCCGCCTCCAGGTGTGCGAGCAGCTCCAGCGAGTTCGCGTACGGCGGGCCCTGGAACTTCGTCTCTTCCAGGAACGCCCGCAGCGCCGCGTTCAGCCGCTCCTCGCCGATGTAGTCCCGCAGCGCGTACATCACCAGCGAGCCCTTGTTATAGTGGATGTAGCCCTGGTTCTCCACGAGCAGGAGCGGGACCTCCTTCTTCGCCTCCATGCTCCGACCGAGCAGGTAGTTGTCCAGCTCGTGGCGCAGGAAGCGCTTCATCTGTTGCGGCCCGTACTCCCGCTCCATGACCATCAGGGCCGAGTACTGGGCGAGCGTCTCCGAGAGGAGCGTGGCGCCCTGCACGTTCCCGCCGATCACCTGGTGCGCCCACCACTGGTGCGCCACCTCGTGGGCCGTCACGTAGAACGGGTAGTCGACGTCCTTCTCCTCGTTCTCGATCCGGGCGATGAACCCGATCCCCTCCGAGTACGGGATCGTGTTCGGGAACGCCTGGGCGAAGGACGCGTAGCGCGGGAACTCCACGATCCGGACCTGGCGGTGCTGGTATGGCCCGAAATTCTCCGTGAAGTACTCGAGGGACCGCTTCACGGACTCGATCATCCGGTCGAGGTTGTACTCGTGGCCCGGGTGGTAGTAGACCTCGATGGCCACGTCCCGCCACCGGTCCCGCTTCACCGCGTACCGCGCCGACAGGAACGAGTAGAAGTGCAGGATCGGCGCGTCCATCTCGTAGCGGAAGTAGCGTCTGCCGCCCTCTTCCCACTCCCGCACCAGGTACCCCGGCGCGATGGCGATCTGGTCCGGGCTCGTGCTGACCGTGGCCGCGAAGTCGACCCAGTCCGCGTCGTGGGAGATGTAGTTGTTCATCCTAGCCGCCGGATCGTCCACCGGCGCCATGCGCTCCTTCGGCTCGAGCCCGTACTTGCGCCGGGTCCGGTCCAGCGACAACTCGATCCGCGAGTCGTACCCGAAGGACGGCAGCATCGTGCTGTGCACGAACGACCCGTTCTCCACCACGTCCGTGTTCGAGACCTTGTTCTCGAAGCCGCGGGACAGGTAGGCCAGGTCGAAGGTGAACACCGCGGTGTCGTTCGGCTGGAGCGGCGTGCCGAGCCGGAAGATGCGGTACCCGCGCTCCGGGTCCTCCAGCTCCAGGCGCTCCCCGCGGCCGAAGGAGAGGGCGCGGATCTCGGCGCTCCGCGGGATCAGCACGTGCACGGAGTCTATGGCGACGTCGCTCCGATTCACCACGCGGTATTCACCCTTCGCGGTGAAGCTGCCCTCCTCGGGGTAGAGCGCCACGTCCACGTCGACCGCGACGATCCGCGGCTGGGGCAGGCCCTCGAACCGCTTGTAGCGCCGCTCGTACTCCGCGAGGTCCCGCTCCGTGTCCCGCGCGGTCCGGTACTCGTTCAGGATGTTCGTGTTGTAGAAGATGAACCCGCCGGTGCCGGCCACGAGCGCGACCGCGAGCGCGGCACCGCCGGCCAGCCGTGGCGTGATCCGCTGCCGCGCCAGGTGCAGCCGCCAGCGCCATCCGGACTCCTCGCCCCGGACCCAGAACAGGTTCGTGGCGAGGGCCAGGAGCACGGCCACGCCCGCCCAGTAGAGGCGGAACCAGAAGTACGGCGTCACGAACGGCCCGTAGCCGTTCATGTCCGAGTACAGCTCGCCGGCGGTGGACCCGTAGCGGTAGAGTCCGTGCTCCAGGCCGAGCTCGCTCATGAACATCCGGAACACGTAGTACAGGATCACGATCATGTGACCCATGTACTTGTGGTTCACGACCGAGTGCACGGCGAGGGCGAGCACGGCCGCCAGTACGTAATCGGAGAAGCGCATCAGGTAGAGCGTGCGGGCGTAGAGCCCGAGCTCGAACCGGAAGTAGCCCTTGAGCGCCTGGGTCACCACGCCGGCGACCAGGATCACGGTGAGCAGGACCGCGATCACGAGGGAGAGGGCGGTGAGCTTCGCCAGGAACGGGAGCCCGGTCGGGACCGGCAGCGCATCGTGGACCTGGTTCGCCTTCAGGTCCCGCTCGCGCCAGACCAGCTCGCCCGCGTAGAACGCGATGATCACGGTCATGAAGAGGGCGAACGTGCCGGTCAGGATCTCGAGCGCCGCGTAGGTGACCGGGTACGTCGTCGTCCCGTAGAGCTTCCCGACCTGGGGCGCGCTGAAGCCGAGGAAGAGGAGCCCGGCGCCGACGAGCGCGTGGAAGTACACGCTGCGCACGATCTCGGAGAACGCGCGCCGGGTGAGCGTGACGTACTGCCGTATCCGCAGCCCGAGGTCGAAGCGCGGCGTCACCGCCGGGAGCGCGAGGGCATGGGAGGCGGGCCCTGCCGGCGCCGTTCCCTCGGGCGACGTCGGGTGCGCGGACGACGTCGCCTGAATCCCCCGCCGACGGCCCAGCAGCGTCCGTGTCCCACCGTCCGCGTGCGCGAACCGGAATCGCCAGAACCCGAACGCGGCGATGGCCGCGGCCACGCCCAGCCAGATCAGCCGGTTGTAGAGGAACAGCCCGGACAAGGGCACGAGCCGCGTGTTCCGCTCCGCGACCGTCCAGTACTTCGTGACGATCGCGTGTGCGCCGGACGCGAACGGATCCGCGAGCGCGGCGAGGGTCTGGTGATCGAGGTCGGTCGTCAGGCTCGCGCCGATCATGTAGCCGACCAGCATGATCACGCCGCCCACGTAGTTCGGCAGCATCATGCGGGTCAGTGCAGCGAGCGTGAAGAAGATGGCGCCGCTCAGCAGCACGTTCGGCACCACGAACACGAGGAATGGCTGCACGAACACCGCCAGCCGGAACGGCCCCAGCCGCTCCGGGTCCAGGAACGGCAGCTTGCACGCCACCGCGAGCCCGAGCGGGATGCTCGCGAAGATCAGGAGGTTCACGAGCATCGCGCCCGTGAAGCGGCCGCCGAGATACTCGAGCTTCCGGATCGGCTGGGTGAAGAAGAGGGGGTCGATCCGGGCGTCGTAGTCCCGGTAGACCGCATGGCCCATCACCGCCGCGGTGACCAGCACGCTGAACAGGCTGAGCGACGAGATGAGCACGGCCATCACGTACGGCGAGTTGACGTACACGTTGCCGTCGCTCCCGCCTATGCCGACCGAGACGCTCTGGAACGCGCCGCCGATCGCGCTCACCACGAGCAGCCCGAGCGCGAAGAAGATGGCGAAGTAGGCGTACGTCGAGATCCGGCGCAGGTAGTACGCCAGCTCGAAGCGCACGATCTCCAGGAACCGCCGGCTCACAGCCCCGCCCCCGCGCTGGCCAGCGCCGACCGGTCGCCGGCGCCGAGCATGGCCGAGAAGTACACGTCCTCCAGGTCCGCCTCCACCGGCTCGAAGGTGGGATCCGGCTGCGCGTCCGCTTCCACGTGGATCACCGTCCGGCCGGCCAGGAGCCGCGTCGAGATGACCCGATGGGACGCCTCGTACGCCGCGAGCTCGTCCTTCGCCACCACCTTCCGCCAGATCCGCCCGCGCAGCGCTTCGATCCCGGCCTGCGGCTCGCCCTCGAGCAGGATCCGGCCGTGGCTGATGATCGCCATCCGGCTACACAGCTCGCTCACGTCCTCCACGATGTGCGTGGACAGGATCACCACGGCGTTCTCGCCCAGCTCCGAGAGGAGGTTCAGGAACCGGACGCGCTCCGCGGGGTCGAGCCCGGCCGTGGGCTCGTCCACGATGATGAGCTGCGGGTTGCCGAGCAGCGCGATGGCGATCCCGAAGCGCTGGCGCATCCCGCCGGAGAAGGTGCCCAGCTTCCGCTTACGCACCTCGTACAGGTTCGTCTGCTCGAGGAGGGCCTTCACGATCTCCCGCCGTTCGCGGCGGTTCCCGATCCCCTTCAGCACCGCGAAGTGTTCGAGCAGCTCCTCGGCCGTGGCCTTCGGGTAGAGCCCGAACTCCTGGGGCAGGTAGCCCAGGGTGCGGCGCACCCGGTCCTTCTCGTTGAGGACGTCGATGTCCCCGAGCCGAACGCTGCCCGTGTCCGGCTCCTGGAGCGTGGCCAGGATGCGCATGAGCGTGGACTTGCCCGCGCCGTTCGGGCCGAGCAGCCCGAACATGCCGCGGGGGATCGTGAGGGTGACGCCACGCAGCGCCTGTACGCCGTTCGGGTAGGTCTTGGACAGGTTCTCGATGCGTAGTTCCATCCGGTGCCTCCGGGGTGTGACCGGGGTCGGGACAGGGGCCGGTGTGGGCCGGCCAGCGGTGGTCGCCCAGGATATAGAGGTCCGTTGACCCCGCGGTCGGACAGGACGGGATGTTCGTCCGTGGGACGCGGCGCGTCAACGGGGTTTGCAGAGATAGATCAGCCAGGGCGAGATCTCGAGCTCGCTCACCCACCCGTAGGGCTCGTCCGGCCTGCCGAGCGGGCGGTGGAGGCGCAGGATCTCGAACCCGGCTTCGGCCAGGGCCGCCCGGTAGTCCTCGTCGCGCCAGAGACGGTCCTCGATGGGGCGCGAATCGCCCCCTTCCTTGATCACGACCCGGACGACCCCGCCCCGGGTGCTCCCGGCGTTCTCCTCGCGGAACGGCGCCGTGGTCAGGGTCGCCCACTCGTGGGTGTACAGCTCCGGCGCGCTCGCGATGAGCACGAACCGGCCATCGGGCGCGAGCCGCTCCCGGATCGCCGTCAGGAGCGCGACCCGGTGCGCCTCGTCCGCGATCGCGTCGAACGGGAACGCGGCGAGGGCGAGATCGAAGGGACCGTCGGGCCAGCCGGTGGCGGCGTCGTCCTCGATCTGGAGGTACTTGCCCTCCGGGTCCGCGCGGCGCGCCTGCTCGAGCATGGCGGGGGAGACGTCGATCCCGACCACGTCGAACCCGAGGTCCCGGAGGAATCGGGTGGAGCGGCCCGCGCCGCAGCCGAAGTCCAGCGCCCGCCGCCCCCTCCCGTCCTCGCCGATGAGCATGGGGAGGTCCCGGTACGCCAGGTAGTACGTCCCGGTGACGCCGAGCCGCGCGTACGCGGCCGCGCGGCGCTCGTCTGCGTAGGTATTCTCCGGTGCCATCGTCGTCCGTCGGTGGATGCCGTCCCGATGCGGCCCGCAGGTCCCGGCCCCGCGCGCCCGCCGTGTTGCGGCACCCGGCGTCCCGTGCCGATCGCCGCACGACTACAGTGTTGGCTGAAAGTAATTCAAACCCGTGGGCGGGGGAAAAAGTTCGGGCGCGCGCCGCGCTGCGGATTGGGGTCGCGGCCGGGCTGCGGGGTGGGCGGTGTGGGGCGGGAGGTTCGGCCGTAAGACCGACGTCCGGGCGAGCGCGGCGAGACCCGCGACGAGGGCGGGTGAGCCGGGACCGGCCGTGAGCCGAGGGCAACGCGACCGACGGCCGGGCGGCCCGAGCGAGCCACAACCCCCTAGCGACGCATGGCACCGGGCGGGCGGGGCGCTGCGTGCGTGGGCTCGGGTGTCCTCAACGGTGGCGGGCGGATGGGGTACACGTCGCGGTCCTGCCGGTGCTCGATGATGCCGTACGGGCCCGAAGCAACGGGCCACGGCGTGGCCGCCCCACGGCCGTTCGCCGCGCCCGGGACTGACCGCTGCCGGATCGGGTGTCCGGATTTCAGGCGCCGGGCGCGCGGCGGCCCGGTCAGGAGGATGCCGCAGCCGGGACCGGCCCCATCGCGGCGTCGCCTTCGAAGAGTGTGAGCGACGTCGCGCCCGCCACCTCCGATTCGTGCGCCAGCAGCCACCGCTTCCGCTCGATCCCGGCGGCGTACCCGGTCAGGGAGCCGTTCCGGCCGATGACCCGGTGGCACGGGATCACGATGGCGATCGGGTTCCGTCCGATGGCGGCGCCCACGGCCCGGCTCGCGCTGGGGATCCCGAGCGACGCCGCGATCTCGCCGTACGTCGTCGTCTCGCCGTAGGGGATGCGGGTCAGGGCATCCCAGACCCGCCTTTGGAACGGCGTGCCCTCCGGCCCGAGCGGCAGCGTGAAGTCTCGCAGCGTCCCGACGAAGTACGCCTCCAGCTCCGCCCGGGCGCGGGCCAGGGCGTCGTCGTCCCGGACCCGATCCGGCCCTGGCCGCGGCGGGTCGTCCGGGTCCCGGAGCGAGATCGACGTGATCCGCCCGCCGGCCGCCGTGACGACCACGAGCCCGACCGGGCTCTCGAACATCGTGTAGACTCGCTCGCTCATGGCCGGGATTCCTTTCGGTGTCTCACAGGGAATTCCAGAGGTGCATGGTGGCGTACGCACGCCAGGGTCGCCACGGCTCCGCCGCGACTTCCACCTCCTTCGTGCCGAGCGCCCGGCGCAGCCCGAGATCCGCGGCCGGGAGCGCGTCCGGCCAGCGGAGCGCGCGCATGGCCACGTACTGGGCGGTCCACGGGCCGATCCCGGGGATGCGCTGGAGCGAAGCCTCCGCTTCCGCGGGGTCCGAGGACGGCGCCAGGCGCACCTCGCCCGCCAGGACCGCCTGCGCGAGCAGGACGAGCGTGCGCGCCCGGGCCAGCGGCAGCCCGATCTCCCGCAACTCGCCAGGGTCTACCTCCGCGAGCCGCTCCGGGCGGACCGGGAGCCGGGTGAGCCCGGGCGGGAAACCGTCCGGCGCCGGGTCCCCGTACGCCGCGGCGAGCCGCCCGGCGAGGGTCGTGGCGCCGCGCACGCTCACCTGCTGCCCGAGCACCGCGCGCACGGCCAGCTCGAAGCCGTCGATCGAGCCCGGTACCCGCAGGCCCGGCGTCCGCTCCACGAGCGGGGCCAGGCGCGGGTCCCGGCTCAGGTGCGCGTCGATCGCCGCGGGCTCCGCGTCCAGGTCGAGGAGCCGCCGGATCCGCGCGATGAGCGGCATGAGCACCGGCGCGAGCGCGTCCGATACGGTCACCTCGAGCTGGGGCGCGTCCACAGGGGCGTGGCGGACCGAGAACCAGCCGGCATGGCCATCCAGGCACACGGCCCGCGCAAACGTTCCGCCGTCCACGAGCTCCACGCCCGGCGTGGCCCGGCCGGCCAGATAGGCGAGCAACCGGTCCCACGCGAGCGGCGGCCGGTACGCGAGCCGCAGCCGGATGGCGCCGACCACGGGCTCGCCGTCGTTCCGCGCGCGACGCAACTCCGTGGGACTCATCCGGTACCGGGCGCGGAACAGCGCGTTGAACCGGCTGAGACTCGAGAAGCCGCTCGCGTACGCCACCCGGCTCACGGGCAGGTCCGTGTCCGTGAGGAGCTGCTTCGCGAAGAGGAGCCGCTGCGTCTGCGCCAGCTCCACGGGCGACACGCCGAACGTCCGCACGACCACCCGCCGCAGGTGCCGCTCGCCCACGCACAGCTCCCGGGCCAGGTCCCGGACGGAGCGACCGTTCAGCCCGCCTTCCGCGATCCGGGCGTACGCCCGCGCCGCGAGCCGGTCCGGCGCATCGATCCGTGCGCGCCCCGGCGAGAGCTCCGGCCGACACCGCAGACACGGCCGGTATCCATCCCGCTCCGCGGCCGCCGCGGTTTCATAGAACGTGCAGTGCTCACGCTTCGGGAGCCTCGCCGGGCACACGGGGCGGCAATAGATCCCCGTCGACGAGATGCCGACGAAGAACACGCCATCGAAGCGAGGGTCTCTCGAACGGAGCGCATTGTACAGTGTGTCGCGATCCATGGGTGTCGGCTCGGGTCCGGGGCTCGGATTCGTACCCCGAAATATAGCCGAACGGTGCGCGGCCGCTCACCGTTTTCGGACTTCGATCTGGGCGTGACGGCACCCGCGGCTGACGTGGGTGGGGAGTCTGTCGGATGATGAGTCAGGGAAGGGAGGTGGTTCGGTTGGGATGAAGGAGCGCAATGATGCGCGGTGCACGGCTTCCGTGCATGGGCCCTGGCTCAGGGGCCCTTCCATGATCGCTCCACACCGGCGGCGCACCGTTCACGGATGTGGCCGAGGGGCTGGCGGATGGGCGGGTACGGGGCGAGCTTTATGCGACGTCGCACCCTACGCTCTTCGCGGGGTATCGTACCGCGACGCGACCGCGGGCGCTCGGCAGCGCCGCGACCTCCACGCTCGAACACACGATCCGGGACGCTGACGTGCGCAAGACGCTGAAGCATATTCTCGCGGAGTACGGCGCCATCGCCGCCGTCGTTTACCTCGGGATCTTCTTCGCCGTGCTCGGCGCGGCCTGGGGCGCCATCAACCTCGGGTGGCAGCCGAAGACGCTGACCGCGAACGTGGGCGCGTTCACCGCCGCGTACCTCGCCACGAAGGTCGTGCAGCCCTTCCGCATCGCGGCCACCCTTGCCCTCACGCCGATCGTGGCGGCGGCGATCAACCGGTTGCGGAGGGGCGTCGCGATGAAGTCCATACCCGCGCCGGAGACGTCGGCCGAGACGTCGCGCCCTGCCTCCGCATCCGAACAGCGGGACTCCATGGGTCGGCGGGATCCCGAGGATCCCGCCGGGTCGCAGGCCTAGCGGTCGGGCTGGCGGAATCCGCGCGCCGGGCCGCGCTCCTCGCGGTCACCGGCGCGGCCGGGCCGGCTCCGCCGCCGGGTAGGGCGCGGTCGGCGCCAACCGGCGTTTCGTGACCCGGGTATCCAGCAAGCGGTCGTACAGCGGACCCCGGCCCGGGTCGATCAGGGTCACCGCCAGGTACAGGGCACCCAGGGTCAGGCCAAGGCCCAGCACGAGGATGGTGCCGATCGTGGGGCCATCCGCAGCCGTGGGAGGCGCGGCCAGCTGCTGCACGGCAACGTGCGAGAGCTCCCACGCCAGGAGCTTCAGGGCGTTGCGGCCGACCGCCCGGCGAAACGACAGGCGCCCGCCAGCGAGGCTGGTCACCTGAAGGCCGCAGAGCCGTTTCCCGGGAGTCGCCGCCCGACCGGATGCCTCGAACCCGGCCAGGATGATCAGCACGGGGCCGGTGAGGGTGGCGATCCGAAGGAGATGGGCGCCGATAGGGTGCGAGAACGCCGCGTCCAGCCATCCACCGCTCCCCCCGCCCAGCATGTAGACGGATACCGCAGCCAGGGCGCCGGCGTAGAGGCCGATCAGCAGGCAATCGACGAGGAACGCCGCAACGCGCCGGATCCCCGTGACGCGGTCCGTCCCGCAGCTTCGATCGTTCAACATCTCACCTGCCGGGTTACATTGGCGGCGCGCATCCTTCGCGGCGCCGTGTCACCGGTCCCTCGGCCGGGCCCGGGGTCGGAGCCCGTGCGAGCCTGCGCTGTGCCGCGGCAACGAGAGGGGATCCATGGTCGTCCGTGCAGGAGGCGAGTGCCCGGGCGGCGATCCCCCCGAGGAGCGGGTGCGGGAACCGGTTGCGGCCGAGATGGCGCTCCGGCCAGCCCTCGAGGGGGCGCCCCGCGACCTGGCATTCACGCCCCCGGCGAGCCGGAAGGGCGCTCCTTCGCGTCTCCACATCCCCGGGCTCCATCGCATGGGGCATGGGTGCGAACGGATCCGGCGCCCAACAACCCGACGGGAAGCCGCGCCCGGTACCGGTCCTGCGGCGTCTCATCGAGGCGCAGGTCGCGATCCCGCCGGAACCGGTGTCACGGCGGCGCCAACGGTGGTTCAGCCCCACCCTCGCATTGCTTTCCGCGAATCCTGGCGATAACGCCGAGGTTGCCGGCAATCGCCAGGAGCTCGCACCGGCAACGCCCGCTCACGGTTGCTGGCAACGGTCCCATCATAGGCCGTGGTGGTGCCGCCAACAAGGAATGGGCTCCGTCTCCACGGTGCATTCCGAGAAATGGACTCCTGCGCGCCGGCATCCCGCCGGCAACGAGCGGGCACGCGCCGGCGAGGCGGTGCAGGAGATGAGGATGGGCGAGCTCCGCGGCGCGGGCCCGTGGAGGCAAGCGCGGGACGAGCGATCCGTGCTCACCGTGCGCCATGCCCATGGTGGAGCCACGCCCGCCGACCGTGATCGATCCCGCACGGGACACGGCCGGGCGACCGATGGACGGCGAGAGGCGGGTCGCGATGCCGGCGCCGCCGCTACAACAGCAGGACCTGCCTGGAATCATGAGCCGGGGCGGGGAGCGCGATGGGGGAGGGAACGACGCTGGCGCAAACCGCGGGGGACGGGGGCAAGCCGCTATCTCGGGCCGGACCGCCTCGACACGCAGGCGACCGCGATGGCCGGCGCGACATACGTCCAGCAGGAGCGTGGAGCGGCGGCCCGGGATGAAAAAAGCGCCCGTCGGGTCGATCCCGACGGGCGCCGTTCATCGTAGCATCACACCAGCGGAGGCGGAGGGACTCGAACCCCCAAGGGCTTACGCCCGCCGCATTTCGAGTGCGGTGCCTTACCAATTAGGACTACGCCTCCGAATGCGCGAACGGGAGCGCGGCCCATGGGTTCCGCACTCCCGCCACCAGTCGGGGAGACTGGATTTGAACCAGCGACCCCTGCGTCCCGAACGCAGTGCTCTACCGGGCTGAGCTACTCCCCGATCTCCGAGAATCCCACCTACAGCACGGACGGGGTGGGATTCGAACCCACGAGGCGGAAACCGCCCACACGCTCTCCAGGCGTGCGCCTTAAACCACTCGGCCACCCGTCCTTACGGCAGCTCCCGGCCGGCCGGGTCGCCGCGGCTCGGCGGGCGGTGGTCCCGCCTACGCCATCCGAGCGGAGAGGGTGGGATTCGAACCCACGCGGACCTTTTGGGCCCAACGCCTTAGCAGGGCGCCGCCTTAAGCCTCTCGGCCACCTCTCCGAATCGACCAACCCTCCCAGTTGCCCCTCCTGGGTTCGAACCAGGACTCTCCTGATCCAGAGTCAGGCGTGTTGCCAATTACACCAAGGGGCAATCCATCTGTCGGCACGGCTCACTGCTGCCGATCACCGGCGACGCAATCTCGATCGACTGCACCGATCGCGCCACCAGAGCGGGAGACGGGACTCGAACCCGCGGCCCTCAGCTTGGGAAGCTGATGCTCTACCAACTGAGCTACTCCCGCGACTCTCGTCGCCGTACCCTCGAAACGGGTCCGGGTTCCCCCGGACCAGAGCCACCGGTCGGACTTGAACCGACGACCGCTCGATTACGAATCGAGTGCTCTACCACTGAGCTACGGTGGCACAGTTCACCCGCTGACGCAACCCTACGGTCGCAGGCGCGGATCTCATGGAGCTGAGGGGACTTGAACCCCTGACCTCCTGAATGCCATTCAGGCGCTCTCCCAGCTGAGCTACAGCCCCATATGGGCGCGAGAGGACTCGAACCTCTGACCTCTACGATGTCAACGTAGCGCTCTAACCAACTGAGCTACGCGCCCGGCTCGCCGCCTCGTCCACTCGTCCGCGTAGCGAAGCCGCCGACGGCTCACCATCAAATCTAGCCACGCGCCCGGCGTATGTCCACCGGTCTTTGCCTGCGCGACCGAGCTACGCAGCCGTCATGCCGTCCACGTTCCGTATCCGCGTAGCGCAGTGGTGGGGGTAGGATTCGAACCTACGTAGGCCGGAGGCCAGCAGATTTACAGTCTGCCCCGTTTAGCCGCTTCGGTACCCCACCTTCTATCGTGTCCTCCCGCAGCACGAGATCCTTATGCGCCCGGGAGGAGTCGAACCCCCAACCTTTGGATCCGTAGTCCAACGCTCTATCCAGTTGAGCTACGGGCGCATCGTCGGCCGCAACGCCACCCGGACGTGATGCGGATTCCGAACGCGGGCCGCCCGGCCGGGCTTTGCGCCGGACCGTCGCCTGCCACACCACCATGCCCACGACAGGACTCGAACCTGTACGCCGTTGCCGGCACTGGTCCCTCAAACCAGCCTGTCTACCAATTCCAGCACGTGGGCGCCAGCCGTCCGGACCCATCCGGACGAGCATGCTCGGAGAGGGAGTCGAACCCTCACGGGGTTGCCCCCACAGGATCCTGAATCCTGCGCGTCTACCAATTCCGCCATCCGAGCGACTTCTCCGACTGCCGGGGAGGCGGAATCTCCCACGACGCGGTCCGCGCGACCTGCGCGGCATGGAGCTGAGGGGACTCGAACCCCTGACCTCCTGGGTGCGATCCAGGCGCTCTCCCAGCTGAGCTACAGCCCCAAACGCTCCTACCCGAATTGTCAAGCAGCCTTCAGACTCAGCGGGGCTGACGGGACTTGAACCCGCGACCTCCGGTGTGACAGACCGGCACTCTAACCAGCTGAGCTACAGCCCCTCTTACCCAGCCGTCCCCACGGACGGCGTTCCACCAACCGGAGAGCGGGCGACCGGACTCGAACCGGCGACCTTCTGCATGGCAAGCAGACGCTCTACCAACTGAGCTACGCCCGCGTTTCCGCGGCCTACTTCTCCGTTGTTCACGCGGCGTCACCCGCCGCTCCCCTCACGCCCCCACGGGGAATCGAACCCCGGCTGCCAGCTTGAAAGACTGGTGTCCTAACCGTTAGACGATGGGGGCCTAAGGTGTCTCGACCGTCGGCGCTGCTACCGCCTTCCAGCGCCGGCGCGATTTCCACCGGCCGCGCCGACCGCTTCCATGGAGCTCGCGACGGGGATTGAACCCGTGACCTCTTCCTTACCAAGGAAGCGCTCTACCACTGAGCTACGCGAGCAGGCCGCACCGACCAGACCGCCGGGACCCATCCGCCCGGCTCGTCTCCAGTACCCCCACGGGGAATCGAACCCCGGTTTCCGCGCTGAGAACGCGGCGTCCTAGGCCACTAGACGATGGGGGCAAAATGCCTGCCGCCGCCAGGACGATGCGGCGAGCGATCCACTTGTCAAACAGGCCCGGAGGGACTCGAACCCCCAACCGCCGGTTTTGGAGACCGGTGCTCTACCAATTGAGCTACGGACCTACGCCCGCGAAGTGGCCGGGGACGGAATCGAACCGCCGACACCGTGATTTTCAGTCACGTGCTCTACCAACTGAGCTACCCGGCCGTCCTGAACCCATCACTGCCCTCGACGTCGACGAAAAACCGCCCGGCATCGAGGGCGCGGGCGGGGGCAGGGGTGCGGCGGCTGTCACACCGGTCTTACCGGCTCGCCCCTCCCGCGCGGCTCGCCCCGTACCGCCACGAGTCGGCCTCCGCGCCCGCGCGCGAGCGATCTCGTGGAGCCGTGCGACGAGCCTGCATGGGCCCTCCTCTCGGTCACGCAAGGCCCGGACCCCGGTCCGGACCGCGAATAGCGGGGGCGGGATTTGAACCCGCGACCTCCGGGTTATGAGCCCGGCGAGCTACCAGACTGCTCCACCCCGCGTCAGTCGACAGGAAGAACAATTTAATGGATCGGCCGGCTTCCGTCAAGGCCTTCCCGGGCCTCGCCCGGCAGCGCCCACGCGGCGCGCCGACCGCCCTAAATATAACACTTTTCGCCCGCGATCCAAGCCCCCGGACCGGCCCGAAAACGAACCCCCGGGCCACGGGCGGGTCAATGCGCCGCGGGCCGGGGGCGACATCGGCAAGGAGCGCGCCGGAGCCGCACCCCGGCCTCCGGCACGAGCCCCGCGCTACGCGACGACCAGGTTCAGCAGCCGGTCCGGGACGAAGATCGCCTTCCGGATCGCCTTGCCGTCCACGAAGCGACGGACGTTCTCGTCCTCCATGGCGAGGGCCCGGGCCTGGTCCTCGCCGATCCCGCGCGGCACCGTCACCCGCGCCCGGACCTTGCCGTTGACCTGGATCACGAACTCCACCTGGTCCGCCGTGGCCTTGGCCGGGTCGAACGTGGGCCAGAGCGCGATCCGCTCGCCGTCCGGCCCGACCGCGCGCTCGAAGAGACTGGTCTCGTGCCCGAGCCGGTGCCAGAGCTCCTCCGCCAGGTGCGGCGCGAACGGCGCCACGAGCACGACCAGCGGCTCCACCTCCGCCCGGTTCGCCCGCCGGCCGCCCTCCCGGACTGCGTTCAGGTACTCCATCATCGCCGCGATCGCGGTGTTGTAGCGCAGCCCGGAGATGTCCTCGGTGACCTTCTTGATCGTGGCGTGGAGCTTCTGCTCCAGGGCGCCGGAGACCGGCTCGTCCCCGAGCTCCTCCACGGGCACCACGGTGTCCCAGAGCCGGTTCAGGAACCCGGCCGGGCCCTGGATCCCCTTGTCCCGGAAGTCGCCGCCCTCCTGGTACGGCCCGAGGAACATCAGGTACGTGCGGAACGTGTCCGCGCCGTACTGCTCGATGTAGCGGTCCGGAACCACGATGTTGCCGCGGCTCTTGGACATCTTCGCGCCTTCCTTGATGATCAGCCCGTGCTTGCGGAAGGTCGCGAACGGCTCCTCGAACTCCAGGAGCCCCATGTCATGGAGCGCCATGGTGATGAACCGGCTGTACAGCAGGTGCAGCACCGCGTGCTCCTCGCCGCCGATGTACATGTGGACCGGGAGCCACTTCCGGGTCAGCTCCGGATCGAAGGCCACGTCGTCCCGGTTCGCCGACGGGTAGCGCAGGAAGTACCAGGCGCTGTCCAGGAACGTGTCGCTCACGTCCGTCTCCCGGCGGGCCTGGGCGCCGCACTGCGGGCACGGGACGCGGTACCACTCCTCGACCCGGGCCAGGGGGCTCACGCCGCTCTCGTCCGGCTTGTACTGCTCGACGTAGGGGAGCAGGACCGGCAGGTCCTCCTCGGGGACGGGCACGGTCCCACAGGCGTCGCAGTAGATGATCGGGATCGGCGGGCCCCAGTAGCGCTGCCGGGAGATGCACCAGTCGTGGATCCGGAAGTTCACCCGCGGCTCGGCCACATTCCGGCTGGCGAGCCACTCCGTGATGGCGCGCTTCGCCTCCTCGGTCGGCATGCCGTTGAACTGCCCGGAGTTCACGAGCACGCCCGGCCCCATGTACGGCTCGGTCATGGGAGGGAGCTCGCTTTCGCGGGCGACGTCGGCCGGGCCGGGCACCGGCGACATGGTCGGGTCCCCGGCGGGGGCCACCACCTGGCGGATCGGCAGCGCGAAGGTGTTCGCGAACTCGAAGTCCCGGTCGTCGTGGCCGGGCACGGCCATGATCGCACCGGTCCCGTACTCCATGAGCACGTAGTCCGCGATCCAGATCGGGATCTCCTCGCCCGTGGCCGGGTTGACCGCGTAGCCGCCGGTGAAGACGCCGGTCTTGCTCTTGTCCGTCTTCTTGCGGGAGACCAGGTCCATGGACGCGACCTTGGCCCGGTACTCATCCACCGCGGCCTTGCGGTCCGGGGTCGTGATCTCGTCCACGAGCGGGTGCTCCGGCGCCAGGACCATGAACGTGGCGCCGAAGATCGTGTCCGGCCGGGTGGTGAAGACGCGGATGACGGGCCGGCGCGCGTGCAGCCGGGCCGGCTCGTGCTGGCCGGCCGGCGTGCGCGGCCGCGCGATCGGGAACTCGATCTCCGCGCCCTCGCTCCGGCCGATCCAGTTCTCCTGCGCCTTCTTCGTGGTCTCGGACCAGTCGATCCAGGAGAGGTTGTCCAGCAGGCGCTGCGCGTAGCGGGTGATCTCGAAGAACCACTGCTCGAGGAACCGCTGCTCGACGGGCGTGCCGCAGCGCTCGCACGCGCCCGCGATCACCTGCTCGTTCGCGAGCACCGTATGGCAGCTCGGGCACCAGTTGACCGGCGCCTGCTTCTTCTTCGCTAGCCCCGCCTTGTAGAGCTGGAGGAAGAGCCACTGCGTCCACTTGTAGTAGCGCGGATCGGTGGTGTCGACCGTGTGGTTCCAGTCGTACATCGCGCCGATGCGCTTGAGCTGCCGCGTGAAGTTCGCGATGTTGCGCGGGATCAGCTCCATGGGGTGGACGCCGACCTTGAGGGCGTAGTTCTCGGAGTGGATCCCGAACGCGTCGAAGCCGATGGGCTCGAAGACGTCATCCCCGCAGAGGCGCCGGAACCGGCCATAGACGTCCGCGCCGGTGAAGGCATAGATGTTCCCCACGTGCAGCCCCTCGGCCGAGGGGTACGGGAACATCATGAGGTTGAAGAACGGCCGCCCGGCGTTGCGAAGCTCCTCATCGGTGAAGGCGTTGGTGCCCCGCTCCGCCCAGATCCGCTGCCATTTCTCCTCGATGACTGTCGGTTCGTACGCGTTCGTGGTGGTCGACTCGCTCATCTCGGCCTCTCCCCATCTCTTCATCACAAACCCGAAATATAACCATGCCGGATGGCGAAACATAGGGTTCCGGCGGGTGGGGAAAGGCGCGATGAGTCCGGCGGAACCGCGGGAGGCGGCCCGAGGCGACGAGCGGCGGGATGAGCGACGTCGCCTCAGTCCCGGGACGGGGCGGCGCCACCGATGACTGCTGCGCCGCCGGTGACGGGCTCCGGGCCTGGATCCCCGTAGGCCAGACGGGTCACGGCCCCGAACGGATCCCCGTCCGCGGCCTCGGCCTCGGCGATGATGGTGTGGACCACGTGCCGGAGGTCCTGACCGAGCCGCTCGAAGGCGGCCTCGAACAGGTCGAGCCGGTCGAAGTAGAGGCGCCGGGCGATGAGCGTGGCGTTGTTGAGGGGCGTGCGGGTGAAGCTCGGGAACCCGTGGTCCAGGAACTGGGGCTGGAGCTCCTCGGCGAAGCGCCTGCGCGCGCGCTCGAAGACGGCTTCCCGCGCGACGATGCGCGCCTCGGGATCCAGGTCCTCCCGCGCGTAGAGCGTCTCGAGCTCCTGGATCAGGCCGGCCAGGAACTGACCGAACAGGAGGTTGTCCGCCCAGCGGTTGCGGGCCGTCCTGCACCGTTCGCCTTCCTCGCCCTCCAGGGTGCAGAAGAAGAGGATCGCGCCCCGGTCGCCCACGAAGCTGGCGAAGCTCTCGTTGAAGGAGACGTGGCTCGCCACGTAGATGGTGTTGTGGGTCAATTCGTGGATCACGGTCGAGACGAGGTCCACGTCGTCGTAGCGGAGCACGGTGGAGAGGAGCGGGTCGTCGAAGAACCCGAGGGTGCTGAACGCGCCGGCGGGGCGCACGTAGGTATCGTAGCCCCGGCGCTCGAGCTTTTCGGCGGCGCGGAGCGCGTCGGCCGGGTCGAAGAACCCCTTGTACGGCACGTGGCCGACGATGGGGAACCACCAGGTGACCTGCTCGAAGCGGTCGCGGCGTGCGGCGGAGACCACGAGGAGGAGCGTGTCCCGGTCGACCGGGGAGAAGGTCGTGTAGCTCTTGCCGACGTCGAGGCCGAGGGCGTGCTGGGCGAAGGTCCGGGCGTCCACGACGAGGCGGAGCTTGCGGCGCACCTCGTCGCTCGTGGACGGGTCCTGGATCACGCGTTCTATGGGCCGGCGCCGGCTGAGGATCTTGCCCTCCTCGATGCCCGCGCGGATGAGGTAACCGGGCGAGCAGGTGAGGGTTGCGGCGGCGAGGCCGGCGATGGCGAGGATCGGGAAGAGCTTCTTGCGCATGGGCGTTCCGACGTTTTTCCGACGCATATGACCCCCGGAGCGGGGGAGGGGTTCCTCGACCCGCATCGAATTCCTTGACGGCGTGCTCCGTGCCGGCGTACTGTTCACCCCCTTCCCCCAGTCAGGAGAACCTTCCATGACACGATCGGTCTTTTGTGCGGTTCTGGCCGTTGGCGTCGCCTTCGCCGGGGCATCGTCGGCCCGGGCGCAGACGGAGCCTGCGCGTCCGGAGGCGTACGCGGTGACGAACGCGAGGATCGTTGTGTCGCCGGGCCGGGTGATCGAGCGGGGCACGGTGGTCATCCGGCAAGGCAGGATCGAGGCCGTCGGCCCGGCGGTGGCGGTACCGCCGGACGCGTACACGCTGGATGCCTCGGGGCTGACGGTCTACCCGGGGCTGATCGACGCGGCGACCGGCGTGGGGATGCCGCGGCCGCAGGCGCCGTCGGGTCCGGGCGGCGCGGCGGCGTTCCTGGCGGCGCAGGCGTCACCCTCGGACGAGCCGCCGGAGGAGTTCCGGGCGTGGCGGGAGGCCGCGGACTTCTTCAAGCCCGGTGAGTCGGATCTGGAGGTGGTGCGGGCGAACGGCGTCACCACGATCGGCCTGACGTTCACCGGCGGGATCCTGCCGGGCAAGGTCTCGGTGGCGAGCGTGGGCGCCGGCCCGAAGTACGAGCTGATCCTGCGGACGCCGGCCGCGCAGCAGGTGGCGTTCAACACGCGGCGGGGCGGCTATCCGACGACGCTGATGGGCTCCATCGCGTACGTGCGGCAGGCGTTCTACGACGCGGACCATCTGCGGCGGCTGGAGGAGGCGTTCCGGCGGGACCCGGGCTCGGTGGAGCGGCCGGTGGGCACGGAGCAGACGCGGGCGCTGGTCCCGGCGGCGTCCCGGCAGCTCCCGGTCTGGTTCGCGGTCTCGCGGGAGAACGACCTGAAGCGGGCGCTGGACGTCGGCCAGGAGCTGAACCTGGACTTCGCGCTGCTGGGCGCGCAGGAGGGCTATCGGATCGCGGACCGGATCGCCCGGGCGGGCCGGCCGGTGCTGGTGAGCCTGGCGTTCCCGTCGCCCCGGACGGTGACCGGCCGGTCGTTCGAGCTGCACGTGGCGCCGGCGGAGGGGCGGGACACGGCGCGGGCCTCGGCGGACTCGGCGGTCGCGCGGGCGCTGCGGGGGAACGCCGCGGCGCTGGCGAAGGCCGGCGTGCCCATCGCGCTCACGAGCTTCGGGATGGACCGGCCGGCGGATTTCCGGGAGCACGTGATCCAGGCGGTGGAGGCGGGGCTCTCGGCGGATGATGCGCTGCGGGCGCTGACCGTCACGCCCGCGCGGCTGCTCGGCCTGGAGCGCGCGCTGGGCACGGTGGAGGCTGGGAAGCTGGCGAACCTGGTGCTCGTGGAGGGGGACCTCTTCTCCCGGGACGGGAAGATCCGCCACGTGTTCGTGGAGGGGCGCCGCTTCGACGTTCGGGAGGCGCCCCGGCGCGAGGGCGGGCCGGGCCGCGCGGTGGGGGGCCGGGGCGGGGCCGAGCCCGCGGTCGTGCTCGCGGGCGCGTGGCGCGGCACGGTCACCATGGACGACGGCTCGCCCATCCCGTTCACGCTCCGGATCGAGCAGCAGGGGAGCCAGCTCCGGGGCCGGCTGGAGGCGGGCGTTGGGACGGCCACGTTCCGGGGCTCGGCGAACGGCCCGTCGTTCACCCTGGAGGGCGACCTCCTCATGGGCGGGCAGGTCATGCCGCTGACCGTGACCGGCCGCGTCGAGGGAGACTCGATGCGGGGCACGGTCTCCAGCGGCGAGATGCCCCCGTTCGACTTCACGGCGACCCGCGTACCGGGAGGGAATCCATGACCGCACCACGCTGGATGCGATACCCGGCCCGGCGCCTCGTCGCGGCGCTGGGGCTCCTGCTGCTGGCGCCGGCCGCGGCCGCGGCCCAGGACCTGGCCGTGCGCGGCGCCACGATCCTGACCGTGACGAAGGGCACGATCGAGAACGGCACGGTCGTGATCCGCAACGGCAAGATCGCGGCGGTGGGCGGCCCGGAGGTGACGATCCCGCCCGGCGTCCGCGTGATCGATGGCCGGGGCATGTACGTGATGCCCGGGATCATCGACTCCCACTCGCACCTGGCCATCGAGGGCGGGATCAACGAGGGGAGCGAGCCGGTCACGCCCGAGGTGGTGATCCCGGTGCGCCACGACGATCCTGGCATCTACCGGGCGCTGGCCGGCGGCGTGACCACCATGAACGTCCTGCACGGCAGCGCGAACGTGATCGGTGGGCAGAACGCGGTCCTGAAGCTGCGCTTCGGGCGCCCGGCCGAGGAGCTGTACTTCGAGGGCGCGCCGCGCGGGATCAAGTTCGCGCTGGGCGAGAACCCGAAGCGCTCGAACTTCCCGACGCTCCCGGGCGCGACGCGGCGCTATCCGGCCACGCGCATGGGCGTGGAGGACCTGCTGCGCTACTGGTTCACCCGGGCCAAGGAGTACATGGAGGAGTGGGACCGGTACGAGCGGGAGTCGCGGAGGAACCGGAACCTGGTCCCGCCCCGGAAGGACCTGCGTCTCGAGACGCTCGCGGACATCCTGCGGGGCGAGATCCGGGTCCACGCGCACTCGTACCGGGCGGACGAGATCCTGATGCTGATCGATGTGGCGGAGGAGTTCGGCTTCACGATCGCCACGTTCCAGCACGTGCTCGAGGGCTACAAGGTGGCGGACGAGATCGCGCGGCACGGCGCGGGCGCGTCCACCTTCGCGGACAACTGGGCCTACAAGATCGAGGCGTACGACGCGATCCCGTACAACATGGCGCTCATGACGCAGCGCGAGGTGCGGGTCTCGATCAACTCGGACTCGGGCGAGCGGATCCGCCGGCTCTACCAGGAGGCCGCGAAGGCCATGAAGTACGGCGGGGTCACGGAGGAGCAGGCGCTGGCGATGATCACGATCAATCCGGCGATGGACCTGGGGGTCGAGGACCGGGTCGGCTCGATCGAGGTCGGCAAGGACGGGGACCTGGCGATCTTCAACGGGCATCCGTTCGCGCCGGCGTCGCGGGTGGAGATGACGATCATCGACGGGATCGTCTACTTCGACCGGTCGCAGGCGACGACCCTGGAGAAGCTGCTCGGGCGGCCGGCGGCCACGACCACCACGGAGGACGGGCAATGAGCGCGCGGAGCTTGATTCGGGAGACGTCGCCTGCGGCGCGCAAGGCGCGTCGGGTGCGCAGCGCTTCCCTCGGCGCCGGGGTGGGGGCGTTCGGGCGCGCGGCTGCCGCCGGTCTCTTCCTCTGGGCGACGTCATCTGCGGCGCCCCTCGCGGCGCAATCCACGATCCCGGGCTCCCAGGGCGGCACGTTCCTGATCCGGGGCGGGACGGTGGTGGTGGCGCCCGGGCGGGTGCTGGAGGGCGCGAGCGTGTTGATCCGGGACGGGCGGATCGCGGCGGTCGGCCGGGACGTGGGGGACGCGGCCGGTGCCACGGTCATCGATGCGTCCGGCAAGTACGTGTACCCGGGGATGATCGACTCCGGGAGCACGCTGGGGCTCTATGAGATCGGGTCCGTGGCGGGCACGCTGGACATCTCGGAGATGGGGCGCTTCAACCCGCATCTCCGGGCGCTCACCGCGGTCAACCCGCACAGCGAGCTGATCCCGGTCACCCGGGTGAACGGGGTGACGACGGCGATCGTGCAGCCGTCCGGCGGGGTGATCAGCGGGCAGGCCGCGCTGGTGCGGCTGGACGGCTGGACGCCGAAGGAGATGGGGCTCCGGGCGCCGGCGGCGCTGGTGATCCGTTATCCGCGGGCCGGCGGGTTCGGGTTCGGCGGTGGTGGCGGCCCGGGCGGCGGGCAGGGGCAGCAGCAGGTGGAGCGCTCGGTCCAGGAGCTCAGGGACTTCCTGGAAGAGGCGAGGCAGTATCATCGGGTGCGGAGCGCGGGCGCGGGTCGGCTGGACCCGGTGCTGGAACCGCTGCGGCCGATCTTCGAGGGCGAGGTGCCCGTCCTGTTCGAGGCGGACACGCCGGACCAGATCCGCGGGGCGATCGAGATCGCGGACGCGTTCGGGCTGCGCATGATCCTGGGCGGGGCGCGGGAGGCGTGGAAGCTCGCGGACACGCTTGCGGCGCGCGGGATCCCGGTGATCCTCGGCCCGCTGACGACCCTGCCGGGCTCGGATTCCCCCTACGATGAGCTGTACGCGCAGCCGGGCGTGCTGCACCGGGCGGGGGTGAAGATCGCGTTCGCGTCCGGGAGCGCGGTGAACTCCCGGAACCTCCCGTACGAAGCGGCGCTGGCCGTGGCGTACGGGCTCCCGGCGGAGGCGGCGTGGCGGGCGCTGACCGTGAACCCGGCGGAGATCTGGGGCGTGGCGGACGAAGTGGGCACGATCGAGGTGGGGAAGAGCGCGGATCTCTTCGTGGCGACCGGCGACCCCCTGGACGTGCGGACCCAGGTGGTCGAAGTTTTCATAGCCGGTCGTCGGGTGCCCATGACGGACCGGCACACGGAGCTGTATCGGAAATTCTCGGAGCGGCCTCGACCGCAGTGAGGCGGGGTGGGCGGGCGGGCTCCGGGTTCGGGCCCGCCCGTCGCTCCGTTCGGCGGCGACGCCGCGCGTTCGGAGCGAGGAAATGGATCGGAACTTCGCCGTGCTCGGGGCGCTGTTCGCGCTCGTGTCCGTGGCCATGGGCGCGTTCGGCGCCCACGTGCTCACGGGTCGCATCCCGCCGGAGCGGCTCGAGACGCTGGATCTGGCCACGCGCTACCAGATGTACCACGCCCTGGCGCTGCTCTTCACGGCCTGGGCGTCCTCCCGCTGGCCCGGGGCCGCGACCACCACGGCCGGCTGGTTCTTCCTGGCCGGGATCTTCCTGTTCTGCGGGACCCTCTACGCCCTGGTGTTCGGCGCGCCGCGTGGGGTGGCGATGCTCGCGCCGTTCGGCGGCACCTCCTTCATGATCGGCTGGCTGCTCCTGGCCTGGGCGGCCTGGCGGGGGTGAGGCCGAAGCGGGTCCGGGGCCGGAGCCGGGCGAGTTCCTGAAGCCGGTCCGGGCACGACGGTGCTCTGGGGCGGGTGTGACGCGCGCCCGCGCCCGAGGTGATCTACCGCAACCGGTCGGCGGTGCAGGTCCCGTCCGGTGCGAGGTTGCGCGGGCGCGCGGCTGCGGCCCGGCCGTGCCGATGGAGTTGCCCGCCGGCAGTTCCGGCGGTGAGGTGGAGTGCAGGGGGCGGGCTCGCATGGTCGGCCGGGGCCGATGGGCGGAGGTCGGACCGGTCGGCGCGAGTCTCTGGGTCACCCGCCCGCGACGTGGCCGGGCCACTGGAGCGGTGCCGCCCCGGTCTCGGTAACGGGATGGGACGCGGCCCGGACGAGCCGATCGAGGCAAGCCGTGACCTGTCGTGACTTCTGCGGGGCCGGGGTGGGGTGGGGGCGCGCGGCCCGGCATGCGGCCCCGCCGCGGGGTCAGCGGTCCACGCAGTAGAGGTATTCGACGACGACGTCGCCTCGATACCGGCGGTTCTCACCGTCCGCGTCCGAGCGGTACCGCCGGTAGCGCATGGCGTAGCGCCGGTAGGTGCGGGAGCGCCCGTACGTGCGGAGCACGCGCTCGATGGTCGTCTCCGGAATGATCCCTTCCGCGTTGTAGCTCATCACGATGCGGCGCCACGGCGCGGTGGCCACGAGCCGCTCGAACACTTCCTCGCATCGGCTCCGCCTCGCCCAGTCGCTGCGCTTGTCCGCATCCGGCACCAGCCCGGTCTTGCCGCGGAGCCGCGGCACCTCGTCGAACCAGCCGATGGCGATGAGCTCCGGGATGTGGTAGTAGCCCGGGTACTGGCGCGCGTTGTACGGCGGATCCAGGTACAGGAGGTCGAAGGGCTCGAGCTCGGCCACGAGCTCCAGGGCGTCCCGGCGGAGCGCGTGGCAGCCGTTCCCCTCGACGAGCCTGGGCGTCCTGAGCTCGAGGGGCGCTAGCGCGTTCGGCTGCCAGCTCTTGATGAAGGACGCGTACACGCCCGCGGTGTTGGCCACCCGGTCCGCGGCTTCGATGAGGGCGGCGAGGAGCAGGTGGTAGGCGTCGTCGTCGATGGCCCCCGTGGTGCGCCAGCGGTGGAGCGTGGCGCGGATGGCGTCGATCCGGGCGGCGTTCTCGGGGGTGAAGTACATGCGCCCGTGGCGCGCGCCTTCTCCGCCCGCCGGCGTGTAGTGCTCGTGGATGAAGCCCGGCTCGGGCGGGATCCGGTTCAGGTAGGCGACGACGTCGTCGAGCCCCTTCGCGGCGGACCCGATCTCCGGGGCGAGGCCGTCGAACGAGGGTTCCGCGGCGACCTCCACGTACGCGCGGCCGAACACATACGCGTACTCCATGATGTCCGAGGCGACGACCCGGAACCCGAGGCGCTTGAGCTCGCTGGCCACGCTGGCGGTGCCGGTGAACGGGTCCACCGCGCTCCCCGGCTCGATCCCGCGCGCGCGGAGCACGCGGCGGATGAAGCCGAGCAGCCGGGTCTTGTTGCCGATGTAACGCATGGAAGCGACGTCGCGTCCGTCCCTGCGGTGGGTCCTGCTTCCGTGGGCCGCGGAACGAAGCGCCCCGGGCGGCCGCGCCATGATAGCCCGGGCGGATGAGGGATTCAAGGGAGCGGGGCCCGGCGGTGGGTGGGGTTGTGCCGGTGGAAGGGTCGGTGCATCGTCTCTACCGCGCGTCATGGGAGAGATGCTCGATCCGTCGAGCACACGAGCGAGAAATCGGCCGGAGTCATCGCGAGCATGCCCGGATTCCGAGTGGTCGTGCGCTACGGAGGCGCCCGGCACCGATACGAGGTCATGGACGTGGAGGCCGCGTCGCTGAGCGCCGCGCTGCGGGACGTGCTGGGGCGGCTCACGCCCGAGCTGGACGCGACCGCGGACCTGGTGGAGATCCGGCGGCAGGCCACGCCGGAGGATCGGGAGCGGGATACGGCGCCAGGTTGATGCGGCGCCGAGGGCCGTCGGGCGTGGCCGGACGAACGCCGACCGGGCTGCGGGGCGAGATGGTTCGGCGGCCGCGGCGTCGGACAGGGCTGGAGAAGGGGGCGGATGCCCGGTGGGCGTTCCGGGAACGGGGAACGGGGAGCTGTCGGGCCCGGGCTCCCGCCAGGCCGGGCAGTTGGCTGGCCTCGGGCGGATGTCTGAAGGTGCCTTGGAGCCGGCTCCCGATCACCCTGGCGCGGACGCCGCCGGGGCGCCGGCGATCACGGGGGCGGTCGGACGTGGGGGCGACCCGCCGGGCGCGTTATGCGGCCACAGGGATCGCGGGCGCGCCGGCACGATCGGACGACTGGATGACGGACATCGCCTACCGGTTCGCCGCGAACGGTGGGCAGGGGAGCGACGCTCCGGGCACCGAGGGCCGTTGGTGGTATGGCGGAAGCCCTTCGGTGCGTCTGGCGGTATCAGGGGGGAGTGCGAGTGGTGCTGCTCCGCTCGCCCGCGCGTGGCCCGACCCGGGGCCGGGTGGAGCGAGGTGCGTGCGGGTTCGTTGGGCGTGACCCGGCCTGGCGGCCCCATTCGTTGGAGGATTCGCTGGTTGCCGCTGTAACGGGCATGTCCGGTAAGGGACCGGATCCTCGCGCCCGCGGCGATGCCCCGGGCTTGTGGCCCGGTTCCAGGACCTGGTAATTTCGCGGGATGCCATTTTCCGAAGCACTGTACGAGGCGGTCATGGCGGCCGCGCGCCCGGCCGCCGGGCTCGCGGCGCCGCTGCATCCGAAGCTGAGCCGCGGGGTGGCGGGGCGGCGGACGAGCGTCCCGCTGCTGGAGGCGTGGGCGAAGGCCGAGCGAGACCCGGCGAGGCCTCTGGTCTGGTTCCATGCGCCTTCGGTGGGGGAGGGGCTCATGGCGCAGGCCATCATGGCGGCGCTGTGGGAGCTGCGGCCGGACGTGCAGCTCGCCTTCACCCACTTCTCGCCCTCCGCCGAGCGGCTGGCCGCGCGGGTCGGCGCGGACGTGCACGGCTACCTGCCGTGGGACACGCGCGGGCCCATGCGCCGGATGCTGGAGGTGTTCCGGCCCGCGCTGATCGCGTTCGTGCGCACCGAGATCTGGCCGGTGCTGACCCGGGAGGCCGGGCGCCGGGGAGTCCGGCTCGCGCTCGTGAACGCGATCCTGCCCGAGAGCTCCAGCCGCCTCCGTCCGCTGTCCCGCTGGCTGCTCGGCCCCGCATACGCGCGCCTGGACGCGGTGGGCGCGGTGGCCGCGGAGGATGCGGGCCGGTTCCCCCGCCTCGGGGTGGCGGAGGAGCGGGTGCACGTCACGGGCGATGCGCGCTTCGACCAAGTCTGGGCGCGCGTCCAGCGGGGGGCGGGGAAGGGGGGCGGGGGGCAGGAGGCGTCCGCCACGGCCAGGATCCTCGACCGGCTGCGGGACGCGGACGCCTTCACCGTCGTGGCGGGCTCGACCTGGCCCGCGGACGAGGCGCATCTCGTTCCCGCCTTCGCGGAGCTGCGCGCCGCCGTCCCCGACGCGCGCCTGATCATCGCTCCGCACGAGCCGGATCAGGCCCACCTGGCGGGGCTGGAACGCACGCTGGACCAGGCCGGGCTGGCGCACGCCCGCCTCGCGGAAGTGGAAAAGTCCGCCGGCCCGTTACCGCCCGCCGTGCTCATCGACCGCGTCGGGATCCTCGCCGACCTCTACGCCATTGCGGACGCGACCTACGTGGGCGGCGGGTTCCACGCGGCCGGGCTCCACTCCGTGGTCGAACCGGCGGCCCTGGAGCGCCCGGTCCTGTTCGGGCCGCGCAACTCGAACGCCCGGGAGGCGGCCGAGCTCGAAGCCGCAGGCGGCGGGTTCACCGTCCGCAACGCCGCGGAGATCACTCGCCGGCTCGCGGAGTTCGCGACGGATCCGGAGCGGCGCCGCGAAGCAGGCCGGGCCGCCGTCGCCTACGTGCGCTCGAGACTCGGCGGTGCCGCCGCCAACGCCCGAATCCTCGCCGGGCTCATTGATCGGGCTCCCGCGGGCCCTCGGCCTGGGGTGGCTCCTCCAGATCCTGGATCGCCTGGCCCGCGAGCTCCTCGGGCGTGATCGTCCGCTCCGGCTCGGGCGCGTCCTGGTCGTCCGAGCGCCGCGGCGACGCGTGACCGTCATGCCGCATCGTGCCCTCGCGCCGCCCGGGCGCGCCTCGCTCCCGTTCCCGGTCTTCCGTTCGCCGTTCCATATGATGCCTCTCTGCCTCTCAGTCCCGGACGCGGTGGGACGCATCGGGGCATGAACCGGACCAGGGCGCGGTCGGGCGAGAGGCGTGAGCGGTCATCTACTAGGATTATAGTTGCCGGGATCGAAGCGAGAGCGTATGTTCTACGAAGCGATTCGTAGATGAGCCACGCCAGCGGGCCGGCCGGCCTGGGAAGGAGCTGTCCATGGAGATCACGTTCACGGACCGGGAGCTGGATGTGATGGGGGTGTTGTGGGACCTGGGATCGGCCACGGTCGCGGAGGTGAGAGAGCGGCTGCCGGACGAGCTCGCGTACACCACGGTGCTCACGGTGCTGCGCACGCTGGAGGAGAAGGGCTACGTGGGGCACGTGGAGGAGGGGAAGGCGTACCGCTACTTCCCGCTGGTGGCGCGGGAGGCGGCGGGTGAGAGCGCGGTGAGGCGGCTGGTGAGGAAGCTGTTCAAGGGCTCGCCCGAGGCGTTGCTGACGCAGCTGGTGTCGGACCGGAATCTCACGGAGGAGGAGTTGCGGTCGCTGCGGCGGCTCCTGGACGAACGACTCGCGGAGGAAGACCGATGATCGCGGCATGGATGGCGTACAGCATCGTGGTGGCGCTGCTGCTGGGGTTGGCGGCGGCGGCGCTGGACCGGGCGGCGCGGCTGTACGGCTGGCCTTCGCGGTGGATCTGGTTCGGCGTGCTGGTGGGGTCGGTCGTGGCGCCGGTCGTGGCGTGGTTCGCGGGTGCGGAGCCGGCGTCGGCCGGGGGTGGGGAGGTCCAGGTGCTGCTCGGCCCGGCCGTGGTGCAGCTCGCGTCGGCGGATGCGGGCACCACCGTGTCCCTGCTGGCGGCGCTGGACTGGTTGCGGGACCGGGCGGCGGGCCTGGATGCGGCGCTGCTCGCCGGATGGATCGCGGCGTCTCTGGCCGCGCTAATCTACGTGGGGATATCGGCAGGCGTGCTGATCGCGCGGCGCCGGCGCTGGTGGCCGGAGGTTCTGGACGGCGTCCCCGTCCTGGTGTCCCGGGACACGGGCCCGGCAGTGGTGGGGTTCCTGCGCAGCCGGATCGTGGTGCCGGACTGGGCGCTGACTGCGGATGAGACGCTGCGGCGGCTCATGCTCACCCATGAGCGTGAGCACGTGCGGGCCGGGGACCCGGCGCTGCTGCTGGCGGGGATCGTCGCACTGATCCTGATGCCGTGGAACGGCGCGCTGTGGTGGCAGCTCCGGCGGCTGCGGCTGGCCGTGGAGATGGACTGCGACGCGCGGGTGCTGCGGCGGTACCCGGACGTTCGCCGGTACGGGACGCTGCTGCTCGAGGTGGGCCGGCGCTCCCAGGGGTATCGGCTCCCCGTGACCGCGTTCTCGGAGCCCCGCTCGTTCCTGGCGCGGCGGATCCGGCGCATGACCGAGCCGGGCCGGCCGCGGCGGGTGCTGTGGGCTGTCGCGTCGCTGGCCGCGGGCGCAACGGTGATCGTGCTCGCCTGCCAGACGCCGATCCCGGACCGGATCGTGGGGTCGGGGTCCGACGCCGTGATCGAAGAGACGGTGGAGGTCGAGGTCCTGCCGCAGGGCGATATCGCCCGCCTCATGGACGGGCCGGTGTTCACGCCATACACGCAGGCGCCGGAGCTCCGCAACCGGGAGGCGGTGACCCGCACGTTGCAGGCAAGCTACCCGCCGCTGCTGCGCGACGCGGGGATCGGCGGCCGGGCGCTGGTCTGGTTCCTGATCGACCAGACCGGGAAGGTGGTCAAGACCCAGCTCCGCGAATCGAGCGGCCATGAGGCGCTCGACCAGGCCGCGTTGCACGTTGCGCGGACCATGGAATTCGAGCCGGCCCGGAATCGGGGCGAGCCCGTGGCGGTCTGGGTCGCGCTGCCGATCACGTTCAACGTGGATGGGCTCGATACCCGTCCTTCCCGAGAGTCTGCGGTGGTCCGCGAGCTCCCCGCGCTGCCGCCGCCGCGGCCGGACCGGGTCGGGGACGAACCTGCGTTCACGCCGTATACCCAGGCGCCGGAGCTGCGCAACCGGGAAGAGGTCATGCGCGCCCTGCAAGAGCACTACCCGGCGTTGCTGCGAGACGCGGGGATCGGGGGGCGTGTCGTGGTATGGTTCTTCATTGACAAGACCGGAAAGGTCATCGACACACGCCTGCGGGAGTCGAGCGGGCACGAGGAGCTGGATGAGGCGGCGCTCCAGGTCGCTCGGCTCATGGAGTTCGAGCCGGCGAAGAACCGGGGGGAGCCGGTGGGGATCTGGATAGCGTTGCCGGTGACGTTTGGGGTGAAGTAGGGGGCGGCCTTCGCGGCAGGGCTGCGTTTCCGGGTCGTGCACGAGCACGTGCACGAGCACGGGGCAACCCTCGCGGCAAGGCCACCATTCCGGGTCGATCACATGGGGCGGCCTTCGCGGCAGGGCTGCGTTTCCGGGTCGTGCACGAGCACGGGGCAACCCTCGCGGCAAGGCCACCATTCCGGGTCGAGCACGTAGGGCGGCCTTCGCGGCAGGGCTGCGTTTCCGGGTCGTGCACGAGCACGGGGCAACCCTCGCGGCAAGGCCACCATTCCGGGTCGAGCACGTAGGGCGGCCTTCGCGGCAGGGCTGCGTTTCCGGGTCGTGCACGAGCACGGGGCAAC
>CALCID010000116.1 GCA_937907535.1 uncultured bacterium | reverse complement strand
GGCCCACCGGCCGACATCGGCCCCGTCCCGTTGACTTCCAATACCGGAAGTTCCAGAGTTGGAAGCACCCGCGGCGGGAGCGCCGGACCCGGCACCCGGACACGCAACTACGGCCCCACCATGACCCCGCACGACCTCGTCGACCGCGAACGCGAGTGGAACAAGCAACGAGCTCTCCCGCATCTGGGAACGGTCACGGCCGGACCTCGTCTTCGTCCTCGGACGACGCCGCGCAGGCAAGAGCTACCTCCTCTCCCGCTTCGCCCGCGAGGTCGGCGGGATCTACTACCAGGCCACGAAACGGACCGAGCGGGAACAGTTGACCCGGCTCTCCGCCATCGTCGGCGCACACTTCGAGGACCCGGCGCTGCAGCACGGCGTCACGTTCCCGGACTGGGAGTCGCTGTTCGGCTACGTGACCGACCGGGCGAGAAAGCGCCCGTTCCTCATGGTCCTGGACGAGTTCCCGTTCCTCTCCTCCGCGGCGCCCGCGCTGCCGTCGATCCTCCAGGCCCTCTGGGACCACCGCTGGCCGGGCACGCGCTTCAAGCTCGTGCTGAGCGGATCCCACATCCCGGCCATGCGCCAGCTCGAGGACGCGGACCAGCCGCTCTACGCCCGGCGCACCGCCCGGCTCGACATCGAGCCCTTCGACCACGTGGATGCCGCGGCGTTCATGGGGGATTACACCCCGGAAGACCGGCTGCGCGCGTACGGGATCTTCGGCGGGCTCGCCGGGCACCTGACGCTCCTCGATCCCTCGAAGCCCCTGGAGCAGAACGTCGAGGAGCACATCCTCTCCCCGTCGGGCCGCCTCCTGGATGAGGCCCAGCACCCCCTGGACGCGTTCCTCGCCGATGCCCAGGTGCATTACTCGATCATCGAAGCGATCGCCCACGGCGAGCGGACCTGGCAGGGGATCACCAGGCGGGTCGGCCGGGACGGCGGGTCGCTGAGCCGGGCGATCCAGTGGCTCATCGAGATGCGCATCCTGGAGCGCGTCGTCCCCATCACGGAGGCGAACCCCGCGAAGTCGAAGCGGACCCTGTACCGGCTCGCGGACCCGTACCTGGCGTTCTGGCACCGCTTCGTCTCGCCGATGGTCAGTGCCGGGATGATCGGCCTCGTGCCCGGCGCGCGCCTCTGGGACCAGTACGTCGCGCCGCGCCTGGACGACTACATGGGTGAGGTCTTCGAGGGCGTGTGCCGGGCATTCGTTCGCCGGACCCGGCGGCTCCCGTTCGAGCCGGTCCGCGTCGGCGAGTGGTGGGACGCTTCATCGGAGAACCGGATCGACGTGGTGGCCATCGGCCCCGAGGGCGAGCTGCTCCTCGGCGAATGCAGGTGGGGCACCGTCAGCGCCGCCGACCTGGACCGTCTCCAGGCGCGCGCGGATCTCATCGCCGCCGAGCTCCGCGGCGTGCGCCAGGTCCACCTCGCCCTCTTCTCCGGCCGCGGCCTGGACCGGGACGTCCGTTCCGCGGTCGAAGCCGGCCGGGTCCTCCACTTCCCGGCGGAGGCGCTGTTCGAGCCGTAACGGCCCTCGGGTACGCGGCTCCCGCTGCCCGAGCGTCGGGTGTAGCCGTAGGCGACGTCGGCCCGGCAACCGCCTGCCCGCTCGTCGGCCCTCGGCGGCGCCGGCCGGATTCGTCCCGGGTGCCCACGTCGGCGGCCGGTCTACCGGCCCCACGCTTCGGCGCGGTCGGGTCGACTGCGTACCCCTCCCGCGCCCCGGCACGGTCGATCCCGGTGTCGGAAGTCCGAGGCGGCCGCCTTCCCGGCAGGTGCCCGTTCTCCCCCGGTAACCCGTGCGATCCGGGGAGACGGGCGTCCCCGGCGCCCGCCGTGATCGCGAGTTCGCATCCTCCCCCGAAACGCACGCTCCCCGGCCCGGATGGCGCAACGGCGCCATGCAGCCGAACCGCACCGCCATCCACCGCGGAAGGCCCCGCCACACCCACCGCGGAACTCCCCGCCTGCGCGGGCCGCCCTCCGGCGCGCCCGCGCAGGCGCCCCCCACCCACCAGGCCGCGACCATCCCCCGCGCACCCGCGGCCTCCATCCACGTCCGTCGGCCAGCCCTGTCCAGCCCGTCGGCGCGCACCCCGCCCTCCCGTGCACACCCGCTCACGCCCAGGGCCCCGCAACACCCACCACTCTCCCTCTTGACAATCTGAAGGAAGCCATCGCACCTTCTCCTTCAGATCATCTGAAGAACCACCGCCGAGGTGAACCCATGACGATCCGCGACGGCGAGCTGCTCCAGGGAACCCTCGAACTCATGGTGCTCAAAGCATTGTCCCTCGGGTCCATGCACGGCTGGGGCCTGGCCCAGCGCATTGAGCAGATGAGCCAGGAGGTGTTCCAGGTCAGCCAGGGCTCCCTCTACCCCGCGCTCCAGAGACTCAAGCGCAAGGGCTGGATCACCTCCGACTGGCGCGTCACGGAGAACAACCGCCGCGCGCGCTACTACTCGTTGACCCCGGCGGGCGAGCGCGCGCTGGACCGGGAAGTCGCGCAGTGGCATCGCGCGTCGCAGGCCGTGAACCGGGTGCTGGCATGGGAAGGAGGTCTGCCATGAGACTCGTCGCCGAGATCCGCGAGCGCCTGCGGGCGATCTTCTTCCTCTCCCGGGAGGACCGGGAGCTGGACGAGGAGCTCCGGTTCCACCTGGACATGCAGACCGAGGAGTACATCCGCCGCGGCATGGACCCGGCCGAGGCGAGGCGTCAGGCGGTGCTGCGGCTGGGCGGGCTCGCCCAGGTGCGGGAGGCCACCCGGGACGCGCGCGGGGTGCGCTGGTTGGACGACGTCGTCGCGGACACCCGCTACGCATTCCGCACCCTCCTCCGGCGGCCGATCTTCACCGCCGCGGCGGCGGGCGCGCTGGCGCTGGGGATCGGCGGGACCACGGCCATCTTCGGGATTGTGGACGCGCTGTTCCTCCGCCCTCCGACGGGCGTGCGCGGAGCGGACACGCTGGCCCGGATCTACATCGTCCGGGACGAGGGCGGCATCCGGACGCCCGACGGCGGACCCGGCTCGTACGTGGACTACCTGGCCATGCGGGACAACGCGCACGGCTTCTCGGGGGTCGCGGTCAGTCTGTTCCCCACGGATCTGGACCTGGACCGGGGGGAGCGGGCGGAGCGGCTGGTCGGCCAGGCCGTATCCTGGAACTACCTGGAGCTGCTCGGCGTCCGCCCTGCCATCGGCCGCTTCTTCCACGCGGAAGAAGACAGCATCCAGGGTGCGCATCCTGTTGCGGTCCTGAGCCACGGGTACTGGCGGCGCCGCTTCGGCGCGGATTCCACGATCGTCGGCCGCACGTTGCTGCTCAACGGCCAGTCGGTCACGGTGATCGGCGTGGCCGAGCGGGGTTTCGTGGGGGCGGAAGCACGGCCCATCGATGCGTGGGTCCCCATGGCCATGGCCGGGCCGCTCGGTGTCATGATCGGCGGGAACGCCGAGTGGCGGACGCAGCCGGGGATGGCCGTGCTCAGGTACGTGGCGCGGCTTGCGCCGGGCGTGGACCGGGAGCAGGCCGCGGCGAGCGCGGCGGCGGCGCTGCGACACGCCGCCGAGGCCTACCCCGACATGGACCCTACACCTGAGGTCCGGCTCGAGTCCGTGGTGCACGCCCGCGCAGCACGTCTCGTTGGCCCGGAAGGCGTGGCCCTGCTCCTCCTGGCCGTGACCGGCGTGGTGCTGGTGGTCGCCTGCGCGAACATCGCGAACCTGCTCCTCGCCCGGAGCACGGCCAGGCGCCGGGAGATGGCGGTGAGGGCGTCGCTCGGCGCGGCGCGGGGTCGCCTGATCCGTCAGAACCTGACCGAGAGCGTGGTGCTCGCGCTCCTCGGCGGCGCGGTCGGCGTCGGCGTGGCGGCGATCGGCTCCGGGCTCGCCCGCCAGTTCCCGCTCCCGCCCGGCGTCGGCGGGATCAACGGCCGCGTCCTGGCCTTCGCCTTCGCGGTCTCGGTGCTGTCCGGGCTCCTCTTCGGACTCGCGCCGGCGCTCCGGGCGGCGGGGGCCCGGCCGATGGCCGGTCTGAAAGCGGACACCGCGGGCATGCGTCCCGGGCGTGGGCGGCTGCGCCGCGCGCTCGTGACGTTCCAGGTCACGCTCTGCGTGCTCCTCCTCGCCGGCGCCGGGCTGATGGTGCAATCGCTCCGTCAGGTCCTGGCCATCGATACCGGGCTGGACATCGACCGGCTCCTGGTCGTGTCCGTGGACCTGCGCAACGCCGGGTATCCCGCAGCGGCGCGGGAGGAGCTGCTCCAGGCCGCACGCGACCGCCTCCGGCAGGTCCCCGGCGTCGAGAACGCGGTCATCGTCCACTTCACGCCGCTCGGCGGGATGTCCATGTCCGGCCCCTGGGACCGGACCGGCGCGGACACCGCCGGGATCAGGGAAGGCCCGTACGTGAACTGGGTCGGCGCCGGTTATTTCGCCACGGTCGGAACGCGCGTCCTGCGCGGCCGCGAGTTCGACGAGCAGGACCGGGCGGGCACGGAGCCCATCGTGGTGATCAACGAGCGACTGGCGCGCGCCCTTTCGCCCGGCGGCGACCCGCTCGGCCGATGCGTCCCGCTGGGATTCGCCGTGAGAGAGGGCGGGTGCTCCCGGGTGATCGGGATCGTGGAGACCGCGCGCCACCGTTACCTGGATGAGCCCACCGTGCCGCTGTACTACCTCCCGTGGGACCGGAACCCGGCGGCCACGCCTCCCTGGGGCGGCCCCTCGATCCTCGTGAGGGTGCGCGGTCGTCCGACCGACCTCACGGCCCAGGTCCGCGCCGCCGTGGCCTCGCTGGCACCGGACCTCCCGTACGTGAGCGTGCAGACCATGGAGGACCTGCTCGCGGACACGATCCTGCCGTACCGGCTCGGCGCCGTGCTGTTCGGGCTCTTCAGCGCGCTCGCGCTCCTGATCGCGGCCGTCGGGCTGTACGGCGTGCTCGCCTACTTCGTGGCGGAGCGCACCGCGGAGATCGGGATCCGCCGCTCCCTCGGCGCGCAGGAGCGCAACGTGGTGGGGCTGGTGTTGCGGCAGGGGATGATGCCCGTGGCCGTCGGGATCGGCCTGGGCCTCGGCGCCGCGCTCGCCGCCGGACGCCTGATCCAGGCCTTGCTGTACGGCGTCTCGGCCCACGCCCCCGTGACCCTGGCCGGCGTCGCCGCGCTCCTCACCGCCATCGCCCTTCTCGCCTGCTACCTGCCGGCCAGACGCGCGGTGAGGGTGGACCCGATGGTCGCACTGCGGGCGGAGTGACGTCACACCGTGAGCGCCGGGCGCAGGGCACCGTCCGGCGCTCGGATCGTGCCGGGCGCCCGGCAAGGTGGCCCCGCCGGTACGCTGCCGCCGCCCGGCAACCGTCGGGGCGCGACGTCGCCTCCCGGCTGGTGGCCGGCCGCCATGCCCAGGCTGTCTGCCCCGCGACCACCCGGCAGGGGCCCGCCTCCGGCGAAACCAACCGGCCTCGCGACCTCCCCCGGACACGCCCGCCAGCCAACCGCCGACGCGCCCACCCTGCCCGCCCCGACCGCGCTGGCCCGTAACCTGCCCTCGCCACGGCCCGGAGCGCGACGAATGGACATCGGACGGATCCTGCTCTGGGGCTTCGCCGGCACCACGTTCCTCACCACGGTGCTCCGCACGAGTCAGGCGCTCGGCCTCACGCGCATGGACCTGCCGCTCGTGCTCGGGCTCGCCGTCACACCCGACCGGGACCGGGCCAAGGCGATCGGCTTCCTCATCCACCTCCTCAACGGGTGGATCTTCGCGCTCGTGTACGCCGCGTTCTTCGAAGATCTCGGGCGCGCGGGCTGGCTCCTCGGCGCCGGGATGGGCACGGTGCACGCCCTGTTCGTCCTCGTCGCGGTCCTGCCCTCCCTCCCCGGCTTCCACCCCCGCATGGCCTCCGACGGCCGGGGCCTCGAGCCCACCCGCGAGCTCGAGCCGCCCGGTTTCCTCGCGCTGAACTACGGCCGCCGAACCCCTCTCGTGACCGTCATCGCCCACATCGTCTACGGCAGCATCCTGGGCGGCTTCTACGCGTGACCCGCGCCCGCCGGTATCCCGCCCCTCTCGCCACCCGGTGAACCCGCCGGCCGGCCATGCCCGCCCAGCGTCAGCGCCGCGTTGATCAACCCGAGATGGCTGAGCCCCTGCGGGAAGTTGCCCCGCTGCTCGCCGGTCTCCGGGTCGATCTCCTCCGCCAGGAGCCCGAGGTCGTTGCGGCGGTCGAGGAGCCGCCGGAAGATCCGCTCCGCCTCGTCGCGCCGGCCGGCGTGCACCAGCGCCTCCACGAGCCAGAACGAGCACATCAGGAACGCGCCTTCACCCCCCGGCAAGCCGTCCGGCTGCCGGTAGCGGAAAACCAGGTCATCCTGCGCCAGCTCCCGCACGATCCGGTCGATGGTCCCGACCACCCGCGGGTCGGTGCCCGGCAGGAACCCCACGATCGGGATCTGGAGCAGGGCGGCGTCCACCGCCCGCATGCCGGCGACGGCGATGAACGAACCGAGCCCGTCGTCGTAACCGTGGGTCAGCACCCAGTCCCGGATCTCGTCCCTCACCCGGACGATCCGGTCGGTCGGAACACGCAGCCCCACGGCCCCGGCGATCTCCAGCACGCGTTGGAGCCCGACCCAGGCCAGGACCTTCGAGTGCACCCGCTGCGTCCGGGCGGCGCGGAACTCCCAGATCCCATCATCCGGCTCCCGCCAGCGCCGCATGAGGACCTCCGCCAGCCCGCGGACCAGCCGCCGGGCATCCCGGTCGAACGCGCCGCCGGCCCGACCGTAGAGCGCCAGCGCGTCCAGGACCTCGCCGTACACGTCGAGCTGAAACTGCTCCACCGCCGCGTTCCCCACGCGCACCGGGCGGGATGACCTGTAGCCGTCGAGATGATCGAGGATCCGCTCCGTGAGCCGCGACTCCCCGAACACCGTGTACGCCACCTGGACCCGCGGATGGGTCAGCCGCGTGAGATAGAGCAGCCACCGGGCGAAGGCCTGCGCCTCGTCCCGGTAGCCCAGGAGGAGCAGCGCCCGCACCGTGGCGGCCGCGTCCCGCAGCCAGCAGAACCGGTAGTCCCAGTTCCGGACCCCGCCGATCTCCTCGGGGAGCGACGTGGTCGGCGCCGCCACGATCGCGCCGGACGGCGCGTAGGTCAGCAGCTTGAGGGCGATGGCGCTCCGCACCACCGCGTCGCGGAACGGCCCCTCGTACCGGCAGCGCCCGGACCACTCCCGCCAGTAGCCCTCGCTCAGCGCCTGCAGCGTGTCCAGCGCCGGGAGGAGGGGGATGTCGCCCGGGGCCTCTTCCGAGTAGGCGACGACGATGTCCGCACCCTCCCCGGCGCCGATCTCCGTCTCGGCCCGGAGCCCTCCCTCGTGCGGTTCCAGCTCGAAGTGGGAGACCAGGTACACGATCCTGTCGTCCCACTCGAACGCGAAGCGGTCCCGCCGCCGACGCTCGAGCCGCGGCGCGTGCGTCCCGTAGTGCGGGCGCACCCGGAGCTGCACCCGGAGCCGCACCCGCCCCCGGAGCCCCGTGACCCGCCGCACGATCGACCGGAACGGCACCGGGTACGTCCGCTTCTGCCGCTCCGTCGCCGCCGGCATGAAATCGACGACGCGCACCACGCCGCCCGCCGTGGTGAACTCGGTCTCCAGGAGAGCCGTCTGGCCGACGTAGCGCCGCCGGGTCCGGAAGGGCTCCACCGGACGGATCACGAACGAGCCGCCGAGCTCCGCGTCCAGCAGGCTGCCGAAGATCGGGTCGCCATCGAAGCGCGGCACGCACCACCAGTCGATCGAGCCGGCGCGGGAGACGAGGGCAGCGCTCCGGCCGTCGCCGATCAGCCCGTAGTCGCCGATGGGCGGATAACGTTCTTGAACCCGCAGGCCGATCGCGTCGGGGCTGTCCTTCATGGGATCCTCACCACGCCGCGGACCATCCACCGGCGCCACCGACATCCGCCTCGAACCGGCGTCGTCCGCCGGGCGACATCGCGACGCACGTTCCGTGCGGTGCGGCACCGTTCGTCGCCGGCACCGCTGCCGCTGGCCGATTCGACATCCCGTGCCCCCTGCGCCACGCGCCGCGGCCTCCCGGGCCTTCCCGGACGCGGGACGCCCCTGCCACCTCCGCCACGCCTCGCCGACATGGGCACGAATCGTACACGTCGCGCCCTCACCGACCGGGCGTCGGGCCATCCGCGGGGTCACGACGTTCTACGCTCCATGACCGATCGGCACGGTCGGCATGGCGCCGGGCCCGGCACCGAACTTCCAGTGCGACCCGGAAGCTGGAGAACTCGAAGACGGAGCGAGCGGGATGAAGATCGGCATGATCGGCGCCGGGAAGATCGGCGGGACCCTCGCCCGGCTCTTCGCCCGGGCGGGGCATAGGATCGCCCTCAGCAACTCCCGTGGACCCGAGTCCCTGGCCCGGGAGATCGAACGCCTCGGCCCGCACGTCCACGCAGCCACGGTCGACGGCGCCGCCCGGTTCGGCGACGTCGTCTTCCTCGCCATCCCCTTCGGCGCCTACGAGACCGTGCCGCCCGAACCGCTCGAGGGGAAGATCGTGGTCGACTGCATGAACTACTTCGAGGAGCGGGACGGCCCCATGGACTTCCAGGGCCTGACCTCGAGCGAGCTCGTGGCCCGGCACCTCCCCGGCGCGCGCATCGTCAAGGCGTTCAACACCATGCGCTTCGATGTCCTCGGCACGGAAGGCAGGCCCGGCGCCCCGGAGCACGAACGGCTGGCCATCTTCGTCGCGGGCGATGATCCCGAAGCCAAGGAGATCGTGTCCCGGCTCATCGAGGAGATCGGGTTCGCGCCGATCGACACCGGGTCGCTGCGGGAAGGCGGGCGCCTGCAGGAGCCGGGATCGCCAACGTTCACCCGGCGGCTGACCGCCTCGCAGGCTCGCGAGCTCCTGGCCCGCAAGGCGGCGTGACACCCGGGCACGGGGCGCCGCCCGGCCGCGCCGGCCGAGCCGTTCTTACCGCTGTCGACGCGCACGTGGCGTTGCGGATCGTGCTGGAGCCCGAAGAGCTGCAGCGGGCCGGGTTGGAGGAGCTCGGTCGAACGCGGGCCAACCGACCGCCCCTTCGCCCCGCAGCGGCTTTGCTCCCGCTCGCGGCAGCCCGTGGTGAGCCGGTTTGATCGGTCCGTGGGGGCGCCGGGCGCGATCCACTGCTGCCCGGAGAGGATGGGCGTGGGGGGCCGCATCGCGGCCACCGAGCACGCGATCATGCTGGCTTCGCGGAGCGGCGCCGGAGAACCGAGGGGCGATGATTACGATGACTCGCGCGGCCGGGTCACCAGGACCGGCACGCTCGCGCCCCGGATCACCTTGTCCGCCACGCTCCCGAGGAAGAGCCGCCGGAGGCCGCCGTGGCCGTGGGTCGACAGCGCGATGGCGTCGGCCCCGAGCCGGTCGGCGGTCCACACGATCGCGCCTCCGACCGACCACTCGTCCGCGATCTCCACGTCCACCTGGGCCCAGTCGCCCTGCAGCCGGGCCGCCACCTGGCTCAGGTACGCCCGGGCCGCTTCCTCTTTCGCCTTCTCTGCCCGTTGCTTCTCCGGCTCCGCCCTGCTCAGGATGCCGCCCGGCCGGACGACCGTGAAGAGCGTGCAGCGGGCGCCCCACAGCTTCCCGAGCTCCGTGGCCGGCCCCAGCACGCTTTCGGCGTGTTCGGAGCCGTCCAGCGGGATCAGTACGTTCTCCAGGACGGGCGGTCGTGCCTCCGCCGGCGTCGCCTCCGCCACCGGTCGCACGAGCAGCACCGGCACGGGCGACTGCCGGACGACGCGGTCGGCCAC